>JBFRWN010000001.1:0-24483 GCA_051439605.1 Synechococcus sp.
GGTCGCTTGTTCAAACCAGGGGTCCTGGATGGGATGCATCAGGCGCTGGGCTATGCTCTATCGCAACCGGGGGTTCACTGCGCGATCGTTGCTGCAAATACGATCGCGCAACTGAAAGAAAATGTGCGCGTTGCGAGAGAATTCCAGACTTTGGATGCGATCGCTCTGGCCGAAATTGAACAGCGCACGGCAGCAGCTTGGCAAGACAGCACCTTCTTCCGGGCTTGGTCGTGATCCTTTTAGCGTTGCCATGACACGATAAGCAGGAGTAAACCATCCAGATCGATGTCCAATGGTGACGACTCATGCCCAATGGTGACGACAAAAATTGGATTCAGCTTTGTGCTACGATCGACGGGTTTCGCGTCCGCTACGATCGCTGGCCCACCCGCGTCCGCCTATTCCCTGGGGCACTGAACAAAATCCGCAACCAACTTTTCACACCTGAAGACTACGCAAAAATTACCGCCAAGTTAATGCTGATTGCCGATGATGCACCGATGGTGGCAGAAGATGACTTGGGAGGTCGCTACAGCTACGGTCAGGAGGGGTTCTCTTCAGAGCGTCAGCCTCCACGAGCATCTAAATGGTTGGGCGTGAAGCCAAGTGCGCTCCATTGAGAGTGACGCAGATTCTCAAAAGCATCAGTGCACGAGAGAAGTTTCATCGTTTTCCAAGGATCCGATAGCAGCTATAGGGAGCAGGATTTTGGCATAACGGTGGTTCTATCGGGACAGTGGGAGATGGAGTCCCCAGTGAGATTGACAAAAAATAGGTTCGCGAACAGGGGAGTCGAGAAGTGAAGGAGAACGAGTATCAAATTCAGCGATTTTAGCTATGACTTTCCCTGTACCCCGTAGCTTTCTGCCGGGTCAACGTTAGTCAGGGAATGGGCTCATACCCAAATTTCTGACTGACTAGGCGATCTCCTACTAGATGGCTAATCGGTTCTGACACCAAATCCGGATATCCATGACCTCGAAACAAGACGTTCAATCATAATGCTGTTATTAGGAGAAATTAAGGGTTAGAGAGCTAATAGTGATTAGGGGGGATATATAAAGGATTAAGACTTAAAAAGCTCTTGAATAGCAACAGATTTACAAACTTAGATGATTGAGTAGGCTTCAACTGAAGGGGCTAGGATCGTTCTTTGCGTTCGCACCAGGACACACTAGTGGATCGGTATCTTGACTAACGATCTATTTGCTACAATTCCTACGGAAAGATTGCCGATTTCACTAATGAACGGCTCGTAAATTTTACCTCCAACTGAACCGCACCATTTTTTCATTCTATGAAGACTTCTAAATCTTAATAAACTCAACTGATAAACTGTATATATCAAATAGATGACGTTTTGCTTTGGGAGACGTATCAATGGAACTCATGAAACTCGATAACCTCTCTCTCGTTGAAGCTATGGATGAAGAGATGGCTGAGAAAATCATTGGTGGCGAAGATATTCCTACACAAACTGTTTCGGTCACTTTTCCTACACAAACTGTTTCAGCTCCTGGTCCTTTTTTAGGCGGTCTAACGTTTTGCTTTGGTGCGGATGAATTTGGCCGGTGTCAATTATTCTTGGGTACTGAAGAGCAATGTGAGAGTGTGAATCCATGTACTTTCAGTGTTTCCTTGTAACTATTGGAGCGCAATATATACAGGGTAAGCGCAAGGAACTTTGAAGGACAGTGTAATTTATAGGCACGATCTCGAACGAATCAGGTAGGGAGCACTTAGTCTTGATGCGTTTATTCTCAGCACTAAATGAGAATAAAATGACCTTATTGATTCTGCGCTTCCCCTGGCAATATCTCTAGAGAATTTTCGGTTGCTTATTGTGTGATACGAATACAGGTGGCACTGAATACTCTCATGGTTACTAACATTACATTGCAAATAAAGCAACTTTATCATTTGTAAGGCTTGATGGGTATCTTCACAGAGCTATTGCACCTTCTACTCTCCTTGGGTTGAGTATTTGTAACAGCCTCAATGTGGGTTTTCACTGTTTGAGTGGTATATATTTTCCCCTCTTCTTTCGTTTGTCGAGATCGACTAAGATGATGCCAGGTTTAGATTGAGATGGTTATACAAAACTTCTAGCTTTGAATGTTTATTTTTGTTTCTCATATTTTGTCATCAATGCTTAGATTTATCAGCATTTCTTTTGGATTTTTCATGCAATAGTGTCTATTTGATGCTATCTGAAAAGTTTTGGAATGCAGCTCCCAATGCATTCTTGACGGTTTAAAAATTCATTCCGATGTGGAACCAGCCCAAGATGCAATTAAGCTTGTGGCAATGCGGTTCCAGACTAGAGATAACAGACCAGCAATCTATTGCTCCATCCGATAGGGAGATTACGTTGGCATTCTAAAGCAGTTCTTGTTTGAGGATTGCATTGAGCAAATAACACTTAATGGTGACCATCTCATCAACTTTCGCTGTGACAGCACAGCTTTTGTTGTTAATCTCCCGATGTTTCCTGTCGAGCTCCTTCTAAGACATACATAACCCATATGTTTATGTTTGGTGGGAAAACTTTGTCTCATTGAGCCGATGCAATATCCAGTCGTACGACAGCAAAGTAAAGAAGACTGTGGAGCTGCCTGTTTGGCGACAGTAGCGAAGTTTTACGGGCGGACGTTCTCCCTCACTCGTACCCGCGAAGCAGTGGGAACGGGCCATAAAGGTACAACCCTACTTGGTTTGAGGCGGGGGGCGGAATCATTAGGATTCAATGCCCGTCACGTCAAAGCTAGCCCCGAATTGGTTGATCGAATCGAAGAAGCTCCTTTGCCGGCCATGCTCCATTGGAAAGGTCGTCATTGGGTAGTGTTGTACGGAATGAAACGACAAAAATACATCGTAGCGGACCCCGCTCACGGTCTGATATATCTCTCTCGTCAGCAGTTCATGGATGGTTGGAGAAACTACGCCATGTTGCTGCTAGTTCCCGACGAAGAGCGATTTTACCAACAGCCCAATGACACTGTTGGAACGATAGGTCGTTTCTTAAGGAGGGTAAGGCCATATCGCAACATTCTTTTGGAGGCGATCGCCATCAACGTGGCGATTGGGCTGCTGGCTTTAGCTATGCCTGTGGCTATGCAGCTCCTAACTGACGATGTCCTGGTTCGTCGTGACAAGCAACTGCTCTTCACAGTAGCCACCGTCATTATTGGTATGAACGTGTTTCGTACGGCGATTGGTTTAGCTCAAGCGCACCTAATCGGACAGTTCGGTCAGCGTTTGCAATTGGGGTTAACCCTCGACTACGGCTACAAACTGCTGCGACTCCCCCTATCCTATTTTGATGCCCGCCGCAGTGGAGAAGTGGTCAGTCGCTTAGCCGATGTTCGACTCGTCAACCAATTTTTAGCTCAGTTGGTCCTCGGTTTACCCAGTCAACTGTTCATTGCCCTCATTTCTGTTGGTTTAATGTTCCTCTACAGCTGGCAACTGACATTGGCTTCTATGCTGGCCTTTGGATTGGTGGCCTGTCTCAACCTGCTTTTTTTACCGGTATTGAGACAAAAGAGTCGTCAACTGATTGTCGAGAGTTCCGAGAACCAAGGATTTCTCGTGGAAACCTTTCGGGGGGCGATGGTACTCAAAACCACCTCTGCCACTCCTCAAGCTTGGGACGAATACCAGCTCAACTTTGGTCGATTGGCCAACATTCAGTGGATAATAACGAAGATCGGTCTTTACAGCGCTACACTAACCCAATTTGTTTCCAGCTTGACCACCATTGGTTTGCTGTGGCTCGGTAGCTATTTCGTAATTGGGGGACAACTCAGCATCGGTCAGCTGATTGCCTTCAATGGGATGAGTAGCAACTTCCTTGGGTTTCTTGCCCTTGCAGTGAGCTTGATTGACGAATTTGTCACTGCCCAAGTAGCCGTTCAACGGTTAAGCGAAGTGCTCGAGGCCAATCCCGAAAACTCCAATGATGACCCTGGTGCCCGAGTCCGGATTGCCGATGATGGAAACATAACCTGCTCAAACCTGAACTTTCACCATGCTGGTCGAGTTGACCTTCTGAAGGACTTCAATCTCGTTATTCCCGGAGGAAAGGTGACGGCTCTAGTGGGACAGTCGGGATGCGGTAAAAGTACGTTGGCTAAGCTATTTGCTGGGTTGTACGAACTGCAGTCCGGTAATATCCGCTTCGGTCTGTTCAACCTAACCGACCTCGAACTGAGCAGTCTCCGCAAACAGGTGGTGCTCGTCCCTCAAGAGCCCCATTTTTGGAGTCGCAGTATCCTGGATAATTTCAGATTTGCTTACCCCGGCATCTCTTTAGAAAAGGTGGTAAGAATGTGTCAGATTACCATGGCAGATAATTTTATTAGCGAATTGCCGGATAAATACCAGACGGTATTAGGAGAGTTCGGTGCCAACTTATCAGGGGGACAAAAGCAACGGTTGGCAATTGCGAGAGCTCTGATTGCTAATCCACCGATTCTCATCTTGGACGAAGCTACTGGTGCTCTTGACCCTATCTCTGAGTCTCGACTGTTAGACCGTTTGCTCGAGTTTCGATATGGGAAAACAACCATTCTCATCAGTCATCGCCCCAGTGTAGTGCAGAGAGCTAATTACATCCTGTGGTTAGACAAAGGAGAACTCAAACTCAGTGGCACCCCTGAAGAGTTGGGGAGTCAACCGGGTGACCATCTTGCCTTTTTACCTGGAGGCAAGGATGGAACATAACGAACTGGAACGGATGGCCGTCGACAGCTCCAAGGAGCTCCTAGACCCTACAGACGAACCCGTTTTTTTGCCACCAGCTGCTCCAGGGGATTTCCTTCCTCCCATCGGTAATTGGCCTACAGTGGGGGGCATTGTCATGTTGTTGGGATTTGTGGGAGCAGTCGGATTGTCTGCGGTATTGCCCTACACGGTCACAGTGCAGGCCTCTGCAAGGATTCGGCCAGCAGGTGATTTGCGAATTGTACAGGCAACAGCAGAAGGCACGATAGAACTGATTGCGATTGAGGAAAATCAGCGAGTAGAGAAAGGGAATGTCATTGTTGCTATTGATGACTCTCAACTGCTCACCAGACAGCGACAATTAGAGACCGGTTTGGAGCGAGGTCGAGAACAACTGGATAGACTCAACGGTCAACTGGAAACGATTAACAGACAGATTGCTGCTCAAACAAAGGCTTCCGAACGGGATGCTGCAGCTTATATGGCGGAACTGGAACTAGAGCAAAGTGACTATCGGGAACGTCAGCTAGTGACCCAAGCAGATGTGGATGCAGTAGACGCGGAAGTTGCTTTAGCAAGAGAGGAATATCAGCGTTACCAACAATTAGCAGACTCGGGAGGGATATCCCAGTTGCAAGTATTGGAAAGGGAGTCTGCTCTCAATGCTGCATTGGCAAGGTTGGAACGAGCTAAGGCATCTTTGAATCCCAGTGAAGCTCCCGTCAGTCGGGCTTTGGAACGGTTAGAGCAAATTCGATCTAGCAATGTTGCTGCATTGGCTGCTCTAAATCGAGAGCGAGAGGCATTATTGCAAAAGCAGTTAGAGCTGGAAGAACAACTCCTTCAGGAAGAGGACGATCTGGCACAGGTGGAAGTAGACCTGCAAAACACGGTGGTAAGAGCTCCTGTTGCGGGCATTATTCAGCAGCTGAATTTACGGAATATCGAACAAGTTGTTGGACGAGGAGATGAAATTGCCAAGATTGCTCCCATCGACACAGAGCTAGTCATTGAAGCCTATGTAGCATCACGCGATATCAATTTGGTGGAGGTAGGACAAACAGCACAGATGAGGGTGAGTAGCTGCCCTTATCCAGATTTTGGAACATTGACGGGTACTGTGTTCGCGATTGCTCCAGATGTATCGGTATCGGAGTCTGGTTCAGGTCAGCAAGATAACAAGCTGCCAACTACTTCGGACGGTTTCTACAAAGTACAAATCAACCCTTCAACACTGGAAATGACATTGAAAGGTCGGAATTGTCTGCTTCAGGCGGGAATGGAAGGAAGGCTAGATATCGAGACAGTGCGAGAATCGATTCTTTCCTTTCTCCTCAGAAAGGCGCGGCTTTTAAGCAATATCTGAGAATTAGCCTGCTGTAATTTATCCGTCGATTAGGTATCTTGCTCGGCACAGTTTAACCATGTGGATGGGTTAACGACAACGGTGTCGAATGTCTCAAATCCTAAACATTTCATTGCTATCCTTAAAATCACTCAGAGCAGGACAAGCAAGCAATCTTCTCAACAATCAACCATCCGTAGTCATCGTCGTATCGAAGCTACACTTTCCTCATTCGTTGTGAAGGGGCTGAGATCGTTCTTTGCGATCGCACTAAGTCAAATCAGTCAATCACTATCACAACTCACGTTCCACTTCCTAACAGGCCAACGGAAAGATTGCCAATTTTACCGATGCACATCGCGATGAATATCATCTGCAATTGAACCTGCCCGTTAGGTGAAAAACACCCGCAGCGACTCTAAAATTCGCTGGGTAGCTCGTCCATCCCCAAAGGGATTGCTGGCTTGGGACATTTGAGTATAAAGCTCAGAGTTAGAGAGTAACTGACTGGCTGCTTCTACGATATCTTTGGAGCCTGTGCCCACAAGGCGGGCTGTCCCCGCGGCGATCGCCTCGGGCCGCTCGGTGGTTTCTCGCAGCACCAATACCGGCTTGCCCAACCCTGGTGCTTCCTCTTGAATCCCGCCAGAATCGCTCAAGATCAGGGTGCTGTGCTGCATGGCCGCCACCAGTTCCCCGTAGCTCAGGGGTTCCACCAACCAGGCTCGTGGATGCTGGTCGAGGGCAGCCTTGAGAGGCTTGCGAACTGTGGGGTTGCGGTGCAACGGTAGGAGTAGAGCTGTATCGGGGAAGCGATCGAGCAACGTTCGATAAGCAGCCGCTATGGATATGAGGGGATCGCCCCAATTTTCTCTGCGATGGACCGTCGCTAACAGAATGCGATGGGATCGCCAGTCAAGGTCTGGAATGGGGAACGGTAAGTTCTTATCTGCCACCTGCAACAGCGCATCGATGACAGTGTTGCCAGTCTTCACGATCCGCCCCGTGACATCCGATCGCCGGAGGTTTTCTACGGCGCGATCGGTGGGGGCAAAGTTGAGGGTGGCCAACTGAGAAATCAGCCTGCGATTGGCCTCTTCCGGGAAAGGATTGAGCAGATTGTCGGTCCTTAAACCAGCCTCTATGTGGCCGATGGGAATTTTTTGATAAAAAGCTGCTAAAGCCGCTGTAAATGCTGTGGTGGTATCCCCTTGAACGATGGTGAAATCAGGGTGCGAAGTTTGAAAGTAGCGATCTAGACCTCGCAGACTGCGTTCTGTGATGTCAGTCAAGCTTTGCCCTGCCTGCATAATGTCCAGATTGATATTGGCGCTCAGATCGAACAGATCCATCACCTGCGCCACCATTTCTCTATGTTGGCCGGTCAGGACCACTTCAACATCAAAATCAACTGCATCTTGCAACCCCTGAATAACAGGGGCTAGCTTAATCGCCTCCGGTCGCGTTCCTAAAATAACGGCAATGCGGCCAAGTACAGTCATGGACTACCCATTGAATCCTTCACGAATGATGTGGCGCTGAACTGTGAGGGCTCACGATACGCGAGCTAGTAAATAAGTGGGTTAACAATAACCCTTTGTGGCTAGCAACTGCTCATTTCAAAGACAACAGTCTAGCTGTCAGTTGTTATGCGCTCCTCAGCCGGTCCAAACACCACTTCCTCTAGGGCCGTTAGGGTGTCCTCTAGACGATCGTTGACGATTGTGACATCAAATTCGTCAGTTGCCAGTAACTCGGTTTCGGCGGTCTTGAGGCGTTGGGCGATACTGTTTTCTGAATCTTGGGAGCGATCGCGCAATCGTTTCTCCAGTTCTTCCATAGAGGGAGGGCTGATGAAGATTTTCAGTGCTTCGGGCCAGCGATCCATCACTTGACGAGCCCCCTGTAGCTCGATCTCTAACAGGATGTCATTGCCTTGATTGAGCCGCTCGATCACAGGAGAGATGGGGGTGCCGTAGCAATTTCCTGCAAATTCTGCCCATTCTAGAAACTCCCCGCGATCGCGCAGTTCTTGAAACTGTTCGCGGCTATAGAAGTAGTAGTGAACGCCATGTTGTTCGCCGGGGCGAGGGGAACGGGTGGTGGCAGAAACAGAGAACCCTAGATCTGGATGACGTTCTCGCAAGGCTTTGATGAGGGTGCCTTTGCCTACACCGCTGGGGCCAGTGACCAGAATCAGCCGCCCACGATCCGCTGCATTCACCAGTTCGGAAGACAAAGACGGAGCGGGAGGAGAAGAGATGGACATTAGAAGTTAAGTCAGCAGGTTTTGTTTCACTACTCTACTACTTTGCCTCTGTTTAGTTGGGGTTCGTTTAGAGTTGTGACTGAGTTGTGAGGGTCGCAGAGATGGGACAAAGTAATGGAAAAACCTAGAGGAGATGTCTCTCAACAGGAGGTCATGCCTTTCGGGTGAAGTCTTATTCCAGTCCCAAGTGCTCCATTGCTGCTTGCCGCATGATATCCACCGGTACCTCGCGACCGCCTAGCCAAAGTGAAAGGGCGATCGCCCCCTGCTGAACCAGCATCTCCAATCCATCAATGGTGACCAAGCCTAGGGAATCTGCCAACTTGAGAAAATGAGTGGGCTTGGGAATGTAAACCAAATCGTAGGCGATCGCAGACTTGGGCAGTTGTTCCAACTGCTCTTTAGATAGTGGGGTTTTGAGAATTGCATCCGGATTGCGTTCTGACTGCATCCCCAGTGGGGTGGCATTGACCACTAGGAGAGCTTGAGGTAGCCATTGGGGTAAATCTTCCCAGGTGGCGGTATGAAGTCCCGACCAAGTGGATTGGAGGGCTGCCAGTTTTTCGGGAGATCGGCCCACAACGACCACCCGTTCCAATCCCAGCTCAAAACACCCCTGAATGACCGCGCGTGCAGCACCACCTGACCCTAAAATCAACGCGGTCGACTGGTTCCAGACGCGATCGAGTTGCTTGAGGGGATGTAGAAAACCGCTGACATCTGTATTGGTTCCCCCCCATCCCCCCTGAGGCAATGGATAAATGGTGTTGACTGCCCCCACCTTCCGGGCTGCGTCTGCGATCTCAGCCAGAAAGGGTAAAACCGCTTGCTTGTGAGGAATGGTAACGCTGAGACCCATTACAGAAATCGATTGAAATCCAGCTAAAGCCGTGCCAACCTCAGCTGACTTGACTGGGAATGGCAAGTAGACAGCGTCAATCCCCATATGGGCAAGCGCTGCATTATGCATTGCGGGAGATAGGCTGTGGGCTACAGGGTCGCCAATCAGCCCCAGCAATTGGGTGGAACCGTGAATGGTTGGAGCTGCCATGGGTGGGTTGAGAGAGGTGATTGAAGCTGCAAGGTGAATCCGTCAGTCAAACCAGCGATCGGCTGGGCTACCGATTTCAGAAGAAAACAGGGCAAGTTGCCACAACTAGGTCGGATCGACGTACATCACAACTTGACCAAACTCTACTGGCTCGGCATTTTTCACTAATATCTCGGTGACGCGACCGGAGGTTTCTGCCAGCAGTTCGTTCATCACCTTCATGGCTTCGATGATACAGACCGTTTGCCCTTCTGAAACGCGATCTCCTGGAGAGACAAAGACCGGTTCGCCCGGTGCGGGAGCAGAGTAATAGGTTCCAACGATTGGGGCAGTAATGGGGACCCAGTGGCTGGGAGGTTCGCTAGATATAGCAACAGCAGGAGAAGGGGGAGGCGGAGCAACGGGTGCAGGAGCAACAGCCGCCTCAGCTGTTGGACTGGCAACTGCAGCAGGAAGAATCTCAGCAGGTGCTACAGGAACAGCAGGGCTGGCCATAACGATGCCACGCTCGCTTTTGCTGACCGTTAAGCGGAAATCCTGAGCCTCTAGCGAAAACTCGACTACATCAGATTGGTCGATCGCCGCAAGCAGGTTGCGGATTTCTTGCCAGTTAATCGAATTCAAGGGTTACCTGCTCTCCGTATTATGGAACTAAACCGATGCTGGAACTAAACCGATGCAATGACGTTGAGGAGACCTAACTGTTTTCGCGCTTCTAACTGTTTTCACGACCAAGGTAGGAATCAGATCGGGTATCTACTTTGATTTTTTCGCCAATTTTGATGAACAAAGGCACTTGGATTTCAGCGCCTGTTTCCAGCTTGGCGGGTTTGGTGCCACCTGTTGCGGTATCTCCTTTCACTCCGGGATCGGTTTCAACCACCTCTAGGGCAACGGTGTTAGGCAGTTCCACTGCGATCACGTTATCGTTCCAACGCAGAATGGCAACATCCATGCCATCTTTTAGATATTTAATTTGCGGGCCGATTTGCTCTTCAAGCAGGGGTGCCTGATCGTAGGTATCCATATCCATGAAGATATAGCTGTCGCCATCTTGGTAGAGGTATTGCATATCCACTTTTTCCAAGTTGGCTTGGGGCACCATCTCTCCCGCCCGGAAGGTACGCTCCATGGTGTTCCCGGTTTGCATGTTTTTAATTTTGGTCCGCACAAACGCAGACCCCTTACCAGGTTTAACGTGCAAAAATTCCAGTACTTTCCATGGCGCACCATCTAATTCGATGGTTGTGTTGGTGCGAAAGTCGTTACTCGAAATCATGGGAAATGACTATTCCGGGGGGCGGGACCAATTGTACCTTGCGAATGGGCGACTAACTGGAGGGGCATTGGGGCTGTTCTAGGATAGGGGTTGTGGACTTTTAAACAGGCATCTGGAGTCAAAGTCTTGAACCCAAATGACCGCTGAAGGATAGCGATCGAGCTGGCGCTCGGAAGACCCATTCGAAATCCGACCACCCTGCACGCAAATCGTGGCAGTCTAGCAGTACCTTCACCCTGACCGACGAATGCCGGAGTATTTTGCCACTGTGGCCCGTGGGCTAGAACCCCTCGCCGCTCAAGAATTAGAACACCTGGGGGCAGAGCGGATTCAACCCAACTTTTGTGGGGTGGAATTTTGGGGCGATCGCGAGCTGCTCTACCGCACTAACCTGTGGGCCAGACTGCCCTTTCGCATCTTGCAAGTACTGAGCAAATTTCCCTGCCCCGACGCCAACCATCTTTACAAAGGCATTCATGCAGTCGATTGGAGAGATTATCTCCCCTCGGATCGCACCTTTGCCGTTAACGCCACCGGTAAGACTAAGGCTCTCAACCACAGCCACTACACCGCACTGCAGGTGAAAAACGCGATCGTCGATTGGCAGCGGAAGCAATTTGGAGAACGGTCCAGCATTGACACCCGCACTCCAGACCTGCGGGTTAACATCCACCTCCATCGGGATGTCTGTACCCTCAGCCTCGATAGTTCGGGAAATAGCCTGCACCGACGCGGATATCGCCCAGCCATGGGCAAAGCCCCCCTCAAAGAAACTCTTGCCGCAGCCCTGATCGACCTCTCCGGCTGGACCCCCGATTTACCTTTTCTAGACCCATTATGCGGTTCTGGTACGCTGCCACTGGAGGCGGCCATGGTGGCTCTCCAAATTGCCCCCGGCAGCTTCCGCGATCGCTTCGGCTTTGAAACCTGGCCCGATTTTGACGGTAAAACCTGGGTGCGCCTGCTTAACAAAGCCGCCGATGGCGAACGTAAGGAGTTAGCTGCTCCGATCGCAGGCAGCGATCGCGATCCAGAAATATTAGAACAGGCGTATGCCAACGCCCGCTACAGCGGCCTGGATAACCACATCGATTTTGCCTGTCGCGACCTGTCCGACGTGGAAGCCCCCAGCGATCGCGGCATCATTGTCTGCAATCCTCCCTACGGTGAACGCATCGGCGATCGTCGCCAGCTAGGACCGTTCTACAAGCTATTGGGGGATGTGCTCAAACAGCGGTTCAAAGGCTGGAAAGCTTATGTACTCAGCGGGAATAAAGAATTAGCCCTGTCCATTGGGCTTAAGTCTTCCAAACGGGTACCGATATATAACGGCACGATCGCCTGTCAGCTGCTGGAATACGAGTTGTACTGAGCTGTAGCTGTTTTCCGCCCTCCATTGTGGAGATCGTCGCCTGAGGTCAGACCACCCCCACCACTTGATAGAAATGGAACGACTTTGCATTACCCGTTCACGAAAATGATGTAGGGGGCTAGACTGAATTGGCAGTTCGAAGACCTGCATTCGCTTAATACATTTCAGCAACCCGGAGCCCTAACTAGACACAGACGTTTTTGGCGCTACTGAAATGGCCGCAACCATCTCTTGACACACACTTGAGCCCAGTACATGGTCGATCCGATTAATTACTCGGATATTGCTAGCAAGCAACCGCAGGAGTCCCGGTCAACAGCTCGTCCTGCGTCCTCCAGAAAAGAAGGCGGTTTGAGCTGGTGGCATCAGCTGTTGGAGGATATCGATTGCGTGTTCGAGCGGGACCCCGCCGCCCGAAATCGCTTGGAGGTTCTTCTCACTTACCCAGGGGTTCACGCTCTCTTAGCCCACCGAATTTCCCATTGGTTGTGGCAGCACCGCTACAAGTTACTAGCTCGCTATATTAGTGCGTTTTCTCGGTGGTTGACCCTGATCGAAGTTCACCCGGGGGCCAGGATTGGACGCCGCTTTTTCATCGATCACGGGGCGGGTGTGGTGATTGGCGAGACCACACTGATTGGTAACGACGTAACCCTGTACCACGGGGTGACTTTGGGGGGAACCTCATGGGATAAAGGCAAGCGACACCCGACATTGAGAGACGGTGTTGTTATTGGGGCTGGTGCGAAGGTTTTGGGGGCTATCACCATCGGCAAGGGGGCCCGAGTGGGGGCTAACTCGGTGGTGTTTAAAGATGTGCCCGATGAAATGAGTGTGGTGGGTATTCCGGGCAGGATAGTACTCCCGATTCACTGTCGTCGCATTACCGACCATGGCATCGATCTCGATCACCATCTCATGCCTGACCCGGTGGGAAAAGCGCTATCTTCCTTGATCGATCGCATCAGCGATCTCGAAAGTGAAATCAAAACCTTGAAAGGGGAGGAGAGTTCTCAGGACACCTTGTCCCCTGACCCCACCGAGCCATCGAGTAACCAAATGCCGCAGTAAGTTCTAAATGCTTGGAAGGTAGCTTGCACAATCACCCCATTCTCAATCGACCTTATCAATCGACCTTATCAATCGAACTATCTTCAATCGTCCCATCACAATTCAAACCTCAGACCTCTGTTAGTCTGAGGGGCATGAATACGTTTTCTGAAGAATTTAATCTCTTGCTGCGGGCTCGCTACCCCGTCATTTACATCAGCACGGTGGAAGAAGAGCGGGCTGAAGAGGCGATCTCCGAGGCGAGCGAGGGACGCACGGTTTACCTGTGGGATTTTGTCACCGGCTACGACTTGCAGGGAACCGATGCAGGGACTGCGCAGCGCAATCCGTTACAAGCACTGGAGTATGTGGAAAAGACGGATGACCGAGCTCCAGCGGTGTTTGTGCTCAGGGATTTTCATCGCTTTTTGAACGATATTTCTGTAGCACGAAAGTTGCGCAATCTGGGCCGTAAATTGCGCTCGAAGGCGAAAACGATTGTCATTTTGGCCCCCATGCTGGAGGTTCCAGCGGATTTGGGGGAGACCATCACGGTGTTGGAGTTTGAGTTACCGGCCTCCAGTGAAATTGAAGGGGCGATCGCCCAACTGCTGGGCCCAGCACAATCATTACCCGTAGCCGAACGAGATGGGTTAGTGCGGGCCTGTCAGGGGTTAACGCTGGGGCGAATTCGGCAGGCGTTGGGGAAGGCGATCGCCCAGTCGGGTTCTTTGTCTGCCGATGCCATCGACTTGGTGTTAGAGGAGAAGCAACAGAAAATTCGCCAAACCCAGATTCTGGAGTTTTATCCAGCTTCAACGGAAATTGCCGATATCGGGGGCTTAGATAACCTCAAGGCATGGCTGATGCGGCGGGGGAGTGCGCTGACGGAACGAGCCCGTCGCTATGGGTTACCGCAACCTCGGGGACTGCTGCTGGTAGGGATTCAGGGGACGGGGAAATCGCTAACGGCCAAGGCGATCGCCCATCACTGGCATCTGCCTCTCCTTCGGTTGGATATGGGTCGCCTATTTGCCGGGCTAGTCGGTGAATCTGAATCGCGCACGCGCCAGCTGATTCAAATTTCAGAAGCAATGTCCCCCTGCGTGCTCTGGATTGATGAAATCGACAAGGCATTCGGGGCCAGTGCCAGCAGCGATGGAGGCACAACCGGGCGAGTCCTCGCCACCTTAATTACCTGGATGGCGGAAAAAACAGCGCCCGTGTTTGTGGTGGCGACGGCGAACAACATTCAGGTGCTCCCTCCAGAATTGCTGCGCAAGGGGCGCTTTGATGAAGTGTTCTTTGTGGATCTGCCCACTCAGGACGAGCGGGAAGAGATCTTTGGGGTGCATCTAGGCAAGTTGCGATCGCAGACGATTCGGGACTACGACCTGCAGCGGTTGGCCTACGAAACGCCGGAATTCTCGGGGGCGGAAATCGAGCAGGCGATTATTGAAGCGATGCATTTGGCATTCAGTCAAAATCGGGACTTTACCACCGAGGACATTTTGGAGTCGGTGGCGCAAATGGTGCCGCTGGCTCGGACAGCTCGGGAGCAGGTGGAATTGCTGCAAACTTGGGCGCAGCAGGGGAAGGTGCGGTTGGCCTCGCAGCGGGGATTATTGGCTCGCTAACGGTGACTGATTGTGGGGGGCAGCAATCATCGAGTCGCTTTGGCCTCAGCCGAACGCACGCCTTCAAGCTTTTGGAAATAGGCGTTTCTGACGTCTGGATTGGCCATATTGCGGTACTGGTATGACCCGCATTTTGTGCAGGTGGGATACAGCGGCGGTTTGCGCCGAATCCAAGGGAGTAGTGCAATGAATTTAGCAGCCATTGTCTTGCGTTTCAGAAGCGCCTCACCAATATGACCGCATTCCTCACATTGGATGAAGTCATTCAATTCATCCGGGAGGGTTAGGCGCAATCCTCTCGCAAATAGCGACCATTCGTAGTTAAGAGCGTCTTCTAAAGGCTCCAGTTCTGCTGGAGGATAGAAGCACCCCTCATGCCCGCTGCCTTTCAGCTCAAGCTCTTCTGCCATGTCGTACCAAATGGCCAAGAGGGGATCGGAATATTGAGACTGCTGGTACAGCTGAACCATCATCTGCAGTGCTACCTCAGCGGTTATTTCTCTGAGGTCATAGGCTTTCTTTACCAGCCATGCTGTGTCTCTGGGTTCGGCAGTCTGAGGTTGAAGTTCGATGTTGAGCTCTTGGCATGTTTTTTGAAAGTACGGTTCAACCTCGGTTGATTCAAGTTGGACGTTCAGCCCGGCAAGAATTCTCAGGCTTGGGGTATCTAATCCTTCACCAAGACATTCCACAGCCCACAGGATGTAGTGCTGCGGAATTGCAGAGCCCATCGAGCGATGTAATAAGAGCGTGGCAGTGGTCATTGCAACGAGCTGACTTTGGCAGAGGCTCGAATGACTTAAGTCAGGAATTTTGGAGAACCCAAAACTAATTCGGAGACCAAAGAATCATTCCTCTGGATTCTGGTTTAAATCCAACTGGAAACACAGTTTGACATAAATCCACTTCTTCAATTGGGCATCCCGACTCATCTGTGGTGTAGGTAGCACCCTCTAGATTCGTTTCTTCCAGATTCGCGTCCTTTAGGTTTGTTCCTTCTAAGCTTGCACCCGCTAGACTCGATCCCTCAAGATTCGCGCCTACCATCGACGCATATCTAAGATTCGTCCCCGTCATATCGGCATACGACAGTGTGGCTTGCCTTAACTTCGCTCCTTCTAAATTGGCCCCCTGCATGAGTGCCAAACCCAGGTCTGCCAAATCCAGTTGGATTGCCCGTAAATATGAATGGCGCAAATGGGCTCTACGCAAGTTAGTGGCGCTCAGGTCAACGCTTGATAAATCTGTATAGTCCAGATTTACGCCTTCTAGCGATATCTTCGGAGCTGGAATGGCATTCTGTTGCGGTGATTGGCTGACGAGTAGTGCCGTTATTTCCTCAGCTTGATTGTCAAAGATATCGACCTCGAGGTCGGGGGCATGACTCTGTTCGCTATCAATTTGAGCTCTAAAGAAGTTTGGCGGAATATTGGCATTGACCAGTTGAGCTTCTACTAAGAGATCGATAACTGCTCTTTTTTCAGGTATGCAAAGATTCTCTTCGCTAGCGCATTGTGTTGGATTGTTTTGGGGTTGTACTTTACTGAGAGAGAAAAACAATTTTGATGGTTCTCGAGAATTTAGACTGCTGTCCCAGTCCTCTGAGAGAGAGAGTTGCTTTAAAACGGTAGTTGTGAGTCCCCTTGCCGCAACTGCTGCGGCAGTATTTGCTGATGATGTGGACTGCTCGGGATCGACGACAAGCTTTTCAGCAATCAGAATAGACATGCTGTTCAAATAGCCCTGCAATGCCTGTTGATTCAGTGTCCGCTTAAGCTGCGATCGACTATGCTCGAGCTCTTCGAGAACATTTTTACGACTCTCCTGGATTTGCAAAGAAACCAGAATCAGACCAAATAACGGGAGTATGACAAATCCAAAACCGGGAAGTATAACGGCAGTTAGCCAATCCCAGGGTTTTTTCTTTTTAAGATCGCGTATCCAGTGCCTATGAGCAATTCTGATAATGCGTTGATTCACCACGTCCAGTTCACAATCTGTCTATATTTTGCAGTGGGGCTTAAGAGCAAAATGTTGCCAAAAATTGGATCAAATAGGGGCTAACGGGAGATGTACCGCGCTCTATTTTGCCCAAATGAAGCTGACTTAGTTCTAAGGTGGGTTCTACTCCTGTTCTCCAGTGAAACAGGTAAGGGGATGCGGAAGAGTGCACGATCCCTGGCTGTCTAACGTAGGCCTTCATGCTCTCGGTTGTCGGCTCAACTAGCCAGAAAATGTGTCGTCATTGCTGGTATAAGTATTGCCCAATCGCTTTCGCGTACGACATAATTTGATGAATCCATCTGGACTCTATAGGGAAAGATGGGCAGTAACTGCACTGTGAGCGGGTCAGGAGGATATATTGAAACGCCTTGAATTATCTGCTTTGGGAATAGCGGTCGTATTGTTACTGGGTGGATTGATTAGCACTCTGGGTGCAGACGCTCATCCTGGCGGTACCAGTAGCACCGGATGTCACACTGAATATCCTTACGAGTGCCATCATTGACGCTTGTTGTTCATCAGTATTTTTTTCCGGTTTTGTCAGTGGAGCCACCCGGCAAGCAGGGCCAAGGGCAGAGGTTAGCTGACGCCAAGCCACGTAAGACTCTCATTGTGGCGCAATCGCTCATTTTGAATATTCATATCGCAGTCGGGTGATTCGCCCCCGCCAGTAGGGTTTAGGCCCCTTGGGGAGGATCCATGCCACTTCGCATTCGAAAGGGATGCGCATGCCGTCCTGCAGCTAGTAGTGACTCAATCGGCATTCCCAAGGCGTTGGAACTACATCACCTGCAACGATGCGCCCGCGAGCCTCTGCACGGATTGATTCGATTGTTCCTGATTCATTGAAAACAAACAGCATTGAAAGGCTGTTTTCTCCATCAGTTAACGTTGCCTTGGCTGATGAGTCTTCATCCGCGTCCCAACGAACACCCTGGCTTGGTAACAGTGCAGTTGGATACCATGCTGCTTCGGCAAAGAAAACTCATGAGTTGACCTCGCGCCAAATCCAGGGTTTCCCGCAGATTGACCAGCAGTATCAGACCGAATAGGACCGCATCAAGACTACCTTCGCATGCAATATAAGAATCATGCACGTAAACCGGGATGCTACGTGAAATCTTGATGCGGGCGTTCCAGTCGAATCCGGGGGGGTGGATGATGATGCGCTGGGTGGATGCGAACGACAGCCACTGTTCGCCAGTCTCGCTCAAGTTGATGGTGCCTTGATGTTCTATGCTGACGGCTGCGATAGCGGGCTGGTTTACCTGCAAAACGGTACGGAAGTAACGCTGCACGGGGGTAGGCAAACCTTCTAATTCTTGGGGATTGTAAGTTTTTGGGGCGATCGGTAAGCGTGCCGCTTCCAGGTTTCTCCGCCGAATTCTTGCATCCGCTTCCCAACGGAACTTTCCGTAGAGGATCGCAGGGGCAATCAGGAAAGATAGGGCAATCGCTACCAGTACGATGATTTTCAACCCCATACTCGATCTCGCTGGCTATGGTCGCAATCAGCCCCACCGATTAGGGAGAACTTTGTTGTGATAATTGAGCTTAGCAAAATGCACAAATGGCGCGTTGTAATGGGTTTTGGCTGTATTGCCTTGCTACCGCTTGCTTCCCACACTGGCCACATAGGCCTCATGCGGCATCGAGCCCTTTTGGTATCACGGCTACGTTTGTTTTGTCAGTTCATCAGCGAGCAACCATAAGGCGAACAATTCTATACACATTTCAATTCATCCTTTTTCGATTCCCAATTGTTTATCTACATAATTGGTCTAAACAAGTCTAATCAGGCAATATTTATGGTTGTTCTGCAAAGATTTTTGGAGACACGATCTGAAGTGTCTGCGACTGAAGTCAAAACACTACGCACAGTGTAGTCAATCAAACTTTGTAACTGCACAACCTAAAATACTAATTCTCCAAGAGGGTAGCGCTACTAATTGAATTATTATCAATAAATCCGGATTCAGTGTCTTAGGTGCTAGAACCAGTAGCATAGATAACCTACTACGCCCTAGAGACTATGCGCTTCAGATATTCCTTGAATCTAATCCTCATTCCCGAGAAGCTGAGCAGTCGAATCACAGATAAAATTATCTAAAGAAGAGGTACATTTTTAGGGCTTAAGACTTAGTCTTAAGTAAAGAGGTATCTTTACCTGGAGGGAAAGAGTAAAGCCCTTAACTACTATGTAGAGGCGCTTCAGCTCTGTGTTCTAGAGGTTGGCAGTGAAGCTCTCCTTTTCCTGAGAGACAGAAGGTCGTGGAAAACTGCTAGGCAACGATCGAAGCAGATCGGAGAGAGTGAATTATCGTCGCCGGAAATCACAGATTCTACAAGGATTTATTTATAAGCTTGATGATGAAAACAGCAGCGGGGGAAGGATTATATGAGTTGCTTCAGTTGGCTGCATCTGACAGATCTGCATCAGGGAATGCAAGAACAGAACTGGCTTTGGCCAAGCGTAAAAGAAGTTTTTTTTAAGGATTTAGAGAGTCTGCATGAGAAATGTGGACCCTGGGATTTAGTCTTATTCACTGGCGATTTAACACAACGCGGTAGCAAAGAAGAATTTAATCGAATCGATGACATTCTAGAAGAACTATGGACACACTTAAAAAAGCTAGGTTCATCTCCGCAATTATTAGCTGTACCTGGCAATCATGACTTAGTTCGACCGAATTTTAAGGATCCCTGTGTTCGCTTGCTGAAACAATGGCCAGAGTTGCATGATATACAGGAAGAATTTTGGGAAGAAGCTGACTCTCCTTATCGTCAAGTCGTTACTACAGCATTTAAAAACTATGCTGAATGGTGGGAAAAACAACCCTTTAGAGCCAGGAAACTAAACGAAGGTATTCTTCCCGGAGATTTTTCATTCACTTTTGAAAAAGAACAAGCAAAGCTGGGTGTTTTAGGTTTGAATACCAGTTTCCTTCAACTGACTAGTGATGACTATGAAGGTAAACTTGCTATCCATGCCCGTCAGTTTCATCAAGCCTGTAGTGGAAATGGTGTTGATTGGGCAAAACAACATCATGTTTGCCTTCTGCTTACACATCACCCCCCTTCCTGGTTGACTACCGAGTCAAAACAAGATCTTAGGGGTGAGATTGTTGCTCACGGACGCTTTGCGGCTCATTTATGCGGTCATATGCATGATGTTACTTTTCAAGATATTTCTGAGGGTGGCACTGAAGCAAGGCGGGTCTGGCAAGGAAGATCGCTATTTGGCCTAGAGTATTTAGGTAGTAATAAAGATGTGCAGCGTCTGCATGGCTATACAGCCGGAAGAATTGAACTCAGCGATAAAGCAGGTCAACTAATATTTTGGCCTCGGCAAGCTCTTCTGCAAGGAGGACAGAGAAAAATAGCACCAGATTACACCTTAGATTTAACAGACGATCAGCATATTAAACCTAGAAGCATTGAACTTCTGCAGCCATATGATGTTTTGAAGAGATTGAAGGAAGAAAAAGATGCTCGAAAGAAGAAAGACTCAGAATCTTTGAAACCACGAACAAGCTGCTATCCAATGGATCCAGACTCTAGATGTTTAGAGGGACCTAGAGGAAGTGTACCTTTAAAATCTGTATTTTATATTGAACGACCTGAGATTGAATCACTTTGTTATCAAGAAATCACTAATAGGGCTGCTCTCATACACATAAGAACCCCACTTGATATGGGAAAAACAACATTGTTGATAAGAATTTTAGATTATGCAAAGCAGCAGAGTTATAAAACCATCCTAATTTCATTGGAACGTTTTGAAGAGAATACCTGCGCAGATTTAAATCTGTTCTTGCGACGATTCTGCGCTTTAGTCAGTCGTTCTTTAGGAATTTCACCCAAGAAAATTGATGACTATTGGGATGAAGACTATTTTGGTCCTAATGATAATTGCATGGATTTTTTTGAACAATGCATCCTACCCTCAGTTGAGGAACCTTTGGTCATGGCTCTGGATGATGTAGATGTTATATTTCCATATCAACGGAATGCCAAAGAGTTCCTTAAACTGATTCGCGTCTGGCATGAGCAAGCAAAAACAAACAACATTTGGTCAAAGCTGCGTCTTGTTCTTGCTTACTCCACAGAACTTTATATTGAGATGGACACCCACTCATCTCCTTTTAATGTAGGAATAGAAATTAATTTGCCAGAATTTACCTCCGATCAAGTTTTAGAAATAGCTAGGCGCTGTGGGCTGGACTGGAACGATACACAGGTCGATCGCTTAATGTCCTTAGTAGGTGGACATCCCTATTTGATTCGAGTTGCTCTCCATCAGGTTGCCTACTACAACAAGAACCTCGATCTCATTTTGCAGTCTGCCCCGACTGAAGGAGGCATTTATGGTAACCACCTGAGACGTCATTTACGAAACTTACAACAACATCCAGAGCTCCTATCAGCTATGAGCACTGTAGTTAATTCTGAACATCCTGTGTGTTTAGATGCTAAAGCCGAATTTAATTTACATGCTATGGGACTAGTGGATTTCGATGGAAATGAGGTAAGACCACGATCTGAACTATATCGTCGCTATTTCCGAAAGCGATTAAAAGAGAACTAGAAAAGCATGATAAGCACAGTCTCTCAATCCAAATTCTGTCTTGCTTGACAAAAAGATATTGTTCTTAGCTGGGTTATCGCTATGAATAGTAAACCTATTCCTACCCCCAAGCCAAAGCCTATCAAATATCATGTTGGCGGCAGTCTGTTGGCTGACGATTCAACTTATGTTGAGCGACAGGCAGATCGGGAACTCTATAAGTTTCTCAAGTCAGGGCAGTATTGCTATATATTCAATTCCCGCCAGATGGGTAAGTCGAGTGTTCGCGTAAGAGTGATGCAGAGATTACAATCTGAAGGAGTTGCTTGTGCAGCCATTGACCTTAGCGGCATTGGTAGTAGCAAAGAGGTTACACCTAAAAAGTGGTATGCAGCAGTTATTAGAAACTTGATTGGTAGTTTCAATTTAACTGACAAAATAAATCCCCGTTTCTGGTTACGCGAGCGAGATTCATTTACATTTACAGAGCTCCTGGGAGAATTCATCGAGAAAGTTCTCTTAGCAGAAGTCTCTCAACAAATTATTATCTTTTTTGATGAAATCGATAGCATCCTCAGCCTAAGAGATTTTGCTCGTGATGATTTCTTTGCTTTTATTCGATCTTGTTATAATGTTCGGACAGATAAACCAGACTATCGCCGTTTGGCATTTGTTCTGATTGGGGTTGCCAATCCTTCAGACTTAATGCGGGACAAAGGTCGTACCCCGTTTAATATTGGTCAAGCGATCGATCTGACTGGTTTTACGTTAGATGAAATTCGAGAACCATTAGGACAGGGATTGGGTGAAAAAACAAACAATCCAGAAGCAGTCCTCAAAGAAATTTTATATTGGACCGGTGGCCAACCATTCCTAACTCAAAAAATTTGCGATTCGATCGTGAAATCAGAGTCACTGATTCCGGAAGGTGCAGAGAAGGAATGGGTTAAACAGTTAGTGCAAGATCGGATTTTGTATAAGTGGGAATCCCAGGATTATCCCGAGCACTTAAGAACTATTCGCGATCGTATCTTAAAAGATAATCCTCGCATCGGACGAATGCTGGGTATCTACAAGCAAATCTTACAACAGGGGAAAATAGAGGCCATTGAAAGTCTTGCAGAAATAGATTTACGTCTATCTGGTTTGGTTGTTAAGCAAGGAAATAAAATTCGGCCTCGTAACCGTATTTATCAAATCATTTTTGATTTGGAATGGGTGGAGGGGCAATTAGATAATTTACGCCCCTATGCAGATAAAATCAATAAATGGATAGCTTCAGAATTTCAGGACACTTCCTTTCTGTTGCGAGATGAGGAATTGCAGCAGGCAAATGAATGGGCTATGGGGAAGAGCTTGAGCGTTAAAGACTATCATTTCCTTAGTGCCAGTCGTGAGCTAGAAAAAAGAAAAGTTGAAGCTGCTCTGAAAATAGAACGAGAGGCGAAAGATGCAGAGCAAAAGGCGAAAGAGTCTGAAAGAGAAGCCAAAGAAAAGATGGAAGTTGCTAACAAATATTTGTTGGAAGCCCAATGTAAGTATAGGCAGAAAGTAAGACTAGGCATAATTGTTCTGATTTTCTTTGTTATTTTTTCAGGAACCATTTTTATAACAGCAGTTAAAATTACTGTTGCTTTGATTGCAAAACAACGACGCAATTTAGAAGATATATTTCCACTGACAGAAGCAGTGCTTGATTTTGCAGAAGATGAGGAGAATGCTTTGGCTAAGCTCTCTAATATTATAGAGGCCAATCCTGATAATGCTGCTGTATGGATTGTGCGAGGTGAATTTTTATCGCGAAAAGGAGAGCTAGAAGAAGCGCTTAGTCATTTTGAGGAAGCTATTGAGCGAGACTCCGATAACTTCGTTGCTTACTTTGGGTACGGCAATGCTCTGTTTGATAATGAACAATTTGAGGATTCTATTCTAGCCTACGATCTGGCTATTAAATATAAAGATGATTACCATCAAGCCTGGATGAACCGGGGTTTGGCTTTCGATCGACTGGAACAACCTATTGAGGCAGTCGCATCTTATAATCAAGCGCTGAAAATAGATGAGGACAATAATACAACAATTGCTGATCTAAAGCGGATGCTTGATAAGTTGATCGAGACTTTTCTAAGAGGTAGTTCTGATCAGATCTCCACTCAGCATAGAAGTTTTGGCACATTTGGTGAAGCCCAGGATTATCGTGAAGCCAAGACTCCTAGTGTAAATATCTCTATTTCTAATATCTCTATTTCTAATTTAGATCGAGATGAGGTTGAAGTCATTAAAGAAAGTACTCGTTTACTGGGGCAACTTGCAGCGGATGTCCAAGAGGAAGGGATTGGAAATGCGTTTCACTACCAAGGGTTTTCTTTCCTCTTGGCAGGGGAATATTCAGAGGCCATAGAACGATTTGATCGTGCATTGGATATTCATCCTATGTACTCAGAAAGCTACATTTTACGTGGCATGGCTCATTTATCCAATGGGTTTCGGGAGGATGCATACGCAGATTTTATCCATGCAGTTGAGGATGCATTTGCAGATTTCAACCATGCAGTTGAGCTGGAACCTACTCTGGATACTGCTATTGTCAGACGCGGTCATACCCATCGCTTGAGTGAGCGCTATGAAGAGGCCTTAGCCGACTTCAACCGGGCTATCGAATTGGATAGCAAGTATTCTGAGGCATTCGCCGAGCGGGGTGAGACTTATCGCTTAACGAGGCGCTATGAAGAGGCCTTAGCCGACTTCAACCGGGCTATCGAATTGGATAGCGAGAATGCTTGGGCAATCGTTAGCCGCGGCCAAGCTTACCAAGCCATGGAGCGCTACGATGAAGCGCTAGAGGACTTTACTCGTGCGCTCGAACTGAACCCCAACTTGGATTGGGTCATTGCCGAACGGGGTGAGACTTATCGCTTAACGGAGCGCTATGAAGAGGCCTTAGCTGACTTCAACCGGGCTATCGAATTGGATAGCGAGTATGCCTGGGCAATTGGTAGCCGCGGCCAAGCTTACCGAGCCATGGAGCGCTACGATGAAGCGCTAGAGGACTTTACTCGTGCGCTCGAACTGAACTCCAACTTGGATTGGGTCATTGCTGAGCGGGGTGAGACTTATCGCTTAATGGGGCGCTACGAAGAGGCCCTCGCAGACTATAACCGAGCCATTGAACTTAACCCTGATG
>JBFRWN010000002.1:0-24922 GCA_051439605.1 Synechococcus sp.
TCGGACTGGGAGACACCAACTGCCAAGTATCTCCACTTACGTTCCACCGATCTCCAACCCTACGGAAAGATTGCTGATTTTCTCCGGAAACGCCTCTCGGACTGTAACCTCAAGTTGAACCAGCCCGGTATCTGTATCTATATGGTGAAAGGACTCTACCCCACGGCTATCCTCTACGCCGTATTTCTCGGCTTGGCCACCACAGGACTGTTGGCATGGAAAAAGACAATCGCCCCCCAACCCGAACGGGCATGATACTGGGTAAATTTATGCCCCCCCATCTCGGGCATCAATATCTGGTGGACTTCGCCCGCCATTACGTCGATCGCCTGTCGGTGCTGGTCTGCTCTCTCGCCTGCGAGCCCATTCCCGGCCACTTGCGTTTCAACTGGATGCGCCAGATGTTCCCGGATGCAGACGTCATTCACCTCACGGACGAAAACCCTCAAGAACCGCAGGACCATCCCGATTTCTGGCAAATCTGGCACGACAGCATCCGCCGCGTTTTGCCCATCGGCCCAGACTTGGTGTTTGCCTCCGAAGACTACGGCTGGACCCTAGCTAAAATCCTCGGTGCCCAATACATTCCCGTCGATCGCGATCGGACCCTCGTCCCCATTTCAGGCACGGCAATCCGCACCGATCCCCTGGGTAACTGGAACTATCTACCTCCTTGCGTGCGTCCCTACTTCCTCTGCCGCATCTGCATTATCGGTCCCGAATCCACCGGAAAATCCACCCTCGCCCGCCAATTAGCAGATCGCTATCGAACGGTTTACGTCAACGAATACGCTCGCAGCCTGCTGGACTACAAACAGGGTCGTTGCGACTACGAAGACATCGATCGAATCGCCCGAGGGCAAATCGCATCCGAGGAGGCTCTGGCCCCTCAATCCAATCGCATTCTATTTTGCGACACCGATCTCATCACCACCACGATTTGGAGCGAGGTGTTGTTCGATCGCTGCCCCAACTGGATTCGTGCAGAGGCCGATCGCCGCACTTACGATCTGTATTTGGTTACCGATTGCGATGTCCCTTGGGTTGAAGACTGCCAGCGCAACCATCCCCACCAACGAGAGTGGTTTCGCGATCGGTGCATTCGGGAATTAGAACAGCGCGATCGGAGCTTTGTCCTTCTCAGTGGAACATGGGAACAGCGCTTTCTAGGGGCATGTCAAGCTGTCAATCGCTTTTTCGCCCTCTGAACCCCTAAAGATCCCATTTTGCCATTGCCTTTGAGTCAAGCTCAACTCCCAAGTCATGCGTGATTGCTCTAAAGTTTCAACCAATCAAAAATATTTCACCCAACGTCAGCCGAACTGTGCGAGCAAACTCTGGTACCAGTAGTAGTTCTTCTGTTAATTCGATCGCGAGAACCGACTTGTCAGGGACAATAAACAAATAGGTAGGTTTCTTCACGATCCAACAACCAGCCCATGTCGGTACCGCAATCGAGACGTTCTAAAAAGAGAAACAGAGTTCAATCGGAATGTTTGCTTGGGGGCCGTTAAGCAGACATCGGTAGACAATTGACTTGCCCCGTGGGCATTGACTGTCGGAAGGACTGATAATAGTCTTTGCAAGACTCATCGAACAGGGTGCGAAGCATGATGATGGGTTGTGCGTGGTGATCGACCCGTAGATCGAGGTGTGGATAAGCTTCCGCACCCATCACATAGATAGCGGCGGATTGTCGACCTCGCTTATCACCTCCAGCTTTATCGCCCGCTTCTAGAGCAAGCAATAGGCGATGGCTGAATGGTTCGTGTATAAATTGCTGGTAAGCCTCAGCCATTGCATCCAAGGGGGCTTGACTCACCAGCATGTTGCCCGCCACAGAAAAACCTTGAAATGTGAGATGTCCTGCCCAATCAACGCAATCCTTGCCGGTCCAAGCAACTGTCTCCCCATCGCAGGATGCGATGTGTAGCTGGCGTTCTTCGCGAGCGCTATCTTCCAGCATCAGACGCTGCAAAACTGATTGTGCCGAATCACGCCCCGACCGGCTATTTTGTTCGAGCATTTCCAACCCGCGAATACCCAACAGGGGATTGGTTTGGGCTTGAGTCGCGATCGCTCCTACGCCGGCCCTTGCATGGGGCACCATTGCTCCAACAGCAAGATGTTTAGTGGCGACTGCCACCCCCGTCATTCCAGACTTTTCATCCCAAGCAACAATCGAGAAGGTCATGGCGCTCGTCAGATCTCCGCAAACTGTTTAGGATTTGTAGAAAAAAATAATCTCAGTATCATAGCGGCGAAGATTGAAAGAGAATGTCGCGAATGTAACATCAGCGAGGCTTTTCCACGGCTCTCAGGCGGATACTAGAAAGGGGCGAGACTTATCTAAGTCACACAAGGTATTCGAAACATCCAGGGATAGTATCTATAACCCCAACTAAGCAGTTGTTCTAAAGAAATCCCACTGAATTCATAAAGTCCGAGCACAGACCGATAGGATTCACCCACCCAAGAATTAACCATTAGGCTATTTGTTATGTGCGGCATCGCAGGTATCTTGCACCATGACGCATCTCGCCCTGTCGATCCAGCACTACTGGTTGCAATGGCTGCGATTCAAGAACATCGCGGTCCTGACGGTTTTGGTTGGAAGATCTTGAGTGGTTGCGGAGTCGGGCTTTCTCATGCGCGACTATCCATCATCGATCTCGATGCCAATCGAGGTCGGCAGCCAATTGTGTCTGAAGATGGGCGCTACACGATCGTCCATAACGGCGAGTTCTACGACTACAAACGCCTGCGAGCCGACCTAACGTCCCGTGGGTACCGCTTTGTCACCAAGAGCGACACCGAGTTAGTCCTTCATTTGACCGATCGGATGGGGTTAGAGCGGGCTTTGTCTCATTTGCGGGGGGAGTTTGCGTTTGCGCTTTACGAGCGGGATGCCGATCGCCTAACGCTGGTGCGAGATCGGTTTGGGGTAAAACCTCTCTACTGGACGATGACCCCAGATGGCATCGTCTTTGGCTCAGAAATTAAAGTCCTGTTTGCGCATCCATCCGTCAATCGCTCCTTTTCTCACGAAGGGTTGTTTCACCAGCTCATGCAAACGATGGTGCCCGGAACCTCCTGCTTTGAAGGGATTCACGCGGTACAGCCGGGTCAGATGGTGGTGTGCGAACGGCGCAGAGGGCGGATTCAGGTGCACAGCCACACTTACTGGGATTTGAATTTTCCGTTGATGGGCGATCGCCCATCAATCCCAGAAGAGGACTATATTGAAGCGCTCCGGCATCATTTTATCGAGGCGGTTCAACTGCGACTGGAAGCCGATGTCCCTGTGGCTTGCTATTTGTCTGGAGGCATTGATTCTTGCTCCATCATGGGCATTGCCTCTGCCTGCCAGCAAGCTCCGGTGAAGGCATTCACGATTGGGTTTGAGGATGGGGACTATGACGAAACGGCGATTGCCCGCGAGATGGCCGAGGCGGTGGGGGCCGATCGCGAAGTTTTGATGGTGCGAGGGACGGATCTCTACGACCACTTTGTCCGTACGATATGGCACACCGAACGCAGTATTTACAACACGTTTACAGTGGCTAAGTTGCTGATGAGCGAGTACGTGCATCGGTCAGGTTACAAGGTGGTGGTGACTGGCGAAGGGTCTGACGAGCTGTTTGCTGGTTATCCCCAACTGCGCTTGGACATGATTTTGCACGGTATGGAGGCAGCCTCGCCTGCAGAACGGGACGAGCTGGAGACCTGGTTGCAGGAGAGCAATCGCTTGTTCAAAGGGAATTTACTGGCCCAGAAACGATTAAACGATCCGGCTTTGACGGAGCGGATTGGGTTTACCCCCAGCTGTCTGCAGTCTTGGTTATCCACAGCTCCTCAAGGGATGGGCTTGCTACATCCCGATCTCCGCGAGAGACTGCGAGACTATGCACCGGGGGCAGCGATTGCTCGTACCCTCGACCCAAATCAGCTTGAGGGTCGCCATCCCTTAGACAAGGCCCAATACGTGTGGATTAAAACCCAGTTCGAGTCTCAGGTGTTGGGCTGGGCAGGCGATCGCGTGGATATGGCGAATTCGTTGGAGGCTCGACCGGCCTTTTTGGATCGTCCTTTGGTTGAGTTTGCTGTTACAGTGCCCCCCCACATGCGATTTCGGGGACAGAGGGACAAGTACATTCTGCGAGAAACCATGCGGGACATATTGCCGGAGGCGTTATATAACCGGCAAAAGTTTGCATTTATGGCCCCTCCTGCCTATACAAATTCATTGCAGCAGAAGTCGATGCTAGAGCTGTGCGAGAGGTATTTGAGACCGGATACGATCGCCAGGACTGGCTTGCTGAACAGTACGTCCGTCTCGAAGTTGTTCGAACGCTACCTCCATCCAGGTACTTCTGTGGCGGATCGAGTACAGCTGGATGCCACCATCAATCACCTGCTGAGCGTACAGATTTTGCACGAGCATTTCATTGCTGCCGATGTGCCGGAAATCGCGCGATCGCGGGCTCGATCTTTGGGCTGGGGGGTGGAGATGGCCACTCGCTAATGCCGGATACCTAAGCAGTGAAAGATGCTGCCCGCTGATAACGACCGTCAAAAGGACTTTCTTGTCCTACGGAGCGAGATTCATTATGTCTAAGCTGACTCAACCAAGTGGCATGCTACCTGATGTCCCGGACCAACAAACCGAAATTCTGGTGCAGGTTCCTGCATGCATTCTGGCTTTGCGAAGGGACAGCGGGTATGGAAACAGCAGCCTTCGGGTGGATTCAGAGGGCTAGGCACATCTCCACTCAGAATGATGCGTTCGCGTTTTGCTTCCAGGATTGGGTCTGGAATTGGAACTGCTGACAGTAGCGATTGCGTGTAAGGGTGGAGCGGATTTTCGTACAAACTGACTCGATCGGCGAGCTCGACAATATGGCCGAGATACATCACTGCGACGCGATCGGCTAGATGACGCACCACGCTCAAATCATGGGCAATGAATAGGTAGGTTAATCCCAAGTCTGCTTGGAGTTTTTGGAGTAGGTTAATCACCTGAGCCTGAATCGATACGTCTAGAGCCGCAATCGGCTCGTCTCCAATAATGAAATCAGGGTTGGCTGCCAAAGCCCGAGCAATAACGATGCGCTGACGCTGCCCTCCAGAAAACTCGTGGGGATAGCGATGGACATGCTGCGGATCCAATCCCACCATCTCCAGCAGCTCGCGAACGCGATCGCGCATCGCTTTCCCCTTGGCTAAGCCATGCACGGTTAGTGGCTCCCCTACAATACCGCCCACCGTCATGCGAGGATTGAGGGACGCATAAGGATCTTGAAAAATCATCTGCATTCGCCGGCGCTGATGGCGCAAGGGTTCCCCAGACATGGATGTTAGCTCGGTGTTGTCGAAGTACACCTGGCCGGATGTCGGTCGTTCCATCTGCAAAATGGCCCGCCCAGCAGTGCTTTTTCCGCACCCCGACTCTCCTACTAACCCCAGTGTTTCTCCGCGGTGAATGGTGAATGTGAGACCATCCACTGCCTTGACCTGACCCACCTGGCGCTGCCAAATTACCCCTTTCTTGACAGGGAAATACACCTTGAGATTTTCGACACTAACAAGCGGTTGAGTCATGGGAGAGCGCTAGCGTTTCATGAAAGATCGATTGAGAAGCATTGAAAGCGCATCGAGGTGGAAAGAGGGGAACTATGCAGAACTGAAATCGGAGGGCTCGACCGATGCGCTCGCCTCTCGAAATTCCGCCAGAACTTGGGTCCCTTGTGGCTGCACCCAACAGGCCACTCGATGCTGCGGTCCAATGGTGGCCAAGTCGGGATCCTCTTGAAGGCAGCGATCGATCGCAAACGGACAGCGGGGAGCAAACGGACAGCCGATAGGGTAGCGAATTAAATCTGGTGGCTTTCCATCGATTGGCTTGAGCCGAGTGCGGCGCACCTCGTCCATTCTCGGGATGCTTTGCAACAGGCCCAAGGTGTAGGGATGGCGCGGATTGTCATAGAGCTGGTGCAGGGGGGCCGATTCGACAATTTGTCCGGCGTACATCACCAATATGCGATCCGCTAAGCCCGCAAGCAAAGAGAGATCGTGGGTAATCCAAATAGTCGCCATGCCGATCTCTTGGCGCAGTTCTTTCATCAGGGCGACAATTTGCGCCTGAATTGTCACGTCAAGGGCCGTAGTTGGCTCGTCGGCAATTAACAATTCGGGTTTGCAGGCCACCCCCATGGCAATCATCACCCGCTGGCGCATCCCCCCCGAAAACTGATGGGGATAGGTTTTCAGCCGTTTTGCCGCATCGGGGATACCGACGCGATCGAGCAGTTCGATCGCGCGCTCCCTTGCCTCACCCTTGCCCATGTGGAGATGCAGTCGCAGAGCTTCTGTCAGTTGTCGCTCCACTGTCAGAACGGGATTGAGGGAGGTCATGGGATCTTGGAAGATCGTGCCAATGCGATCTCCGCGCATTTTCCTCATCTCGTTGGGAGCAAGCTGAAGCAAATCGCGATCTGAAAACCAAACTTCCCCCTCCACAATTTGTGCGGGGGGGCTGGGCAATAACCGCAGCAGAGAAAGCACGGTTATGCTCTTCCCCGACCCCGATTCCCCCACCACCCCGACGGTTTCCCCCGGATGCACTTCAAAACTGACCCCATTCACCGCGCGGACAATACCCGTAGGGGTGTGGAAATGGGTGGTGAGATTGCGAACGGTCAGTAATGCCACAATCGTCACCTCCGCTGTTGGGGATCCAGGGCTTCCCGCAGGCCATCTCCTAGCAGGTTGAAGCCCAGAACGGTAATGGCGATCGCCCCTCCTGGAAATGTCGTTACCCAAGGGGCTCGCTTAAAATAATCGCGCCCCGCCGCCAAAATCGCCCCCCACTCTGGGGAGGGGGGCTGAGCCCCTAAGCCCAGAAAGGATAAGGCCGATGCAGATAGCACCGCCACAGACACCCCCACCGTGGCCACCACAATGATGGGGGACAAAATGTTGGGCAGGATATGGCGAAAAATCAACCGCCCGTGTCTGGCTCCCACCGCTTGGGCAGCTTTGAAATAGTCTTTGTTTTTCTCTACCAACACTGCCCCGTAGGCAATGCGAGCGTAGAAGGGGATCGAGCTAATCCCTACGGCAATCATGGCGTTGGTCAAACTAGGACCCAAGACTGCCACTGCCGCCAATGCAATCAAGGTTTCCGTAAACGAAAACAGCACATCTACCGCCCGCATCAAGATGGCTTCAATCCAGCCTCCGGCATAGCCCGCCACCAATCCCACCAGTACCCCTGCTGTCAAGGAGATGCCAACGGCGATCGTCCCCACCTGCAACGTCAATCGCGAACCATAAACGATGCGGCTAAACAGATCTCGACCCAGATCGTCAGTGCCAAACCAATAGTCCCCACTGGGGGGGGTGAGGGGCTTGCCCGCCCCCATCTCAGTGGGGCTGAAATGGGCAATCCAGGGTGCAAACACTGCCGTCAGGACCAGAAGCAGGCAGATGGCAGCCCCCAGTTTGGTGCTGGGACTCCTCAACAACACCCGCAGAAACCTTTTTGCCCGATAGATTTTGCCGTCTATCTGCTGCAAATCGCTCGACTCTCGTTTAGACCCATCCTGAATCATTGGTTAGCCGTAATTGATGCGTGGATCGATCCAGGCATAGAGAATATCCAAACCAATTGACACCGTTACCACCACCGTCGCGAAGATTAAAATAAAGCCTTGGATTGTGGGATAGTCCCGCTGAAAGATTGACTGAATGGCTAACCGGCCTATCCCGTTCCAAGCAAAAACGTTTTCCACCACGATCGCCCCACCCATCATGTAAGTAAACTGCAACCCCAGCATGTTGACGACATTAATCGCACCGTTGCGAAAGGCATGGCGCGCCAGCACAACACTTTCTGCCAGTCCCTTTGAGCGGGCCGTACGCATATAGTCCTGCCCAAATACATCCAACATCGACGATCTCGTGAGTCGCGATACCGCTGCTGCATTCGCTAACCCTAAAGTCAGGGCAGGCAGAATTAGGTTTTTAAAGTCAGTACCGGATACCGGCAGCCAGCCCAACCGAATTGAGAAGACGTACATCAACATCAGTCCCAGCCAAAAACTGGGGATGGAGATGCCCACGATCGCCCCTGTCATCAAACTGGTATCGATCCAGGTGCCCCGCTTGTAGGCGGCAAAAAACCCCGCTGTCACACCCACCACCATCGTCACCATCAGGCTGCTTAAGGCCAGCACTAACGTATTGGGCAAGCGCACCAACAATAGCTCCAATACCGGCTGATTTCCCCGAATGGTGGTGCCAAAGTCCCCCCGGAGAATGCGACCCATATACAGAATGTATTGCTCGTAGATAGGGCGATCTAAACCCAGTTGATGGCGAATTTGCTCCAATTGTTCTGGAGTGGTGGATTGCGACTGAGCAAACATAATCTGTACCGGATCCCCCGGCACCAGATGAATCAGTAACGTCACTGCCACAGTGGTCACCCAAATGGTGAACAATCCACTGAGGATGCGCTTGAGGATATATCGAGTCATAAAAAGTACAGGTGGGTAGGGGGATACACTTCCCCCCTACCGAGCGAGGGATTAATAGCTCAGTATTAAGAGCTGAGTTTAACGTCATTGAACAGAGGGCGATCGAACGGTCCAATTTTGAAGCCATCCACCTCCGAAGTGGTGGTATAAATCCACAGCCAGCCGGGGGTGTAGAGCGGAACGTGAACCGCATTTTCCAAAAGGTACTTCTGGGCTTCTTGAACGGCGGCCAGACGAGCTTCCGGTTCAACGGTTGTGCGGGTGGCGTCTAACAGTGCATCTAGCTCTGAAGTTTGATACCCACTATAGGCACCGGGGGAATGCCATAACTGGTGCAAGATATCGGGGTCGTACCAGGCCCATCCCATCATGTCAAAGGTACTTTGACCGCTATCGGTTTCGTTCTCCTGCTTAACACGGGCGTTCATTGTTCCGATATCCATTGTTTCAATATCGGTTTCAATTCCCACTTGCGCCAGCTGGTTTTGAAACACCTGCACCATCTTCTCTCGATTACCCCCCACCCAAGTCATCATCGTCACCTTCAGCGGGTTATCCGGTCCGTACCCCAGTTCTGCTAGCAGTTCCCTAGCCATTTCAGGATTGTGACTGTAGCCATGCTCGGCACAGAATTCCTGGTCGTTGCCCAGAACACCTCGGGCCACCGTACATTTTTCCCGTTCGACAACATCCCCAAAAACTAACTCGATCGCCGCATCCGGATCGATTGCGTAGGCCACCGCTTGACGAGCCCGAATATCGTTGAAGGGGGGACGAGCAACCGTAAACTCAAAAAACACATTTTGTCCGGTCTTTTCTGCAATATGGTTTGTGAGGTTGGGGTCCGCATTAATCGCATCTAATTCTTCAAGGGGGGGCTCTGCAATGACCTGAATCTCGCCGGTCTGCAAGCCCGCCAATCGAGTCTGGGCCTCAGGAATTTGCTTGACAATCAGCTCGTCTAGATAGGGCGCCCCTTCATTTTCAATGGGTCGACCAAAGTTTTGGTAGTCGGCATTCCTCTCCAGAACAATGGAATCTCCTTTCGTCCAGCTGACCAATTTCCAGGGGCCGGTCCCCACTGCAGCGCTAACCCCGAAGTCATCTCCTAATTCAGCTGCACTGTTGCAAATCTGGCTGGAGAAGGGGTCGGCCATAAATGAGATAAATGCCCCAAACGGTTGCTCGAAGACAAACTTCACCGTTTGCGAATCGATCGCTTCCACCGCTGAAATTGGCCCCCAAGCCCCCTTAGTAACGCTAGGATTTTCTTCGCCAATCGCTCGTTCGGCAGTATATTTCACATCCTCGGCGTCAAAAGTGCTGCCATCGTGGCAGGAGATCCCCTCATTCAAGACAAACGTGACTTCCAATCCATCGTCACTCACCGTCCATGCTTTGGCCAAATTGGCCACCACCTCGCCATCGTCATTAAAGGCGAGCAACGTGTCGTAAATCTGATCGAAAATCTGCCAGGACAATGTCGTTGTAGTGCGGTGCGGGTCCAGAGAATCAGCATCCCCATAACGAGCCCAGACTAAACTCCCTCCCTCCTGAGGGACCGTGCTATCGGCAGCCGTGTCAACCCCTTCTTCAAGGGTTGTGGGGGATTCCACTGCGGGTGGCGAGTCCGATACTGTCTCGCCACCGCCGCAAGCTGAGACCAAACCGGCAAGCAAAACTGGAGCAAATGACTTCCCACAAAACGATAGAAAATTCCGCAAGGTTTCATCAACAGTCATAAATGAATCCTTCCCAAGGTTAATGTAACGAAAAAACGCTTTTTGAGGTTACCGAATAACCGTCAGACTTTCGAGCAAATTATCAATGACTAACAGTATTATTGCCAAGTCTTAAAAAAGGAGCGTTTTGCAACTAAATTCTTTTGAATTCCTAGTTCTAACGGATTCTGTAGCGGTCGTATTATCAGCCTCAAATCGGCATTGCAACACCGGATTCCTGAAGATGGTCTATTAAAATTTTTTGCGACTAAATAAGATGATATTTGCAGGCGAAGTTAAATAATATACAGTTTTGACTTGCCCTCAGTGGTTTCAAATAGTTTATTCGGACAAGTAATAACGCTTCGAGCGCATAAAACCTTAGAGTCAGATCGTAGACAACTGCAATCATCCTCTCATCTGGTCGCCAGGGGCCCGTTTGCACAAGAACCTTGGAAAACGCTACCCACTGATCGCCGGTGATACTATATAGTTATTAGTCAATACAATGGTATGGTTGTATCCCAGATGTCTGCTGTTGACTCAGAAGTACTAGCGCAAGTTGCAAACTACTTTAAGCTGCTTTCCGAAGTCAGTCGACTGCAGGTTTTGAATTGCTTGCGGACTGGACCTTTGAGCGTGAACGAACTTGTTGAGGCCACGGGCCTAGGGCAGGCTAACATCTCCAAGCACCTCAAGTTATTAACGGAAGCAGGCATCCTCGAGAGAGAGCCGAAGGGAGTCAGTGCTTTCTACTCCATCGCCGATCCAACCATCTTCGAATTGTGCGAGCTGGTTTGCGATCGCATTAGCGAGCGCTTGATTCAACAGGCTGAGTCCTTCAAACAGTTCAAATCGTTTGTTCCGTCTCAAAAATCATCTCAATCATCTCAGGGGAAATCGAAATAAACTTTTGGGGCAGGGTGTAGTTTCTCCTATTTCGTTGAAAGTTGCCTTGAATAGACAAGAAATGGAAGCTGTATCAAACTCAGAAAAGCGCTCTACAGAGCGCTTCCTTGAGAGACGTTCTTAAGGATTTCAGCTGGCGATCGCAGTTGCAGAAGCGATCCCAGATGGTGGCGCGTTCGCGCCGTTTGATAATTGCAGTCATGATTTTTGAACAAACTTATGGGGATGTACAACGCAGGCAAATACGTGCCTGGCGTAGTGAACTATATATAGCTAATTAGTTATATGTATATCAAATAATATATTGGATGATTCGCGATGAATCTGTCTCGCGCTTGTGCGGTTGTGCGCCAATATCTCGGGCGGTGCTGAATTGTCGTAGCTCTGTCGAGCAACTGAGGTACAGTCCGAGAACGTCCGATAGAGTTTGATAGGGATGTTTGGGGAATGCAATGAATGCTGAAGAGATATTGCGACGGTATGGGGAAGGCGATCGCGACTTTGCCAAAGCAATATTGCAGGAATCGGAGCTCTTGCACGTCAACTTAGCCGGAACTAACTTTCAGCAGGGGGATTTTCGGCAAGCTCGGTTGGGTCAAAGTAATTTGAGTCAGTCGAACCTACACCAGGCCGATCTGAGCGAAGCGTTGTTGTGGGGAACGGATCTCAGTCAGGCCAATTTGTCGGAAGCCCGACTGCGGGAATCCGATCTGAGCGGTGCCAAATTAATGGGCTGTAATTTGACTGAAGCCTATTTGCTCAAGGCCATTCTGAGCGGGATTAATGGAACTGCCGCAAATTTTACAGGTGCATTGTTGATCGATGCCGATCTGCAGTCTTCCTCAGACCGCAGAACCGATCTGGGTCATGCAAATTTCAGTCGGTCCGACTTAAGTTATGCCCAGATGGGAGGTGCCCTGCTGTTCGATGCTAATTTGTCAGGAGCTCGTTTGTGTCATGCGAACTTCTCCGGCACGCTTCAATCGGGGTTCGCTGCAGCAGATCTCACCCAAGCCAATCTGCAGGGGGCCGATCTCAGTTATGCAAATTTGAAAGGAGCAATTTTGAAAGAGGCCAACCTCACGGGAGCCGACCTCACGGGAACGAATTTTACGGATGCCGATCTGACTGGGGCGCGGATGCCCGACGGTTCGGTTCCGCACTGACCCTTTACGAGCGTTGACTAAGCAACGGTGCCGCGCAGCGCTTCGCAATCAATCGGAGCGATCGCGTACAACCGCAATAGCTGCCACAGGGTAGAAGCCATCAGCGGTAGCTTGCGGATGCTCTTGAGAACTTTGGGCTGCGAACTGCGATCGATCGCCTGCATTTTGACGTTGTTATCCGAACAGCGCTGCAACCGCGGGAAGAACTCGGGATGGTCGGTATTCAATACCACCGGAAACGCCCCTTTAGCCGTATTGTTCGTTTGGCAAATGACTTCGCGATCGTATGCCACCGGATCTAGACCCAGAGACTCGTAAAAGTCAGCTCGCTCGCGCACGGTTAAGGCATGGGTGGCAAACACGGACAGCAGGAAGAATCTGACCCACAGACGAGCGCGCCAGTTATTCCACAATCGAGGCTGCGATCGCACCAGCGCCTTAAAGATATCTCCATGACGATTTTCGTCCTGACACCAGCTGTTGAAATAGTCAAACAGCGGGTGGAACTTGTGCTCTGGATGGGATTCTAAATGGCGGAAGATGGTGATGTAGCGCCAGTAGCCGATTTTCTCGGATAGATAGACCGTATACAGCACCCAAGAGAGGGGGAAATAAGTGTAGGTGCGAGCTTTGGTCAGGTGGGGTAAGTCGAAGGGGAGTCCTAAGTCCCCCATGGATTTATTCAAGAAGGCGGCGTGGCGAGCTTCATCGCGGGCCATCAAATTTAGAATTTCCGACAGGAGTGGGTTGCGCTTCTTTAACTTGCGGGACAGCTCCTTGAACAGCAAAAATCCTGAGAACTCGGACATGCAGGAACGTTCTAGAAAGTCGATAAACGCTGCGCGGGTGTCTCCATCAATGTCCTCCCAGGTGCGATCGAAGGATTCGTTGCGCACGAAGTGATAGCGGTTGTAGTCCGTCCGCATTTCCTCCAACATCGCCTCCAATTCCGGTTGTTGGAGGGACAGATCCATGTCGGCCGCTGCCTCGAAATTGGTGGTGTAGAAGCGGGGGGTCAGCACCGTCTCTTGAATACGCGCTTCCGAGCCAGCGAACGCAGCAGTTTCAGGGGTGTTCTGTAATGAAGCGACCATATGCCCTCGAGATCGTGTGGAACAATATCTACCATATAGCTATATAACGTATTCAACTGCATAAGCCAGAAACAAAGGTTTTCTCAAAATTACCTTAAAGACTTTCAATCATAGGACTTCTGGAATAAAAACAGCTTTAATGAAATCCCTGAATACCAGACCGAGCATGTTAAGTTTTTAGAACATTCTGAACTTAATCGCTAGTTGGTTATAAATCTATTAAGGGCTGAGAGAGCCTTCTCTCGTCGGGGCATTTGTCGCCAGCCATCTGTTAGCAGCGGCAATCGCCTTCTTTTTCAACATCATTCGGGAAATACAGTTATGAGTCAGCAATTGTCTGCCACCCGCAACCTCGATCGGACTGAAACCTCGCATGCCAACGAGTTTGGCTATCCCAGTAACTCTCGCCAGCGGGCTAAGCAGTTTGTTATGGACTTGCAGGACAGCATCTGCGAAGGTCTTGAAGAATTAGATGGCGAGGCGCGCTTCCAGGAGGATAATTGGCAGCGGCCCGAAGGGGGCGGCGGTCGCACGCGAGTGATTCGCGATGGGGGAGTCTTCGAACAGGGGGGCGTGAATTTTTCGGAGGTATGGGGTGAGTCGCTGCCCCCTGCAATCTTGACCCAGCGACCCGATGCCATCGGTCACGGGTTCTATGCGACTGGGACTTCGATGGTGCTGCACCCCCGCAACCCTTACGTTCCTACCGTCCATCTCAATTACCGCTATTTCGAAGCGGGTCCCGTGTGGTGGTTTGGGGGTGGCGTCGATCTGACCCCGTACTATCCCTTTGCGGAAGATGCCGTTCATTTTCACCGCACCATCAAGCGCGCCTGCGATGTCCACAATCCCCACTACTATCCGGTATTCAAGCAGTGGTGCGACGAATATTTCTATTTGAAGCACCGTCAGGAAACGCGGGGTATTGGCGGTATTTTCTTTGACTATCAAGACGATCGCAGCCCGCTATATGCAGGGCCAAACCCCGATGGATTAGCCGCAGCCGCCAGCGATCGCGTGGGTTCTGTCTCCAGGAATTGGGAGGAGATCTTCGCCTTTGTGCAGAGTTGCGGTCAGTCCTTTTTACCCGCCTACCTGCCGATTGCCGAGAAGCGTCAGAGGATGGAGTACGGCGATCGCGAGCGCAACTTCCAGCTCTACCGCAGAGGCCGCTACGTCGAATTCAATTTGGTGTACGACCGCGGCACGATTTTTGGTTTGCAGACCAACGGTCGCACCGAATCCATTTTGATGTCGCTGCCTCCCCTAACTCGGTGGGAGTATAACTACCATCCGGAACTGGGTACCCCCGAAGCAGACCTGTACGAGACATTCCTCAAGCCCCAAGACTGGGTGAATTGGCCACTCAATGCATCCGAACAAACTGCAGCCTCCCCAGCCGCTGGCACTCGCTCGGACTTTTCAATCTAGTCCTGTTAACCCTCAACACCATCGAGACAAGAGGTACCGATTATGTCTGGTAATTTAGCGGCACAACTCAGACTGGGCACCGCCCACTCCCATACCGTGGCAGAAAATACTGCCTTCATGAAGTGTTTTCTCAAGGGAATTGTGGAGCGGGAGCCCTTGCGCAAGCTCTTCGCAGATTTTTACTTCCTTTACTCCACCTTGGAAGAAGAAATGCAGCGCCACAGCAATGGTGCGGTTGTCGGTCCTCTCTACTTCCCTGAGCTGAACCGTCAGGCCCATTTAGAGGAAGACCTTGAGTTTTATTACGGAGAGCAGTGGCGCGATCGCATCCAGCCTTCCGATGCTGGCAAACGGTATGTCGCCAGAATCCGCTGGGTCGCCAACACGAATCCAGCGTTGCTAGTGGCCCATGCTTACGTGCGCTATCTCGGCGATTTGTCGGGGGGTCAAGGGCTGATGCGCGTCGTTAGATCGGCGCTGGATTTACCCGACGTTCGCGGCACTCGCTTTTACGAATTCGATGCCATGCCGACTCCGGAAGCTAAACGGGAGTTTAAGGAAACCTATCGCGATGCGTTGAACTCGTTGAAGGTGGACGATGGGCTGGCCGAGCAAATTGTGGAGGAAGCGAACTTCGCTTTTCAACTCAACTGCGATGTCATGCATGCCTTGGAGGCTGACGTCAAAGCAGCGATTGGCGATCGCGCCTTCGAGCTGCTGACGAAGCAAGACCGACAGGGCAGTACGGAACGACATCGCGGCGATCGCCCCGCAGACTTGGCGGTCGTGACGTAAGTCCAAACGCCGTTACCGCTATCCCCGCCAGTATTTCGCCCTTATATTGCGCGGGGAGAGGGACAGGCGATCGTCTGTCCTTCAACTCTATTGACCAATCGCCAACCTGATTTTCGTCCACTCATCCTGTTTGGAGAGCCAAGCTAATGCCCTACCTATGGTTCAAGGTGTTTCACATCGTTGGTGTCGTTGTCTGGTTTGCAGGTTTGTTCTACTTAGTTCGGCTGTTTATCTACGACGTTGAAGCGAACGACAGAGCAGAACCCGCCAGATCGACGCTTAAAGCTCAATATCGCTTGATGGAAAAGCGTCTCCTCAATATCATCACCACCCCTGGTATGGTCGTCACAGTTGCGATGGCAGTGGGGTTGCTGGCCACCGATCGCAGTCTCATCCATCAACACTGGCTGCAGGTCAAGCTGGGACTGGTTGTTCTCCTAGCGATCTATCACGTTTACTGCGGACGAATTTTCAAACAGCTGGCTTCCGATACCTGTAGCTGGACTGGCCAGCAGCTGCGGTTATTGAACGAGCTACCTACCGTATTGTTGCTTGCCATCGTATCTTTAGCAGTCTTTAAGAACAGTCTGCCTGTTTATAGCGCTACTGCAGGACTGCTTGGATTGATTGTCCTGATGTTGGTCGGGATTTATGTCTATGCCAAAAAACGGTTAAGTCATCAAAATATTGAATCTCTGTCCTGAGAAATTTTTGCCCCGAGACGATTTGCCAATACCGAATTCCTGCGTGTTGAGGAGACTTGAATGACTTTAGAAATATCTCGCGCTGAGGGCATGTATTTACTTCAGATCGGGAATGGCTCCTGGAAAACCATCTCGAAGTTAGCTTTCTCTTAACATCATCAGCCGACCTGGATCGAGCACGATCGACCACGGAAAAGGCATCTGTTTGAGAACGGCCCATTTTTCTTTAAAGATCTCTGCTTGTAGGTCGTAGTCTTGTGAATGGGCAGGAGGGGCTTTGAGCTTGAGATAAAGAGTCATGCGGTGGGGCGTTTCGGCAGTCATCGCGAGCCAACAGGGAAACGTGTTGGGGACGATCGTGGATATGTTGTCAGTCATACACCTCACTTCTTTTTCCTGAACATCCTGACCCCCTGCGTCCCCGATGCCCTGCTGTCCATTTCTCCGTCCGTAGGTGTTCCGAGACTCCAAGTGAAGGAGGGTTTTTGTTTGACTGATGGCTTCTAAAAATCCAAATTGATGGGCACGTATGCCGATATGGGTGAAGATGCCGGAAATCGGTTCGGCAAGTTGCAGGGTACAGTTCCAATCCAAAGCCCGGATCGTTGTCGAGTCAATCGGAACGGTTCGAGAGATGTTTTTACATCCCGTCAAGCGAGCGGCGGCGATCGTGCTGGGTCGCTCCAGGACAGAATATTTCGAATCGTGGATGCTGACACGACCCCGATCCATCACCAATAAGTTGCTGCAAATTCGGTAGGCTTCTTCAATATTGTGGGTAACCAATAGCGTAATGCCGGAAAACTGTTCCAATCGCAGCTTGAGATCTCGTTCCATCAGGTAGCGGAGGTGGGTATCTAGAGCGGAGAAAGGTTCATCCAGTAATAACACCTCGGGTTGACTGGCCAGAGTCCGAGCCATTGCCACTCGTTGCTGTTGCCCTCCAGAGAGGCTAGCAGGATAGCGATCGCCCATTCCCTGCAGCTGCACCGCCGTCAATTGATCCTCGACAGTCTGTTGCCGCTGCCGTACCGATAGATGTCCGGGCAATCCATAGGCAATGTTTTGGGCCACCGTGAGATGGGGAAAGAGGGCGTAGTTTTGGAACAGGACGCCAACCCGGCGATCGCGGCTCGGCAGGTTAATGCCCAACTCCGAATCAAACAGCACCCGCCCGTTCAGCACAATCCGCCCTATATCGGGGGTTTCCATACCCGCAATGCAACGCAGAATCAAGCTTTTCCCGGCACCAGATGCACCGAGCAACCCCAGAGGCCGATCGCGGTTGGAGAAGGATACATCCAGGGTGAAGCCGGGTAAGCGTTTTTTGAGGGTGACGGAGAGGGAGGGAATCGTCAGTGAAGCAGGTGGCGATTGAGAGGTAAGGGATAATAGATGTGATTTCGATGCGATGGAAGGCAGGGGGAACAGGGGATCTTGAGGCAAGAGTAACTCGCCGATCGCCCCATTAGATCTATGCCCGATGGGGGGCGCTGTTGTCTCTCTCTGGAGCTTGATGTTCAGCGAGCTAACGCGTCCCTGCCATCGATTTATTAAGATTAACCCCCCTAAAACGATCGCCAAAATCGCTCCGGCCCAAGCAGCTGCTTCACCAAAGGCACCTGCCTCCACCGCGAAATAAATGGCCATGGGAATCGTCTGGGTTTTGCCAGGAATATTGCCAGCCAGCATCAAAGTGGCTCCAAATTCCCCGAGGGCACGGGCAAAGGCGAGGGTGGTACCGGCGAGAATGCCGGGAATGGCCAGAGGTAAGGTTAGGCTCCAAAACACCCGCAGTTCAGAGGCACCCAAGGTGCGAGCAGCCTGCTGAAAGTTGCCATCGATTTGCTTGAACGCCCCCAACACGGTTTTGTACATCAGCGGGAATGCCATCACTGTGGTTGCCACCACAGCCGCATACCAGGTGAAGACTACATTCACCCCAACGGTCGCCAAGAGCGCACCGACGGGGCCGTGTTTACCGAGCAACAGCAAGAGCAAAAAACCCAACATCGTCGGGGGTAGCACCATTGGGGCTAAGAACAGGCCTTCAAGCAGCGATCGCCAGCGTCCCCGATAGCGATGCATAAAGTGGGCAGCGGCAATTCCCAGAACAAAGGTGATGGCGGTGGCAATGGTGGCAATCCGCAGGGAAATCCAGAGGGGCGATAGGTCAATCATGGTGGGGAAGAAAGAGAAGAATGTGGCGAATCGCTGCCGGATGGTATCGAATCGGTCAGTAACAATTCTCCCTAGGGTGACCGTGGAATCGGGGCAAAGCCAAAATCTGCGAAGGTTTCTAGAGCTGTATCGGTGGTCAGAAAATCAATAAAGGTTTGGGCTGCTTCGGGATAGTGACTGCGATCCATCGCGGCGACCGGGTACACAATGGGGTCGTGGGAGCCTGCAGGAGCTGAAGCGAGGACCTTCACCCCTGACGATAGGGCTGCATCGGTGGCGTAGACCATGCCCAGCTCGGCATTGCCGCTGGCGACAGCAGCAAGGGTGCTGCGAACGCTGTTGCCAAAGACAAACTTAGGTTGAAACACCTCCAGTAGACCCATGCGATCGAACACCTGTTCGGCATACTGTCCGGCAGGGACGCTGCGAAAATCCCCGACGGCAAAGTGACGGATCTCCACCTCCTGAAGCTGGGTGATATCCGCAATGTCCACCGTGGAGGCTGTGGGGGCAATCAGTACGAGGCTGTTTGAGACTAGATCTTGACGGGAGTCGGCCAGAATCAACTCTTGCTCGGCCAGACTGTCCATTTGCTTGGCAGCGGCCGAGAAAAACACGTCGGTGGGGGCACCTTGTTCGATCTGTCGCTGGAGTGCGCCGGAGGAGGCAAAGTTATAGTCTACGGCAATGTCCGCATGGGCTGCTTGGAACTGGGGAGCGATCTCCTCCAGAACATCTTGGAGACTAGCGGCGGCAGAGACCGCAATCGTAGTCATCCGTGCCGAAGCGGGATCCGTACCGATTGAGGAGGGAATCGCGCTACAACCAACGGACAGCAGGCCGGCCGTAGAGCCCGCCAGACACAAGGCTAGAAACCGACGACGTTTTTGGGTTGCTATGCTAAGTGTCCTCCGGTTGCGGATACAGACCTAGCTGTTTGGCCAACTGTTTAGCAATTAAAATCAAGAATCGCCCAAGGTCTAGAGGAACAGCCCCTAGCTTTCAGGCAAGCCCCCTTTCAATATAGTTGGGCTGACAGTGAAGTGAATTCGGAAGAAGCGATCGATAGTCTTGTTGCTGGGGTTGTAAAAATGCCCTCTCACCGAGCATTGCAATTGAACGAAACTGCGTCAACCTCGGTCGATCTCGCTTTATCGTTATCTAGCTAATAAACGAGAACGGGTGATTATTGCAGGGGTTACCTATCGACACAGCTTTGTATCGCTGAATTAGTGGGTGGCACCGAATCCTGCCATAACATGCTTGTTGTGTATGACCTTTATGCCGATTCAATCCCCACAAGCCTCTACTCGTTGACTCTCTCTAACGGGAAAAACGTAAAGTTTTGACACGGCAAACAAGAGCGAACACTCAATAGCTATACGGTAATTAAAGAAGATTTTTGTGGTACAGCAAAGATCGATGAACGAGAGTCTCTGAGGTGACCCGCACTAGGTGTCGTACTCTCTCCTCTCCGGCACCTAGCGCTCTGTTTTCTCTCCCCCAACCAGCTCGTTAGTGCTGTAGAACCTCTCGGGCTCCTATACGGGCTCGATTGAGGTTTGACCTTGCCGCCATTTTTTAGACTCTCCGCTCAAAATTTTCTCTATCAGTCTCCGCTTTCAAATCAATCTAGATTTCGAGGTTATTGACGATGACTTGTGATTTGGCACTGCGCTTGCGAGAAGGTACAAAGCAGTCTCATACTCTGGCAGAAAATACGGCCTTCATGAAATGCTTCCTCAAGGGCATCGTGGAAAGGGAACCGTTCCGCAAATTGACCGCAGACCTTTACTACGTTTACCGCACCTTAGAGGAGGAAATGCGTCGCCACAAGGAGCATCCAGTTGTCGGGCCGATGGTGTTTCCCGAACTGGAACGCACGCAGAAACTAGAGGAAGATCTGGCTTACTACTACGGCGAAAATTGGCGTAACGATATTGCCGCTTCCCCAGAGGGAGAAAACTATGTGGCGCGGCTGCGCGAGATTGCCAATACCAACCCCGCCTTACTGATCGCCCATGCCTACGTTCGCTACATGGGGGATCTCTCTGGCGGTCAAAGCTTGCGCCACATTACCCGCTCGGCCCTAGATCTACCGCCGGATAAGGGGACCGGCCTGCACGAGTTCGACCGACTGCCTACCGTTGAAGCCAAGCGAGAGTTTAAACGCACCTATCGGGATAGCTTGAACTCGCTACCCGTTGACGAGGCCTTAATCCAGGAGATTGTGGCAGAAGCAAATCGAGCATTTGCCCTCAACCGCAACGTCTTCCACGAGCTCGAACCGGACGTTAAAGCTGCGATTGGGGAGCATGTTTTTGACTTGATTACCCGCCAAGATAAACCGGGCAGTACGGAAAGAGCGCCCGGCCATACATCCGTCGAGCTAGTTGCAGCTCAGTGAACGATAGAGGGGACATGGCTCAACTGTCCCCCAATCCCCCTGATAGGGGGGACTTTACATCTCTACTTTTTAGCCCCGATCGCAGCCGATTGCCGTTCGATATTGACCTATGAATACTCTGACGCTAACACCCACCGTTGATGAAACGTTGCTGGCCAAATACAACCGACCGTTGCCCCGCTACACCAGCTATCCCCCCGCTACGGAATTGCGAGAAGGGTTTGGAACGGCTGACTTTACATCGGCGATCGCCGTGGGCAATTACAAACACACTCCTCTGTCCCTGTATTGCCACATTCCCTTTTGCGAAACCGCTTGCTACTTCTGCGGTTGCAACACGATCGTGACCCAACACAAAGCGGTTGCGGAACCGTACTTAAGTTACTTAATCCGCAACATCGAGCAGGTGGCAGCCCTGACCGATCGGCGTCGGGTCGTCAATCAAATGCACTGGGGCGGCGGCACCCCCAACTATTTGAGCCTGGAACAAGTGGAGCGGCTTTGGACATCCCTGGATCGGCACTTCCACTTTGCAGAAGATGCCGAAATCTCTATTGAAGTGAATCCCCGCCATCTGGATCGCGACTACGTCATGGGACTGCGACAGATTGGCTTTAACCGCATCAGTTTCGGCATTCAAGACTTTAACCCCCAGGTGCAAGCTGCCATCAATCGCATTCAACCGGAAGAGATGTTGTTCCAGGGGATGGCCTGGATGCGGGAAGCCGGTTTTGAGAGCATCAACGTCGATCTGATCTACGGTCTCCCCCATCAGACCCAGGACACCTTCCGGGATACCATCCGCAAAACGATCGCTCTAGACCCCGATCGCATTGCCCTATTCAACTTTGCCTACGTGCCGTGGATCAAGCCAGTTCAGAAAAAATATATCGATCCTGCTCACTTGCCCTCCTCCTCGGAAAAACTCAGGATTTTCCATCAGAGCATTGACGAGTTGACAGCCCGAGGGTACCAGTTCATTGGCATGGATCACTTTGCCAAGCCAGAGGACGAGCTTACCCTGGCTCAGCAGGCCGGACAACTGCACCGCAATTTCCAGGGCTACACCACTAAACCAGAGTCGGACCTCTTGGCCTTCGGCATGACATCCATCAGCATGTTGCACGATGTGTACTTGCAAAACCACAAAAGGCTGAGGGACTTCTATCGGGCAATCGACGACCAGCAGTTACCCATCGAGCGAGGGGTGACCCTCGGTGCGGACGACGTTTTGCGGCGGGCGATCGTCATGGAGTTGATGTGCCAGTTCGAGCTATCCAAAGCGGCGATCGAATCCAAATATCACCTCAGCTTCGATCGAGACTTTGACGAGTATTTCGCTCGAGAACGGCAGGACCTAGAAGTCTTAGCTGCAGATGGTCTGGTCCGCCTGACGCCAAACCACATCGAAGTTACGTCGGCAGGACGCTTGCTTATTCGCAACATTGCAGCAGTGTTTGACATCTACCTGCGCAATCCGCAAAACCGCCAGTTTTCGCAATCGGTTTAGCCTGCGAAAGCCTGTTAGTCTCGAACCATGACAACTATCGAGGAGGTCAGACTACTGCGCCTGCTAATGGCGACCCAAATGGACTTGAATTCTCATGCAGGCTCTTCTCAAACACAGATTCCCATAAGCTGAGTCTACTCTGTGGATAACTCGATGAATGACAAAGCTAAGCCAGACTGGGCGGGCGATGATTTACTCTCCCACTTGGTGAATCTAGCGATCCAAACCAAGCCCCTTTACAGGGTCATGAAGTCCCAAGCCAGACGGGTAATGGTAAAAACTGCCGAGAAGAATGACATCCCGTGGCGGGAAAATTACAAGATGCTAGAAGCTTCTGGAGCCAAACAGGTTCTGGCGGAAATCTCGAATCCAGAGATTGATTACCCGGATTACTATCGGGTGCCTTTCCATGCCTACGACAACGGAAATCTGTGCTGGCCCGCTGCCTTCGAGGCAGAATCGGCAACCTACTCCATGGCGCTGCGGGTTTGGCCGCAAGAAGAGCTCACTTGGCAAGCAGCACACGAACGGTTGCGCTCTAGTTTTCATCAGGTACTGGCCCAGTATTGCTGCTCCCCGGTGAAAGACATTCTCGACATGGGCTGTTCGGTGGGGCTCTCTACGCGATCGGTGCATGACTATTTCGAGAGAACTCAAGACGGCCCCGTGCGTACCGTGGGATTGGATCTTTCGCCGCACATGTTGTCAGTGGCGAAGACTCTGGATAACAACAACGCGATCGCTCGGTGGATTCATGCGAAAGCAGAAGACACGGGGCTACCCAATGCTGCTTTCGATTTGGTAACGCTTCAGTTTGTGATTCACGAGTTGCCGCGCCACATCACCCAAGCGATCTTTCAAGAAGCCCGGCGACTCTTGAAACCGGGGGGATGCCTGGCAATCCACGACAATAATCCCCAATCTCCCGTCATTCAAAATCTACCGCCCGTCCTCTTTACTCTGATGAAGAGTACCGAACCCTGGAGCGATGACTACTTTACCTTCGATGTGGAAGCGGCCCTGCAAGCCAGTGGATTAGAGCACCTGGCTACCGTTAATAGCGATCCTCGCCACCGCACAGTCATTGCTCGAGAACCTTAATCCCTACGGAACTGGCGAGCCCGTCCTTACTAGATTTGGAAGCTCGCCATTTCAAGAATACCGGGGACTGCAGCCTTGGGATGGTCTTCCTGGGGAACTCTTCCCCCGGGGAAATCTAGGGTGGGTTGTCCTACTCCTGGACGGTACATTGCGGGAGGCAATATCAAATGGTTGTCGTGTACGGTCAAAATCACTGCGGAATTGGCAGTTTCAACCCGCCAGTAATCCAGCATGCGGTTGCGATCGTCCTGCAGGCGTTCGCCAATCAGCGCCATCCAAGGAGACTTGACTTCGAGGAAGCGATCGAGGGCTTGCCAGGACGGAGAAGGGGCACCCATGGAAGAAATCTCCAGAAAATTGCGGGATTCATAATGGCACGTAGCGAACGGGAACAAGCGTTTCGCGCTGGATTTGCGCGGCAAACTGGCACAAAAAGTCGCTCTTGACCGGTTGGAGGGAATGGATGGCATAGGGTCTCGATTGCTGATGGTTTCCACGAGCATCTAATTGACGAGTTAACGGTCGAGGTCGAGTGGGTGTGTTGATTTGAATCTCGTCCGGATGTATCTGCTGAATGTATTGAATAAACTTCCTCCGCTTGGCCTCAGACCAAGGAGACAGCAGCATCGTCTGAATGGCTAAATGGCCGGAGTAATCCTGTCGGAATTGCATCAATCCCTTTAAGACACGAGTGAGGTGAATCTGTGGAATGGGCCGACTAACACCTTTGAATTGAGTCTCTGCGACTGCATCGAGTTTAGCTGCAACGGTATCGGCGGCAGCTAGATCGTTACGCACCTCTCGATCGTGCAACATTGTGCTGTTCGTCAGTACAACCGTAGGACGACCGATGACAGTTCGGGCGGTGGCGAGAATCTCCGCTAAATTGGCAGCCAGAGTGGGTTCGCCGCTGCCACTGACGGTCACGACATCTACGACATTGGGATCGATGTGCAACAGTTCTCGTTCTATTTCGTCAGTGGCAACGAATATCTGTCGTCGATCGGTCACGCGTTCAATCTCGCCCAACTGGCAGTAAACGCAATTGAAGGAACAAGTCGATACCGCACCAATAGGGTCGATGCCGAGCGATCGCCCAAACCGCCAAGAAGAGACCGGGCCGTAAACAGCTCGGACTGGAAGGCTAGGCTCTGGCATGGCTTTTCAACCTCCCTAAAACACCACAATTGCAAGAAATCGACTCATCATTGACGACTCCATGGAACGGTAACCGCTAACCCCGGCTAGCAACATCCTGCCATTCTTGCATCGTGCTGGCAGGCACACTCATCTCGACTGCCGATCCATCCAAGGTTGGTACTGTTAGCTTGAGTGGAACTTCGGGGCGTAATTGAGGCAGCAC
>JBFRWN010000003.1:0-38673 GCA_051439605.1 Synechococcus sp.
GGCCTGCAATGTACCGATCGAATCGTCTCATTTTGGAAAAGGAGAATGTTTCACGATTGGTACGTAAAACACTCTCCTTTTCCAAAAAGCTCGAGAATCATATCGGAGCTATCTGGATGTTTGTCCACAACTACAACGCATCCTTACTTGTCTAGGACTACCCAGAATTAAAAGCCGCTTATCCCGATATTCCCTGGAAGCAGATCGCTGGATTGTGAGATATCTTGATTCACGACTACTTGAAAATCAATTTGAATCGAGTTTGGGGAGTCATTGAGCAAGATCTCTCCCAGCTCAAGCAAACCGTTGAAGAGATGTTGCAGTCGCAAATAAATGATTAACAATGACCCTCACTCCATTGACCGTGAAAAGATATGGGACGGATACGCGAGAAAAGCTGCGATTGCTGTAACACAAAAGCCCCCGTACTTTACCGCGTTCAGTTAGACACATCGGGGGAGTGGAGTTTTGTCTGCGATCGCTGCTGGCCGACCGTTCGAGAAAACAACCCCCACTACCACTACGGCGGAACTTGGAAAGCAAGCAAACGCCATTGACGATGTCAATCTCATCCCTGCTTGCGATCGAAACAATTCCTGGCAACTCGCAGCATAATTTTGGGATGAAACAGTATTTGTGGAGAATGCGTCAGCGTTAGAACTTGAAATAAAGCATGCGTCGTTTGGCAATCCTGCAAAGTTGTCTTGTGAACTTCTACGATGTACGGCTCGATCCAGTTGCTGCCTAGCGGTTTGGGACCTTTCACTGTTGGGAACCGCAAATCTTCGCTCACCGTCAACCGCCAAGGATTGACGATCGCCCGTGCAGCTCTCGGAAAGAACTGTCGAGCAATGCCGCTGAGAGAATTACGTTTTGCAGCCTCTTGCAAGCAGCGAGCGAGAGCCTCCGCTTCCATCGCACTCACTGACATTCCCTGAGCATAAAAGGGATTGAAACTGCACATTGCATCCCCCATGACCAAATACCCATCTGGGAAGCGGGTCATTGTTTCGTAGTGATAGCGCCGGTTGGATGGAAATCTGTGTTGGAAGAACGCCGTCAACGGTTCAGCCCGGGCGATCGCGTTGTAGATATCCGGACTGGCAAGGGTTTTGGCAAAGTTTAAAAACCCTGAATCGGTAGCAGGAGCGCGATCGCCCAGCCAACCAACCAGCGTGACGATCCAACGCCCACCTTCGATCGGTAACAGCGCACCACCACGCTTTTTGTCAGGATGAATCGGCATGGTCACGATCCCTTTCGCGGTGGGAAGCAGACTGGCATTCTGCCGGAAGATGCGAGTGGTATAGCTAACATCCACTTTGACAACACTTTCTACTGGCTTTGAATACCCCAACGATTCGAGCCACTTGGGGGATTTGGATCCGCGTCCCGTGGCATCGACAACCAGATCGGCGTCGAGCGATTCTTCCAATGCCCCTTTTGCTGTGGGTCGAATCTTTACCCCGGCAATGCGCCTGCCATCCGCGTTTGCATTGAGGCTACGGACCTCATATCCCTGCAGACAGGTGAGATTCTCAATGGCTAGAACGCGACGGCGGACGTGATATTCGAGCATGGAACGACTCGAACACGTCATGGTGATGCCGCTACGACAGCGGATTTTATGCCCCCCTTCTTGGAACCAGAGCACGTCACCGGGCAGGTCAACCTTGACTGCTCCTGCGTCTATCAGCTCCGAAACCAAGCCCGGAAAGAGTTGGGTAAGAATCTGCTCTCCTTTTACGAGCAATGTATGCAGGTGTCGACCTTGGGGAACTCCCCTGCGGTTTGCGGCTTCCCCGAGTAGTTCGTCGCGCTCAATCAGGGTGACCTGTTGAAAGTGAGTACTCAATACCCGGGCAGCCAAGAGGCCCGCCATACTGGCACCCAGCACCACTGCGTGGCTGCGATCGGGAAAGTTGAGCCTAGACTGCGAGACTGTATGCGAAGCGCTCATGTCGGCTTTTTCGTGAAAAGCTATTTCAATTAAGCCTGGTGGCAGCGCGATCGCCCACTCAAAAGGCCGCTATTTTTCACACCGTAATCATGGCCAAACGGACTGTTTTGCATTTTCGGTTGATCGTGAAGAGTATGCCCTCAGCCGTTTAGATTCTAGCTACTTTCACCGTCACATCATTCACCGATAACCACCCAGCCCGAATCGCCAATATATACAAGCTGGGAATGAAGAACAGCGCCAATAACGTGGCTCCTCCCAACCCTCCAGCGATTGCCACCGCCAACGGTGGCCAAAACCCTGCCCGATCTAGCAATAGCGGCGTAAATCCAGCGATCGTCGTTAACGTTGTCGTCAACACGTGACGGGTGCTGCGAGTCACCACTGCCTGCACCGCCACCGAATCGCCTCGACGGGCAGCGGGGTCTGCCCGCAAGGCCACCAGCACCACAATCGAATCGTTGATCGCCAGTCCCACCAAGCCCAACGTGCCCAAAATCGCCATAAATCCCAAGGGATAGTTGAACAGCTTCAAAGCTGCCAGAGACAGACCAATCGAGGCCACCGCGATCGCCCCAATTGCCCCTGCCAACGCGAAGGATCTCAGAGATAAAACTAACGTGGCTGCCATTAACACAATCAAAATTCCCACGGTTGAGAATAAGTTTCCTTCTGCCGTTCCCCGCGCTTCCACCTCGCCGCCATACGCTAGCCGATACCCCTGCGGCAGTTCGATACCGCTTTCTTGCCAAGCTTGCTGAAACGCTGCCAACGCTTCAGATGGCAATTCTCCCGCAGGAATGTATCCCAACACCGTATTGATGCGCTGACCGTCACGGCGTGCGATCGAGGCAATATCCGGCAATAGCTGGATTTGTCCTACAGCATCCAGCGGAATCGACTCGCCATTCGACAGTAGATCGATGGAGCTAAGGGTATCCAAATCCCCCCGATCGCTGCGTACCAAACGCACCCGCACCGGCAACTCCTCTGTCGACTCCAACAGGGAGCCGCCTACCGAACCTTCTAAAGTGCTGTTGAGTTGATTGGCGATCGCTGCCCGATCCAATCCGGCAATGCGAGCAGAGGTTTCATCTAGCTGGAGCCCCAACTTCGGTTGTGCCTCCGCCAGCGTCGCTTGGGTGTGAATAATGCCGGGGATGCTGGCCATCACGCCGCGCATTTCATCCCCCAACACTCGTAGTCGATCCAAATCGGGACCGTACAGCCGCAGTTCCAACGGCGCATCAAACGGTGGCCCCTGCTCTAGCTGGCGGACTAAAATTTGCGCATGCGGAAATTGAGCATCCAAGCGATTTTGAACTCGCTGCACCACCGGCACCGGCAAGATCCCCGGCTGCAGTTGCACCAACCCCTGCGCGAAATTGGAGATTCCTTCCCGCTGCTGCACTACGTTGTAGTAAAACGACGGAGCCGTTTGACCCACAAACCAGGTCACATCCTCAATGTCGGGATCTTGCTGGAGCGATTGCCGTACCGCTTGCACCTGTCGCTCCGTCTCCGCCAAAGACGCCTGCACCGGCAGCTCGAACTCGATGTAAAACTGATCGCGATCGGTGGGGGGGAAGAACTGTTGGGAGAGAGTGGCGGCTTGGGAGAAGCCGAATATCGGAACAATTAACGCTAGACCAATTCCGATCGGGGGCCGCGTTACCAATAGTTTGAGGAGTCGTTGGTAGATGCGGGAAAGCTGCGGGTTGGAAACCCCTCGCACCATCCAAGCGGGTAAATGGCGATCGCTGCCGAACGGATGCATTCGTCCTGCCAGCGAAGCGACGATGGTCAGGGAAATTGCCAGCGAGCCAATCACCGCCAAAATCACGCTGGTGCCAATCGAACCGGTGAACTCACCGACCGCTCCGGGGGCAAGGGCGATGGGCATGAAGGCTAGAACGGTGGTGATCGTCGAAGCCGACAAGGGCACCGCCATTTGACGCACGCTTTTGGATACGGCAAGGGCGGGGGGTAATCCTTCTGCTTTGGCATGCTGTACTTCATCCACTACGACAATGGCGTTATCGATCAGCAGACCTAAGGCCAGGATGATGCCAGTCACCGACATCTGGTGAATGGGGGTCCCCAGCATTTGCATGCCCCCGAACACCACCAGCACAGCAAGCGGGAGTGCCGTTCCCACCACGATCGCCGCTTGCCAGCCCATCATCACCCAGGCGATCGCCACCACAAACAGGGCAGACAGCATCAGGTTTTTGAGGACCCCATCCAGCCGCGCCTCGACGTAGCGACTTTGATCCAGCAATACCTGCTGTTGAATGGTGGGGGGCAAAGTAGCGGCAAACTCCTCCAGCACCTGGCGAGCCTGCTGTGCCCACACATCGATCCGCCCCTGCGACTGCACTAAGGTGCTCAGCACTACACCGCGATGGCCCCGTACCAGCGCGATCGCTGCAGGGGGCTCGACAACTCCTTTGTCTACATCGGCGATATCCCCCAGCAGAGCGAACTGTCCGTTGCTGCCATTGCCCACCGGAATAGAGCGAATCCGCTGGAGCGAGTCCAGTTCTTCGGTGACTTCGAATGAGAGATCGCTGTTTCCGCTGCGCAACAGCCCGGCGGACACTTTGGCATCACTTTGGGCGATCGCCCACGATACATCTCTGGCGGTGAGCTTCAGTTTGGTCAGGGTGGCGGGGTCCACCTCAACGGTGATTTCCTCCTCCGGCGAGCCAAAAATATCCACCTCTTCGGTGCCGGGCACCTGCCGCAGTCGATCCTCTAAATCCTCTGCCAGCCGTCCAAGTACCGCGTAATTCACCGGCTCGCTGGAGGTCCATGCCAACCCCACTAGCAGAGCGTGCGCCCGCACCTCCACAATCTCAAAATCCGGTTCCGTCGCTCCGCCGGGCAGCAGCGGAATGGTGTCATCAACGCGATCGCGCACCCGCGACCACACTTCATCGACGGCAGAAACGGATTCCAGCAGTTCCACCTGTACGGTGGATACGCCAGAGCGGGAGGTGGATTCGACGTACTTAATCTCCTCCACCTCGAACAGCTCTTCTTCGATCTTGTCCGTCACCAAAGCTTCGACGCGATCGGCGCTGGCTCCAGGAAGGAATGTGGTGATAACGGCATTGCGCTGCACCAACACCGGGTCTTCCATGCGGGGCAGGGTGAAGAAGGCGGATAGTCCCCACACCATTACGAGCAGAAGGGTGAGAATCAGCAGTTGAGTATTGCGGTAAAAGGCGTTGGAGAGCATGACGTCTAACCTGCTGCAAGAATTTAGGTAGAGCGCACCTGTGTCCTCCACTTGGGGGACTAGATGGTGAGCAATTACAAGGTGTTGGGAAATTAGTTTTGAAGCTGGCTCATCGTAGAGCGGTCGACTGGAGTCACGCGCTGACCGACAACAATCCGATGGGTGCCGCTGGACACGATCCGATCGCCCGGTTGCAACGTGCCTCTCACAAATACGCGATTGCCGTCCGTTTCCAGGACCTCGACTTCTTGACGCTCTACGGTGTAATCCCGATCGGCAGGGCTGAGGGCATAGGTGGACCACAACCCGCGATCGCTGCGCACTAGGGCGGTAGCCGGTAGCCAATACCCCCGCTGATGAACGCGATCCTCAAGCTTTAAACGAACGACTTCCCCCGGTACCGCCATAGCATCCTCAGGCAGCGTCAGAATGGCGGAAATTGTCCGAGTGGGGGAATCCAGTTCGGGAAGTAAGGATTTAACGGTGGCGAGGTACTGGCGATCGCCAACCACCACTGGCCGCTCAGAACCAATCTTGAGTGCGGATGCCGCTTTCACCGAAATTCCAATCCGGGCTTCCATTGCCCCATCCTCCACCAGTCGCACCACCGTTTGACCGGAGGCAATGACTTCTCCCTCATCTAGATGGCGGATAGCAACTCTGCCGTCAAACGGTGCCTTTAATTCGCTCTTGGCGATATCGACGTCTAAAGTGTCGATTCGAGCTTCAAGACTTTGCACCGCTGCCTGTTGGGCGGCGATGTCTTCGCTGCGGGAGCCGGTCTGCAGTTCTTCCAGTTGGCTGTTGGCGGCATCCAACCGGGCCAGGATGGCATGGCGCATGGAGGAAAATTCGTCTAATTCCTCCATGGAAATTGCCCCCTCTTGCTGCAATTGCTGCCGCCGCTGCATGCGGATATTCGCCAGCTCCAGCTGTGCTTCTAAATCTCGAACATTTGCTTCAGCCGCCGCAATATCTTCGGCGCGGGGGCCTTTTACTAACTCGGCTAACTCGGCTTTGGCTTGGGCGGTTTGGGCGAGCAGTTCTTGTCGCTGGGCCATCAAGCGCTGAGTGTCTAATTGAGCGATGATTTGTCCGGTTTTGACGCGATCGCCTTCTTCCACCATCATCTGGAATACCAGCCCCCCGTGCTCGAACCCCAGCTCGCTGCTGCGCCGCGCTTCCACATCTCCGGTGTAGCTGCGCTGGGTCTTGTAAGAGTCCGTTGGAGTAACCTCTATGGTTTCCACCGGCAGAGCACGAACGATCGAGGTGGCTGGAGGGATATCGGCAGTTGAGACAGCATTCGTTCTGGCAGCGATCGCGCCACCGGCCACGACGGCGATCGGTACAAGGGCGATCGCCCACCGATTCCAGCGGCGGCGAGGTACAGATGGCTTGACTTGCTTGTGCAGAGGAGCCGTGGAGAACAGCTCTAATTGTTCGGGTTGGGGAAGTTCTGGGGATGCATGCTGCAGGGTCATGGGAGTTTCCTTGGGCGGCCGAACGTGAAGGTGAATGTCAACTCTCTAATGCATACTCAACAATATGCTATACAAGTAAGTGATATACAACTTATTGAATATACTACGAATCATATAGTCAACTTTTTGAGTATGTCAACCTGTTGAATAATAGTTTGATAACCGTTCTAGCTCGACCAACCTCAGTTCCCGGCAAGTTATGGCCCTTTCCCACACCATCCTGATGCTGCTCTCGGAATGTCCCCGCAGCGGCTACGACATCAGCAAAGAGTTTGAGGAATGCGTGGGGCATTACTGGCGCGCGACACCGCAGCAAATCTATCGAGAGCTGTCCAAGATGGAACGGCAAGGGTGGATTGAGGCGGAGATGATTCCGCAGGAGGGTCGCCCCACCAAAAAGCTGTTCAGCATGACGGAGGCTGGCAAGCAGGAGTTGGTTAGTTGGATTGGCCAGCCATCGGAACCCATGCCGGTGCGAGAAGAGCTATTGGTGAAGGTGCGGGCGGGCAGCTTGGTGCAGCCGCAGGTCTTGATTGATGAATTGACTCAGCGCAAAGCAATCCATGTGGAAAAGCTGGAGCAACTGCGGGCGATCGAGCGAGAGAATTTTGCCGCCCCCGATCGCTTGGAGGGGGAGTCGCTGATGATGTATCTGACGCTGCGCTGCGGGTTGCGCTACGAGGCGATGTGGATAGATTGGTGCGCGGAGGCGATGGGTCGCTTGCAAGAGGTAGCTGCACAAGGGGAATCCCAAGAGTTTGTGGCTCTATAGAAGGAGTATTTGAACCCACAAGAGCCCTAAAAAAATGCGAGCTACAGGCTCATCAAGTGCCGTAACTCGCGTCGATCTCAAATAAACTCGTGGAACTTAAGTTCGGACCTGCAGGTGTATTGTTCCCACAGCGATCGTCAGCCGCCGTAGTTCCAACCGGTTGCTTCCAGTAAAAGCGGATCGCCGTCGCGATGAACCCCAGCGGCAATCACTTCGCCTAGAAACACCGTGTGGTCCCCCTGAGGGAGCGAGCCCACTACTTTACATTCCACATAGCCGAGGGAGTCGGTAATGATTGGGCAACCGGTTGCTTCGCCAAGGTAAAACTCTACGTCTTCAAACCGATTGCCATCCCGTTTTAGCGGTTGGAAAAACTTTTGGGCCAAGTCCTTCTGTCCAACCTCTAGAAAGCTGAGGGCAAATACTCCACTGGCTTCAACCATGCCATGGGAGCGGTTATCGCTACGCACGGCGTTCACGATCAGCGGCGGTTTGAAAGAGGTTTGCATCACCCAACTGGCGGTATAGCCATTCACATCCTCCCCTTCCTTCACCCCACAGATATACAATCCGTGGGGAATTTTCCGAAGCATGGTTTTTTTCGCTTGTTCGTCCAGCACAGCCGCTTCTCCCAGTACTTACATCGCCTACTTTCACGCTACCAAATCGCGATCGCGAATCCCCTCGTTTGGAGAAACCGATCCAGACTGTAACAAGGTCAAGACGGAGGCGTATGCCTCCCGCTAGACGATACCGCATCTAGGCGGCAACCGTTTCCTCGTAAGGGACGAACGTTGCTTTAGCGGCACCGCAAATGGGGCAATGCCAATTGTCGGGGAGGTCTTCAAACGGAGTGCCAGGGGCAATGCCAGAGTCTGGGTCCCCTTCGGCGGGGTCGTAAATCATCGAGCATTGCTTGCAAATCCACTTTTGACTGACGGCTTTGGAGGGTGGGGCAGCGCCTTCTAGGGCTTGCAAGGCTTCGGTGTATTGGTTGGCGTGATGGTGTTCGATGTGGGTTAGTAAGCCGAAGTTGCGTGCAGCAGTCTTGAATGTGGCGGCGTGCTCCCGTGATTCCTCGGTTTGGGCCTCGAATTCTTCTACTGCTGCGCTATCGCGATCGCTGCGGGCTGCCTTGGCAAAGGTGGGATACATGGTGGTGTATTCGTAGGTTTCACCTTCGATCGCCAGCTCCAGACAACGGGCCGCGATCGTTTGCTTTTCCTTGTCGCTAAGGCTACCGGGGTCACTGATCGCCAGTTCGGGGTGCATGAGGCGGAAATGGGCAAACGCGTGCTCAGTTTCTTGGTTGGCTGTCTCGCGGAAGAGTTTGGCCAGATCGGGTAGGCCGAGTTTTTTGACGACATCTGCGAAAAAGAGATATTTGCGATTAGCTTGCGATTCTCCGGCAAAGGCATCGGCGAGGTTCTGGGCGGTCTTGGCGTTGGAAAGATCCATAGGTCTTGATTTGGGTAAGAGCTGTTGACATCTTTTCAAGAGTGAAGGCTTGATGTTGATGCCATCAATACAGTGTTGTGAAGATTTCACGCAGCTGCCACCGCCGCCTAGGAAAACAAAAGGGCATTCGTTGAACCGTTCCCTATGAGAATCCTCAGCTTGGAGGTATTAGGTCTCCTCTTGCAAACAACCCAAAAAGTCGATCGCCATATCAGCGCGATCTCGTTAAAAAAAGAGGAACTATTCGCACTGCTATTCGGAGACCGAGAGGGTGGTCGAAGCAGCGATCGTTTCACCCTCAAGCACCAAATTGTTGTGAGTATTGGTATTCAGGGTCACCATCACTTCGTATTCTCCGGGGGTTAAATCCCCCAGGTAGTACCAAGGGCTATACAGACGCGTCACTTTCTCACCGTTGATGAATAGATGGGCATGCCCTTCGTTCTGAAGGTCGGTCTGGTTCACTTCAGCCGGAACAAACTCAAAGTTCTCCAGCTGTACTTCTAAGTTCCAGCCCTTCTTTGCATCTGGGTGGGCCACCAGAGCGATCGCCGGAATAGGCTTTTCGCTAGACACCTCAAACATGCCGTGGTCATGTTTCTCTTCAGATTGACCCATGGCAGACATCCCTTCGTGACCCATACCTTCATGGGATATTCCATCCTGCCCCATTGCTTCCATCTGGGAGGATATCTCATCTCTTGGGGAGGACTCGCTACTGATAGTTCCGCCGCTGTGCTCGTGGGCCTGCATCGCACTAAAACCTGACACAGCACCTGCGATCGCTAGGCTCATCGCTGCTACTTTCAATCTCATACAAACTATTCCTGTAAACTTGAGTTGGCTGAGGCAGGCGTCAGGCGGACGCATCTGCAGCACAGGTGGTTTCGACAATTCACCCTTCTGCGGCACAAATCAACCCTTATCTTGAACGGGGGGAAATTGTAATGCAAAAGACAGCCTGTCGTAGATTGCAAGCGCTCAATATTTCAGAAAATAGCGTCGCAAAAGTTGCGGGTTATTAGCGCCCGTTTCGGCAAGCACCTGATGCCAGACTTTGCTTGAATACAGACTCAGATCGAGGATGAGGGCAGCGCGATCGCCCTTTCGGATGAATGGACCGATCTCCAATTGCGGGAGGCGATTTGGCAGCAGTTTCACGATCGCGGGTTGCCTGACGGAAGATAGCGATCGCAGGTGAGTACGAATTCATGAAATCCTTTGCTGAATGAGTGGACTGGTTCGGGCTGTTGCCGCTCTCAATTCAGCTTCACCCAATCTGGCTAACGGTACATTTCGTGGGAGATGCGCTTTTTCGACCCCCCAATCTATTTGAAAATAACTGTTATTGTGGTTCCTTTTCCACACTGCTTGCGATACTGTTTGCTTGAGATTCTAAAAATTCAATCTCTTCATTTGAATAAGCGTTCTTATGAGGACGTAAAGAGGAATAATTGATAGTTCCCCATATTTCTCCATGCACGATGATGGGTGTGCCAACATAAGCTCTTAATTGCGTGTTCAAATAAACGGGATGTTTGAGCATCTCAGTAATTTTTGCTACATCCTTGTAATACTTTGTCTTTTTCTCTCTAACTACGTCAGAACAGTACGTATCTGATAATTCGAATTCTTCTCCAGGCTTAATATTGACAGTGTCACTGACGCAAGCTAAAACTTTATAGCTTGCACCAGTTACTTTGCTGATAATTCCAACATCTAGACCTAATCTATTGATTCCTTGAGTTAAGATTTTATTGAGAAATTCTTGTGAATTCATATATTGAATCTGAAATAATGATGATTTTTATTACTTCAATATTGGCGATGGTTGTTTGTTTTATACTCCTGTCTTTAGAGAGATTGAACAGAAAATTTATGCTTAACGGCTTGCCTCACCGGAGTAAAATCAACCTTAGCAACAAGCCGGTAGTTTAGACTGCGTCCCCCTGAAAGAAAATATTAGGCTGCAAAAAAGGTTGCAGAATTTGGGTGATGTAGAGTATGAATTGTGGTTTTTTTACTCAAAAGCTTGCGCTATTTCATCCAATCTACGGACGGCTCCTTCGTGCTGCTCCCAGCCATACTTCCTAAAGGTAAGGTTCAATCGAGCTTCGCTGCAGTGTTTGTCTAGAGGCAGCCCATGTTCGTAACTTTCTTGACACCCCAAGAGCAGGCTTCCCGGAGAAAGGCTGATAGCGAAACGCTCGGTAGGGTCAGACGTGCTGCGGAAGATGAACTTCCGTTTGCCACCGAGGCTTAGCGATGCGATCGCGAGGATTGCCTAGAAGGGGAGTTCCCCCTGTTCGGTACCGGGGATCTCGGCTAAGGATTTGGACCGTCCATTTTTGCCATTCCCGTTTTTCCCATTTCCATTCGTATGACTGTTGCGCAGACCGACGGCAATGTGGCTGTGGCGATCGACCTGTTTGAGCACCTCACGCGCCCGCGAGATCACGCTAGAGGGCAATCCTGCCAAACGACCCACCTCGATGCCGTAAGACTGGTTGGCTCCCCCCGGTTTCACCTGGTGCAAAAAGATAATGTCATCATCCATCTCCTTCACGATTACCTGGTAATTCGCCACATTGGGCAGCAGCGACGCCAGCTCGTTTAGCTCGTGATAGTGAGTGGCAAAGATGGTTCTGGGTTTGAGTTCTTTGGCCAGATATTCCGCCACCGCCCAGGCGATGGAGAGGCCGTCAAACGTAGCAGTGCCGCGGCCAATTTCGTCCAGCAGGACGAGGGAGCGATCGCTGGCGTGATTCAAAATATTGGCGGTTTCGTTCATTTCCACCATGAATGTAGATTGGCCCGTTGCCAGGTCGTCCACAGCCCCAACACGAGTAAAGATGCGATCGCAGATGCCCAATTCCGCAAATTCTGCCGGCACAAAACTCCCCATCTGGGCCATCACCTGCACCAGCCCTACTTGGCGCAGGTAAGTACTCTTGCCGCTCATGTTCGGCCCCGTCAGCACCATCAAATCCGCTGACTTTTTGGTGCCTAGCTTGAGGGAGTTAGACACAAACATGCCGTTGGGCAGCGATTGTTCAACCACCGGATGGCGGCTATCCACCAGATTGAGGGTGCGATCGCTGACGATTTCCGGGCGACAGTAATTGTGATAGATAGCAATCTCCGCCAGCCCGGCCAGGATATCGGCGGTGGCGATCGCCTCGGCCACCTCTCGAATCAGGCTGGCGTAACCTCCCACTTCTAGGCGAATGGCCAAAAACAATTCGTACTCTAGCTGCTGCATTTCCGCCTGCGCTGTCAGGATGCGGGCCTCCCGCTCCTTCAGTTCGGGGGTGATGTAGCGCTCTTCGTTGACTAAAGTTTGCTTGCGAATGTAATCATCTGGCGCTTGCCTCGACTTGGCCCGGCTAATGCTGATGTAGTAGCCAAAGGCCTTGGTGAACCCTACCTTTAGTGTGGAGACTCCGGTGCGTTGGCGCTCGGTGGTTTCGAGCGAGGCGATCCACTGGCGATCGCTTTCAATCTGCTGCCTCAGCTCATCCAGAGCGCTATCCACCCCAGAGCGAATCAAGCCCCCCTCTGTCAGCGTCAGCGGGGGATGCTCCACCAACGTCTGCCGCAACCTCTGTCCCAATTTCTCTAGCTCGGGGTCCACCGTTTTCAGCCGCCGCAACAGCAACGCCTGTGCCCCCTCCAGCAGTCGAGCCAACTCCGGCAATTTCTCCAAGGAATTAGCCAAGCCTACCAGGTCGCGGGCATTCGCGGTCCCCGATCCCGCCCGACCTGCCAGCCGCTCTAGGTCGTACACCTCATTCAGTGCCGCTTGCAGGTGAGTGCGCAGGTGTCCGTCTCCGACGAGTTCGGCAAGTCCGTCTTGGCGCTGCTGAATTCCCGACACGCCCAGCAATGGCTGTAGCATCCAGCGACGCAGCGCCCGCCCCCCCATGGCTGTTCGCGTGCGATCGAGGGCCCACAGCAGCGATCCGTGGAACACCCCGTCCCTCACCGTCTGCAGTAGTTCTAGATTGCGGCGGGTTTGGTGATCGATAATTAGGAATTTATCCAGCCCGTAGGTTTGCAGTCGCTCTAGGTTGAGGGGAGTGTCTTTGCGGGTTTCGCTCAGATAGTGCAATAGTCCCCCTGCTGCTCGCACCGCCAGTGGTAACCGTTCGCACCCAAACCCCTCCAGGGACTTGACGTTGAACCTCAGAATCAGTTCGGAGCGCGCCTCCCCTAGATCGAAGGGTCTTTGGGGTCGCAGTGTGTAGCAAAACTGGTTGGGCAGTCCTTCGGGGATGCGACCACCTCCTGCTTCGCCGGGTCGAAAGAGGCCCAAGCTGCGCCCCGTCTCGTCCACGGGCAATAGGATTTCCGCAGGCTGCAAGCGCAGTAGCTCTTGACTGAGACGTTCCACGTCTCGGTGCTGGGTAACCCAAAATTCTCCGGTAGAAATATCGGCGTAGGCTAGCCCCCATTCCCGCTCCGGGCCTCGACCGGTTAAGACAATCGCCGCTAGATAATTATTCTTGCGGGCCGCCAGTAGCCCTTCTTCCAAAATGGTTCCTGGTGTAATCACCCGCGACACATCGCGGGAAATCAGCCCTTTGGCTTGCTCCGCAGATTCTAGCTGTTCGCAAATGGCGATCGCGTATCCCTTTTGCACCAGCTGCGAGGCATGGCGATCCATGGCATGGTGGGGGACCCCCGCCATGGGAATGCGTCCCAAATGTTTGTCCGGTCGCCCCGTTAGCACTAGCTCCAGCTCGCGGGCTACGGTGTAGGCATCCTGGAAAAAGGTTTCGTAAAAGTCGCCGCAGCGGTACATCAACAGCGCCTGCGGATACTTCTCTTTCATCAATGCGTAGTGCGCCATCATCGGTGTCAGCTTGCTGCGATCGAGCTTGAGGACGTTCCAGCGTTCCGCAGAATCCTCCAGGCTGGGCATAGTGTTTCGATCGATCCCTGTAGTTTCCAGGTCGGGAAGCTCTAACCCCACTTGCTGCTCTGTTGCCTCGCTATTCGCAGCGATCGTGCTGTTGGCTGTTGCGGCGGATTGGTCTTTACGGGGGGGCATAGGGAATTGCAGGCGATCGGTACTTCATGACAGAGGACTTCCCCATAGAGGGGCTGTGTCAGTACGGTAACCGATGCTTCTCGCTTACACTCCAGCCGTTCAGCACTTCTTCAAATATTGTTCTCATTACCAACTGGCCCAGTTCGCCTTTTGGGTTGTCAATTTTTGCAGAGTTATTCTCTTAACGCGATCGGATTGGCCTCCCTTTGGGGTGATATAGCATTGTGCCGTTTCGGCATGCTGTCGTTTGGCCCCAAGGAGCCAAGAACCGCGATCGACTCCCTTACGGAACTGCAAGCGCTGCTGTCAGCGTCACCACTCGCCGATCGAGACATCGCCGAACTGGATGTGCTCGATACGGGCGAAAAAGCCTTTGCGTTAGAAATTTCCGGTGCTGAGGTGGAAAGTGCTTGGAGAATTGCCCGCGAGCTGTTGCCCCAGACCGCCCGCTGGCCGGTGGTGTCTACGTTTTGGAGCGGATCGAGGACAAGTTGGCCTGAAAAACTAGCCGCAGAGGATTTCTTTTCACGGTTCTATTACGAGGAGGCTCCCAATACAACAGATGTGTCCCCCAGGGGACTGATTGCAGCAGCTGAACGGGTCGATCCTCAAGTGATGTTGGAAGCACTTTTGCAAGAGAGAGATCGTTACGAATCGGTGGAGGAAGCACTCGAATACCAACTGGAAGACACCTTATCCCGATACGGCAGCGTCCCTACCGCAGCAGAGATTGCCAATGCTGAACTGAACGGCTCGGCTATTCAGACTCCCAGTCAGTTGGAGCGATGGTTGTTGGATTGGGAATTGAAGCAGGAGGGGTCTGGCAAACCCGAATACGCCAGACAAGATTGGTTCGTGCAAGATCCGTCAGTGTTGCTGTGGTTGCCCACCCCCCATTCTTGGGAGACGTTGGCGTATCTCAATTGGTACGGAACCTCTGACTTTGGCTCGGAGTATTACATTGCGCTGGGCAAGCGATGGGCGCAGCAGTACGGTGCTGAGTTGGTGGCCCATTACGGCACGATGCTGCAGTACTTTGTATCGCAGCCGCCCGCGACACTAGAGCAGGCGTGGGAGCTGGCTATCCAGCAGGATCTCGTGGCACCCTGCACGCTTGCACTTCCCGGTATCAGTGTTAGGAATCACGCTATTGGGCTGGTGAATTACAACCGCTGGTTCCTTCACGAGCGACCTTAGTCTCGGTGAAGTCAAAGCCATCAAGGCAGCGATCGCCCGTTCTGTATTACCATCTCAATCTCAAATGGTACGGGTTGCCATCGACTGGGCACATAAAGCGGGTGGCGCGGTTGACCGGAGCGGTTACGACCCAAACAGTAACACTGCTTTTGGCTCAGAAGTTTAAGGACTGCCCGATCGCGGGCGAACAGCTTGCCCCAATTGCCCCAAGCAAAGACTAGGAGGGAGGCGCGATCGCTCGCTTGGAGGATGTAACTGTCTGTTTCTGCGCCCACCGGATCCTCCGCGAGTTTCAGCTGTTGCGGCTGAGTGGCCCGATAGGAAAATAAGTTCACCACCTCCACCGACCCGTAACCCCATGCCCGAGCAAAGCCCGTACATCGCCGGATGGTGGGGTCTTCCACTGTTTCGTCTGCGGTGCTGGGGTTGAGCATGACAAACGCCACTGCTGGCAAAGTGCTATCCCATACCCGCCAGAGGGTATAGCGATACTGGCCGGTGCGATCGAAGGTTGCCCCCGACTGCTGACTGCCTGTCACGTTCATCAATACAGTTCGCTGCTGCTCCAGACATTTCCTCACAATTTTCGCAGGCGATCGCACAGCAATTGGTAAATTCCATCGGCATTGGCTCGTTCCATCACCCGGATATTGGCGGTCGCATCTGTGATATTCCAAAGATCAACAATGGATCTGCCCATGGTGGTTTCGCTCTGGGTCTCTACCTGTACCGAGCAAAGTCGCCCTTCGAACAAGTCAGGCTGTATGAGATAGGCGATCGGGCAGGGATCGTGCAAAAACCCCCCGGGGGTGCCGTAGCGCTTCATGCTAAAGCGACCGTAAAACTCCAGCATGTCTGCAGCAGCCACAGCTGGTTTGGTGCCGATCGCCCGGATAGCCGCGAGACGAGCTGGAGTGGAGATGACGTGGTGGGTGACATCCAGCGTGAACAGTGAGATCGGTGCTCTGCAGTTCAACACCACTTGGGCGGCGTGGGGGTCAACGTAAAAATTAAATTCGGCGGAGGGGGTGACGTTCCCCTGGGTGATGGCTCCGCCCATAATGACGATTTCGGCGATATTCTCCACCAGCTGGGGGGCTTGGATGAGGGCGAGGGCCAGATTGGTGAGGGGGCCGACGGCAGCAATTGTGACGGGGTCGGGATGGCTGGAGATGGCCGCTAGCAGGTAGTTCACTGCGTGCTGAGATTGCAGCGGCATGGTGGGTTCGGGTAGCTCGGTACCGTCCAGTCCGGTTTTGCCGTGCACTGCGCGGGCAGTTTCCAGCATCCGCAGCATGGGGCGGGGGCAACCGGCGTAGACTTTCACCTCGGGATGTCCTGCCAATTCGCAGATTTTGCGGGCGTTGCGCTGAGTAAGGTCGAGGGGAACGTTACCGGCGACGGTGGTGATACCCAACAACTCCAGTTCTTGCGGCGAGGCGAGAGCGAGCAGAATGGCGATCGCGTCATCCACCCCCGGATCGCAGTCGATAATCAGCGGTTTTGCGGAGGCTGCTTCTGTCACTCTGCCATCCTCTTGTCAATGCCTTGCTCGGCGAACGGTTACAACTCTAGCAACATCAAATTGTCGCGGTGGACGGCAGTGTTTTCACCGTTGTAGCCCAATGTCAGCTCGATCTCGCTGGTCTTTTTGCCGCGAATCCGCTCTAGCTCCGCAGAGCTGTAATTACTCAGCCCGCGGGCTATCTCGCGATCGCCCTCATCCTGCAGGCTGACTGCCGCCCCCGCTTCAAAATTTCCCTGTACTGCAGTAATCCCAGCGGGCAATAGCGATCGCCCCTGTTCGTACACCGCCCGCACTGCTCCCGGATCGAGGACAAGAGAACCTTTGGGTTGCAGGACAAACGCAATCCAGCGCTTGCGCGCCCCCGACGGTTGCGGATCGGGGTCGAAGCGGGTGCCGATGTCTTCCCCCGCCAGAATATTGGGAATCAGATGGGGGGATTTGCCGTTGGCGATCGCCATTGTTATCCCCATCGACGTAGCAATCTGCGCTGCAGAGATCTTGGTAGCCATTCCACCAGTTCCCCAGCCGCTCCCTCCTTGAGAACCTGCTTGCACCAACAGCGGCTTCCCTTTTTCCACCCGCGCGATCGGTTGGGCGTTGGGGTCCAGTCGCGGGTCGGCAGAATAGAGGCGATCGACATCGGTAAGCAGGATCAGCCAGTCCGCCTCCACAATTCCGGAGACGAGGGCGGAGAGGGTATCGTTGTCGCCAAACTGCAGTTCGTCCACCGCCACCGTGTCGTTTTCGTTCACCACCGGAATGACTTGCATATCCAACAGTTGAGCAAACGTGCGTTTGGCGTTGAGATAGCGATCGCGATTTACCAAATCTGCACGGGTGAGCAGGACTTGGGCGATTGGCTGATTGAGGGAGGAAAACATGTCGTCGTAAAGCCGCATCAACCGCCCCTGACCCACCGCAGCTACGGCTTGTTTTTCGGCGATCGTTGTGGGTCGTTGGGTCAATCCCAAACGGGCACTACCCACCCCCACAGCCCCCGAAGACACTAGCACTACCCGCCAGCCCTCCCGCCGCAGGTGGGTTAGGGTTTCTACCAAAGGCCCGATTGCTGACAGCCGCAAATCGCCCGTTTGGTTATTGGTCAGGCTGGAGGTGCCAATTTTGACGACAACGGTTTTAGGGCTCATTGCGATTCCGGCTCGTTAATCGACGCTAATTAGTAGTGGACTCTCGCTATAGCGGTGGCCACACTGCTTACGACATTTCAGCTGTGGCACGCTGACTGAGCTTAGAAAGCTACGTCCTAACTGAAATGTCAAACACTATAGTTTACGGTTGCTCGGAACTCTCTGAAGGGGTTGGGGGGCGATCGGCTGCAGTTTTCTTCGTTTTGCCGATGGCTTCGGCCCAAGTGGTGGGGACGGGGTTGTAGCCGCCGGGGTTCCAGGGGTGGCAACTGCAGATGCGGCGCGCGGCTAGGAAGGAACCGCGTGCGATGCCGAAGGTGCGCAGTGCCTCCAGCGTGTATTGAGAGCAGGTGGGATAGTAGCGGCAACTAGCGGGCAGAAGGGGGGAGATGCCCACTTGGTAGCCGCGGATAGCCCATTCTAAGGGGGTGCTGAGACGGAGGGGCATGGGCTGCAGTGTTCTAAAGATTGATGAGTGAACTATTAGTTACACCTCAACCACAAGTTTAAACATTGCATACGGTAGTTAAAAATATATCCAAAAAATTCTTGAATTCATGTGCTTGAGTTACATTCAACGGTCAATTCACATGTCAGATTTTCAACAAGATGATGGAGAAGTTTTCGATGCAATTCTGACGAACGAATGATTTCAAGCCCGAGAAAGTAATTTTTAGGCTACAGGTGACATGTCTTTGCACGAGAAAAGACATGATGCCAAGAGTCCAGGAATACAACCTCATCCCAAGGTCGTGCGATCGGGAGATGTCCATATGGTGCTGAAATTGTCCAGGAAATTTGTGAATAGCCTAACCAAGTGCCACCTACCCTCCATTTTGTTTGATCGCCAAACCGGCCCCATACATCGTAGTCAGCTTCAGGACTCCCTCCCACCTTCTCCCAAATTTTCTTCTGAACGCTAAACCCAAAACGACCTTCGGAATAGTTCACCCATAGTTGGTCTATGGTTCTGAGATCTTCACAAGGAAACCCGTCGCTGGATCTCCTATCTAACCAACCCTCTTTTTCACGTTTAGCCACTGCCACCATGACGCGAAGCGTTTCTTGGTCAGCGTCCTTCCATTTTCCAGCGCTCAGCAAGTCTCTCAATTTGCCATAGTCCATCCCAACCGCAGAAAGCAAGTTCTACCTCAGTTTGAACGGGACTCGGTGCCTCTACCCGAACGGTTTCCCTCTGGCTCTCTTTCGTTTGCTTGTGTCGATCCGAGCGCGAATCGCGCGCAACCTGCACTTGTCTGCGGGAAGGCTTTTTCCCCGTAACCCCCCAAATCAATCGCTCCATCGGGTCGGGTCGTTGCCGCCGAAAATCCACCCAAGTATTGTTCTTCAAAAAGATTGGTAAGTCGGGCCGTTTCGGGGCGTTTGCCAAGATCACTGGAATCACCGGACATCCCCGGCGGACAAACTCGTTCAAAAACGCACGAATTTCTTGCCGTTGCCAAGGTCCAATGCCGCTATTGCCTACAAATACTGCTGCCGCAGCAATGCTCTCAATCTGCTTTTCTAACGCATCAATCCAAGACAACCCCGGACGCAATTCCCACTCATCCAACCATGGCCGCAAACCGCCACTTTCCAATCGCTCCGCAATATCGATAACAGCATCCTTGTCCTCGCTGTTATGGCAAAGAAACACATCAAACTCGGCATCATTTACATGCAATCTCGCCCGCAGCCGTTGTATAAGATTCTATTGCTAACCGCCCACCACTGGCTGTTTCCATCCGTCAGCTACGATAGAGGCCGACAGATCGAGGAAGAACTGGCCTTTAGCAATGCTAGGAGACACCCTTAACCTGCAGGCGAAAAAGGACTATCTCAAAGAGGAGATAGATCGACTCGACGAAGAGCAACTGCAAAAAATACAGGATTTAATTACCCAGCTAAAAACGCAGCCTCACCCATCTGCTCGAGAAGTCCCCTTTTGGCAACATGCAACCCCCCCAGAGCGCGCCCAAGACCTACAAAAATGGACCTCTCAACTCCCTCAAAACTCCCCAAGTCTCCCCGACGAAGCCTTTGACCGCAGCACTATCTACGACTAGTGACGAAATACCTACTGGATACCAACGTTGTCCTACGCCTTTGCAACGCAGCCGATCGCAAGTACAAACTAGCCACCCAAGCAGTCGCCACTTTGCTGATTCAGTCAGACGAATGTTATTTGACTGCACAAGTGCTGATGGAACTGTGGGTAGTAGCCACACGCCCAGCTTCTTCGAACGGTTTGGGATGGACTGCCCAACAAACCCATGACGTTATCGCCAAACTTCTCGATCGCTTCCCAACCGCAGAAGAAACACCGAAGATTTTCCCCACTTGGTTGGATCTCGTTACCGAAACACAAGTCATTGGGAAACGTGCTCACGATGTCCATCTTGTTGCCACGATGTTTGCCTGCGGCATCGATCGCTTACTAACCTTCAATCCCAGTGATTTCAATGGCATTCCAGGCATCACAGTTGTAGAACCGAGGACTATTGTTGATTCAGATAAAACGTCAACCAAAATCGACTAAACTCATCAGCGGTGTTGCCCCAGAGTCCTAACCCCTCGTGAGAAAGCTCTACTTCCTCCTGCCGGGAACCACCCCACCCTTCGGTGGCGGCGGCCTCTGGATAGAACTGAAAATTGCACAGCTAGCCCGCCAGTACTGCGACGTCGACATCGTCACCTACCGCCAGCGAGAACCCGATCGCCCCTTCCTAGACGATCTCCTGAAAGGGACAGTGGAGGATAACGCCAGCATTTTCGTCATCAGTTGGGGCTTCGACATCAAACAACTCCTGCAGCGCCTCGGCGATCGCCATATCGTCTACCACGCCCACAGCACCGGCTACCCCTTCACCCTGCCTGTCCGCGTCCCGATTGTGGCTGTTAGCCGCAACACCCTCGGCTACTGGGGCCGAAAATCCCCCAACTCGCCACTGTTTTACGTCCCCAATCCCATCGGCGATGAATTCCGCGATCGCCACCAAGCACGCGACATTGACGTTCTTGTCCAAACCCGCAAAACCTCCAGCTACGCCCTCAACGATCTGGTACCCGCCCTGCAAAATATCTGCCGCGTCCAACTGCTCGATCGCTACGTCGAAGACCTTGCCGGTCTGTTTAATCGCTCCAAAGTCTACCTGTACGACTCCGCAGAATATTGGGTCGTCAACGGCGTCACCGAAGGCTTCGGCCTGCCACCCCTAGAAGCCATGGCCTGCGGCTGCCAAATTTTCTCCAGCGTCAACAGCGCCCTAGCCGACTACCTCGACCCCGGCGTCAACTGCCAAAAAATCGCCGTCTATTCCCTCGACTACGATCTGCAGCGCATCCAGCAAGCGGTGTCGGGGGAACGAGCGATCGCCGTTGACCCCAGTTTCTTCGAGCCTTACCGAGATGGGGCCGTTTCCAAAAAACTGCAGCAAGCCCTGATCGAGTTGAATCAGTTCTTCGACCACCGCCATCGCTATCCGGCCTCGTTACCCCAACTCACCTATTGGCGGCTGCAGCAATTGTGGTGGAAGCAAACATGGCGGAAGATACAGAAGAAATTGCTTCGGAGTTAGATCGATTGGCGATCGCCCTTCAGACACCTCAGCCCATCTCAAAAATCCCCATCCGTCCCGCTCGGGAGTCAGATAAAGATGCAGTGATAGAGTTTTGCCGCACCACCTGGGACGACCAAGAGGACTACATCGGCAGCGTTTGGGATCGCTGGCTAGCAGAGGATGGCGGTGCGATGCTGGTGGCTACGCTGGATGGGATGCCTGTGGGCATTGGACGCGGGCTGATGCTAAGCGATCGCGAAGCTTGGTTAGAAGGTATTCGAGTTGACCGCCGCTATCGCCGCCAGGGAATTTTCCGTCAACTTGAAACCAAATTGTACGAGCACCTGCTGCAGCGAAATGCCCGAGTATGCCGCATCTGCATCGCCTCCAACAACGCAGTCATGACCGCGATCGCCCGCCGTTCCGGCTACCGGGCTGTTACCGCCTACTCCATCTATTCCGCCCCTGCCATTGCCGAACCCACCCGTTTTCTATTTCTCAGTACGCATTCCGAACGGGAACAGTGGAGCGATCGCCGACCTACCCCTCCTCTGTATGTTTGTCGAGGGGCCAAATGGCAGACCCTAACCCCCATCCAATTGGCGGAGCTAGTCCAACGAAATCGACTGTGGAGCTTTCGCCAGAATGGGGAATCAACAGGACTATTCGTACAAAGCGAAATGGAAACCCCCGATGGCAGCCTGTGGGTAGGTCACTGTGACGTATGGGCTAAAGACTCAGGTGCCTTTTATAGGGAACTGCGTTGCTTGAGCGATCGACTCGGTTTTAAACAGGTATCCGGCTTCTTCCCCACTGACGCCATCACCCATAAAGCTTTGCTGAATGCTGGATATCAAGAAGTCATCTCCTTCCAATACATTCTCTACGAGCGCCAACTTGATGAACCAGTTGTGAAAACATGATTCCCAGCAGACATTCTTGCTTTGTCTCGATCTCTAGAAACTAAGATTCCACCGAAGCAGGCTCCGTATCCTCATCTTCTAAAATAGGCTTCTCCTCCGTCTCCTTAGACGTCGCCACCACCTCAACCTGAATCCGATCCAACCGAGGCCCATCCACCCCGACCACCGTAAAAATCACGTTGTCGTAAACAAAGGTCTCGTTCAGCTTGGGAATTTTCTGCATGTGGAAAATCAAAAAGCCCCCCAGCGTTTGATAGTCATCCTGTACGGGCAACTCCAGATTGAGCTCCTCGTTCACCTCATCCAGATCCACCTGAGCTTGCACCAGATGCGTGCGATCGCCAACCTGCAAGAACTCCGCTTCATCCTCCGCAATCTCATCATCCGAGATGCGTCCAAAGATTTCCTCCACCAAATCCCGCACCGTAATCATGCCAGCGGTGCCGCCAAACTCGTCCACCACCATCACTAGAGGAATCCGTTCCTCCTGCATGGTAGCCAACAGTTCACCCACTTTTTTTTGTTCGTGCTCGAAATGAGCCGGGCGAATAAATGGAGCGATGGGACTGTCCAACGTGCATCGCTCCTGACCCAGCGCCCCCACTACATCTTTCACCTGCACCATGCCGGTAATCGTGTCCAGCGATTCCCCAATGATGGGATAGCGAGAATGACTCGATTCCTCTACCTCCAGTAACAGCTCCCGCACCGTCGCTGTTTGGGGGATAGCGTGAACGCTCGTGCGCGGAATCATCACTTCGCTGGCAATTGTGTCACCAAACTCAAACACATTCGCCAATAAAGTACTTTCCTCCTCCTCTAAACTGCCAGACTTACTAGAAGAGGCGATCAGCAGCTGAAGTTCTTCAGAGGTCACTGCATCAATCAATGCAGCCGAGTCGGGAACGGGAATTCGCAGCAGGCGAAATAGCAGATTGGAGGACCAATGGAGCAGTCCGATGAATGGTTTCAGCACCATTTTGGCGGTACTGCTCAGGCCAATCAGTCGGAGCGAGGTGGCTTCAGCATAAATAATGGCTAAGGTTTTTGGCAGCAATTCCCCAAGCAGAACCTGAAGGTAAGTCAGCAGAGCAAAGGTGGCTATTGTGGCGATCGCCCCCATTTCCCCTGGAAATGCCCCCAAGATTTTGCTCAGCCAAGTCACCCGAGCAATACCCGTACAAATCAAGGGCGAAACCTGAACTGCCCCAATCCAACCCAGCCCCAAGCTAGATAGGGTAATGCACAGCTGTGTGGTGGATAAAAACTGCCGCAGTTGCTCCTGCTCTTTCTGCACTAACCTCGCGCTGGCGTTGTTTTCGCTCACCAGTTGGGCAATGCGCGATCGCCGCACGGAAACAATGGCAAACTCTGCGGCCACAAAAAAGGCGTTGACCAGCAGTAAAAAAGACACCCACAGGATGGGAACCCAAATCGCACGTTCGACAGCAAGTTCGGCGGTGGTGGTATCGGCGGCAGCGACAAACAGCGCTGCCAGCAATGATGGAGGCTCTCCCATCGGGGGATATGTATTAGAGATTAGAGGATGGAATGCATTCTAACCCAAAGCTGTTGCTATCTCAGCTTGGTCGGTAATCTAGGTAGGGGGCCGAATCGCCGAGATGTCTTCAGGGGCTTGGCGATCGCCTTTTGAGGCATTCAGTCTTGCATCTTGATTGAAAATTGCAGTTCGCTATTGATATGGGCAACCAAGTATGGGCAACAAACACCGCACATCTAAACTCGGCCAGCCCACAAGTCGGTCGTTTCCCGTAAGCTCACAAATTTCCCGCCCCCCAAAATAATGTGATCCAGCACCGGAATATCCAGCACTTCGCTGGCATCCAGTAGCTGTTCTGTCAGATGCAAATCTTCGCGGCTGGGGTCTAGCATCCCCGATGGGTGATTGTGAGCCACTAAAATATGGCTGGCACCCTGCCGAATCGCTGCTTTGAAGGTTTCCCGCGGGTGGGATAGCGTTTCTGTGGCCGTGCCTTTGGTGGCAATGACCTGGCCAATGAGGCGATTTTTGATATCTAGCAAGATGACCCCAAAATGCTCTTGCTCTGCCCACATCATGTCTGCACTAAACACCGATGCTGCCACAGCAGGGGAGTCCACCAGCGTGCGATCGCTCGGACGGGCCAAAAACACCCGTCGCCCCAGCTCAATCGCCGCCAAAATGGTTGCTGCTTTAGCCGGACCCACTCCATCGACGCGCATCAGTTCCGCTGCTGCCACATCCCGTAAACGACCGAGGGGATCGGCCCCGTGATGACCGAGGTGATTCAGTACAAGTTGTCCTAACCCCACTGCAGACAGCTTGCCTGCCCCCTGGCCCGTATTGAGCAGCAGAGCGAGCAGTTCCGCACTGGACAAATGATGGGCCCCGCAAGCTAGCAAGCGCTCGCGGGGCCGCTCTCCACTGGGAATATCCGCTATACGCAGGGAGTAAACGCTGTTCTGTTCCGGGGGGTTTGGGGTTTGCTCTCCTTCACCATTGCTTGAGTCAAGATGGTTTGAGTCAAGAGGGTTTGAGGTGGATTCGCTAGCGGTACGGTGAGTCGTTGGGGAAGAAGAGCGAGTAGAAGGCACAGTAGGTTAGCTGACCTGTAGAGACTTAGCTACCTCGTAAAATGCCCCTTTTACGGTGTTCCAACGTCGTTCGGAGGTAGATGCAGTGAGGGTGTAGAGCTTGTGCCGCTTGATGGTGACCGCCACCATATCGTGGCGGGGCATTCCGTCAGCATCCAAGGTGTACTCGAAGATGTAGTACATTTGGCCGTCGCGATCGATGCTGCCGCCATTGACCAATGTGGCGGTGCGACCCGAGCCTTCAGGAGCAAGTAGGTTATTGGCAACACGCTCGCCCACTTCGGGGATACTGCCTAGCCCATCAATGGTGTCTGCTTTGTCATAATCGGCCACGGTCAGATCCACCAGTTCATCGCCGTAAACCAAATCGCGAAACAGGATGGACTGGCCGGTATTGCTGGGGGCAGCCGCCACCTGGTTCATGCCATTGGGGTATGCAAATGTGAAGAGTCCAGAGCGATCGGTGTAAGTTTGCAATCCAGCTTTCGCGGAGCAGCCCCCCACAAAGATAATTAACGTTGCCAAAATTCCGGCAATGGCGCGTCGCAGCATGTGTCCTCTGCTCCTGTGTCTGCGTGTCTTCATGTATTGTTGCATTCCTCGACCGAATCCGCAGAATTCTCCCGGGTCTAGCACGCTCGGGAGTTGCGGTTTCAAGAGCCACTCCAAACCCAACGCACAAAAAAATACGGGGGACTTACCTCTCTTGCCTGATTGCAAGCGGAACGCCGAGTCAATCGATCTTCGAAGCCACTCCTGCGAGAAATGGTCTCTATCCGATCGAGTGAGAAGGACTCGGCTGGCGAATTTTTTGGGCGTAGAAAGAGGCTTCGTCAATTCCTCGGGCGCATTCCGCCGCAAATTCAATCAGGTGGTGCCCGACCAAACCAATGTGAATCAAGCTTTCAATTTGTCCCTGTCGCAAAGCAGGCATGGCCATCTGCCAAAAGGTTTGGCGATAGCGCCCGAACATGCCCACCCGAATCAAGATATTAGCCAGGTACGATACCCCCTTGCGTATATTGGCTGCTGAAGTGCGGGCTGGGCTATTGGGGACTTTGATTCGATTGGGGTAGGTATTCTTAATCTGATAGGCAAATCGCTCGTACAAAAACTCTGGAGCATAAGCGGTAGTGATGCAGGCGCGCCACATCTCCAGTACCTGTTCGTAGGGCATGAGAAATTCTACGTTCGATTCGCGTTCCCCCTGCTCTAGCAATCGCCCCTCTTGTTCCAGTCGTCGCCACAGGGGGGTGCGGGGCAACGCATGTAGCAGGTTAATCGTCAGCATGGGAATATGCGACTGTCGAATAAACTCCAGAATGCGATCGCCGGTCTTTGGCGTGTCGGTATCCAGGCCCAAAATGATGCCGGAAACCACCTCCATGCCGTAGCTATTCAGGATTTTGACAGCTTCTAAAATTGGCAAACTCAGGTTTTGCTGTTTAGAGATTGACTTCAGGGCATCCGGCTCGGGGGTCTCAATGCCGCAAAACACCGTGCAGAAATATGCTTCTCGCATCATTGCTAAGAGTTGTGGGCTCTGGGCCAAGTTGAGTGTGGCCTCGCAGGCAAACTGAATTGGGTAGCCATTGCGCTGTTGCCACTCAATCAAGTGGGGCAATAAGTCCATTGCTGCCTTGCGATTGCCCACAAAATTATCGTCCACAAAATAAACGGCTCCGGGATGTTTTTCCGGGGCCACGATCTTGTCCAGTTCGGCAATTATCTGTTCGGGGGTTTTGAGGCGGGGATTGCGGCCGTAGAGTTCGGGAATATCGCAAAACTCGCAGCGGTAGGGACATCCGCTGGAATACTGCACGTTGGCAATAAAGTACTGACCGAAATTGAGCAGATCGTAAGCCGGGATCGGGAATTCAGAAAGGGGGGTACGCACTTGGGTTTCGAATCGAATTTGCTGTGCGGGACGAGACAGCTTTTTATCGATGTATTGAATGACCCGATCGGTGGCATCCCCTAGCTCCCCCAAATGCAAGAGGTCGAAATCCGGATAGTAATCCGGACAACCGGACACTGAAGGACCCCCCAGCACGGTGATTTTGTCCTCGCGATGGGCCAGCTCGTTAATCCGATTGATTTGAGGCCGCTGGATGTGCATGCCGCTAACGATGACGGCATCCGCCCAGCGGTAGTCCGCCCGTGCCGCAGGTCGAATATTTTCGTCGATAAACCGGACTTCCCAATCATTGGGAAAGTAGGCCGCCACGATCAAAATCCCCTGCGGAGGCATAAAGGCTTTGACTCCCATGAGGGGATAAGCGTAGTGTAAGGTTCCGAAGGAACGGGCGTATTTGGGGAAAATGCAGAGAATCCGTCGATGGTGTTTGGGCTGATAGGGGGTGGTGCGGTGGGTGGCTGCCGGATCGGGAGACAAGAGCGAGGGTTCGAAGGCAGGCATTGCAATTCCAGAACGGTAGGTAAAGTTCTTTGTTAATGTTGTGCCGAGGTGATGTTGCGCTGAGTGTCTTAATGGGTGCCTGTGGTTTGGCGCTCGCTCTTCAGACTGAGGACGTCTTGGAGTTGACGGAGCTGGTTGACGATACTTTGCAGCTGATTTTTATGGGAAACGTCGATCAGCAGGTGAATAATTGCGGGCTTTTGGGGTGTGGTTTCCACCTGAGCGTTACTGACGTTGATGTGCATATCGGACAGGCGGGAAAGAATATCCCGCAGGACGCCAACGCGGTCGACCACTTCCAACTGCAGTTTGACGGGGTAGGTACGGTTGCGCCCGGTTAACGTGGACTGATTCCAACTCACTGGCAAGAGGCGATCGCTATCGCAATTGGCGACATTGCTGCAGTCATGCTGGTGGATCGCAATGCCCCGACCCTTGCGAGAGACGATGCCGATGATGTCATCGCCGGGTAGGGGACGACAGCAACCCGCAATGTAGTGCAGCATTCCCTCCACTCCGTGAATGGGAGCTTGACTGTTTTTGTCGCCAGCGGGCTGGGGGAAGGATTTAAAGGAGGGGATTGCTGCTGTGTCTTGCGAGGTTGGGGTTTTGGTGGTTTCCCGCAGTTTGTTGACCACCGAGGTGACGCCGATTTCACCAAATCCTAAGCCCGCCAATAGATCCTCGCTGCTGGCGTAGTTCAGTCGCTCGGATATCCGCTGCATGCGTTCGGACTTGAGCAATGCATCCAAACCGGATTTACCCAGCTCCCGTTCTAGCAATTGGCGGCCACGGATGACATTTTCATCCTTGTGAGACTTTTTGTACCACTGGCGGATACGGTTGCGGGCCCCTGCTGTGGCAACAAAATTGACCCAATCCAGGCTGGGGCTGGCGTTCTTCTGAGTCAGAATTTCGACGATGTCGCCGTTATTGAGTTGAGTGTCCAACTGCACCATGCGATCGTTCACCCTGGCTCCGGCACAGTGATTGCCCACCTCGGTGTGAATGCGATAGGCAAAGTCTACGGGGGTGGCGCCACGGGGCAAGGCAATCAAGTCACCTCTGGGGGTGAAGACATAGACCTCGCTTTCGAAAAAGTTTTCCCGAATGGAGTCCAAATATTCGCGATCGTCCGTGAGATCGCTTTGCCATTCCAGTAACTGGCGCAGCCAGGTAAATTTCTGTTCGCCTTCCGCGACCTGTGCTCCAGTCCCTACTTCTTTATATTTCCAGTGAGCTGCAATACCGTATTCGGCGATACGGTGCATTTCCTGAGTGCGGATTTGCACTTCTACAGGGCGTCCCTGGACCCCAATCACGGTTGTATGTAACGACTGATATTGGTTGGGTTTTGGCAGGCCAATATAGTCTTTGAACCGGCCGGGAATCGGCCGAAAACAGCGGTGGACGGTGGCGAGGGCCTGGTAGCATTCGGCATCGGTGTTAACGATAATCCGCGCACCAGCCAAGTCAAAAATCTCCTCGATGGATTTGTTCTGCCGCTGCATCTTTTTATAGATGCTGAATAGGTGTTTGGGTCGACCGCTGATTTCAAAATCGTGCAGTCCGTCGTTTTCCAGCTGCATTTGTAGCCGCTTGATAAAAGCGGCAATGTTGGCTTCCCGTTCGGTGCGCTTCACGGTCACCAACTGTTTCATGCGTTGGTACTGCTCGCTTTCTAAATACTTAAATGAGAGATCTTCTAGCTCCCACTTAAATTTCCAAATTCCCAAGCGGTTAGCAAGAGGGGCAAAGATATCTTTGGTTTCGGCGGCGATGCGCTTTTGCTTTTCCTCGGGCAGATGTTCGAGGGTGCGCATGTTGTGCAAGCGATCGGCCAGCTTGATGACAATCACGCGGATGTCTTTTGCCATGGCCAAGAACATGCGGCGAAAGTTTTCCGCTTGATGCTCGGTACGGCTAGAAAAGATGAATTTTGAGAGTTTCGTGACTCCGTCTACTAGGGTGCGCACTTCGGCACCAAATCGCGCTTCAATGTCCTCCAGGCTGGTTTCGGTGTCTTCAACGATGTCGTGTAAAAAGCCAGAGGCCACCATGGCTGCATCCCCACCCAAATCCCACAGCAGACCAGCCACTTGAATCGGATGAATGATGTAGGGCTCGCCAGATTTGCGTTTTTGTCCCTCGTGCAATTCGTAGGCAAAGGTAAAGGCACTGCAGATTAAGCGGATATCTTCGGCCGTGTAAACCCGCGAGCTGCTGGTTACCGTCCCTTCAGGTGGATTGTCCCAGCAGTGTTTGAGCCAGTCTGGAAGTTCGATACCAATGATTTGGGGTGCTGCGGTTAGGCTCATACCGTGCAGTAATATTGGGGCTTACAATTAAGTTTTTTCTAGTTTAGGCCGATCTTTCAATTTTTGGTGCATTTCGACAAGTGAAGCTTTATTGTGCCTCGAAGCGCAGAAATACTGAACGAATCATCCATATAATTTTGTATTTTTATCGTTGAAATGCGCGATCTATGCCTAAAGTGACGATTGCCCGATTGTCATGAAATTGAGCTGGGGCGAGCGGTTTTGAGGCTGAATGGAAACTCGATGGAGCTTGAGAGGTCTACATGGTGGGTGGGGGTAGCAGGCAGCGGTAAAACCGATTGCCTTGTGAAAACCTACGTTGACTGGATCGATGCGGGTGCCGACAGTCGAACGATCATCTGCTTTGCTGCCAGCAGCGAGTTACGATCGCAGCTTTCCAGACGATTGCAGGCAGACACCCAAAATCGAGCGATTGTGCAGGTCCTCACCCCCATGGGCTTTTTTCAGCGGGAGGTGCTGCTGTACTGGCCTCTCCTGCAAGATAGTCTCGGCCTACTAGCTCGATTCCCCCTGACGATCGCCCCCGAGAACGAGCAGGAGTTGGCCAATCAACTGTTCGAGAAGGATCTAGAGCAGGAAGATTTTGCCATTGAGGGCATGAGCCGCACTGAAATCGTGCGCCACATTATCGATAATTTGCAGTTGGCGGCATCGGCGGGACTGCCCGCAACAGAGATTGGAGAGCGCCTGATCGGTGCCAGAGGTGAGGGTTCCTTGGTTACCCCCAAGACTTTAGCGAAGGTGGGAGAGTTGGCCCTGAAGTTTCGCACCTCTTTGTTGCAGCAAGGGTTGCTCACCTACAGCCTCATCACTGAGTTGTACGGTCAGCAGTTGTTGCCCAACCGGCTTTATCGTCAGCAGTTGTTGCAGCGATATCGGCGGGCGATCGCCGATGATGTGGATGAATATCCGGCACTGATGGGTCAGGTGTTCGAGTATTTGCTGCAAGAGCAGGTAACCTGCTGTTTTGGGTTTAACGATGAAGGGTCAGTGCGGCTGGGCTACGGTGCCGATCCGATGGCGCTGGCATCCCTCAGTCGGTTGTGCGAGATTCGGCCACTGGATCCCGTGGGCGGGCTGGAGTCAGAATGTGAGGCCATGCTGGCGGTGCTGGCGGATCCGGCAGCCAGTTGGGATCGGGTAGCAGCTCCACTGGCCAATCTGCGACTATTGCACACTGCCACCCGACGGGAGCTATTGCGGACTGTGGCACAGATGGCGATCGCTGCAGTCAACTCCGGGGAAATGCGAGCGGAGGAGATGGCGATTCTGGGGCCGGGTCTGGATCCGGTGGGGGTATACACCCTCAAAACCCTACTGGAGACTGCCGAAATTCCAGTGCGGCTACTCGATAATTCTCGCCCGTTGCTAGCCACACCATTGGTGCGAGCTCTGCTGACGTTCGTGGCGCTGGTTTATCCCGAGTGCGGCCATCTGCTGTCCCCCGAACAGGTGTCAGAACTGTTGGTGTTGGCAAGCAATCGACAGATCGATCCGGTGCGGGCGGGTCTGCTCAGCGACAGCTGCTTTCAGCCTCAGCGCGATCGCCCTAAACTGTTGCCATCGAGTTCCGACCCGCGGCGCGATCGCTTGGGGGCGATGGCCAGTGCGGCTTACCAGCCTATCGCCCTCTGGGTGGAGCAACAGCAGCAGGAACCCTTGCGGCCACTACCGGAGTTTTTGCAGGATGCCATGCGGCAGTTTTGGCTGGAACAGGAGCTTGACCGCGGGCGAGTCAGTGCCTATCGGGCCACCATCGAGGCAGCCCAACGATACGAAGCGGTGGCCCAACGGTTGGGGCAGGCCCCCGAGACGGTGGGGCGCAGTTTTTTCCAGTTGCTGGCGGAGGGGACGTTTACGGCGAAGCCAGATGTGACGGCTTTAGGGGTTACCGAGCTAGGTGCTGGGGATGCAGGGTCTGGAGATTCACAGCAGCGCCGGGGACAGGGCATCGTGCTGGGGACGATTTATCAGTATCGAATGGAGCGCCTCTCCCATCGCTGGCAGTTTTGGCTGGATGCTGGGTCGAGTTTGTGGAACAGTGCGTACAGCAGTTTTGGCTCCTTCAAGATTAAAAACCCCTATGTATTTCTGCAGGATTGGCAGGGGGTACCCTGGAGTCCAGAGCGCACCCAGCAGGTGCTCGATGATGGCCTCGAGAGGGTGTTGGCGGATTTGACTCAGCGCTGCACCGAGCAAATTATCTTGTGCCACAGCGATTTGTCGATCGCGGGTGGAGAGTTGGCCGGACCGTTGTTACCGGTGGTAGATCGAGCCACTCTATGGGAACCCCTTAGCCAGTCGCAACCCCCTCAGCAGGGGGTAGGCTAGTCTATATACTGAAAATGAAAAAATGTTCCCCGCATCGCGGCTGTAGTGTTCTCAATGTTGTCTCCCGCTCGCTACGTGGCAGGATTGTGGAGGAGGCATTACCAACGAGCACTCTTTCTGTCTCATTTCCGCGCTTAGCATGCCAGAAGAATTCGACCATTCTGAATCACCTAGACAGAGCCCCGGAGATAGCGGCAATCCTCCTCGACCAGGGAACTCAGCTGATAAATCGGGGGATCGCCCCGCGACCGATCGATCTTCCAGTCGTGCTAGACCTGTGAGTGACAGCCCTATCGAAGATCGTTCCCCCAGCCGCCGTCCCCCTAAACAACGACCCCCACACGATCGGCCTTCTAACAAACGACCTGCCAATCAACAGCGCGCGGCTAACGAGCCCCCCATCAATCCCGAGGATCGAGATGACGATGATTTCGAGCGGGAAATTGAAACGACGGCTCGACCAGTCGGGTCCAAGTCCTCTTCTGATGCGACCACCAGTCGCCGACCTTCGGCTAGAAGTATTGCGGCTAGTCAGGCTTTAGTTTCCACTCCTACGCACTCAAGAAGCTCTAGCTCTGGCCCTACATCCGCTGGTGAACGCTCCCGCGATGGAGTGGGGGCAGGTCGTGTGGGTGTGAGTTCGCGCGGTGACTATGGTTCCCGAGACTATGGCACTGCTCGCGGTTATCGTCCTCGAAGTGACTCCGGGACCGAACGGCGGGGAAGCTACGATCGTCGATCCTACGGCGATCGCTACAGCGGTAGGGCTGCTGCAGGGGGAGGTGGTTTCGGTGGTGGCGATCGCGGTGGAGCCGTTCCTCAGGGGTCCAAGGGGAAGCCGAAGAAATTAGGGGGAGTCACGGTTATTGCGATCGCGATTTTGGTGGCCTTTTTCACAGGGTTTGCCATGCGGGATCTCTACACCGCTAAAAGTGGTTTTGATGATGAGCGATTTGTACAGGCAGAGCAGGTACCTTCTAATCTGCGGCAGTTTTGCGTCGATTACAACGGCTTGCCCTCGTTTACGCTGCTCAATGTAGCGTCTACCTCTGCCCTGAGTGCCACCACCGTACCAGTCCTGAAGCTGGACACCTGCACAATTCCTACGAATCAAACGGCAAATGCTCTGCAGGCATTGGGGGTCGATCGCCGTGCCACCAGCATTGGTTTGCAACTAGGGGGGTCGAACTTAACTCTCGTGAACCTGCCGGTGACTGGGTCACTCTCAGTCCAGCTACTTGCCCAGTTCCCATCGCTAGAGGAGAGCTTGAGCGGTCGCGATCGCGATATGAAGGAAAAAGAACTCGAAGACATTCTGGATACGATGTTGCGCAGCGGGGCAAATGGGCTAGCGCTGCAGAACATCATCAAGACCAATAAAACGGACGTGTATGCGATTGCCCCCGGCCACACCTTCCAACTGCAACCAGATATTCAAGCCCCTTCCGAGCTGCAGTAGGCTTCTACTCCCAAGGTTGCTGAGATAGCGGGCAGCTTGGGCCTTTTACAGTAGACTCCTTCTAAATGCTGCTGGCTGGCCAACGTTGGTGTACTCAGCTCAAATAGTTGGAAAGGGGAGGCGGTTATAGCTGACCGTGGTTACTTTATTACGCTGGAAGGGGGAGAGGGGGCTGGCAAAACGACGTTGCTCGATCGGATCGCTGCTCAATTATCCAATTTGGGTCAGCCTTGTTTGTGTACTCGAGAACCGGGAGGGACTGACATCGGGAGGTCTTTGCGGGAACTCCTCCTACAGGGTGGAGATCTGGCGATTGAGACAGAATTGCTGTTGTATGCCGCCGATCGCGCAGAGCATGTGGCTTCGACCATTTGCCCAGCCCTGGCTGCCGGCCAGATTGTGCTGTGCGATCGCTATGTGGACTCGACGGTGGCCTATCAGGGGTACGGCCGCCAACTGGATTTAGAGACGATCGATCGTCTCAATGCGATTGCCACCCGCGGACTGATGCCTGACTTAACGTTGTGGCTGGATGTGCCCGTTCAAGAAGGTCTGCGGCGAGCTCACGATCGGGCGCTTACCTCTGCCGGCAGCCTCGATCGCCTCGAACAAACTGCCCTCGATTTCCACGAACGCCTGCATGAGGGATTCCGCCAGTTGGCACAACAGTATCCCGGGCGTATTTGTCGTCTTGATGCATGCCGACCCCCCGATGTGTTGTTTGTTGCTGCTTGGGAAATTCTGGTGGAGCGCTGTCCTCAATTGGCTCGGAAGGTTATGGCGCGAGGGGAGAGGGGATGAACTCATCAGAATCCAGTTCGATGGCAAGTGATTTAGATTCAGTTGCCATCGGTTCTACAGCTGATATCTCTGGCGGAGAGCAACCCCCTTTGGTGGGGCAGCAACTGGCTGTCCAATATTTGCAGGCGGGATTGTGCAAGCAAAGACTTGCCCCTGCTTATCTGTTTTCGGGCCCGGCTGGAGTTGGACGCGCGATCGCTGCCCGCTGGTTTGCGCGGGCTCTGTTGTGTCCCAATCGAGCCGCAGGTCAGGATGTTCCCTGTGGTGCCTGTTCCTCTTGCCGCCGCATTACTCATACCAACGAGCGCAACAACCATCCCGACCTATTGTGGGTGGAGCCCACTTACAAGCACCAGGGCAAGCTATTGACGCTTACAGAATCGAAGGCAGCGGGCCTTAAGCCTAAATCTCCTCCCCAAGTACGCTTGGATCAGGTGCGGGCCATCTCTCAATTTGCCGGACGGACCCCTCTAGAGTCTTCCCGCTCGGTGATTGTGATGACTGCGGCTGAAACGTTGGCTGAGGCTGCTGCCAATGCCTTGCTCAAAACTTTGGAGGAGCCCCGTCAGTCCTATCTCATTTTGTTGGCCACCGACGCTGCGCTCTTGCTGACTACCATTGTGTCCCGCTGCCAATTGATTCCCTTTCGGCGATTGGCACGCGAGCAGGTTGTGGATGTGCTGGTGCATGCTGGTGCATCGGTGCTGCCCGATTTTGTGTTGGATTTGGCTCAAGGAAGCCCCGGGCAGGCTCAAGAGATGATGGAGGTTTGGGAGTCTATTCCGCCGGAGTTGCTCGAACAACTGCAGGCTTGGCCGCGATCGCTGCGCGAGTCCCTGACGCTAGGTCGCGAGATTGCTAAACAGCTCGACGTACCTCGACAGCTGTGGCTAATCGAATATCTGCAGCAATATTGTTGGCAGCAGTCCCGCGGGGATCTAGTGGCTCGTCTGGAAAAAGCGCGCACCCAATTACGAGCTTTTGTTCAGCCCCAGCTAGTTTGGGAGATGACCTTGCGTCCTATCGGGGATCGCCCCTCGCGCTAATTTGGCCTCCAGCAGGACATTCTTGTTTTTCAGTTACCGCCAGATTTCGAACCCGACTGCAGGATAGCCTCCGATCCCCATAGAGATAGGTGATACAGTCCGCAAGTATCGCAACGATTTATTGAGAATCTTAAGAAAGGATGAAGGAAGTATGCGAGTCCCGCCACATCGGAAAACAATAATTGTCTAGACAGAGCTAGCGCTGCAGGAGTTAGAGAACGATCCCCACCGCAATTTTTTGTTGGATTATATTTTTTTTCAGTGCCGATCCCCAGATCGCAGTTCGATGCTGAGGAGTTTCAGAATTGCTGATATGGAGTTGTCTGTGCTAGTGATTATTCCACACATGAAACTGCCTCAAACGGCCTTTTTAGAGTTTGGTGTATCTCACTACAAAAAAATATTTGTCTCTGCTAGAAACGCTTATCTCATAAGGTGTTTGTGCTGTGGTGATTAGTGAAAATTCTAGTTTTATTGGTTTTCTCTGATAAAAAGCGTAAAGCGCTTTTGTCACGTATCCCACAATACTATTACGCCTTCTCCTAAGTGTTAGCGTAAATGCAGAAATAAAGAAGACTTCTATCTTTGGTTTAGTATCTATGCAACCGATTGACTCGCTACCCCAGGATTATGCAACCCAGCGTGTAACTTGTTGCTACGTTAACGCAACCAGTTCTATCCAAGTAGCGAGAATAACGAACGTTCAGAATTGGTATTTTGAGCGGGTTGTTTTTCCCGGACAGCGATTGCTCTTTGAAACAATTCCAAGTGCTTGTCTCGAAATACATACCGGTATGATAGCCAGCGCGATCCTGACTGACACAATTGTGTGTGCCAGTTTGGCGGTTCAGGATAACAACGTCATGGTTTTTGAAAATGTAGTTTCTGCCACTGCACAACCCAGCCGAGTTGCCTCGTAACGTTTGGCTCGTTTAATCACAGCCTTCTTCCTCGAATAGTCCTATTTCTGGCCCTACCCTGTAGGGCCTTTTTGTCTGGAGACATCACGAGTGATTGCAGAGTTTGAAGGTTTCTCCAGTCACTAACCAACAGTTGCTATCAGTTTTGGCCCGCTAAGGTGACGGGTTTGCCATGCCTGCAACTCCTGCAACGCCCGATCGCGATAAAGGCCGTAGCGCTCCCGCTTGTTTTTCACCTTCTTGCCAGGCAGTGCTGGCAAGATTCCGAAATTAGCGGGCATGGGCTGGAAATGCTTGGGATCGGCCGTGCTAATAAACTCGAACAGCGCCCCCATCATCGTGCTGATGGGCATCGGTATGGGCTGGAGGCCTCGGGCGAAGCGGGCAGCGTTGGTGCCTGCTAGCCACCCTCCAGCGGCAGCGCAAGCATAGCCTTCGGTACCCACCAATTGTCCGGCCCCAAACAGGCTGGGTCGCTGACGGAACTGTAAGCTGGCATCGAGCAGAAAGGGAGAGTTGATAAACGTATTGCGGTGCATTACCCCCATGCGAACGAATTCGGCGTTTTCTAGGCCAGGGATGAGCCGAAAGATCCGCTCCTGTTCCCCCCATTTCAGGTTGGTTTGGAATCCCACCATGTTCCATAGGCGACCGACTTTATCTTCTTGGCGCAGCTGCACCACCGCGTAGGGCCAGCGTCCCGTGCGCGGATCGTCTAGCCCCTTGGGTTTGAGTGGGCCGTAGCGCATGGTGTCGGGACCGCGACGGGCCATTTCTTCTATGGGTAAACACCCTTCGAAAAACTTGCGCTCCTGCGCTTCAAACTCTTTTAGAGGTGCCTGCTCTGCCTCAGTCAGAGCCGTCCAGAAGCGTAAATATTCCTCTTGATTCATGGGGCAATTGAGGTAAGCCGCTTCACCTTTGCCATATCGCGAAGCCAAAAAAACGATGTCGCGGTTGAGGGAATCCCCTTCCAGGATGGGACTGGCGGCATCAAAGAAGCTGAGGTATTCCATGCCAGTGAAGCTGCGTAACTCCTCCGCCAAAGCAGGACTGGTGAGAGGACCGGTACAGAGGACGGTGATTCCGTCTGGAATTGCTGTGACTTCTTCTCGACGAACGGTAATGCGGGGGTGGTTGTCCAGCCGCTGGGTAAGGGATTGGCTAAAAACCGAGCGATCGACAGCAAGGGCTCCCCCCGCTGGCACGATGAACTCTTCGGCGGCATCCATGACGACTGAACCCAAGCGGCGCAGCTCTTCTTTTAGAAGACCAGGGGCGCGATCGCTGGCTATAGCCCCCAGCGAGTTACTGCACACGAGTTCTGCAAAGTGAGGGGTGTGATGGGCGGGGGTGGAGCGTACCGGACGCATTTCGTAGAGGTGAACGTCTAGGCCAGCGCGGGCGATTTGCCACGCTGCCTCTGTTCCCGCTAAGCCAGCGCCAATAACGTGAATGGGTTCCACTTAACTCTTGCTCTCCCTACCGTAAATGAAGTGTGCTTAGCCTAGCACTCGCCAGGAATGATGGAGGCTGGAAGGGAAGCGACTTGCAGGAGAATGTCTCGTGACAGACTGAGAGGATTCAATTTTAAAAAACAGCAAAAACAGCCGACTCCATTTATTTGTATTTGACTTGCTGCTATGGCTTCCGGATCGGTCATTGGCTGGAACACACTTAGGAACCGCGTAATCGATCTAACTCTGCTTTGAGGTCGTTGATTTCTTGGCGTAGCTGCTCTGAATACGTGGTGCTTGCATCACTGGTATTTTCGCTGCCGGTGCCTATCTTGCTGGAAGTTGCGCCCGATCGCGAGTGTTCGGTCTGTCGGGGTGGGGTGGACAGTTCGGAACTGCCACTGGGGGAAATCTCGGAATCATCGTCATCGATCTGAATGTTGCGGGGGGCGTCCTCCTCGACCGATTCCACATTGATGGTGGAGCCCTCTAGGTCGCCTTGCTCCATTTGGCGTTTGACAAAGTTATCGACAAATTCACGGGCGTCTTGGGCAGTCATTTCCCCCCGTTCCACGAGTTCGTCTGCTAGCTTCTGAGCCTGCTTGCGGAGATCGGCGATCTCGGTGCTAGCGCGATCGGCGGCCACAGAGGCCAACCCTACTCCCAAATAAAAGGCCTTCTGAACCAATTTCCCCAATTTCGCCATGGTGTGACACCCCAGTTGCAGCAACACCAATTTAACAACTGCATATCTGCCTATAGCGACCGTCAAGTCCCGTAGGACATCTTAGTTATCCCACTCCATGACTGGGCATAGAGACTTACGTCCTGACTCAAATGTCAACGACTATAGCTGCCAGTGCGAGCTGCGATCGCTCGAGCTTTGTTTGGGAAAACTGAGCTGATGTGAACGTCCTCACACAAGTGGCTCCTGAAATCAATTGCAGGAGCCACTTGCCGGCATTATCTGCGCGTCAAA
>JBFRWN010000004.1:0-4024 GCA_051439605.1 Synechococcus sp.
GAGAACTAGATATCCATGATTTTTGCTACTTGGATTCGATATATTTTGCAAGCATATCGTAACCAAAATGATTGGCCCAGCCAATAGCCGTGTTTTTAAATCGGGGATCCTCAATGGTTGCAACAGCACCTCGCTCCATCAACCAGTCAACCATCTCCAAATCGTTCATGTAGACTGCCTGATGTAATGGCGTGCAACGCTCGTGGTTTCCAGGGGGAATTGAATTTACATCTGCACCGTTCTCGATCAACATAGACGCTGCATCGTACTGTCTGTTTTTCAACGACAGAATGAGAGCTTGATTGAGCACGTCATTGGCACTGTACGATACGCCTTCGAATGGAAAGCGTACCGGGCCAGCTTGAGCGAACAAGTTCCCATCTGCATCGAAATATTCTTTCATGAGCTCGAGCTCTCCCAGTTCGGAAGCAGCCCGCAGCGAGCGAACCTGTGCACCACGTTCGCGCCAAAGATAAATGCCCATCTCTTGATGAGCCCAATACAGTGCTTCTTCCAGAGCCGTCCAGGGCTTGCATGACTCAACAGAGGCCCCTGAGTCGAGCAACTGGTCGACAATTTCTCTCGAATTCACACTTGCCGCCGCGACAAGCGGATAGTCCAGCGACGCACCACACTCGATCGTAAATTTGACAAAATCCGAGACTTTGGGAATCTTGCCGAGACCACCCTCAACGACCACAAACTGAAATAGATTGGGATGACTGATTGATGAACGTTGTGAAAGCAGCCCCGGACAGCCAGCAATGAGTGATTTAAACCTCGAGAGATCGCCTTGATAGGCGGCATCCATTAGTTGCTGAAACTGTGGATCCATATCAGCTACTCACCAAGTCAATCGATCCTGCTTCAGTACGGTTACCTTGCTAGAAATACACCCAGCACACCGACAAAAATACCCTCAGCTAGAGCTTTTACCAACCTTCCAATAAGCCCGATCGCGCCAACTGCAACCGCAAACGCAACCTTCAACAACAGCCAAAGCCCTTTCCCCAGCAAACCCAACAATCGCCGCAGGGATACCCAGAACTGACTCGACTTCCCTGACCGCTCGCCTCGATACTCTTCATAGCTGCATCCGTAAGCCTGCCGAAACTGCTCCTCCGTCCAGAAGCGCTGACTCCCATCCGGCAACTGTTCCACGATGCTGTAATCAAGAATCTCGTCATTCATCTCTAAACCTCCCGTTCCCCCTTCAAAAAACTGCCAGCCACTCCGCTGCAATCAAGGGCCGGTATCCTTTCCGCTCCGCTCCACCCTTGACTGCAGCAAAGCCTCGTCTGGCTTCTCTCTGTTATGGGGAAGGGAGGGGGGAATCATCCTTGATGCCCTCTGACTGCAGAACTTCTGTTAGCCCCTTCAGGCCCCGGCATTCGAAAGCCCTTGAATGGAGAAGAGACTTGCTTGGGTGCGGGCAACAGTCTTTCCGCTTCGTCATATCGGCACTTCAGTTCCCCCTCGGACATCGGCTTCGTTTGATACTTTTGTCTCAACCTCAGCAAATCTTTCTCAAACCTAGCTCGCGATCGCTCGACCTCCGTTAATTCCTGTCGTGAAATGCTGACAGACAATCGGGCGGGCAAGCTGGCCTGTCGCTTGTTCGCCAATCCCGGTGATACGGCAATGCAAGAGCCGGTGGGCAGGGTGAGGAACTGATTGGTATCGAATAACTTGCGCGTGCGGTCCTGGTCGCTGACGTTGCTGCTCCCCTTTCCCCCGCTGTGTCCTCGCGATTTCTGCTTCAGTCGCACGTCTTCTTCCCCTAGATACTTTGAGAACGTTTCCGCCGCCTCGCATTCCTGCGGGTTGAAACACATCTTCGTCCCGGCCCCTGCCATCACGATCCGCGCTCCCTCCTTACCCCACATCCGCTCCAGCTGCGCCAGGTTCTGAAATCCCAGCAAACCGACAAAACCATCCTCCCGACTTTCGTTCAGCCAGTGACCCAAGCGAGGTAGGTAGAACGTGGTCAGTTCGTCGAGGGCAACCACTAGCGGCCGCGATCGCCTCGCAGACACGTTCCGCTCCACAATCAAATGCAAGATGGTCGCCACCAGCGGACCCACCACATCTCGCCGCTGCCGGTCCATCCCGAACACCAGCAATTGCCTGCCCTGCAAATCCAACGGCATGGTGGTCTCGCCGCAGAATGCCGACAGCAGCCCCGGTTTCATAAACCGATTGAAATTCACGAATGCCGTACTGATAATGCTGCCGATGGTTTCGGGACTGCCCGCCGTCGCGATCAGCTGCCCGAAACTGGTTTTCACCCAGTAATTAGCTCCGCTTCCGACAGGCGAGCCGCCAAATTCTCCAACTGCAGCAGGCAAGTGCAGGTGGTGATATCGGGATAGCGAGAGCCCTTCGCCAGCATCAAAATGGCTTCGGTCAGCTGCACGCCAGCGTTGTCGAAAAAGGGATTGTCGGCAGAAACGGAACCGGCACTGCTGGAGATGCGCTTGAAATTGGCGTTCAGCACCTCCGCTAGCTGGCGAGCGGTTTCGGCATCCCCTTCGCTGTTGAGAAAATCGAGGGGATTGCAGGTGACGGATTCGGGATAGCCGGGAGCGAAGACGGAGACTTCGTAGCCGTTATCTCGGGCCAGACCGGCCAGTCGAGACGTTTGGCGGGGGTATTTGAAGTCGTAGAGCAGGATGGGAAACCCCTGGCGAATCGAAGAGCGCACCAACGGCTCGATCGCGGAAAAGGACTTGCCGGAACCGGGACCGCCGCAGACCAACACCCCTCGCTGAGCGTCGGGAACGTAGAAGGTTTTGGCATGGGGAGGGTGAATATATTGGGACTTGCCCCGACTCTTGACGGTCTTAGCCTTGGGCGGTTCGCCAATCCACAGGGCTACTTCGTTGTGGGTTTGCTGGCGCAGTTGAGCGATCGCCAGCTTTCTCGCACGAGCGCGTTCTCTAGTTCCGGCGAACTTGCCCCGAGCGATCTGCCCTTTTGGCTTGCGGGAGATCGGTCCAAGGAGAGCCAGCAAAATGACGCAACCAATCAGCAGCAGACCGTTAGGGGAGGTGGCAAAGGAGCCGAGCTGGTGAGTAATGGAAGAGTCCGTTGCGGGTTGGTGGGAGGTTGGTTCGGCCATACCTACTCCTCCAACAGCTTGCGAGCCGTTTCTAAGGGAATGTCAAACCGATCCCGCAACAATTCAGGAGTTACAGAAGGGGACTCATCAGAATCAATGGCCCCTAGAACAGTCCATTCCCCGTCAACTTTCTGGCCCGCGATCGTGCCATCCCGGTCAAACAGAAGCCACCGAGCGATCGTAAACTCACCTACGACTCGAGCTGAATTGATGTACGTTCTGGGAACTGGAATGCCCGAATTCGCGAACGCCTCTACGGCCGATGCCACCTCGGGGTCGGCTGGCCTGAGCATGTAGTGGGGATCGATCTCGATTCCCAGTTGTTCGAAAGCCCACAGGTGCTCGTCGGCATACCAGATAAAGGTTTCAAAACTACCCGCATCGCTGTTCAGGTACTCTTGCAGTTGCTCCGTGCCGCCCAACATTTGAGCAGCAGCTTGGTAGTTCTCCAAGGTAATTTCTTTGGCTGCTTCAAGCGGGATCGCATCGTGCAGCGGTGTTGGAGGATCTTCGGGAGCAATCAACACTTCGCAGCTCGATTCGCTGCCCTCCAGCAAAGTCGTAAAGCCTCCCTCTTTTCCGTTAGCCGTGACGTAGTAAAATTCCCGACCTTCAACAGTGGCATCCCCTCTGATTTCGATTTCCGTCGCACCATCTGGAAGACAGGAGGGAATCCATGCCGGTATTGCTGTCTCAGCCCTGGCAGCGGAGGCAACCAGAAGAATCAAGGAAGGAAATAGAGACTCAACTGCATCTGTCGCACCTAAAAGTTGATGCTAGTTCTAACGGATTTTGTGGTCATCCAGTGTGAGACAAGCTACGGCCATTCATAGAGGAAGAAATCAGCAAGTTGTGCAACCAATTGTGGTGATAGTAGAAGCCATTCAAGTCAGCAAAGGGAGA
>JBFRWN010000005.1:0-16945 GCA_051439605.1 Synechococcus sp.
CTCTATATCCGAGTTTATCCACTATAGATAACTGCCTGTTATTTATGCTCCTCGGCTGAGGTTTGGGCTAGGTGGACTGTTAACTGCCAATTATTTATACTCCTCAAAGCTGCGGATACACTTGGAGTTATCGAATGCTGGTTCGAGCGGATGGGCTCGCTAGGCGCGTCAATTAGCTAATGCATCGATATTGACGCTGGAGACCAATATCAATGGATAGCTCGCGGCCGGTACCTCCCGTAAATCTGATTCCCCTAAGTGGCAATCTGCAAAAGATAGCGACCAAAGTTGCTACGGCATGGTTTAGATTCCTTGGCTAACGGGTACCACTTCGGACCTAGGGCAGATATTGGCAAAGGCTAGCTCGTAAGGAATTGAGCTATTTGTGACTAACCGGAAGCGCTACCTACCCCTGAACAACGCCGAATTTACTGATTGCTGGTTCCATGAATGGTTACAGCTCCTGACTTTCAGGCCTCTCCACAAAAGCCGCAAGAATCAGATTTATCAAAACCTCAGCTAGCGATTAGCCTTAAACGTTCACTCCGATGCCCCTTCCCAACCTCACCCTGGCCACTCTCCAACACCACGCCACTGAGCAATCCTACACCCGAGGTGAAACCTACTTCCGTTCTGGCGCAGTAGTGTCCCTCACCCAGCGTGAACAGATCCTACAGGCCGAAGTCGAAGGCAACGAGGTCAACCCTTACCGAGTCACCATCGACTTTGATGAGGGTGGTGTGACCTATGCTGACTGCACCTGTCCCTACAGTTTTGAAGGCTGGTGTAAGCATATCGTCGCCACCTTGCTAGCCTGCATTCACCAGCCCGAAACCATAGAGCAGCGTCCGACCTTGGCCCAATTGTTGGAGTCGTTAACGCTGTTGCAAACCCAAGGGTTAGTGCAACGCCTGGTCGCAAAACACCCTGGTTTGATCGATTCGATCGATCTGTATGTGAGTCAACTGACCCAACCCGAAGCAGCCCCGACCCCAGCATCGCCCCCCAAACGCAAAACCAGCGTCGATCCGGCTCCCTTCAAACGACAGGCCAGGGAGATTTTGCGGAGCGCAGTACGAGACTGGGAATATGGCCGAGAGGATGACGACATCGGATTTGAAATGGGTTCCTTGATCGCCGATGCACTGGCCTTTGCCGAACAAGGGGATGCAGCCAATGCCTTGGTGGCGTTGCAGGGCATTACCGAAGGCTGTGTAGATAACTGGCACGAGATTGATGACTTCTGTGGGCTCACACCCCAGGATGTGGATGTAGATTTCGATGCAGCCTGGGCTGAAGCCATTTTGAGTGCTGACCTGACTGAGGATGAGATTTTAGAGTGGCAAGAAACCCTGGAAGCCTGGCAGTATCGGCTGGGTAGCTTTGCCATGGCCCTAGAGGCGCTACGACAAGGCTGGGACTATCCGCCCCTAGTGCGGGTTTTGCAAGGAGACATTTCAGATTTGGGGGCCTGGTCGGGGGAAGCGCCTGATTGGGCCGATGAGTTTAGCCAGATTCGTCTGAAGATTTTGGCCCGGCAGGAACGATACGAGGAATACCTAAACCTGGCTGAGGCAGAAGGACAGACCCAGCAGTATTTGACCATGTTGGGGCAGTTGGGGCGGATCGATCGGGCGATGACGGAAGCCCAAACCCAGATGACCACCCTGGCTGAGGCTAAAGCATTGGCAGAGACTTTGCGATCGCAAAACCAACTGTCCCAAGCTTTAGAAATTGCCTTGCAGGGACTCCGATTTGACGATAAAAACCCCTACATTGCCTTTGATTTTGCCACTTGGACCAGTGACCTGGCGGAAGGCATGGGCAACATCAGTGCGGCACTGGAAGCCCGCATCATCGCCTTCAAATCGAAACCGTCTTATCAGGACTATCAAAGGATCGAAGCACTGGCGGCGGAAAACTGGCCGGAGGTTCGAGAGACGCTGCTGCAATACTTACACACAGCTCAAACTTGGGGACTAGAGCAGGCACAGATCGATGTTTTTCTCCACGAAGGGTTACTAAAGGATGCGATCTCGGTGGCATCGGGTTTAAGAAGCTATCATAGCCAGCTCGTTCAGCGGGTGATGGATGCGGTCATTGCCACCCACAGTCAGTGGGTGATTGACAATGCCCGCCCTCGAGCCGAATCAATTATGGATGAGGGTAAGTCCAAGGATTATCAAAGTGCGGTGGAATGGCTAAAGCGAATTAAGGCGGCTTACCAAGCGCTGGGGAAAGAGGCTGATTGGTCTGTCTATTATCAGACATTGCTCAACCAGCACAGTCGTAAACGCAAGCTGATGGGACTGATGAAACATAATCAACTGTGACCTAGGACATGCAACTGAGATTGCCCATGGTGGTGAAAAAACCGCGCTCCAAGTTCCCCGCTCGAAAACCCAGCCATCGCCAGCATCGAACCACACGCCAAACGCTCACCTTTGTCATACCCAATCCCCCTTGTCCCAGTAAGGCTTAAAAGCTATCCGAACAGTATTGGAACGTGTCACACGCAACGATCCTCGGGGTTTTTGCATATCCCTCGAAAAGGTATAGTTCAGTCACCGACTGATCGCTCATTAGTTCGCGATTAGGTAAGGATTGCGAACTGAGTTCGCATTTATAATGCATCGGGCATCATGAATGGAAAGTCTTCAAACCCCTTGCCTGTCTTACTTTGAGTGCTGTCGATAGTGTTTGGCTTCTTACACGATATGGGTTTGAAGTTCGCCTTTCCACGTGGATTACGAACTCATCTCGAGGTAAAACTAGCATCTCCTGTTTCAGCACAGGGAGCAACGGACACTGTTGCCTTAGAGACCGGCTGAAGCCTTGATATCAGGGCATTTCAGCGACTATTGCTTCACCGCATATCTGCTGAATTAAACTTTTTCGGGGGATATGCAAAAAAAACCAATAAAGGGTTGATCCTGGTATTCTCAGATACCCTCTCTGGATCACCAAAACCTGACAAGAGCCCGAAGCTAGGTGAATATGAAATTAAACAAGCGTGAGACCTGAGTTCTAACACCTGAACGCCTAACAACTCGTCGAAGCGCCATATCTGCAGGCCGCTTAGCCATCGACATTTGGCGACTTATCGAGCGAATTCACCATGAGACCACATATCACACTTATCACTCTCGGAGTGCAGGACCTGAACTGTTCAATCGAGTTCTACGAACAGGGGCTAGGCTTTCCCCGCAAAGAGGGGCCCGAAGGGATCGCATTCTTCGAGACCACAGGCACAATGCTGTCTCTATACCCTAGAGACAAGCTCGCAGAAGACATCACAATATCTCCAGACGGTACTGGCTTTCAGGGATTCACGCTCGCGCACAACGTTGCGTCGCCAGAAGAAGTGGATCGCACACTTGAAGAAGCCGTCGCGGCCGGTGGTGAGCTGGTAAAGCCGGGCCAAAAGGTATTCTGGGGCGGCTATTCAGGCTATTTTCGGGACCCAGATGGGTTTTATTGGGAAGTCGCACACAATCCGTTCCTATGAGTGCGTCGCCTAACAACTCGTTGAAGCGGACCGTCTAAGTAGGCACGTCTTTGGCTTTCGCCAATGCCGCGCCTGCCCACCATGTAAGGCATCACGAAGTCGGGGCGTAACTGATACACCTGGTTGGTGGCGCATAATCGGATGCGACGCATGCGTAGGTCCAGCTTGCGCGAGGTGACAAAGCTATGAAAGTGGAGCCCCCCTCAAACTGGGCGGGCAATAGCTCGGGGTGCTTCTCCCACAGCTTGACCAGGTAGCAGCGATACGCCGGCGCATCTTCCATCAGCTCCTCGTAGGTGACTGGATCCTTGACGGGAATGCAGATCGTCTTGTCCCCTCGTTGGGCTGCTGGCATAGTTTCCTGCTTGGCTCACAACGGTTGCGTTACCGTCTTAGCAGAGGACGCTTGCCACGCCGATTGCCCTCACACCACAGAATCCGTTAGAACCAGAATTAGCACAGGTCAGAGAAGACCAGGGGCAGGAGGCGCTTCTGTCCTCGATGCTCGAACCTGAATCTGGATGGGAAGTGTATGCAGCAGAATTAGCTGGGACTGTGGTCGGTTTTGTATCGGTGCAACTCAATCCAGACACACATGTTGGAGAGATCGGACTCAATGCAGTTCACCCAGCTTATTCAGGTAGGGGGGTTGGCACGGCAATGTACAACTTCGCGATCTCTCGAATGAAAGAAGTAGGCATGAGGGTTGCGACAGTCGCGACAGGCTGAGATCCGAGCCATACCCCAGCACGTCGTGCTTATAAAAAGGCAGGCTTTGCAGTAGAAATGTCCAGTATTTGGATGTGTCGCACACTTTAATCCTTGGTGAGTCTGACAAATTCCTCTGCTAAGTTTAGAGCAATGCTACTTGGCTAAGCATTAGCCTGTCTTATGCCCTAATCCGAACGAATCATTCGTCGAGTACGTTGGGTCGGAGGCATCTATCGATCTGGTATTGCCCAACCCGGCACTGGAGTGGACTTGATTGATCGCGCTGCGGTCACTTATTAAATCCCAGCGCTCCACTCAGTTTGAAGATGTTATGTGGCTTACGCACGGTAATGGATCCCGAGTCTTACGATCGGTGGTACTCGACTCCGCGCGGCCAATGGATTGGAAAACGCGAGGCTGAGTTGATTCTTAAGTATCTTCGACCTCGTCCAGGAGAATCGCTACTCGACGTTGGCTGTGGGACAGGCTTCTTTACTCGTGCACTTGGTGCCTCGATAGACGGACAGGTGACAGGTGTCGACATCAACTCGGAGTGGGTAGCGTATGCCCGTCGTCGCGATGCAGGAATGGCTTCCTATGAAGTTGCCGATGCTCGCGCGCTTCCGTTCGCCGATGCGAGCTTCGACTTGGTGGTGTCCATTACGGCACTCTGCTTCATTGAGGAACAGGACGCTGCAGCCCGCGAGATCCTCCGTGTCGCCCGTCGTCGATTCGCGATTGGCTTGCTCAATCGACACAGCCTGCTTTGGTTGCAGAAGGGTCGGGGCGGCGGCCGCGGAGGCTACCGGGACGCACATTGGCACACGGTGTGCGAAGCCAGACGCCTTTTCCATGACCTGCCCGTTCGGGATCTGCGGGTGCGCACGGCCATACAGATACCCAGCGGCGGGCAGTTTGCACGATTCGTCGAGCTTGCAATGCCGTCCTCACTTGCAAGTGGCGGATTCATTTTGGTTGTTGGCGATGTCGCGACGCCAAAGACTGCCACCTAACATCACGATGCACGCGGAGCCGCCGACAGCGTGTGTTTTGAATGGAACGATCGCTCCGGCGACCCGGCGATCGTGAACGTCAGCCTGTAACAATTAGAAAAATGTATCGGTTCTCTGATATCAATATTCGTCTGATGCATGATGACGAGCGCTTGAACGTGCGATCCATTGCGCGTCGTGCTTTCCCTTTTGTCGAGTACTGTTTTTTTCAGTGGACGCCGAATGTCCTGGTTGCCGAACGGGGTGGGCAACTGCAAGGAGCGATTGTGCTCAAGCTTTTCGATCTCCCTCAGAATCGCAAAGGAGGTTCAATCAGCTGGGTGTTCACAGCGCCAGAGGTACGCGGGCAGGGATTGGGACAATGTCTGGTTGAAGCAGGTCTCGACTTCCTTGAGTGTCAAGGTTGTGATGAGATTCTGGTCAGTGTTGAAGGTTTCAATACTAGCTCTAGTAAGCTATTCGCGACGCGTGGATTCGGAATTCTGTCGCCAGGAGCGCAATTCCAACGCTATGGGCTAGCGACATTTACAGTGTGGGCACAGCTGTTTCACTACTTTGATGCAGGTTACTTCTTGTGGGCACGCCCTTCCCCTCTTGAAGCAGATAGTCCCATCTCGCAGTGGTGGGGCACTATTGCCGCAAATTCCGCGATCGGATTCTTGATGTTGTGGCGACAGGGTGTTAGCAGAGCTATGGAGCCGATGATGTGGCTAGCTCTTCCGCCAATACTCATTGTGCTGTTTGGTTTGCGTTATCTGGGCATGTGGTTGGTGGCGTTTAGGCAAGGGCTTAAGGTGCGCTTCCGTGCCTGGGAATCAGGTTTTCCGATCGGCACGGCGATCGTACTAGCCTTTGGAGGGGCAATGTACCCGATACCCGGTGGTGTTTATCCCACGACCAACCAATGGCGATATCGAGATTGGCTTCCCAATTTGGGCTGGATGGCATTTGCCGGAACTCTGCCACTATTACTCCTGATATGGGGAGTCTGGATACTCTCACAGCTGGACTTACCATCACCATATCTAAGGGCTTGGCTGAACGTCACGCTTAGGTTGGGGAAACCATTGATTCTTTTCGATATTGCTATGCCGTTTTTTCCGTTTATTTGCTTCAATGGACGACGCTTGTGGGATTGGAACAAAATCGTCTGGGGACTGATGGCTGCAGCAGCTATTGCGGTGTGGTTATTTTAGTGTTTGAGACGATTATCTCGAAAAGATGAATCAAGCGCGATTTCACATCGCCGTAAGCCGGGTTGGCGTAAGGAAACCCGGCATTTCCTCCTGCTCGGAACTGTGTTTGTTTCTTCTACATCTGCGGTTGCCGCCTAACTATCCGGTTGCACCCGATGGAATACGGTCGATCGGCCAATATAGTGAGATAACCTTCCACGTATGAACCGGTGTGGTAGAAGTCTATCGAAAATATGAACATTGAAAAAGACATTGCGAACTGGGATGGAAAGTCGTCAAGTGATATCGAAGCAATTTACAAATGCTATTGTGATGACGAATCTTTTGTATCTAATCTCCTAGACTTGTCCCAGAATACGGAATTACAAAAAGGTACATCGTGGTTAATGAAACGCTACCTGGAAGACAATCACAGGTTAGGGAAAAATGAGATTGCAAGCTTATTCAAATTACTTTCTAAACTACAGCACTGGGAAACGAGAATGCACATTCTCCAGTGCATCCCTTACATGCCAATCGGTCGATCTGAAAGAAAATGGTTGAAGCTTTTTTACGGAGGTGTCTTACGGACAACAATAAATTTGTGAGAGCATGGGCGTATAACGGATTTTACGTGATTTCTCTTCAGTACCCAGAGTACAAAGAAGAAACGAAGCAGTTTTTTGAAATGGCAATGAGAGACGAAGCGCCATCAGTGAAGGCCAGAATTCGGAATATCGTAAAAACTGACTTCTAACAAGCGCACGCATCCGTGGCGTTAGATAATGTCCTGATTCCAAACTTTCGTGTGTAGCAAGAATCTCACTTCATATGATCTGGAGAATCCTTATATAGCGATCCTATGTCATTCGTAGATTACCAATAGTATCATAATCAGACTATAGATGCCGAGTGATTACTGGGATGTCCAAGAGCGATCAGATAGAACATATTGATAAGCATGCAGAAGATACGCTAAAGGAGTTAGAGGAGTTTATTGCAAGCAATCCTGATCCTCGTGAGCTCAAAAGAGCCTTAGCAGTTCGGATGATGATTGAAGGCCTTAGCCGAACTCAGATTCAAACTCTGCTCGGGGTATCGCTTCCATTTATCAGTAAGTGGAAAGTGCATTTTGCCTTGGGAGGTGTCGAGGCATTGAGATTAGCTCATCGAGGGTCTGAAGGGTATCTTAAATTAGAAGAACGTGAAGAAATTATTGAATGGATCAAAAATCAGAACTCTTGGAGCTTGCCAGAACTAGAGAATCATATTGAATGTAATTATAACATCTGTTTCAAGTCAAAGCAAAGTTACTACGAGCTATATAAAGAGGCAGGGATCAGTTGGAAGAAGTCTCAAAAGAGGAATCCAAAAAGGAACGAGGAAATAGTCAAAAAAAAACATCAAGAGGTCTGTGAGCTTCTAGAGTCCAATCGAGAAGATATAGAGTCTGGAAGTCTTGTGGTGTATTTGATTGACGAGTGTCATCTCCTCTGGAGTGATGTTTGCGGTTACGTCTGGGGTCCAAGTGGAGAGCGAATAGAGATCCCGATAGTGAATGAGCGAGAGAGACAAACTTATTATGGTGCAATAAATTATGCAACCAGGCAGTTTTTTACGCAAGAATATGATGCTGCCAACTCTAAAAACACGGTCTCTTTTATAAAGTACTTTCAATCTGTAAATCCAGAAAGTAGACATTTAATAATTTGGGATGGAGCGAGCTATCATAAGTACAAAGAGATGAAGGAATATCTAGAGGAAACCAATCAAGGATTAGATATATCTGAATGGCGTTTGACTTGTAAGTTATTTGCTCCTAATGCGCCAGAACAAAACCCAGTAGAAGATATCTGGTTGAATGCCAAAAACTGGCTCAGGAAGTGTTGGCATGGTTTAAGCTCTTTTTCCGTAACCGTCCCAGAAGTTGATTAAGCTGCCAATAGTTTTTCATCTCGAGATAATGGGATGAGTAAATTCAAAGATTCAGGAATCAAAGATGGAGTCGGTTGCTGCAATCGGGCAGCTCGGCAAGCATGCGTCAGAAAATCAAGAACGTTTCTATTTTGTGCTTTCAACGAGGCCGTCACAGTCAGCATGCGAGCCACAAACTGACTGCCCGCTTGAGATTGAGAGCCAAAACTGGTGCGACGCCAAATCACTGCCGGTCGCAAAGCTCGCTCCGCTGCATTATTGGTCGGTTCTATCCCCGGATGGTAGACAAAGGTCCACAAGGCCGGTTCGACCTTCAATAACTTTCGGCAAGTTCGGACGGTCTTCGCCAGCGGTGTTTTTTCACCTTTAGCAATGGGCAATGCTGCGGCTTCTTCTAGCTCAGCTTTAAAGCCAGCCCGCAGGTGATTCACGCAGTCAATAAAAGTGGGGTGAGATAGAGTTCCATCGCGCACCCGATGCCACCACTGAAATAAGCGACGCTCCCGACGCAGCAACGATTCTCCAATCTCTTGAGACGCTCCGCTGCGTTCAGCGAACGCTTGCAGGTCTCGTTTGAGGTGAGCCCAGCACAGTTGCCATTGGTCCAGCTCAATCCAGCCGTAAGCACTGTAGCGGTCCGAGATGACAATGCCCGCAAACGTTTCGCCAATCAGGGCCTTGGCTGTAGCTTGAGAGCGGCTCAACACCACTTCAAAAAAGCTCACCATCGGCGTCACCAATACCCACAACCAGCCTTTAGTGCCCTTCGGATTGAGCCCGTCTCGATTGCCTTGGGGGAAGCCCGTTTCATCGCAATTCAGCATCGCTTGCACCTGCACGTAGCTCTTAGCTGCTGTCACTGCCTCACTCACTGCTGCACTCATTTCCTGCCGCAGCCGACCTACCCCACCCCGAGAGACTTGGACTCCAAACAATTCCTGCATTAGATGACAGACTTGTCGATGACTCTGACGGTAGGTCCCACTCAATAACGCCACTACAGCCGTTAAGCGCTCCCCATACCCAAATGGCGACACTCCGGCTGGCAAGCTGGCTTGGGTGACACAACTGCAATGCTCGCAGCTCAATTGATGCAGACGATACTCCGTTACTCTCGGCACAATTGGCGGTAACTCTATCACTTGATGCCGATGGGGATGGCGATCTCGTCCACTCAGCTGCGCTCCACACCCACTACAGACTTCTGGCACCACTTCATGGACTGCGTCGCAACATTCGAATGGCAACAGCTTACGGGCTTGGCGGGATTGCTTCGAGGGGGGTCCCTTTTTCCTCTGCTTCTGCTGGTTTTTCCCTTTCGTTTGCTTGCCAAATCCATCACTGGAAGGGGGCTTCGATGAATTCTGGGAATTTTGATTCAGCTTCTCTTCCAACTGCGATAGACGTTCACTCAACACCAGCACCAATGCTTGCACGCTTGGGGGAGTTGCATCCCAATCAGCTTTCGGTATTTTGATGCCGGCAATTTTTATCTCTTCGCTCATGGGTTCAACCTAGCTGAACAGAGACGTAAAAATACCTAATTCTTACTTAAAACTTTGAGGGACGCTTACCTTTTTCCTTGGTCAGGTGGTTCTTTAGTTTTCTGATAGAAGGGCAGTTTTATGATTTTCCAAAACTTTACAAGTATGGCTCATTTAGAAAGTGTCAGAACTGAGATCTCATTGTCAATAAGCCTAGAACAATTGAAAATAGAGCCAATAGTTTGACGAGAAAACAAGGGTTTCAGCTCCCTTGGCTAATAAGATTCTCAATTAAAAAAGTACGAGATCCCAGTTCTGACACTTTCCTCTTGTAGAGCCTCGTCTCACAAACCAAATCGGTAGCTGGTTAAATCCAATGAAATTGTGAAACTGCAAGATCCAGGGTACATAAATCATTATATACAGAATCAGCCATGAATATGCTGCTTAAGACTTTACGTAAGAAGATAACAACAACTTTGTACCAAATTTATAAGAAATAAGACTCAATTTATAGTTTCAATGTATATTAAAATTCCTTACGTGTAGTTATTTTGCAATCAATGTACGCTAGTTGATTGCAGCACGTTCATGATACAACCATGGAGACCCTAAGTTCAGTTGAAAATCAATCCTACTGAGCCTGAATATATGTAGCTATTGCTACTAATTTTAGCTCTTGTAATGGCTTCTTGCCATCTCTAGTAGCCGCCAAGATGTATCAAGTTAGGATTAGAAGCCTTGATATGGATATGACAACGGGGCTATCTCCCCCAAATTAGACCGCAATTAAGAGTTTCGTTTTGGATAGGAAACTTTCTTCTTTGGAGTAAACAGTCTGTAAATACTATCGACCTCTAGATAGTAAACCTCCTCCATAAAGATTATGGTGGGACACTGAAGAGTTTTGATTAGACTCTCTTTCTCTGTGCAGCATAGATATCTCTGTCTAAAGCACAGAAACTAGAAACATTTTGAAACTTTTTTAATTGGAACATCAAATCTATTTTGAAAGACACCTATTACAAATATTATGAAATTCTGATGATCGGTTGCTCGTCTAAGCATGACCTTATCTTGTTTCCGAACAAGCAAAAACTAAGTTGACTTTCGTATGGGTAAGGAGACTTCTCTCGTGAAAAGCTTAAGTGTCAATGCAGAAGAAAATGCCTCTAAACTAAAGCGGCAGCATTATCCTAAATCGCCAACAGATAAAAAAATATTTCACCTGTCTTTGTCAACCTTAAATATAGATGATACTCGCGAGTTCTACGAGTCGAATTTTGGCTGCAAGGTCAGGCGGATAACCAAAAGCAAGAAAGGAATGCATATCGACTTCTTTGGCCATCAGTTGACTTTTGTTGAAGTACCTCCTTCAAAACATCGACAAATTAGCGAGACAAACGAACACGGATCTCCTTTAGTTCATTTTGGAGTGGCTCTGCCCTACTATCAATGGTTCGCAATTAAAGAACGTTTGATCGGAAATCAGGTTGATTTCTGTGTCCAGCCTCACTTGAAATTCAAGGGTGAACCCCACGAGCACTATGTTATGTTCGCTAAAGATCCGTCCGGTAATGCTCTTGAAATCAAGAGTTTCACCAATACCAGCGATTGGCTGTAGGCGAGCGCAATCTGTTAAGTGGACTTCTGGCAAAGAAATGTATTCCTCTTGAAATAGCTCAGCAGCTGGGGCCATGACTCAAATCCCTGAAACTGGCATTGAAAGGGCTTAGTCATTGTGCGATTTGAATAACTGATGAATACCAGGCTTTGTTGTCGTAGGTCATTGGTCGATCTGAAATTCCCGCAGCGGGTTAAACGTTGCAAAATACTGAACCAAAACTCAATTTGATTGAGCCGGTATGTGTGTTTGGGAATCATCGACTAGACAGTTCCAACCGTCGTGTTGGACCGTTTCGATGGTATAGGTCCGGTCATTGGAAAAGTCAGGCTCCTTGCGAGTGGCTCCCAACGAGGGAGCCACTACCTAAACCAGCGCACCTACCAAATGGCGATCAAGATGAGGGTGCCGTAGCACTCGTACTCTTACTCCGTCCGTTGCAGTTGCGGCACTCTCATCGCTTGGTCTGGATGGAGTCACTCGAGCACTTGAATGCTTGCCATCTCGTAGAAATAGGTACGGACAAAATTGGATCGACACTTGAGAACTGATTGATTATCTTCAGGACCGTGCATTAGGAGGCAGAAAAAGCTTGCCAAGCTTTGAAGAAAGTAAACGCCGAGAGGAGCAACATCAATCCGCGAAAGATGAGGCTCACTACGCGATTGGATAGTTTTGGCAAGAACCGCACTCCCAATTGTGCCCCCAGCAATCCTCCCAATCCCACAGCAATTCCGGCAGACCAAATCACATTGCCGCGAAATGCGTGACCGGTGGTATTGAATAGGGACGTGAGGACAATAGCCCCCAAACTTGTTTGGATAGCGACTTTGATCGGCTCGTTCAGGAGCAGAATTTGTAAGGGAACCATAATCACTCCTCCCCCGACGCCGAACAGTCCCGCCATCAGCCCTGCGGTTCCACCAGTTGCAAGTCGGGCGATCGCCGGGAAGCGATTGTCAGTGGATAATGTTTCCGATGGGGCTTGGTTAACCCATTCATGAGTAGCTTTGGAGATCGCCTGTTTTTTCAGGGAGATCAAGTAGACGTTGAGCAATAGCAACAGTGCGAAGCCTGTTAGAAGCAAGTATTCAGGAATCACATCGCTGGCGAGAAAAACCCCCAGTTGACCGGCAATGGCCGCCAGAATCCCCAACGGCATCACTTTTGCGATTGCGAGATTTCCCGTCCTCCAATTGCGCAGGCTGCCCGAGGTGGCAGTCAGAAAAATCGCAAGATTGCTGGTGGCAGTGGCGAAAAGCCCTGGTAAGCCTGTTGCCACCAACATTGGCACAACCAACGTGCCCCCTCCAATGCCGAGTAACCCCGCAACCATCCCAGCTACGATACCACCGGCGATCCAAATTAAGATTGTCCCAATTTCCACAGCAACCACTCCACACAATGCCCATTTCAAAGGAAGCTAACAACTGCCAAACTTGCTGGCAAGATTGAACTCTCATAGGATAAAAGCTTCAATACGAGTCAGACAAGAATTAGAATATTTGAAGATGAGAGGTTATCCTCCTGACCGACGAAGCAAAAAAGTACTAGAGAAGACGTTTAATCAGAAACAGAAGAGAATGCATTTCCAATTCTGTCTATATTGAGAATGAATCATGGGATTCGTGTCAATCAATAGCCCTCAAGTTGGAGGGCGGGATCAGCCCAACCAAACTGATAATATCTTTTCTAAGAGAGCGACGAGTTTCTCCATTTAAGAACTAACAGAGAATATTTCCCTGCTTCTTACTGCAACACTTCTCCTCAACCAAACTTTACCCCGCAAATAAATTAACCCCTCCCACTTAGGTATAGAAGTTTTGAGATATCACTATAATCTTGCAGTATAGTCTAGAGGGTTTTATTCTACATGATGGCAGCAAAATATTATTGAGAAAAGCTTAATCTTCGTAAAAGATCGGTGGATATACATAGGCAGAGATGTCTACTGTAATACTAAATACAAAATACTCGTTGGATTGTTGCTATTTCTCATTTTGAGATGTTTTTGCCGTCTCCAAGAAGATTCAATTTACTTGATACAATGCTTAGCTTTGGAGGCCTAAGGTCAGTTGTTTTTTGTACTAAGGAACGTTAATGATTGAAGTCTACTAGAGTACGCAACCCTCTGAATAAATAGCTCTGGCACATGCCATTGGATAAAGGAGATTTCTATGGAAACAGTGAAGGAAGTGAATCGAGTTGAGGCGGTTGCCATTGCTCAGCCCCAACTCCTGGAACGAAAGCTCTACGTTGACGGTCAGTGGTTGGATGCGGAAGGAGGACGCACTTTTGAGGTCCGCAATCCCGCGACAGGAGAGCCGATTGCCGCTGTCGCAGATGCTGGAGGGGCTGAAACACAACAGGCGATCGCCGCTGCCCGCAATGCCTTCACAGCATGGGCTGCGACACCAGCCAAAGAAAGGGGCGAGCAGCTCAAAGCCGTTCAGAGCATCTTGCAAGAGCGTGTGGATGACATTGCCCAGTTAATGGTGCTCGAGAATGGCAAACCCCTGGCAGAAGCAAAAGGGGAGGTGGGGTTCTCGCTTGGGTATTTCAGCTGGTTTGCAGAGGAAGCTCGTCGGGCTTACGGCAAACTCGTCCCCTCTCCATTTGCCAACAAGCGGTTGTGGGTGCAATCTCAACCGTTAGGTGTGGTGGGAGCCATTACCCCCTGGAACTTCCCGGCAGCGATGGTGGTGCGCAAGATTGCACCGGCTCTTGCTGCGGGCTGCACGGTCGTGCTCAAACCAGCAGAGGATACCCCCCTGACCGCGCTAGCGATTGCGCGAGCCTGTCACGATGCAGGACTGCCACCAGGAGTTTTTAATGTTGTGACCGGAGCGAATCCCCGTCCGATCTCGGCTGAAATGCTTGATAATCCCGCAGTCAAGAAAATTGGCTTTACGGGTTCCACCGAAGTCGGCAAAGTCCTCATGGAGCTAGCGGCTAAATCGATCAAGCGCGTCTCCTTCGAGCTGGGTGGAAATGCACCCTTCATTGTGTTTGAGGATGCCGATCTCGACGCTGCTGTGGCAGGTGCGATCGCCATCAAGTTCCTGCGAGTGGGTGGACAATCTTGTATTTGTGCCAATCGGATTTACGTACAAGAGAGCATCGCCGAGCGCTTCATAACTGCTTTCATCGAGAAAGCTAAAGACCTCAAGCTCGGGCCAGGATTTGGGCCGGGGATACAAGTGGGTCCCCTGATTAACGAGCGGGCGCGGCAAAAAGTGAACGCTTTGGTGGAAGACGCTGTGTCGCGGGGGGCAAAGGTCGCTCTGGGCGCTCGTGCTGTAAACGATGGCATTTTGGCCGGAGGCTCTTTCTATGCCCCTACCGTCCTGCTCAATGTCGAAGATAGTTGGCCGATTTGCCAGGAAGAGATTTTCGGCCCTGTAGCACCCATCATGACGTTTAAGTCGGAAATGGAAGCAATCTCCCGGGCAAACGATACAACCTACGGTCTGGCTGGCTACCTGTACACGCGTGACTTGGGGCGAGTCATTCGCGTGTCAGAAGCCCTCGAATACGGATTAATAGGGGTGAACGATGCGGCGGGATACACACACGAAATTCCCTTCGGCGGGTTTAAGGAATCTGGTTTAGGTCGCGAAGGAGGCAAAGAAGGGTTGGAGGCATATATGGAAACTAAATCCGTTGTCGTAAATCTCTCATAGGTAGCTGAGGAGGATTGCAATTTTTCCGAATAGTTTGCAATCCTCCTCACCATCCCTGTTATGTCCCGCACAACCATTTAGGTTCTCGCTTGTCCCAGGTACGTTCCAAGTTTTTTAAAGTGATATAGTAATCCCACGTATACGTATGGGTGCTTTAACGAGCATAAGTATATTTTTTCTTGTTAAGTGTTTGCCATGGGCAATTTCAATACGAATGGCCTGCAGTGGAATTGCGGATTGCCACTTTGGAAAATGCCCTCCTTTGAGATCGGTACGGTTGAACTCTTGCAGCGATATGCATCTGGGTCGAGAGATTTTACCGGAGTTAAATTAAGCACTGTCTATCTCAGTCAGGCTAGTTTGGTCGGTATCAACCTGTACGAAGCCGATTTCTTTGAAGTTGCTGCGATTGAAGCGGATTTAAGTCGAGCGAACCTGAGCGGCGCAAACTTGAGCCGTGCTAATCTTCGGCGTGTCAAGTTGATTGCTCGAGATGGGACTATTGAAAAATTATTTTATCCGGTATTTCCACCAAGTAATAACGCTGATGAGGTACTTATATGGTTGCAATCATATGCATAACAAGCGCATGGAGGCGGATCAGCAAAGCGCCTAGCGGTTTGCTGACCGCTGATGCGAAGCATTAGGCGTTTTTGAATAACCAGCGTAATATCAGACAGAATTGATATTGATATGGATGAAGATGCACTGTTTAAAGTACTAAATCGACAAACTAAAGCAACTTTGCTTGATTTTTTACACTCGGCATATTACGTAAAGAATACTCAACAAAGACGTCATATATTTGGCGACCTGATGAAGGAGTCTAAGCCATCAAAAGCTGTAGCGAATGATATTATAAAAGAATAAAAAACTTCTATAAAAACTCATTGCTGGTTTATACTATGCGCCTTTTGATATTAATTCTAAGAACTTTTCTCATATTCCTGAAGAAACAGAGGAATGGTTTGAGAAGCTCGGAAATCTTTTACAAGAGAGCACTCAACTAACAAACCGGAAAGAACATAAATCTGCAGTAGAATCTTTCAAGATTCTCTATGAGCTGATAGCAAAAATGGAATATGTTGAAGAAATTATCTTTGCTGATGAATATGGGAGTTGGATGATTCCTGGTAATGAACAGGAATTCCTTGATGCTTATATTTCGTCATTGTCTGAGATTAAAACACCAGATGAATATACAAAAATAGTGATACCTTTGATAAAAAGAGATAGCTATTCATCATTTTCAATAAAGTCCATTCACTAGCAATAGAGCATAGTAATAAGGAGCAAGAAAAATCTTTAATGGAGGCAATCAAAGAACAAAACATTAAGATTAAATCAAGTCGATAGCTCAAAGACGCCTAACAAGCGCTTGCACACGGAACGGCAGTATATACTATATTTTGTGTCGCAGGCTCCATTTTTGTCCGGTGAAGCGCAGTCCGTTATGCAGCATAAGCTGCTTATGGGACAGAAGCTTGAAGATGATTGGCGATTCTAAAACGAATTGAGTTAGTCTAATCAAGTTCATCGTTTAGGCTCTTTATATGCTTAGAGAAATTGATAGAGATATTTGGGTTGCCGAACAGCCATTACGATATTTTGGCCTCAATGTTGGGACAAGAATGACTATAACTGGTTCTAACGGATTCTATGGCACCAATGTATAGTGCGGCACCAATGGCTATTTGATAGATCTAGCTTGTCGTGGATGAGTCGCCGATCGTGCCTGCAGCCAAACGGGGAGACAAGAGCATCTGTATCCCGGTCGAGAGTGAAGGCCAGTATCAGAACTTGATGGAGAAT
>JBFRWN010000006.1:0-12217 GCA_051439605.1 Synechococcus sp.
TCGCGATCGCTTTGGGTGAGCAAGCGGTGCGCTACTGGAAAGAGTTGATAACCCCGCTGTTCCCCCCGCAAAATGGCAACAGCTGTTTCCGTTGCTTCAAACCCAATCTGTACCCCTGCTTGGTCGATCACCGATTGCAGGGGGCTACTGTTATCGAGGAGCTTTCCGGCCGTGTGTTCGGACAGATCCAAGATGCCAAAAACTGCCGTGCGATCTTGACGGCCTAAGGTTTCAACCGCCTTCACGGCCAAGTTAGTTGCGACGTTGGAGCCACCCCAGAGAATATCGATGGTGGAGTTTTTCTCCAACATTGATACAACGAGATCGAGATCCGCTCTCAGATCGACATCGACAGAAGCCACCTCGGCCCAGTTCAGGCCAGTGGCATCCAGTGCCGCCATAAAGCCTTCAAAATAAGGGTAGTTGCGATCGTAAATCGCACTTTCTACCAAGCCAATATTGATGGTGTCGCGATCGGGGAAATGGGTTTCGATCCAGCCGACCATGTGGGTACCGGAATCGTAGCCCATTTGAAAGCTGTTGGTGTTGTAGCAGGCAAACACCAATCCCGCCACATCCATATCGTCAAAGCAAAAATCCACCGTAATCGTCACCACACCAGCATCGTGTGCTTCCCGAATGGCCGGGATTGACCCAACGGGGTCTTCGGGTCGCAAGACGATCGCATCGATGGAATTCTCGATCAGGGAACGAATTGCCTCTGCTTCGGCCTCCACACCAGTCCCCGACTGCACGCTCAACACCTCAACCTCGCGATTGGCCGCCCGTTGCATCCCTAATTCGTAGGCACTGAAAATAGCCTCTTCGGTAGAGCGAATCAGGCCCACCCGCAAGCGCCGCGGACGATCGCGGTGGATGCGGTTCGCCCAGTTTTCGCTCACCAGGGCTTGCATCCAGTCATGACCCCGCTGCAGCTGGTACTCCGACCAAAAACTCGCATCTCGCAAATCGGTTCCTGCCAAGAAAGCCTCGCGCAAACTCGTCCCGTTGCGCAGGTCGGTAAACCGCATGGATGCCCCGGTTAAATTGACTTTGTAGAGATCGGCCCCTTGAAAATTAGAGCGATTGAAGTTGGCCCCAATCGCATTCGCACGGTAGAGATAGGCCTCACTGAAATCTGTCCACAACCCCGTGGTTCCGGACAGATTTGCCTCTGAAAAATCGGTGCTGCGGACAATCGCACCATTGAGTTTACTGTTGGCTAGATTGGCTTCAACCAGAGTGGCCCCTTCCAGAGTGGCCCCTTGCAAGTTTGATCCCTGTAAATTCGCCCCTTGTAAGTTCGCCCCTTGTAAATTCGCCCCTTGTAAATTCGCCCCCTGTAAATTTGACCCTTCCAGATTGGCCTCGACCAGTTGGGCTCCTGAGAGATCGGCCTCTTGCAAAGAGGCGCGAGAAATATCCATGCCGTGAAATTGCCGTACTTGTAGCGGCCATTGGGTTAAACTAGCCAGCCCGAGGGTCCAGCGACGGCATTGAGTTAAATCGATGCCGGACAGTTGCGCCTTTGATGCTTGCATGCCAGCATTATCGGCACACAAGACATTAAGGGTTTCTAGCGCCTCGATTCTGCCGTGGCTGTATTCAATATCCCTTTGTTCGGCGATTGTCTTGCGAGACTCTTGAATGGCCCGTTGCCGACGAAAGGGTAGTGCATAGAGGTAAGACACGAGGGCAAACAAAAAGGCAGCTTCCCCCAATACAGTGGCCAGCTTGACGATTGAAACTGTTTCCAGCCAGGCTACAAAATCAGCCACCTTGGCATCTAGCAACGATACCGGTGCCAGCAGAATTTGCTTGATGCGATGCGATTCCGGCGGGTTCGAGTGGCGGTAAGCCTGGAAAATCCGCAGGTAAGTTGCGCGGGACAGCTCTAAGGTCTCAATCTCTTTGGCAATGGCTCGTTCCCGCCCGTCCCACCCTGCGATCGCCCGTACGTGCTCGAAGCTTGTTTCTAAGAAACGTTCACCTGCACCTTCACCGGCATCACGATCGTCAGCAGCATTCATAAATCGGGTCAGCAACGACTCGAAGTCGGCAAACGGCAAGTTCAGCCGATCGGCAAGTGCCTTGGCAGTGGCCTGCCGCTGGTCGTCATCCACAATGCTGCTGGTGCGATGGAGACACCGCACCAATTGCAACCACCAGTCACTCTCCACTGCTGCTGCGCCAGAATCATCGGTAGCAGCTACGTTGTCGGTATTATTGGTTTCTCCAGTCATAGTGTGCTGACCGAATGTTAGGGACCGATATCCCCCTCGAAAGAACGATTCGGATCGATATCAACTTTGTTTAAACATCAATGCCTCGGAGGTCGCAATTCAACTTAATGCTAGTCATGAGGATTCGACTTCAGCGATCCCCAGCATCGTTTGCAAGGCGGCGCGATCGAGCTCCCGATACCCAGAAGGGGATAAATAGGTGACTACCACCAGATCCGATCCCTGATTCCCGTCATCCGTAAAGTCGATCTCGATCCCGCCCAAATCAAATTTGGAGGTTCTCACCTGTTGCACGAATGCATCTCGGGTTAGCTCCCCTTCGATATTGTCGAGAATTTTAAGGGTCATTTTGCCGACGATATACCCCTCCAATTCCACAAAGCCGAGGCGATCGCCCAATATCTCGCGCGCTTCGTTCACTATCGGCAAATTGGCGTCCAAGAGGGGAACTACCTGAGTCATGACAATCTTTTCGGCTACACCGTATTCCTCGAGATCGAACTGAAAATCATCTGCGCCGGTAAACGAGACAGCTGAGATAATCCAGTCCTCCCCCTGTTCTTGTGCTTGTTTGGCAAATCGAGCGATATTTCCGTAGGTTCCGGCTGTGACCACCAACTTGCAAGCGTTGCCGGTTTCGCGCTCCCAGGATTTCAGCGAATAGTAGCCGTCCTCGACAATTGGAGTATTGCGGGTATAGACCCCTACAGGGCCGATATTGTTGCGATCGGGGCTATCTCCCTCCATTTGGATGATGCGGTCGTAAAGTTGCAGAGTTTCTGGTGCGAGCTGTGTGTTCTCCAGCGATCTTCGGACTCCGGTGAGACCAGCCATACCGTAGCTATCATTTTGTACGTAGGCACAAACCTGATTGGGCAAGAGTCCCGCATCCAGACCCATCTCGATTGTCGCGGCGATTTCCTGCGTGTAGCTGGCCCGATAATTCACGATCGGAGCGTCGCTGTCGCGCAAGAACTCGGCCCCGGTAAAGAAGCCGACCGCCGGAATTTCCTGTTCTGTCAGCAGGGGCAACGTGACTTTAGCCGTCGGGGTACCCACATTGCCAATGGCCAAAAAGATATCGTCATCGACGATCTCGCGAGTTGCTTGGAGGGCTGTGGGCGGTTCGTAATAATCGTTGACAAACATCAGATCGATGGAGCGACCGCGAACGCTTGCCCCGTCAAAGGCAGCTTGCAAACCCGCCTTCATGCCGTTGCCCAATCCCTCCGCATACCCCTGCAATGCCAAAACGGAGCCGAACCGGATGGTATCTCGGGTTAATCCTGCGGTCGTGGGGGAGGATGCCCGACAGGCTGAAAGGCCCCATATAGAAAGGACTAACAGAACTCCACCAACTCTCGGGAAATGCCTCGAAAACATGACTCGTACGAACAAAGGGAGCATAAGAACACTGTCCGATTAAGCAGAGCGGATACCACACTGCTCCAATCCGTTGATGCCAAAAGGCAGACACATAGATTTAGACCAAAGTCTAATAACCTGCAGGGGAGTAAGTTCCCTACTCTACAGGACGATGGTACGAGCTTTCAGCTTTTACCATCGTTGATGTGAAAAACCTTAGCAGAACTTCCCTAGCTAGAGCCTCATTGCATTCACTCAACCTCGAATCGCTCTATCTATAAGCTGCATCCGAGGGTGGCTTGCCACAATAAGCCGAGGCTAGCCTTCCTAAAGTTCAATGTCCCAATGCTTTCAAATTGCCTGTTGAGATCCGTATCCCATCTGAGTTTCGCTTGAAGGGTAGCTGTTTATGGCGCTTGATTACTTTGCCCCTGGGGTTTACGTCGAAGAGGTCGATCGCGGCAGTCGTCCGATTGAAGGGGTCAGCTTGAGTGTGGCTGGCTTCATTGGGTTTACCGAAGACATTCGTGGCGATGCCGAACTCTTCAAACCCGTGATGATTACCAACTGGAGCCAGTATCTGGAATACTTCTCCAAACCGGGATCGGATGGGTTCACCGATTTCGACGCCTATTTACCCTTTGCGGTACAGGGGTGGTTCGACAATGGTGGCGGTCGCTGCTGGGTAGTCAGCATCGGTACCCGATTGCCGGGCTCCGAACCCCCACCCCCCGAGCAGACGGGAACGAAATTACTAGCAGCTAGCGGTCGGCCCAGCCTGCGCATTGACCTGCAATCTTCCGATGACGTCGATACGACTGCTTTGCCCGCTTCTACCGAACGCATCACCGTCGTGGTCACCGATAGTACGCCGAAACCGTTGCCCGAGGATGCAGGGGAAGATGAAGAGCCACCCCTCGACACCGGCGAATATTTTAGTATCACTATCAAGCGGGGGGACGAAACTCTGGCAGCATACGATCATCTAACGATGAATTCAGATGCTGAGGAGGAGATAGCTGATTATGCTGTCACGGCACTGGCTGAAGATGAGTATGTTGCCATTACCAACCTGACTGAGAGCGGCCAACCTCTCTCTCGAAGGCCGGCCAACGGTCTGTACGAAGTGGCTCCACCCCCGTATATTTCTCCCCTCGATCGCCTGTCTCGTGACTTACAGGGGGTGCGCGACGACCGCAAGGGATTGCAGGGGCTGTTCGAAATCGATGAAGTTGCTACCATCGCCTGCCCCGACCTGATGCGAGCCTACCAGTTAGGTTTGATTGTTCTCGATCAGGTCCATGCAATCATGGAGATGATGGTCAGCCTGTGCGAAAATTCATTCCCTGGACCGCCCTATCGCATGGCCGTCCTCGATTCGCCGCCGGTCAAGATGGGCAAACATGAGAACCAAGCCGTGCCGCCGGAACAGCAGAAGCCCCAGCACGTTGCCGAATGGTTGGGTGCCTTTAACCGCCGGTCGATGTTTGGTGCCCTGTACTATCCCTGGATTAAAGTTGCGAATCCCCGTAATGGCGGAAAGCCTATTTTGGTGCCCCCTTGCGGCCATATGATGGGGATTTGGTGTCGCACCGATCAAAACCGCGGCGTTTTCAAAGCACCGGCCAACGAAACCCCTCGCGGAGTCCTTGGGTTGGCCTACGAAACCAATATGCGAGAGCAGGAACTGTTGAATCCTTTGGGCATCAACTGTATCCGCAACTTTGGTAGCTACAACCGCGGCTACAAAGTGTGGGGGGCTCGGACCCTGGTGGAGCCAGATAACGTTCAGTGGCGCTATATCAGCGTTCGCCGACTACTCAGCTACATCGAAAAGTCGATTGAGATCGGCACCCAGTGGGTGGTGTTCGAGCCCAACGACCAAGATCTGTGGGCCAGGGTTACCCGCACCGTCAGTAACTTCCTAGAGCGTCTGTGGAGAGAGGGAGCTCTATTTGGAGGTTCCCCGGCTGAAGCCTTCTACGTTAAGTGCGATGGCGAGTTGAACACTAACGACACCATCATGTTGGGTCGGTTGTACGTCGAAGTTGGCGTCTGCCCGGTAAGGCCGGCAGAATTCGTTATCTTCCGCATCAGTCAGTGGGCTCCCAACCAATAATGTTGTTGAGTTGTGAGGCCTGCAAGCAGGCCTCAATCGAGGTTTAACACCCTCGAAGCCTAGATCCCCCAGCTGTACTCGCATGCCTGCAAGGAGGGCCTGTCATGCCAGAACTTACCAAGCCGATTGCACCAAGTAGTTTTTATTTGGAAATTGCTGGTGTTGCTGAAGCGGAAAAGTCTGTTTTCAAAAGTGTGAGCATTCCCGATTACCAGCCCAAAGTACAGGGGGGAAGTGAGGCGATTGGTACCACTAAAGGGGGAAAAACGATTTGGCAGGTAAACTCTGCCGGTTTTGAAGGATTATTTACGTTTGACTGTGTCACTATTGCCAGCGGCGATAGCGATAGCACCAGCATGTCAATGTACAACTGGTTCAAAACCTGTCTGCCTTCTTCCAACGGGGGTGATGGTAAATGGGATGGTGCCAAGAAAGAGGGCAGCATTACTGCCTACGATACTGATGGAAATGAGGTAGCCAAGTGGCAGTTTGCCGAAGCATGGCCATCGAAATACAAGTGTGGCGATCTCGATGTGACCTCCGATAGCTACATCGAAGAAACGTTCACGATTACCTGCGAAAAGTTCAACCGAACCAAGTAAGTCCGAGGTCGTTCGGGCAAGGCTAGTTTTGTAGCACCCCAAACAAGCAAGCTAACCTATCGCATCTGACGTCAAGAGAATTCGTTGCAGTACAACCGTAAGCCAAGCGGAAAAGGGTAATTACGATGGTTCAGTACCTAACTAATTCCAAATTTTATTTTGAAATTGACGGTGTTACAGCCTTGTCCCTCAAGACCATCAACGGCCCCGAAATCGAAATGGATGTTGCTGGAGGCGATTCGGCCATTGGTGTCAGCAAAGATGCCAAAACTCAAACGCAGGCTACGATTGGGGGGGTAAAGTACAACAGCACCATGACCCTGACTTATGTCGCGGGCAACGAAGGGGAGCAAGCAAAACTCTCGAAGTGGTACGACGATTGCCACCCCGATACATTTTCTGGGGGGTCCTCCAAAGCGATGGATAGCCGCAAAACCGGCTCGCTGGTGGTTTACGATCCAAACGGTAAAGAGGCCATGCGATTTAACTTCACCGATTTGTTTCCGGGGAGCAAAAAGCAAATCAGTTCTCTCGATGTTTCCAGCGGGGGCCAGTTGGGGGAAGATTCCATTGAGCTGTACTTCACTCAGGTAGTTCGTAAGGTTTAGAGAGATTAGGTCCCTTTCCCGCTTCGATCGCCACTGCTGGAGATTTTCGCGCCGTGCCGAACTTTCCCGAGATTCTCACCACGTCCCGCTTCTATTTGGAACTCAAGTTGGACGGCAGTACCGACTCTGTCGATGGTGTATTCAAGGAATGCAGCGGTTTTCAGCGCTCTCAAGAGGCGATCGAGATTTGTGAAGTGACTCCTCAACTGTGGGGTAAGAGGGGCAAAACACCGGGACGCATGGTTCGGACTAAAATTCCCGGTAATGCCTCCGTGAGTAACATCACGTTAAAACGAGGTTTGACCATCTCTTCAACCTTGTGGAACTGGATGCAAGCGGTGGAGGAGGGAGACTGGGCCGAGCAGAGGCGAGATGGGGCAGTGGTTGTCTACGATCAATCTTCTAAAGAGCGATTCCGGTTTGAATTCGAGCGAGCTTGGCCGGTGAACTACTCAATTTCCGACTTAGACGTGACCAGCGGCGATCACAATATCGAACAGTTAGAGATTGCGGTCGAGAACCTGAAGCGTGTTGAGGCCTGATAGCAGTGATCGACCTGAGCAACCAACTGAATCTGGACCCGATCGCTAAACCGGCAAACACCGTTCCCGCTGTCCACGACGTATCGGCTTTGCCTATCAGGGGGGAGTCTCAAGCTCCGTTTCAAACGACGTTCGAGTTCAAGTTGCCCAAGGGGTATTTAGATGGAGAGGGTAACCTGCACCGCAGCGGTGTCATGCAATTGGCAAAGGCGATCGACGAAATTGTGCCGATGCGCGATCCGCGGGTGAAGTCCAACCCGGCATACGCGACGGTGATTATTCTGTCGCGGGTGATTCTGCAATTGGGAGCGTTGGAAGAAATTTCGCCTGTGGTGGTAGAGGGGATGTTTGCCTGCGATTTAGATTACTTGCAAAAGTTTTACCGTCACATCAACGAACTGGAAGATGAGGGGGATCGGCCTCAAGCACCGGCTCCAGATGCGGTGTCTTAAACTCAAGCATGTCTAGCCAGCCCTCCGATCGCAACTACCTATGACCTCAGGCAACCCAGCATTGACCGACTTGCCCATTACGGAATTTGAGTTTGTCCTCCCTCGGGGCTTGTTGGATGACGAGGGGATGATTCATCGGCAGGGGGCGATGCGACTGGCTACGGCGGGTGATGAGTTGGCCATGCTGAAGGATCGGCGTGTTGGTGACGAACCGGCTTACGGATCGCTGATTTTGCTGGCCAGGACAATCGTGCGCTTGGGGCAATTTTCTGCTGTGACGCCGGAGTTGTTAGAGAATTTGTTTACTCAGGATTTAGCCTATTTGCGCGAGGTCTACAATCGCATCAACCAACAGGGGAGTTTGCACGTGCCGACGGAATGTCCCCAATGCAAACATGCATATGGCATCGATTTAGCACTGGCGGGGGAGTCGTAGGCTACCCCTCGGAGCGGCTGTACGAGGAGGTAGCCTGCATTGCCGCAAATTTTCACTGGTCGCTGGCGGATATTATTGCCCTCGATCATGGCGATCGCTGTCGGTGGGTGGCTGAGATTGAACGGTTGCTGCAACGCGATCGCTAGTATCTCATCGACTCAATAAATCGCCGGCCAAATAGAAATGGTTCTAACTTTCTCTGACTCACGAAAAAGTAGACCCAGCAGCCGCTCTGTTTTTGAATCTGTTCGGTATTGAGGGGCAATCGTAATACACAAATTGTCTTCGGTCCGATGTATTTCTATATCCCGATTCCGTAAAAGTAAACGGTGGTTGCTTCGGGGTCGGCAATTAAAGAGTGGGAACCAGAGCTAGTCCAATCATTCGACACATCCGCCTCGTAGCATTCCGCTTCTGTCATTGTATGAGGGTTCCACGGCGAAGAGAATTGGTCATAACCATTGGGGAGATCGAAACGGTCTTTGATATCGGCACAGGAAGTTTGCTCAAATCCAGTTGCCAAAATTGAAGCCAATACAGTTTTGTCGGCATTAAATCGAAGATAAATTCTGTAACCCTGCCAGGTATCGCCAACCCCCTCCAGCTGAGTAACTCCAGTGGGTACTGGATCGACCAACAGATGAACGAACATTTCGCGCGGCGTATTGGCAGATGTTGGTCCGTTGGCCCGTTCAAGTCCAGTAAGTTCTTTGCAGCCGCAAAGCGAGATCGTGGCGAGCATTATTCCAGCTTTAAAAATCTGCCTTGCCATTTTGGCCTCCGCATTGGCATAACGTTTGGCGTCACCAAGGTTAGGGAAAGTTCAAAGACTCAAAAAAGGTAGTGCGATCGAGTGCATGCACGAGCTGGAAAGCGGCAGATTTAGGTTTATCCTCTAGTCCCACCAAAGGGTGATTTTCATAATTCGTGGAAGATCTCTTTCCATCACCTGTAAGCCAAAGTCTTCCGATTCTGGATCGAGTCCTTCTATCAACTCTAGATTTACAGGATCTACCTTTTGTCCTAGCTCCTCGGCCATTTCGAGCATTTCGGCAAGGCAACCGTATCCCTGTTCGATCGTATCGGGACAAAATTCATAGACTTCTTTGCAGAAATTAGAAAGATTATCTGGAAGTGAATCTAGCTTCAACTTAACCGTTGCGCCATTGACTTCCAGCACTTCAAATCTAAATCTATTTGACCAATCAATGAGACGATCCACTATGTCCTGTGTTTCGACATCATAGTTAATGCCGTTAGTGCCAACCTGCAGAATGTTCTCAATGGCCTCGTTCAGTTCCATCTGAATTCCCGAAAATTATAGCGGTTTGATTAGCTAACGATGAGCGCCACCAGCTGCCAAAATCTTACGGTGAAGTAGGCAATCAAAAAGCATTCCAGTGCACGCAAATGTCAGACGTCGTTGAATAGCCTAGGGGTAATGCAAAGATCGGCGGTATGCATAGCGCATTTGCTAGAGTGCCTAGTTAGATTTATTGCTATCCACTTCCGCACTTCTTCAGAGTCTGAATAGTAGAATTATTAACAGGACCGAGGCTAGGCTTGCAAAGGGTGTCCTGATTGAGTTCCATAGGTTCCAACGTGGTTCGAAGTCCATGCGAGAAGCTTTTTGAGTTGTTTCATCCATATCATCGACATTCAGAGTTTTCAGTTTGTTATTCAGCGGTACGTTAAAAGTGAAAGTCGGTAATTGGACGCAAAGAAGATAGGTGAGTACAGCGATGAGCATGAGCAGCCGTTCAGCTCCATCTAATTGCCCGATGCCAAGCACAGCAGCGATCGCCAATGCTATAGCTGAGCCTACCCAGACTAATACAAAAATTGGCTGATTATTCTGGATAACGCGATCTATCACCTGAAAAGCTCGGATAAAGTCCCTATCGCTTAAACTGTTTATACCTGGCATGATAACGATGGCAAAAGTAAACAGGAAGCCTGCTACCAAGGAACACAGAAATGTAGCCAAAATCAATGTAGTCGGAAAGATTAGTTCTGTTGACATGGAAAAGTATCCTTTCTGATATTCATGCAACCTAACGCCCATAAGGTTGACTGTACGCCAAGACTAATAAGGCAAAGCCAAGGCTTTCAACACCTCATACGCTGCGGGAAAATGGTTAGTCCTAACCGATCCAACACGACATCACATGTTATTTTGAACGAACCAGTAGCGAAACAAAAAACCGTCCAGTTCTACTGCTTAAACGACGTATTCTCTTCTCTAAGTAAGGCCATGAATTCTTCACCTGTGAGTCGCGGATGATCGCCTGCCAAGGCATACAAATCAGGCTTTTTGTCAATGTAAATTTCGTCTGCAAGTTTAAATGGTGTTAAGTCATCAAAAGTGCCCATCCAAAGCATATAACGATCTGGCTCTTTCAAGTGATAGAAAAGATTCGCGCCACACTGACTGCAAAACCCGCGTTCCACCCATTCCGATGAATCGAATCGAGTGATGTTCTGCTCACCATTAAAACTGACCCGACCAACACTCACAGAGAAAGTTGGGTCGCCGCTCCATCGAAGGCATATCTCACAGTGGCAACTATGAACATCCGTCTCTACTTCTTCGACAGAATAGGTAACAGCACCACACAAACAACGGGCTGTAGCTTTCATTGAAACTTCCCTAAATTAGCGATCAACTTCGAGTTTACACTCGTGACTTATAATCATAATTACTCAGCAAAATTTAAAGTAAGCGCTGCACGAGTTATACAAGGGCTAATGGACTGCGTTTCGCCGGACGGCCATAGAGCCTGCGGAACAAGACATAATATATACTATCGTTCCGCATGCAAGCGATTGCTAAGCGTCTTTCAGCTATCGACTTGATTTAATCTTAATGTTTTGTTCTTTGATTGCCTCCATTAAGGATTTTTCTTGCTCCTTATTGCTATACTTTATTGCTAGTAAATAGACTTTATTGCAAAATGATGCATAGCTATCTCTTTTTATCAAAGGTATTACTATTTTTGTATATTCATCTGGCGTTTTAATTTCAGCCAATGACGAAATATAAGCTTCCAGGAATTCCTGTTCATTACCAGGAATCATCCAACTCCCAAATTCATCTGCAAAGATAATTTCTTCGCCATATTCCATTTTTGCTATCAGCTCGTAGAGAATCTTGAAAGATTCTACAGCAGATTTATGTTCTTTCTGGTTTGTTAGCTGCGAACTCTCTAGTAAAAGATTGCCTAGCTTCTCAAACCATTCTTCTGTTTCTTCAGGAATATGAGAAAAGTTCTTTGAATTAATATCAAAGGGCGCATAGTATACCCCAGCCAATGAGTCTTTATAGAAGTTTTTTGATTCCTTTATAATACTCTTTGCTACAGTTTTTGATGGCTTAGATTCCTTCATCAGATCGCCAAAAATATGACGTCTTTGTTGAGTATTCGTTTCGTAATATGCCGAGTGTAACAAATCAAGCAAAGTTGCTTTAGTTTGTCGCTTTAGTATTTTAAACAGTGCATCTTCATCCATATCAATATCAATTCTGTCCGATATTACACTGATCTTTCAAAAACACCTAACAAATTGCATTTCAGCAGCAGGCCTAGGCCCTTTCCTCTTCAAGCGCGAGTTAGGCGGTTCGTGCAGCTTGTCACTACGCGTACGGCGCCCGCTCTTTCTAGCTAGTTTGTCTAGTAATTGCGGTTGCGATTAAAGAAGCGGAAACAAGGCCGGAGCCGATCAGATACTGTTGGCGAAGTCTATGGAGACGTCTGAGAGGCGATAAGGGTTAGGTTTGCCACAGAGACCCGGCAGGAGGAATGACTCGTGCTGAAAGCGAAACCAACTGGCCCAGTGCCCGAAGAAACTG
>JBFRWN010000007.1:0-35454 GCA_051439605.1 Synechococcus sp.
CATGTCGCTGCATCCACGCAAAATCAAGCGCTCTGCGCACTTATTTTCTTATACAAGCAGGTCTTGCAACTTCCCTTGGATGAGAGGATAGACGCCATCAGAGCCAAGCGCTCTCGTCGACTACCCACAGTACTCACTGTCGAGGAAGTGCGCTCGGTCATTCAGCAGATGTCTGGTGTCCATCGCTTAATTGTCCAGTTACTTTACGGCAGTGGATTGCGGCTGCGGGAAGCCATGCAGCTACGGATTAAGGACTTGGACTTTTCCCAGCATCAAATTCTCGTGCGAGATATAAAGGGCCAAGAAAGTCGAGTGACCGTGCTACCGGCCAGCATTATTGACGAGCTCAAGGAACACCTACAAGGGGTTAAGCGAATCCATCTCCAAGATTTAGAACGAGGCTACGGAGCGGTGACATTACCGTTTGCGCTAGCCAGAAAATACCGCAATGCCAATCGCCAATGGATCGGGCAATTCGTTTTCCCATCCTCAAGCCTCTGCCCAGATCCTCGCAGTGGAGTCGTTGTCCGCTATCACTTACACCAAAGTGGATTGCAAAAGGCGGTCAAGCAAGCAGTCCGCGATGCTGGATTGCAGAAGCGGGTAGGCTGCCACACGTTTCGTCATAGCTTTGCGACCCACCTTTTGGAAGGTGGCTACGATATCCGAACTATTCAAGAGTTGTTAGGCCATAAGGATGTGAAAACGACAATGATTTACACCCATGTATTGAACCGAGGTGGGCAAGGAGTCCGAAGTCCTCTCGATCGCAATTAGCAACCTGCGTCCAGCTTCGAAAGCATGTAGCTCCGTTAATCAAGAAAACTTCGAAAGGGCGAAGTGAGACTTCTTGGGTTCCCAGGTGGGCACTGCCTACAAAAGTTGGGCATTTTCTGCGCGACTTTACAGTCCATCAAACGCCGATAAATCCAAAGCATCTTGAGTTCGCAAAAATCCCAACAACCGATCGCCAATTACCTTCACTCCCCCCCTCACATTCGACTCAATATTCAGCGGAATCACCGGATCGTGCAGCGACAACCGCATCAGAAACCAGCCATCTTCCTCAGGATTCGTACAAGCAATCCGCACCCCCTCGTAATTCTTTGGCACCACCTCCCAGCCCTCCTGCGTTTCCGCAAATACCTTTAACTGAGCGATCGCTTCATTCCCGTAACGCTTATAATCCTCAACCCCAATCTTCATGCGAAACTCTTCGCTTTCCACCGGCTCTTTCAACGTGGCGATCGCATCCACAAGCGACTTGCCCGCCAGCTTCGATTTTGCTAATTCCACCAGGAGCTTGGTAACCAAATAAGCCCCATCGTCCAAAAAGAAATTCTCGCGCATCGCCCCGTGGCCAGAGGTCTCAATCGCCAACCAAGACTCTTGCCCCTCTGCATTCAGCCGCTGCGACTCGTTAATGACGTTCTTGTAGCCGCGTCTAAACCGATAGTGAACTCCCCCCAACTCCTTGATGAAGTCGGTTAGACCGTCAGACGTGATCGAATCCGTCACGATGGTGGAACCGGGATGCTCCTGCAACACGATTGCGGACATCAGTGCGATCAACCGATTGCGGTGCAGAGGGGTACCGGAGCTATCCACTGCCGCGCCGCGATCGACATCCGTGTCGAAAATAATCCCGAAATCCGCTTTGTGTGCGAATACCGCCTGGCAAATGGACTCCATCGCCTCGGCGTTCTCGGGGTTAGGAATATGGTTGGGAAACGTACCATCGGGATCGAGAAACTGGCTGCCAGCGGTATCCGCCCCCAGCGGGGCTAAAACCTTATCGGCATAGAACCCACCCGCTCCGTTGCCCGCATCCACAATAATCTTCAGCCCTAGCAACGGCTGTTCGTAGCGATCGGGATGGTTTACTCCTTTGCGGACGATATCCACTAATCGAGCGGCATAGGTGGACATGAAATCCTGCTGGGCGATCGCCCCAGGCGCCTCCGATGTTGCCAGCTCCCCAGACTCCGCCAGCGCCAAGATCGCAGTAATATCCCCTTTATCCACCCCCCCTTGCGCCGTAAAAAACTTCAGACCATTGCGATTGAAGGGTAAGTGACTGGCGGTGAGCATAATCGCCCCGTCGCATTCCACCCCTTCTGTAACCGTACTCATAAACATCGCGGGGGTAGAGGCCAGGCCAAAATCGAGGACATCACAGCCACTACTCGTCAAACCGGCGATCGCCGCCTGCATCAACTCTGGGCCAGAAAGGCGACTATCCCGCCCCAATGACACCGTGAGTGCCGTTGTTGGCTGGCTCAACTTTGTTGCTAGCCACGTTGCAAATGCCTTGCCCAACTGGGTGACCACTTCTCCCGTCAGATTCACCGATTCGCCAGCAACCCCCTCCAGTGCTACACCGCGAATATCGGAACCGTTTTGCAGCTTTTTCCAGTCAAAGTCTGTTGCGATCGCCATCAGAATCGGAAGCTCCAGCCTAGCAATACCACCTTCATTCAACTGTTAAACAACTAGTACCACCCTTGAGAAATTCAGAAAAAATTACCAAACGTTGCAAATATTGAACCGAACATCATTTAGCCTAACCGCAGGCAAAAAAGAGATAGACAAGCGAACCCAGGAAATCCCTAAGTTATGAAGGGGAACCCACAAGTAAACCGCCAAAACGTAAACCCAGATACAGATTTACCGGGTTGGCTTGCCTACCATTCACCCAAGACTGCAACAAATGCAGTGGCTTCTAGGGTTCCGAGCAAGTCTACTGACTGGTCCGAGAGAAGCAACCTCCTAGCATCTGCTGAGAGGTGACACGGCGGGACAAAAGCCCGGGAGAAGTTCGCTTGGCCTACTATTGGCTTCAGCGAGGGTCGCCGTCGTCACGAGAAACGAAATATGTCTGATTTCAATGGATATTCTAACGAAGCCGAGCGGGGGTTGGCAGAAGAGGCCAAACTTCCTGAAAAAGGGTGGGACAACGAAGTACAGCGAGGTCTGGAATTCGGGTTAGAAGCCGCAGACAGCATTCGCGATCGCAGTATTCCCACCTTTTCTCGCGGAGAGCTGCCTCACTTTGCAGGCATCAATACATTCCTGAAAGCCCCCTACGTCGAAGACGTACGGGAAGTGGGGAAATACGACGTTGCATTGCTGGGGGTGCCCCATGACTGCGGCACCACCTACCGCCCTGGCACTCGCTTCGGCCCCCAAGGGATTCGCCGCGTTTCCGCCCTCTACACTCCCTACAACTTCGAGCTGGGGGTGGACCTGCGGGAATCCATCACCCTATGCGACATCGGGGATGTGTTCACCATTCCGGCCAACATTGAAAAGTCCTTTGACCAAATCTCCAAGGCTGTAGCCCACGTGTTCGCCAGCGGTGCCTTGCCCGTCATCATGGGGGGCGACCACTCCATCGGCTATCCTACGGTGCGCGGTGTCTGTAGGCATCTGGGAGACAAGAAAGTCGGCATCATCCACTTCGATCGCCACGTCGATACCCAAGAGATCGACCTGGACGAACGGATGCACACCTGTCCCTGGTTCCACGCCACGAATATCAAGAATGCCCCCGCCGATAACCTCGTGCAGTTGGGCATTGGCGGCTGGCAGGTACCCCGCCAGGGGGTGAAGATTTGCCGGGAGCGGGCCACTAACATCCTGACGGTGACCGATATTACCGAAATGGGGCTGGATGCAGCGGCGGAGTTCGCGATTGAAAAGGCTACCGCAGGCACCGACTGCGTCTACATCAGTTTTGATATTGACTGCATCGATGCCGGATTTGTCCCCGGCACCGGCTGGCCCGAACCGGGGGGCTTGCTCCCTCGCGAAGCTTTGGGGCTCTTGGCCCGTATCGTTCCAAAGGTCAACGTCTGCGGCATTGAAGTGGTGGAGGTCTCTCCCCCCTACGACATCAGCGACATCACCTCCCTGATGGCCACCCGCGTCATTTGCGACATCCTGGCCCACATGGTGCGCTCCGGCCAGATGCCCCGCAATGGGGTCAAGCCCAGCTACGTTCACGACTTCGCTCAGCCAGAGTTGATTGCCGACTGGCGGGGGCGCTAACCGTGCACGAAGTAGACATGACCAAGGCGCTATTCGCCACCATCGAAGACTGGTGGGTGTCGCAACCCGATCGCCCCGTGGTGGAAACCGTTCACCTCCTGGTGGGGGACTTCACCTGCGTCGAGCCCGATAGTTTGGTGTTTGCGTTTGACGCCCAAAAAAAGGGGACATTTCTCTGCTCCGCCAGGCTGGAGATCGAACGGGTGCCGTTTGTGGCCCACTGCCACACTTGCAATCAGGATTACGCTCCGGCGATCGAGGAGCACTATGCTTGCCCCACCTGCCGATCGCCGCTGGATGACATCAAATCCGGCCGCGAACTGAAAATTTCCCGCCTTGAATACCAAGATGCCAACCCCGGGGCCGCTTTGGCTCAATCGACGAGGCCATCGGTCGTGGCTCGTTAATCCGTGGGCAACCATGCCGTACCTGTTTCTGTCGTCGTTCTGTTGTGAGTAGAGGGTAAAACGTTGCATCAAATTGCTGACCTAGAAGGAATGAACCTGCTGCAGGCAAACCAAGATGGGGCCGATCGTAATCGAGCACATTTTGATGCTTGGGGTATTACTTGCCTCAATCTAATGAGCAGTCCCGGTGCAGGAAAAACCGCCCTGCTGGAAAAGACACTGGCTGCCCTGTGCGATCGCATCAAGATTGCTGTGATTGAGGGGGATATGACCACCCAACTCGATGCCGATCGCTTACGCAGCTACGGCGTTCCGGTGATTCCCATTACCACCGGTCGAGCCTGTCATCTCGATTCCACAATGGTGGCGGGCGGCATACAGATGTTGGAGGCAGACCACGATCCGAATGTCTTTGACCTAGTGCTGGTGGAAAACGTCGGGAATTTAGTCTGTCCAGCCGAGTTTGAGGTAGGGGAACATGCCAAGGTAGCCTTGCTCAGCGTGACAGAGGGGGAAGATAAGCCGCTGAAATATCCGGTGATGTTTAGAGAGGCTGACTGCCTGCTGATCTCCAAAACAGACTTGGCCCCCTATGTGGAGGTTGACATTGCTCAAATCGAGGAGAACGTGCGCTCGATCAATCCCCATGCCGAAATTATTCCGATTTCTGCCAAGACCGGTGAAGGACTCGCTAACTGGTTTGCATGGTTGGAACACCAAATTGCGCTGTGTCATCCTCCGTCTCCATCCGAAATAGCTGCTTGAATCGCGTTTTCTTCAGCAATATTCTGTTGCTGATTCGCAGAGTCACTCCTCTATCTCTTCACCCACAATCGACCAATTTCCTTGAAGGATTCTTTGACCTCATGCTGAAATTCCACAAGCTTTTCCCCGTCTGCGCTCTTGCTCTATCTGTTGCGATTGGAAGTTGTGGAGCCCCAGAACCCGACACCTCAGCTCCACCCGCAGAACCGGAAGTTTCGGAGGATTCCTCATCGTCTGTCGAGGAGGATCCGATTCAGATTGGTTACAGTGCTTGGCCCGGTTGGTTCCCCTGGAAGGTTGCCGAGGAAAAGGGCCTGTTTGAGGCCAATGGCGTCGATGTAGAAATGGTCTGGTTCGATGGCTATCTGGACTCCATTACCGCGCTGGCTGTGGGCCAATTAGATGGCAATACCCAAACCCTCAACGACACCATTTTTTCTGTATCCGGTGGTTCCGATCAGGTGATTGTTCTGACCAACGACTACTCCACCGGTAACGATGCCATTATTGTGGATGCCTCGATCGGCTCAATTGAAGAATTAGCTGGTAAAACTATTGCCGCAGAAGAAGGGGTGGTGGACCACTTCTTGTTACTGCTGGGCTTAGAAACTGTAGGCTTAACCCAAGCAGACATTGAGTTTAAACCTCTAGAAACCGGTGCAGCAGCAGCAGCTTTTGCTGCCGGTCAACTGGACGGGGTCGGTGCCTTTGCCCCCTTTACCACCCAAGCGCTAGAGCGACCCGACAGTAAAGTGCTGTTTGATTCCTCTGACTTCCCTGGTGCGATCTCCGACCACCTGGCCCTCAGCCGCGAAATTGTAGAATCCCGCCCGGATGACGTGCAGGCCATTGTCCAAACCTGGTACGACACGCTGGAGTTCATTGAGGAGAATCCCGACGAGGCGATCGCCATTATGGCGGAGCGAGCCGGTACCTCTGTAGAAGACTACGAATCCTATAGCGAAGGGACAACTATTCTGTCCTTAGAAGAAGGATTGGCAGCCTTTGAACCGGGTGACGACATCTCTTCCTTGGTGTTTACAGCCCAAGAAATCTCGGATTTCTTGGTGGAAAGCGGCCTCATAGACGAGGCTCCCGATCTGTCTAATCTATTTGATGCCAGCTTTGTGGAAGCCGTGGCTGAATAGGCAAATGGCCCTCTGACTGTTGGGTAATTTCCTAATAGCACTTAGGGCTGTTTCCTTCTCCGGTTTAAGCTGGTCACCGATCCCTACATCAAAGCCTCCCTCTAGGTGCTACCCCAGGACAGTCGCTATGGTCGATCGCTACGCCGAACATCTCCGCCGATGGGGATTGTGGCACCCCCCCGATGAAGTCATTTCGCTACGTCCCTCCACCTTCTGGAACATCCGCGAAGAGCTATCCAAAAGGCTAACGATTGTTCTGCTGATTTCGTCGATCGCGATTCCGTTGCTGGTTTGGTGGGCGATCGCCAATGCGGGTATTGTCCAACCCGAAGTGCTGCTGCCTCCCCCCGGTCAAGTGTGGGCAAAAGGGGTGGAGCTGTGGCAGCAGGGCATCATGCCCGAAGACATTAAATACAGTCTGCTGCGTGTGGTGGCGGGCTACGGCATCGGTCTGGTGTTTGCTATTCCCCTGGGTATTTTTATGGGCACGTTTGCCACAGGGCGGTGGGCCTTTGAGCCCCTGATTGGGCTGTTGAGATACATGCCCGCTACAGCATTTACCCCTCTATTTTTGGTTTATTTAGGGTTAGGGGAAGCACCCAAGATTGCCCTGATTGCTTTAGGCACGTTCTTCTTCAACACCCTGATGGTAATGGATGGGGTGAAATTTATTTCCAAAGATTTGATAGACGCGTCTTATACCCTTGGAGCCAATCGCAAACAGGTGATTTTACAAGTGATTTTGCCTGCTTTGCTGCCCACCATCATTGATGCCACCCGAATTAATTTGGCTGCTGCTTGGAACTTGGTGATTGTGGCGGAATTGCTATCGGCCGAACAGGGGTTAGGGAAACGAATTGCATTGGCCCAAAGATTTCTCGGCATTGACCAGATGTTTGCCTGCCTGATCGTGATTGGGCTGATTGGGCTGGTCTTCGATCTGACTCTACGGGCTCTGTTGAGATTCAGCTGCCGTTGGGCGGAGGATGCGCGCTAATGTCTGTGGAAGTCGATCGCGTTACGCGCAAGTTTGGCTCTTTTACTGCCCTGGACCAGATTTCTCTGCGGGTCAACGAAGGTGAATTGGTTTGTGTAGTGGGGGCGTCTGGTTCAGGAAAGTCTACGTTGCTGCGGATTGTTGCGGGGCTTGATGCTCCAACATCGGGGGAGGTGCGGGTGAATGGCACCAGTATCGACGGTCCTGGCTCCGATCGCGGTATGGTGTTCCAATCCTACACGCTCTACCCCTGGATGAACGTCGCAGCGAATGTAGGGTTTGGCCTCAAGATTAAGGGCTATCCCTTGCAATTGCGAGAGGAACGAATTGCCTATTACCTGGATGTCGTAGGCTTGTCCAAGTTTGCAGGTGCGTTTCCCAAAGAGTTGTCGGGGGGGATGAAGCAGCGGGTGGCGATCGCCAGGGCATTGGCAAATCAACCGCAAATTCTACTGATGGACGAGCCATTTGGGGCGCTAGACGTGCAGACCAAAGAGGTGATGCAGGAGTTTTTGTTAGATGTATGGGAACGCACGGGTACCACGATTTTAATGATTACCCACGATGTGGAAGAAGCGGTCTTTCTGTCGCAACGAATTTACGTATTGACCTCTTCTCCGGGTACGGTAAAGCAGGAAAAACAGATCCTGTTGCCCCAACAACGTACGTACGAAATTAAGCAGCTACCCAGCTTTCAGCAACAGAAAGAAGAAATTTTTAATGTGTTGCGAGAGGAGCAGAGAAAAGCAATGAAGGCTTTATAGATTGTCGGCAGAGCTGGCTAGCTGTTAAGTGTTAAGACTGTTGTTGGATTAGGCAGAGTTCTAACATTTGCAGAAATCGCACGATGATCCTCCAAAGTTGTACTATCGTAATTTCTTCTTCAGAGAAGACAGTAAAATCTAGGCCCGGCATAGGGATGAATATCCCGATCGGCAAGACGGTCGATCTAGCGACCATGCTGCCGCAACTCGTCTCAAGGGGTTCTTGACGAGCGCAGTACCGTTGCGCTGTAAAGTCTCACAAGAACGTTTGGTGTTTGGAAAGACCTATGCCTTCCCTCCCTCACATCTACGACACGATCGTTATCGGTGCTGGCATGGCAGGAGCCATTTGCGCAACCCACTTGGTCGAGGCGGGTCTGGATGTCTTGGTGTTAGAGAAGTCGCGGGGGGTTGGGGGACGCATGGCCACCCGGCGGGTGCAGGTGGAATCTGCTGAATCTTCAAAGACAGACGCGATTGCTGACCACGGTGTCCAGTACATCACGGTAAAAGGGGACAGATTTCGTCGTTTTGTGAAACAGCAATTAGAACTGGGCACGATGGCAGAATGGACCCGCAGCATTCACCGTTTAGATGTTTCCTGCTCCCATCCCACGGAATTAGAGGAAGCCCCCCTCGACGAACGCGTTCCCCACTATTGCTGTCCTCAAGGGATGACAGCTGTGGTCAAACAGCTTTGTAAAAATCTGAATGTGGAGCGGAGAGTACGCGCGATCGCAGTGCAGCCAATGGGGGAGCGCTGGCGGGCGATCGCAGAGGATGGAGGCCAGTTTGAGGGAAAAAGTCTAGTTATTGCTGTGCCGGCCCCACAAATTTTGGAGATGCTTGGAGATTGGTTAACAGAGGAATATCCCTTATATTCCTCCTTAACTTCAGTTCAGTACAACCCCTGTATTGCAGTCATCGCTGGTTATAGAAAATCTGTCACTCTCCCCCAGTGGAAAGGGGTGAAATGGGTTGGGGATGATCGGGTAGCCTGGGTCAGTTTGGATAGCACTAAGCGGGTACTGGCAGCCAATCCAGTGGTGGTCGTGCACTCCACTCCTGGGTTTGCCAATCAATCGATGAATGCCGATGGTGTTGAGCTGCAGGAATGTGGTCTAGCCCTGCTGCAACGCACGGGGCAGCGATTGGGGGAATGGTTGGTTGCCCCAGACTGGATGCAAGTCCATCGGTGGAAATATTCACTGCCTGCTGAAACGGTCGGGCTGACCTCTTTAGGAATGTCAGTCCCTGTCCAAGGGGGCGAGGGCTACCTGCCGTTGGTTTGTGCGGGGGATTGGTGTGCCGGTGGCAGAGTGGAAGGAGCCTTTATTTCTGGGGTAGATGCAGCACAACGGGTCAAGGGGGATGTTAAAGCATTAGCCGCCGGTCGAGAAATACCTCGCCTATCTAATATCTAGCTTGCTTGATTTAGATATCGACTTGATAGATGTGAATTGTAGCTGAGTAATCGTTCCTTTTAATGCAGTTGTAAATAACCGACGAAGTTCTTCGCTTTGCGACTTACTATAGGAACTAGATCTCGAGAATCAATTAACTCACTATCATGTCCACAAAAGCAATCACTGTTTTAATGCTAGGCCCCAGCTTAGATGTGAAAGGGGGAATGACATCGGTTGAGACCTTAATTTTAGAAACCCCGATCAATAATGTCGAGATTCAACACATTCCCATATTTCAAGATGGATATATAGGATCTAAACTGACGATTTATTTTGCAGCGATTGTAAAAACTATATGGGCTGTACTAACACAGCCGGTCAGCTCAATCCACCTACATATGTCCAATGGCGGAAGTATCTTGAGGGGGGCAATTCTTATTCTCTTGATGTCTATATTTCGTAAGCCCGTTATTCTTCATATGCATGGAAGCAGCTTTCATTTGTACTTTGACAAGTTTCCTAAATTTCTACAAAGTCTGTTGAGATTTGTCTTTCGTAAATGCAGATTTATTATTGCACTTTCTGAAAGCTGGAAAACCTATTACGTAGAAAATCTTGGTGTCGAGCCCGATCGAGTGATTATATTACCAAATCCTGTCAAGCTGCCTGAAACCCTACCCAAGCGCGATGAAGCAAGGGATATAACATTCCTCTTTCTGGGGCGGCTCGGACAACGAAAAGGGACATTTGATTTGATCCAAGCTTACTCAGCTCTCTCTCCCGATCGATTAGCAAAATCCTCACTTGTGCTGGCGGGAGATGGAGAAATTGATAAAGCTAAGCAGAACGTTTTAGAGCTGAATCTCGGCGATCGCGTGGATATTACCGGTTGGGTTGGTCCGGAGCAACGGGATCGACTGCTATCTGAAGCTGATATCTTTATTCTTCCCTCCTACAACGAAGGACTACCGATGGCTGTTTTGGAAGCCATGGGATGGGGGTTAGCGGTGATTACAACTCCTGTCGGGGGTATTCCTGAGTTGGTGACCCCAAATGTAGATGGGATATTGGTTGAACCGGGTAATGTCGAACAATTATCCACGGCAATGGATTTGCTCGTCGACGACGCAGCCATTCGCCACGAACTAGGGACTCAGGCGAGAAATCGTGTGGAGCCGCTTAGCATCAATAGCTACATTGACAAGCTTGCCAATCTTTATCAATCGAGTCAGTTCGCCTAGCGCTAGAGGATAGTGAAATGAATTCGAGCGACTGAACTGAAGCATCATCCAAAAAGAAGAGTCGATCTGGCCAATACCAACTTAGCTTTTGTTTTCCTATAATCCTTAACGCATCATCAACATCCCTAATTTGTAGAACCTAATGTATGGAATTGCGGGGTTGCCATGCACCTCATTCGCATTGTTCTATACACATCGCTCTTAACACATTGCTCTTAACACATCGCTCTTACCGATCGTTCATCGCCGATTCGTTTGTGGGATTCTGCAGCTTATGTCTTTGCCCTTTGATGCCGCCGCCACGCAAGAACGAGTCGATCGCTTCTGGCAACTGGACGCTAGTTTCGGCATGGAGCGTAACGCCTACCACAACTACCTGAACGAAATTGTTAGCGATCGCTACGCCCTCGTCAAAGGCTTGCAGCTGTTACGGGATGAGTTACAGTTTGCCGCTGCCAGCCCCACCGAGATTAAAGCCTGCGGTGCGGATATGAGTCTGCCTAGCGTCGTTACAACATTGGCGTACACCAACTGCGGCGATCGGATCCACCAAGGGGAAGCAACCAAACGCTATCGAGATGTGGTGGCTTCGCGGTTTGCCACTCTCTCAGAAATTGGTGAATTGAAGCTGGAGGCGTTTTTCCCAGCGGGGGGCGGCACCGACAATGGCGCGACATTGGCCCACGTAACGGTAGCCCATGAGCTGGATGAGCAGCTCAAACAGCGTGTGTATGCCGGCAATCCCCAGTCCATTTCGCTGGTGGCGATCGACCTCAAAACTCACGTGGGTCGACTGCGGGAGGGAGGGCAGCAGGTTTACGGCAAGACCCGAGAGGCCCCCTGGCGTGCCCCCCGTGCCGCCTGTGGAGCAATTGTGGGGGCATTAACGGACTACCACCCCGAAAATCTGATTCATCGACGCATTCGCGATGATTTAAGGGAGCGAAACTTTCAGTATCTGTCCAGCCAACAGATATTGACTGATGATGGTGTGGATATCACGATGGCGGTGGCAGCCATCATTGTGGCTGTCCGTGGCGTTCGCAATACGGCAATGGCACTGGCCCACGAACTGGACGAGAGGGGGGTAGCCCATCTAACAGCAAGTACAACTGTGAATCGCCCCTCCCGCGATGATTTAGTGATTTACCTGGCTCGCGCGACGGTATTCAACGGCAAAATAAGAATTCAGAGTTTGGGCACCGAAGCAGAGCGTTACGGTGGCAAGTTGGTGAAATATGCTGGCGAGCAGCGTCTGCAGTTACGCTACGACGATTGGAACAGCGCGCATTTGCCCATCGAAGAGATTGCTTACACCGTTCGCTCCTCCGGGCTGTAATAGCTCCTTCAGGGAAGGACTTCTGCATGCTTCGAGGTAGAGCCTCTTACGCCTCTGCCTTATCAAAGCATCAATCTCGATGGCGGAAGGACTCACTCATCGACTTGTTTTTGGAATGAGGGGCTAGGCAATCGCCAATTCCCGCCCAGACTGGGTCATCAGTTGTGCCAATTTGGGCCAAGCCAGGATATCTTCAAACACCGCTTTGTGACCTTCCCCATTGGGGTGCAATCCATCCTCAATCAACCGAGCATTGCTCCAAAGGTCTCCTCTGGCATTCCAGCGATCGAAGCAATTGAGAAAGGGAATATCACGTTGATGACAAGCAACCCGGATCGCTTCGTTATACAGTGCTTGGTCAACATGGCTGTAATACACCGAACCCGCAAACGGCATCTTCACCTCATCCACCGGCACCATACCCACAAACCAAGTAGGCCCCATAGATTGAGCCAGATCTAGAATTCTGGCAATGGCCGCCTCAAACTCCTCTAGCGGCACGTAATGACGACCGTTTTGATGCCCCAAGCGAGCGGAATCATTAGCCCCTACCGATAGGATGAGGGCGTCCGGTTGACGGTTGCGCAGCTCTCCCCTCCTGTAGAATTCAGACTGCAGCCGCTGTTCTACATGCCTGACCGTGTCCCCCCTTACCCCCAAGTTATACAGGATATGCCCCTCCTGCTGAGGGCGCTGCCAGTGGCGCTTCAGCCGTTCTGCCCAGCCGCCCCCTTCCCAGTCTCCGTAGCCGTAAACAAAACTGTCCCCAATAGCCACCACCTTGAGAGGATTCTGGGGAGAATTGGAGCGAAGCGGAGTGGTTGCTGGCATAGAGAAGATAAGTACTCTAGGTAAAAACTACCATCCTAATTGCCTGTGTTGCAAAATATTAAGCACCCTTTTTGATGGCCCTTTGGAAATGGAAGCGGTGCTAAAGGGGCAATCGCACCTCGAAACAGGTTTTGCCAGGCTCCGAGTCCAACATCAAACTGCCACCGTGGCGGTTCTCCACAATCCTCCGCACTACATCCAGCCCCAGCCCGGTCCCTTTTCCCATCGGCTTAGTGGTGAAAAAGGGCTCTAGAATCCTCGATCGCACGTCGGGAGATATGCCGGGGCCATTATCCTCCACTTGGACACGAAGACGATCGCCTTTTTGGCAGGTGCGGAGGGTGATTTTTGCCGGATCGCCGTTGGGGACTCTGTCAGCGAGGGCATCAATCGCGTTATCGAGCAAGTTGGTCCACACCTGATTGAGTTCGCTGCCGTAGGCCAGAATATGCGGCAGCTGACGATCGTAATGCCGCTCCACTTGAATGCCGTGCTTGAGCTTGAAGGCAAACAGGCGGAGCGTATCTTCGATACCATCGTGAACGTCAATCCGCTGTTGGGCAGCACGGTCCATATATGAATAGGACTTCATCGACTGCACCAAGGTGGAAATCCGCTCCGCCCCATCCAGCCCGTTGGCAATCATGCCCATGACATCAAAGGAGAGGGCCAGCCAGCGCAGCCCCATTTCTCGCAATTCCGAGGGGTCATCCCGCCAGCGCTCCATTAAGTGGCTCAAAGTTTCTGGAGCCACCTCCCCCGCCGCTAGGGGTTCAGCCAATTGCCAGGCATCCTCCACACCGTAGTCCTCCAGCCAGTCAGTGAGGGCATCCTCGCGATCTCCTTGAGCTAGTGGGTCGTTCTGCGGATGAGAAATCGCCTCAAATCCGCGATCGCGCAGTTCCAGCCATTCTTGAGTGTGGGCATCATCCACCTGCTGCTGGCCGTACACCAGGTTCATGCGCTGCAGTTCGAGGATGGCGGGTTTGACATCTTTGAGGACGCGCACCAGGGCAGCCGCAGGGTTATTGAGTTCGTGGGCTAGGCCAGCAGCCAGAGTGCCTAATGCCGCCATCTTTTCTCGGTTTTGAATAAACGACTCTAGCCCTCGCAAGCGTTGACCTACCGTGCGAAAAATATCTTTTTCGAATTCGCGACAGCTATGCAGGACATCAAGAAAGTCATTGCACTTGAGCCGATAGAGTTCGGTAGCGGTGTCCGCCACCAGAGTGACGGGAACAAGATCTTGGGTGAGCACCTGAATTTCCCCAAAAAATGAGGGGCTTTCGTGGCGACCCACGGGCATATCTGCACCGTTGCTGCTGCGCAGCACCGAAATTTGTCCGCTCAGTTGAATGAAAAAGCCTTTTGACGTATCTCCTTCCCGCACCAATACTTCCCCGGGTTCCAGCTGGATGCGATCGGCACGCTCGCAGATCCAGGCCAGCCGCGAGGGGGGAAGTTTGTTAAACGGGTGCATCTGGGAAAGGAATTCCGAACAGAGCATCGCTTTGACCTCAAAGATTCAAGTGCAAGAGTAAAATTTTTGCGCTGAAATAATGCTGGGTTCAGGACATAGCGCGCTTAAACAGTGGCTAAATGGCGGTGGACAAACTGAACGCAAATGGACCCTTCCCCCACTCCAGAAGCCACCCGCTTCACAGAGCCGCTGCGCACATCCCCAACGGCAAAGATGCCTGGCACGTTGGTTTCGAGCAAAAAGCGATCGCGGTCTAACGGCCAAGGAGTGGCAGTGGGCAAATCCGGCCCTGTCTGCAAAAATCCTCGCTTGTCCCGTTGCAACAGCCCATCCAGCCATTCCGTTCTAGGGATGGCCCCAATAAAAATAAACAGGGAATTCGTGGCAAAGGTCTTGACTTCGCCCGTCCGAGAATCTTTGACCGAGATAGTTTCTAGGCGATCACCCCCCTGGGCTTCAATGACGCTGTGGAAGGGTAGTACCTCGATATTGTCGGTACCGTCAATCTGGTCAATCAGATATTGCGACATGCTTTTGGTTAAGGATTCCCCTCGCACCAACATGCGCACCTTGCGGGCGTATTTGGAGAAATACATCGCCGCTTGACCGGCGGAATTGGCACCACCCACTACGTATACGTCTTCGCCTGTGCAAGCTGCTGCCTCAGTTTGGGCCGCGCCGTAATACACCCCCGCCCCCGTGAACTGTTGGATTCCTGGTACCGTCAGTCGACGCCATGACACCCCCATCGCCAAAATCGCCGCATGGCAGTTAATCTCGCTGCCATCCGCCAGCGTAACGATACGGTAGTTACCCTCCAACCGAATAGAAGTTGCCTCTTGAGGGGTGAGAATTTCCACCCCAAACCGTTTTGCTTGGGTCACCGCCCGACGGGCTAAATCCCCACCGCTGAGGCCCACCGGAAAGCCCAAATAATTTTCGATTCGGGAGCTGGTTCCCGCTTGCCCCCCCGGTGCCTCCCGCTCGATCATCACCGTTCGCAGTCCTTCCGAAGCTCCGTATACAGCTGCGGCCAGTCCAGCCGGACCGCCACCGACGATCGCGAGATCGTAGAAGGGCTTGTTGGCCTCTGTCTGCATTCCCACCTGCAGGGCCAACTGAGCGGGGCTGGGTTTGACCAGCTTTTCACCGTCGGGCAGCAGCACCAGCGGCAGACAGGGGTTGTTCGTTTCACTGGCGCAGGCTACTAACTGCTGCGCTTCTCGATTGCTTTCGATATCCAGCCAACGGTAGGGCACCTGATTGCGGGCCAAGAAATCACGCAAGGCATGAGATTGAGGGGACCAGCGATCGCTGATGATTTTGACCCCCTGAAACTCTGGCTTGAAGGATGCCTGCCAATCGTGCAGCAGATCGTCGAGGACAGGATAGAGTTTTTCTTCGGGAGGGTCCCAGGGTTTCAGCAGGTAATAGTCCAGTTGGGCAGAGTTAATGGCATCGATCGCCGCGTTGGTGTCGGCATAGGCGGTTAGCAGTGCCCGCTTGCCCTTGGGGAAGATTTCGGAGGCTTGCTGGAGAAATTCCACCCCGCTCATTTCGGGCATGCGTTGGTCTGCTAAAAACAGTGCTACGGTGTCCCCACGCAGCTTTAGCTGCTGCACCACTTCCAGAGCCTTGACCCCAGAATCGGCACGCATAATGCGGAAGCGGGAGCCATACTGCTTGCGTAAATCGCGGGCAATGGCCTGCAAAACAGCCGGATCGTCGTCAATGGTGAGAATAACGGGCTTCTCCATCGCGCTCTCTTCCCTTGCCATAAGCCTCGGCTTTCAGCCTTAATCTTGGCTCATTTTTTTTGGGTGAGGGGCGATCGAGGATACGGGTTACCTCCCGAAATTAGCTGTCACTATTCAAATGGCGCTTAAACCACTGACTGGCCAAGTGCGACACTTGCCCCAGTGCACCGGGTTCTTCAAACAGGTGTGTTGCACCGTGAACAATCTCGAGTCGCTTCTCAACCTTCAACGTGAGCAAAGCGTCCCGATTCAATTCGAGCACCGGCTTGTCATTGCCTCCCACAATCAGCAGAGTTGGGGCTGCAACCGAGGGCAGAGCCGATATTGCTAGGTCGGGGCGTCCACCACGGGAAACCACAGCACGAATCACTTGTGGTAGCTCTGCCGCTGCGATCAATGCAGCTGCACTGCCAGTACTAGCGCCAAAATATCCGATGTTTAACGCTGCAGTATCGGGGTATGTCTGCAGCCAATTCGTAGCTCCCACGAGGCGCTCGGCCAGCAGATCGATGTCGAAACGCAGATGCCGCGTCAAGCGATCGACCTCTTCCTCGCTGGGGGTCAACAAATCGAACAGGAGGGTGGCCAGTCCCGCTTGCTGTAAAGTTTCAGCCACGTATCGATTGCGGGGGCTGTTGCGACTGCTGCCACTGCCATGGGCAAAAACTACAATACCCCTGGCTCCATCTGGAATATCCAGGTTGCCCTCCAGTGCCACCTTGCCGGTACAAATCGCTACCAGACCCTCTTCTTGTTTGGGCGCGAATATATTTTGCATGGGTCGATCCTCCCAATCATCGTCCGAAGATGGATGTTAACTATTGACTTGCAAAGGTGTACGAGTCGATCTCTCTAGAAGCTCCTGAACTTCCGCGTCGGAGGTCTGTCCAAAATCCATATACCATTGACCGATCGCGAAGAAGGGTTCGGGAGTGGCGAGACAAACTACGTCATCGACTTCGGCTTGCAAAGATTTGCAGATAGACTGCGGTGCCACAGGAGTTGCCACAACGATCCCCTTCGGTTGTTGCTGTCGCAATGATGAAATAGCAGCTCTTAGGGTGGCACCTGTGGCAATCCCGTCATCAACGAGGATAATAACTTTCCCTGTGATGTCGGGGAACGGGCGCCCTCCGCGGTAGAGGAGATCCCGTCTGTCAAGTTCCTCTTGCTCTCTAGCAATGACCTTGTCAATCTCAGCTTCAGAGATGTTCCACGCCTCGATCACCTCTTTGTTCAAAACCCTGACACTGCCCAAGCCGATCGCTCCCATTGCTAGTTCCTCGTAGCGAGGGACTCCTAGCTTGCGGACAATGCAAACATCGAGCGGGGCATTGAGCGAGCGAGCCACCTCAAACGCGACTGGAACCCCTCCACGGGGTAAGCCCAGCACCAATACATCCTTACGGCCAGCGTAATTGCTGAGATAGGCGGCTAGGTGTTTACCTGCTTCAACTCGATTGGAAAATGGCACTAACATGACGTGCCTCACAAAATGAAATCGTTCACATTGGTGGAAGCCAGTGACCAAGACCATCAAGAATGACTCGAACATCCGTCATCTGATGTTTAACCGGGTCTATCTAAAACCTGCACACATCCACCTCCTCCGACGGCCAACCCCGGAAGAGGTTTATTCCCCTCTTTGGCGAATTGCGACAACATGTAAATGTTCGGCTTCAATCCGTCTTGGGGTCGATCGAGTAAGTCTTGCACCTATATAGATCTTCAGCTCCCTTCGTTCTTTACCTATTCAGAATGTTCGCAATAGTTAAAGATCGTTCGCTACACTCCTCTCTTTCAGAGAGCACATGCCCTCTTACCTATATGTTAGCGAACCCGACAGTTCTACTGAACGAACAGAAGGCTGAAACCTCTATCGGCAAGCCAAGATGACTGGCTCGCTTGAACCATTGGAAATCTTGGGGATTCAGTCCGCGGCTACCAGATATTAGCGAATCGTTTTCTCCAACTGGTGCACCCTAACATTGGCCCCCGTTAACTTCGCTCCAGTTAAATCGGCCCCATCCAACTCAGCACCGTGCAAATTCGCCTCCTGAAAATCGCAGTCTCTGAGATTAGATAATTGAAACTGGGTGTTACATAGATTCGCCCCGCGCAGTTTAGCCCCAGCTAAATTTGCCCTGCGCAGGTCAGCATTCCGCAGATCGGCCCCCCGTAAGTCGGCCCCCCGCAAATCTGCGCTACTAAGATCGCAACCAATCAGCGATGCCGCCGATAAATTAATCTTTTGCAAATTGGCTGAATATAAGTTCGCCTCCCGCAGATACGCCTCCCTCAGATCGCTTCCCTGTAGATTGATCGCCCTCAAATAGGCACCAAACAGCGATGCGCGGCGCATGTCTGTTTGTGGGAAATCCCGTTCCCCAGAGCCAAACCGCTCTAGCAACTCTGTTGCACTTGCCCGCTTCCAAGCTTGCTCGGGCTTCGGTGCCAGGATCGCTGGAGCATGGGGTTGGGGAGGGGCCATGTGGGTATCAGTGCGCTCCGTTCCATCCGGCATGATGGTTTGCCGAAAATGAACCCCCTCTAGATTTGCCAGGTTCAGATTCGCGCCTGTTAAATCGGCCTCAGATAAATCGGCCCCATTTAAATCAGCTCCACCCAGATTTGCCCCCATCAACTGAGTGCCGTGCAATGTGGCCAACGATAGATCGGCCACGTTCAGGTTGGCCTCCACCAATATGGCATTGCTAAGGTTGGCACTAGTGAGATTCGCCCCTGGCAGCAATGCCTCCGTCAAATCCGCGTCAATTAAATTGGCATTCCATAATTTGGCGCCAGTCAAGTTGACGTTGAAGGCCATTGCCCCGACCAAATTCGCTTGATAGAGATCCGCCTCGGATAAATCAGTTCGCTTGAGAATGGCCTCGGTAAAAATGGAACTGCTGGCATCGCTGCGGCTGAGATTGGCCTTGTACAAATCTGCCTGATGGAAGTTCGTTTCCCGTAGGTGGCAGCCTTTTAAAAAGGTAGCGATCAAGATAGCTTTGGTTAAATCAGCCTTCTGCAGATTGGCGGAAGTGAGAAACGAACCGGTTAAGTCCACGCAACGCATATTGGCTTCCGTTAAATTCACTTCTTGCAACTTAGCGCGGCGTAGACGGGCGTTGGTGAAGACCGTGCGAGATAAATTCGCCTGTTGTAATTCCGTCTTATAGAAATCTGATTCGGAGAGATTCGCTTCTTGCAGATTGGCATGACTGAGGCTAGATCGTATGAGGGCAATGCCCGGCAGCTCAGCACCACGAAGGTCTGCCCGTTCAAGTAAAATTCCCTCAAACTGCTGTCGAGTAGACTTGTAGATTTGCAAAAGCTCTTCAGTTAGCATATTTCACTCGAAAGCAGCCGCTCTAGAACAGAAGAAGGCTAAGGCAGAACCATCGTTGAGGGGGGACTCTCCGCTCCTGCTGTCTTACTTCGCTAACATACCCGCATCTGGCTACCTGCATCTAGCAAACTCGTACGATATTGCGAGTGCAGTCTACGCGAAATTACGTACGCAAGTTCCGAAGTTTGACTACAGGCGAATCGATCGCCCTCCGAACCCATCTCTGGGATGTCAAGCAAAGGAACTAAGACAGCTATGGCGACCAGCTAGTTACTCCAGCCAGCTCGGCTATCCAGCCGATCGGGTATAAATGTCGTTGCCACAATTGAGATGACATCAGCCCTATAGTGCAGAAATAGTGAGGTCCATGGGTTCTCAATTTCTAGGTATCGATAGCTACCAACGTAGATAAATGGGTAGCAGTGGCCTTGACGGAAGCGATCGCCCGTTCGTAGGACATTCGGGTCGGTCCAAGCAAGCTCACGCTGCCCATGGCTACATTGCCACAGGAATATCCGGTGGAGATGAGGGAACATTGCCGCATGGGTTCCAGTGGATTTTCGGATCCGATATACAGTATGAGGCGATCGGGGGTGGAGGGACCTAAAACAGACCACAGTTCAGCCTGATTTTGTTCCAACAGTTGAACGACATCTTGAATCTGATCGGTTTGGGTAAATTCCGGCTGACGCAATAGCCCGGTCATCCCCCCCACAAACACCTGACCGATGGCGGGTTGTAGGTAGTTATGCTTCAGAGTCTGCAAGAGCTGTCTCAGCCAGTCACCGTAATCGCGGAACTGACGATCCATTTCTTGCCAATTGATGTTGAGAATATCGAAAAAAGTTTTGCCCTTCAGTTGTAGGTTGAGGAAATTGTTCAAGAGCTGAAGTTCCCGCTCCAGTTCTTCCGTAGAGTCTGTCTCGACAGGTGGATTGCCGACAGCAGCGCTAGGGTGATTTTCGAGGCCTAGCGTTGCTAAATCCGTTTTCCCTCCTCCAAGGTTGAGCAGTAGGGAATGGGTTTGATAAGAATCCGTAACGAGAATGGCCATCACTCGATCGCTGGCTACAGGTACCAATTGCAGGTGACGAATGGTCGTTGCATCTGTAGGGGGAGCGGTAATCAGGGCAATGCAACCGCTCAGGGTAGCCAGAATCTGTGTAGCCTGATGTAGAAGGCGATCGAGGTCCTCCTGCAACTGTTCCCCCAATTTTTCGGAAAGGGCCGTTAGCAGCTGCTGTTGGAGAAATTTTGGCTCTTCAATCAGGTCGTCCACATAGACGCGGTAACCGGAATCGGAGGGAACACGTCCGGCTGAAATGTGGGGTTGGTAGAGCAATCCCGTACGATCGAGGACAGCCATGACATTGCGGATGGTCGCGGTACTCACTCCCAAATCGTATGCCTGAGACAGTGCTTTAGAACCCACCGGCTCCGCAGTCTCGATGTAACTCAGCACGGTGGCCTTAAGGATTTGCTGTTGCCGAGATGTCAAATCGATTTTCATGGGATCGCGTCACCGCAAGGATTTGCGCAAGCGTCGCTCCGGTAGCGGGAGTAGCACCCCAGGCAGCGAAGATGCAATAAGAGTAGCGCAGCTTGTTATCGGGTAACCAGTGTTTTCCATACGCCAGTATTTTCCATATGACGGAGATCGTCTGTTCCCACCAAACAAATTATTACGAAATCGGCTTTGGCGGGTGTTCAGCTGCAATTACTGTCGCAATAGGGGGGATGCCCCGAGTTAGGATCTGTATTGATAGGTCCTTTCCCGTTAGGACAGGTCTTTGTCCAGCTAGGTTTTGGCGGATAGAAAGCCTCAACAACTACCCCTTACTTAACCTCCTCCTTCCCATCGCCCATGCGCATCTTTCTTAAATCCAAACTGCATAAGGCCACAGTCACCGAAGCGAATTTAAACTACACGGGCTCCATCACCATCGATCGCGATCTGATGGATGCAGTAGACCTGCTGGAATACGAAAAAGTCTTGGTGGTGGATAACACGAATGGCAATCGCTTAGAGACCTACGTTATTGAGGGTGCGAGGGGATCCGGAGTAATTTGTATAAACGGAGCAGCAGCTCATTTGGTACAGGCAGGGGACGAAGTCACCATCATGTCCTTCCACCTGCAGGAGCAGCCCTGTCTCCCCAAAAAACTATTGTTGGGGCAAGACAATGCAATCGTGAAGGAACTAGATGCTGTGGAAGCATAGAGACTGTATGGATGAACGCTAGGTTGCTTCGTCCCTCTGCGAATACTTATCCATCAGCATTTGATGAGTGCCACTGGGATTTTTTCCCCCTTGTGGCTGCCGCTGCACGTATTTTCCATCCGATTGGAGATCCCAGGCTTGACGCCGATCTGACAGCATCAAGTCCAACAAGTCTTTCAGTTCTTGGACTAAAGCTGGATTGCTGACGGGGGTAACCGCCTCCACCCGCCGACTCAGATTTCGGGTCATCCAGTCAGCGCTGCCAAAGTACAGCTCTTCGGCTCCGCCATTGGCAAAATAGAAAATGCGCGAGTGCTCCAGAAAGCGGCCAATAACGCTAATCACGCGAATATTTTCGCTCAGGCCCGGAATGCCAGGTTTGAGGCAGCATATCCCCCGAATAATGAGATCGATTTCAACACCCAGTCGTCCAGCCTCGTAAAGCACTGAGATAATCAACGGATCCACCAGAGAGTTCATTTTGGCGATAATGCGTCCCCCCTGACCCAACCCCGTCTCGTTAAAGCGCTTTTGGTAGGCGGCCTCCCGGCGGATCATTGCCGTCATGCGCGATCGCAGGTTGATTGGAGCCACCAACAGTTTGCGAAATGACTGCTGGCGCGAATAACCGGTCAAGTAATTAAACAGATCGGTGATATCCGCCCCCAGGTCTCCGTCGCAAGTCAGTAGCCCCAAATCGGTATAGAGTTTGGCGGTTTTGGGGTTGTAGTTTCCCGTGCCAATGTGGGCGTAAGCCCGCAGGAGATCGTCCTCGCGACGCACCACTAGAGCCAACTTAGTATGGGTTTTAAGCCCAACTAGGCCGTAGACTACGTGAACTCCGGCTTCTTCCAAACGTTTGGCCCATTGAATATTGTTTTCCTCATCGAAGCGGGCCTTCAGCTCCACCAGGACCGCCACTTGCTTCCCCCCTTCCGCCGCTTCAATCAGAGCGCGAATCACGGGAGAATCACCAGATGTGCGATACAACGTTTGCTTGATGCTGACCACATCGGGGTCTTGAGATGCAGTTTGAATGAACTGCAGCACACTGGCATTAAACGACTCGTAAGGGTGATGGAGCAGAATATCCCCCTCGCGAATTTCTTCAAAGATATCCAGCGGGCTATCCAGATCGCGATTGCGCAACCGGGGAGGAATCTTTGCTGACCAAGGTTTATCTTTGAGTTCCGGAAAATTGAGGCTGGAGAGGGCAAACAGGTGGTCTAGCCCAATCAAGCCATCAATGGTGTAGATGGATCCATCATCGAGATCCAACTGACGTTTGAGCTTCGTGCGAATTTTGGCAGGGGTGTTAGATGAAATCTCCATGCGAACAGCAGATCCGCCAAAGCGGCGCTTGCGCAGCTCTTCTTCAATCGCCTGTAACAGATCGGAGGCTTCCTCCTCCTCAATTTCTAGATCGGCATTGCGGGTAATGCGGAACGGATAATACTCTCGAATCTCCATTCCTTTGAATAGGGGGGCCAGATTTTGGCCAATAACATCTTCTAGGGGCACAAATTGGTGGCCTTCCCCCACTTGAATAAATCGGGGCAGGGTACTGGGTACCTTAACCCGCGCAAAATGCTCCTGCTCATTTTCGGGGTCGTAAACAATCACCGCCAAATTGAGACTGAGGTTAGAGATGTAAGGAAAGGGATGTCCCGGGTCAACCGCCAAAGGGGTAAGGACGGGGAACAAATGGCGGTCGAAATAGTCCTTGAGGTAATCCTGCTGCTCTGGTGTGAGGTCAGAGGTATGCAGTAGGTGAATATCGTACTTAGCCAGCTCCGGCAGCAGTTGCTCGTTGAGGCAGCGGTATTGCTGGGCGATTAGAGGGTGCAGAGTTTCGTTAATCCGTTTAAGCTGTTCGGTGGGAATTAGCCCATCGGGGGTGCGAGAGGATACGTCAGCAGCAATCTGTTGCTTAATTGCCGCCACTCTTACCATGAAAAATTCATCTAGGTTATTGGAGAAAATCGCTAGAAATTTCAGCCGTTCCAACAATGGTGTGCGATTGTCCAGCGCCTCGTGCAAAACGCGGGCGTTGAATTCAATCCAGCTCAGTTCCCGATTCAAATAATGTTCGGGGGTCTCACGTTCTACTGGCCCCGTCTTGGGTTCGAGGGGAGAAAGATCGTCAGTTGCTGGTGTTTGAGAGTCGGGAGTGAGAGTGGATAATTCTGCCATTGAGGTATTGGATGGACTGGAAGACGAGCTGAGGGGGGAGGCAGTCATGGGGGTTACGGATGGGCGAGGCTCACCTCCTATATCTTACGCAAGCAATAAATTCTGCAGCGGAGTTTCCCACAGGAGAAGAAAATCGACCGGTTTATCGGACATCGGAATCAGGAGGTCGGAAATAGATATTGGTACTGGTGGAACTTGCCGCGAAGCGATCGCCCACTACAGAGCAGACTAGAGCGTGAACAATGAATGTTCGTTGTCCGGTGAAGGATCTGATTGCTGAGCGGTCCCAAGCAAATTGACAGCGGCGACAGGCATTAATGCTGCAATTGCAAGCCATTGAGGACAAGCTAAACCCATCCTTCAGAACATAAACTTCTCAAGAAAACTTTTCAAAACTCCCCACAGATCGATGAATGGCTAGCGAATTGTTAAAACTGCAGGAATGCGTCGGTAGTCCCTATAGACTGACGGCACACCGTTTTGCTGCGCGCACAAGAGCCTAAGTCTATGACTGTAAGCATTTCTGCAAATGATGTCCAAGGATTGGAATACGTTGTGCTAGGGGTAGCCACCTGCTTTCAACGCAATGAGGAAGGTCGCCTAGAAGAAGTGATGGTGGCGGAACCCATTCCTGCCGCCGAACTGGACTGTTTGCACAGCACTAACCGTTCCACCTCTTATCAGCTACTGTATGCCACCACCTTCGCCGAAATCGTGCAAGGGGGGGCTCCATCACTTCCACAGGACGTCATCCCCGATCGCACCCTTCCTTGCAAAGACTTTGTGGAACGAGCTAAGGCGGCCACCCGCTCCTATCGGGCAAAGCCAGATTTCAAGCATCTGGCGATTGGTGCAGTCACCACCACCAGTTCCCCTGATTTTCCGTTGAACTATAGCAGCGAACCAAAGCGGGTCTTGGATGTAATTTACAATCCAAGCGATGACGATAACGTCAAACAACATGCCTACACTCACCTCAAGCTCTAGGGCTCGGATACCCCTAAAATTTGAAAACAAGCCCGGTACTCAAGTGATAGCAATTTCATTGAATAGCTTCAATAAACTGGGCTTAAGCACTTGAAGCTAAATCAAATATCTATAGCCAGCTCAGCAATGAATGATGGTCTGAGGATGCTTTAACCTCCGAACGTGACTTCTAGCAGCCACGATGATTGGTGTTCGGTACATGGATTCGGGTACCCGCCCACTGTAGTTTTTCCCTCAGGGTACGGAAAAACGATGTGTTTCGCTCCAAAATAACAAACTGAGCCGGTTCTTTTGCCCGACACACCTGCACGTGCTGCCCGGGCAGTACCGACTGGGCCAGGGCCCCATCATTCCAAAGCCGAGTCAAGCCTTCAGGATCGGCCAATGGCCAGATTTTAATGCAGGCCTGGCTACCTATCACAATCGGGCGACTGGATAAACTGAGCGGACAAATGGGCGTGATGCTGATGACATCTAGGCTGGGGTGCACAATCGGCCCGTTGGCAGCAACGGTATAGGATGTGCTACCTGTTGGGGTGGACACAAGCAGACCATCTCCATGGTACTGATCGACAATTTCGTTCTCCACCTCAATTTCAAAAATAGCGGACGGTAAGCGTATTTCAGATGTGGGTTTAACACAAATTTCGTTTAAACAGTAAAACCATTTGCTATCGGGCTCCCCGTTTAGCTGCTGTATGCGGGCTTGCAGCATGGTTCGAGGTTGAAGGGTGTAATCCCCCCGCATCAGCCTCTCCCAAGGGTCATCCGACAAAACCTTCTCCGACTGTGCCAAAAATCCCAGATGTCCCCCTACTTTGATGGGCAATATGGGAATGCCGTGAGGGCCAAGATGTCTGGCAGCCCCCAATGTCGATCCATCCCCCCCTAAGACAATTGCCAGGTCGATGGGATCCTTGGTAGCCTCTAAAAACGTCGGGTAAGGGTTGTGATAGACCCCTGTGGGGGCTGTTAGGACGGTAATTCCCAATCTTTGTAGTTCATCCGTACATCGCTGACAAACGGACTTACTGCGGAGATCGCTTTCTTTGTATGCAATAACCACCTGTGAGAGCTGTAAGCCCACCATATTCCTATACCCTTCAATGGCTTCAGCCTATCGACGCTAGTTTGACCTAGCCAGCAAAATTTAGGTTTTCCCAAGCTCGTTAGGTATCTGAATAATGATAGATGGTCATATCTATTCCGCTGTTTTGATACGATAATTGCAAAAATACTGGAACGCTGAACTTGACTCGACCCGTAGATCTTCCCCCCACCGTAGATGTATTCCTGCAAGAACTCTCGACGATTCAGCAGGCGGGACCTAAAAGAATTGCCATCTTGGGGAGTCGCCACGTCCCCATTACCCATCAGTATTTGATTGAAATGCTGAGCTACGCTCTGGCGTTAACAGGCAATAAAATTCTCACCTCAGGCGCTCAGGGAACGAACTCTGCAGTGATTCGCGGAGCAGTACGGGCAGACGAAACCGCTCTAACCGTGATCTTGCCTCAAAGCCTAGATAAACAGCCTCCAGAATCCCGCATACAGCTCGAAAATGTGATGCATCTTGTCGAACATCCAGAAAATGATGATATGGCCTTGGCAGAGGCAAGTTCACTCTGCAACATTGAAATCATCAGCAAGTGCCAGCAACTCATCTGCTTTGCGTTCCACGACAGCACGACCCTTCAAGAGGCTTGCGAATATGCCGAGGAGCAGCACAAAGTGGTCACGCTATTTTACTTTGACTGACTTCGTTCTGCCCTCTATTAATCTTGCCTTTTATCTTGGGCATTGAGCTGCAATCCTATTTGACGTGGCAGCTGCTGTAATGCCTGCGGTAGCAGTAGAGCATGCGTTGGATGAGTTCTGACGACCTCCAACACGAGCTTTTTAGAATCCGTGCAGTTTCACAATTACCAACGGGATCAGAAAGGTCAGAATTAGACTGAGCGGTGCTCCGACTCGTGTAAAATCCAGAAATTTATAGCCGCCAGCTGTGTAAACCATTGTATTGGTCTGGTAACCAATCGGGGTCATGAAGCTACTTGAGGCCGCAAAAGTTACCGCCAGCATGAACGCAACGGGATTGAGGCTCAAGCTTTCTGCAGATTTGATGGCAATGGGTAACATCAAAATCACTGAAGCATTATTCGACAACAGCTCTGTCAATAAGGTTGTTGCTAAATAGAAGAAAACCAGTAGCCAGTAGCCAGATAAATTGCCACCGATCGCCACAAACCGATCCGCCAGAAACTGGGTAACATTCGACTTTTCCATGGCAATTCCCAAGGGAATTAGGCCCGCCAGTAGGAAAATAATGTCCCATCGGATGGCAGCATATAACTCACCAGGTTTTAAGCAACCAGTCACCACCATCAAAACGCTGCCGATGAGTGCACTCACCAGAATCGGCAACCAATTTAAAGCTGCCATTAACACCACAGCAATCCCAATCAAAACTGCGATCGCCGCTTTCTCAGTCCGCAGGTTTTCGACATCTCTCTGTTCGATTAGCAGCATATCCCGGTTAGTCTGCAATCCCAAAAAACTCTGCCTTGGGCCTTGGATCAGCAGAATATCTCCGAACTTGAGTCGTACCGTTCCCAGACGCTGACGCACCAGCTCTTGTCCTCGACGGATGGCCAGGACGGTTGCGTTATACCGTTGCCTAAAGCGAATGTCTTTCAGCGTCGATCCCACCAAGCGAGAGTTAGCCATAATCAGGACTTCCCCCACGCGGTCCTCCTCGGCAACCAGTTCCTGAGTTACTTCCTCTTTGCTAAATTTCTGCTCGGGAACGATATAAATTCCTTTTTCCTGCTTAACCTTAAATAATTCCTTCCGGGCTCCACGAATCAGCAAAATATCCCCCACCTGCAAGACTTTATCTGCTAAAGGCTGAGGAAAGTGTATTTTATTCCGAATGATCTCCAGCACATCCACATCAAACTGCCGCTGCAACTGGCTGAGTCGAAGGGTTTGTCCAACTAAGCTGGACTCAGGAGAGATGACTACTTCGCTAACATATTCCTTGAGACCATAGCGCTGCTGAAATGAGCCATCGGTTTCAAGGGGTTGGCGATCGGGCAACAGGTAAGGAGCGACATATGCCAAATACAGAAGGCCAGCGCTAAAAGAAAACAAACCCACTCCGGTAAACAGAAATAGCGGAAATGGCTCGTAGCCCATCCCCTCTGCAATTCCACTCGCTAAAACATTAGTGGAAGTACCGATAACGGTTACGGTGCCGCCAATAATCGATAAATAGGACAGAGGAATCAGTAATCGCGATACTGAAACATTTATTTTTTCGGCCCAGCTTTCCACAATGGGTAAAAACGTAGGCACTACTGCAGAATTATTAATGAAGGCTGAGATGGGGCCGACAATCAGCCCGAGGGCAAAGATTTGTTGTGAGACTCGCGTTCCCCCCAATCGCAACAAGATGTCCATCACCACCTGCAGAGCCCCCGTACGAGCAATGCCCGCGCTCAAAATAAACATGGCCATGACTGTGATCGTGGCGGTATTGCTAAATCCAGAAATTCCCTCTGCCTCATCCACCAATCCCAGCAAAATGAGCAGCACCACGATCGTTAAAGCCGTCAAATCGACGGGCAAACGCTCGGTGATGAAGCTGAAAAATGCCCACACGATCACCAGAACGGTCAGGGTCGGTTTCCATTCTTCAGGCACTGACTCTGCAATTGGAAAAACGGCGAGTGGTATCAGGCTGGTTGCTTCTAGCACGGTCAACTCAACAATAGAGGACAGCAGTGGAGGGACGGGGGAGGCAGATGGGCCTGGGAAATCCTTGCTTGAGGTTATTCAACCTCATCAGCGGATATGCTTGCTAGATAGGTGACAACAGTAGGGGCGCTCAAAGTTGCCAAAAGCTTGAGCACGCGCAATCGCTTGCCTACAACAAGTATTAAAGCGAACTTCCAATCGCCCAGGAGCCTTGTTAATCCCCCCACCGGAGTCAAGCCAAGCGATTCTAACTGAAATCAGTACACCCATAGTTTCGCGGACTTAAAAAGGAGCCTCTAGACTTGGCACGTTCTACCCCCATACTGGGGCAGACTAGGTGTATGGAAGTCGCTTCCCCGGTCAGCATGTCAGAATCTACTGACAAGCCAACTTTAAATCACGCCCTGATAGTGAAGGACCGCAACGGTCCTAAAGCTTATTGGCTCACGGCTGAGGTTTACACCCTCGGGCGGGATGCCAGCAATAGTATTCGGATCGATTCACAGTATGTATCTCGCCACCATGCGATGGTTATTCGCGGCAACGATGTAAATGGTGAATGCTCTTATCAGATCATCGATGGAGATTCCAACGGTCATCCCAGTACTAACGGATTGTTTTTGAACGAACAGCGCATTGATTTTGCCGATCTCGAAAATGGATTTGAGATACGCATGAGCTGCGATGTCACAATTCTCTACGTCACTACATCGAAGACGTTTGACTATATCTTGTCCACTTACGAGAGAACTAGAATCGCGGGATGAGATCTACAACGCTCCTGACTTGCAGCATGATATCCCTCCTTTTCAATCATAGGTAAAGCATGGCCCTTAGAATTCTGCCTCTTGACAGAGGAGTTTCCCGAACAGAGGAACTAAAGGCAGTCACCTCATTAAAGATTTAGATCGACATAGTGACTAACGGGGAGGGGGAAGACGAGAAAGCAGTATTACTGTCATCAACCAGCACTCACCATCATTGGCAAATGCTGGCAATCGGTAGCAGCCATGAAATCGTTTCGAACATCTCATGCATGTAGCCGAGGCAACAATATTTGCAAAGTCTTTAGAACGGAATGTCATCCATTTCAGCAGGAACTGTAGCAGTCGGTTTAGGTGCAGCGGCTTTAGCAGGCTTAGGGGACCGTGCCGGAGTGGATTTCCGCTCGGTAGAGCCAGCGGATTCAAGCACCCCTGCCCCAAGCTTATGGATGCGGCGAGCGCTTAACTCGGCCCGTTTTTCGTTGCGACCATCCCGCTCAACAGTATTGATGTGCAGTTGCCCCTCAATCGTAATGCGATCGCCGATAGCGTAGGTATCGACCACCTGTTGCGCTGTCTCCCCAAACGTTGCCACCCGCACTTGAAAATCGGGTTCTCCCTCCCGACTATTGGGGAAGCTAACCAACATGGATGCTACCGCGAGATTGTCTGGGGTAAACCGCATTTCGGGTTCTGTAACAATCTCAGCCATCAACACAATTGAATTCATCGCAAATTTTGCTTACAGCGTAAAGTGGGCGGCCTTGCGAGCCGTGATAGGCTTCTAGCCTACTGAGGTGCTGATGTGGATGCAAATCCCCAATTATGCTGAGACCAACGCACCTACAACGGTTCGGAATCAGTGGGATACCGAACGTAATTCCTACGGTTGCTTTATTTGAGGTAAAAATCTTAAAATATACTTAAGGTTTCAGGGGTAGTCCTCTTGACTTCCATCCACTACGAGACCAGAATTCTTGATATTCCGCACGAGTTTCGCCGCGAAGCCGCTCGGGTATTGACTGAAATGGGTTTGTCATTGCGATCCTGGTCAGATGGAACCCTAAGCGTTTTGATTCGCTGTGGATTTCAAGGAGCGCTTGACCGCTTAGCAATTTTGCATCTGGAAATGCGGTTTTCCCACAACTGTAGCGAGCGGCTGCAGTGGTTAGAAATGTGTTGGCAGTTGCCCAGTAACTTGAGCCGACAGTATCAAAACTGACCATTTCAAAATTGACCATTTCAAAATTGACCATTTCAAAACTGACCCTCTGCAGAGCTAACGCCTTCCCAATTGAACCTCTTAATCTTGTCTGCAACTGTTCGCTTACATAGCGGATACCCTCCGATGGCTTGTCCCGGCTGTATAGGGCTCAACGCGCTCAGCTCAATGAATGTTGGAATGGCGGTCACCTCACCCGAGCGTTGAATAATTCACCATCAGAACGGAGGGGGGATTTGGCCGTTAAGATGAGAAGCGGACTTTTACCATTTCTTCAGGTATGCGCAGCCTACGCACGGGTTGGAAGCGAATTTCTTTGGTGTTGTGTTTGGTGCTATCGCTCGCCCTTGGGGCTTTACCCGCCCAAGCCAGCATTAATAACGATCGCTATGACGGGAATATCTTTGCCTTGTATGGCTCTAACGGCGGTATGATTCCGCCCCGCGTGTCATTGTCAGAGTCGCTCTCGCAACGGGTGCCAGCCCTCCTATTGTTTTTTGTGGAAGACAGTAGTGATTGCAAGCGTTACTCGGGGGCGGTGGCAAACCTTCAGGTACGTTACGGCTTGGGAGTCAACTTCATTCCCATCAATATTGACGCCCTCAATCCGGAGGACCCCAATGACCCTGGCAAATACTTTACGGGTCGCGTCCCCCAAACGCTGTTGTTCGATCCGGACGGCAAGGTGGTTTACGAATCTGTGGGCGATCGCCCGATCTCGGAAGTGGAAAACGAGATTCGAGCGCTGTTTTCCCTAGACCCGGTGGAGCCTGGCGAGTTGCGTCGTCAACCCTTTAACGAACTGCAAACAGGATTTGGACGCTAAGCTTGGGGTAGTAGAGTCGTTCTATTTAGAACTCTTTGCGGTCATACCAAACACGATTTATATCTGGGACCATTTATAGCTTTTGCTATCTCATTTAGGACAGCAACCTCTATGCCTAGTCAGGCTGCTGGAAAGCTCAGATGTCTCATGCGACTTGACGGCTGCCATCTCTCAGACATTCTCATCCAATAGAGACGCGTTGTGGATAAAGTACCCTACTCGGCTAGAGAGCCTCAATCCAGCCCTGAAACATCCCATAACCACAGCCACCCAAACGAAGAGCTGATGTCCCTCGACATCGCTGAATTTAAGCAGCGTTTGCAGGCCCTGCAGACCAAGGTAGAGGCTATTGAGCAATTAGATGCAGCGGAAAAGCTGCCCCCCGAGGAGGCAGCTCAAATGCTGGAAAAGCTGGTGGAAATGGAAACCATCATCCGCGAGGGGTTGGAGGGAATTTTTAGCCCGTCAGTCTTTTGGCAAGCGGTGCGTTGGGGTGGTTTAGGGGTGATTTTGGGCGTCCTACTACAGCGGGCAATTGGCTGAGGAAATTAGGACGGGTATCTAACCTTGCCCGACACCAATGAGCTTCCGAGCCTCAATGAAGTGGCCGCTAAAGATTGCCTTCTGCATCTTTGGAGGCCATGTAGGCTCGCCACCCCCCAAACTGAGTGATTTCCAACGCACCTTCACACAAGATGGTCTCGCCGATTACCCCCAGGACTTCGCTTCCATCTGAGAGTTTCACCTTGCCAATACTTAAACCCGGTGGCTCCTTCAGCAAAATTGCAGCTAGCCCTTCTGGAGGAACAGCCCAGACTTCTAATGCGATCGCCCGTCCCCCCTCTCTGACCCGCATCATGGCGGGGTGCACATCATCAATAGACCACAAGCGATAGGTGGGTTCTGTGGTAGCCTCGCGAACAAACTCGGCCCTTGCAGCAGTCATATTGGGGCTTAACTCCAGCCCTTGCATGAGTGTGCCATTGACCGCTAGCAAAATGGTATCTGGAGTCATTATTTTCCTTTACGCCAACGCTCGAATCCTACGACTGCGACCCCTAGAACCACTAGCAAAATACCCAAGACTTGCCGCTGCCGAAGAACTTCGGAGATAGCCTGCCAAGCGATCGCAGCCGTCAAAATTGGGGTACTGGTGCTAACTAAAAAGGCAGGAGTGACACCAATCGCCCGAATACCAAAATTATTCAGAAGGTAACCCACTGTTGTTACGGCTGCCGTAATCCCTGTACCGACCCAGAGAGGTTGCCAACTATCTGCCGAAACATCAACGCTGACAAACCTCAAACCTACGCTGCAAATCCCCAACATGACCCAAAATGTCAGGACTGAAAACGGTACAGGATGCATGTGTTTTAGACAGGACTGGCTTAAAACTCCTTGCCAGGCGTAAGTGAATCCGGCACCTAAAGCCGCTCCAACTCCCCAGGTATTGCTGGACTGAAGCAGCCCGCTAGTATCTGGTGCACTGAGAAATACCCCCACCACCACAATGACAGTGGTTGCCATCGTAACGAGGGAAAGACGCTCTCCGAATACCCACCGAGCCAATAGGGCGGTAATAGCGGGATAAATGAAGAAGATCGTGACGGCGATACCTGTAGAAAGTTGCGAGATTGCTACAAACAACAGAGTCAGTGCCAGCGCCAATAACCCTCCACTGCCCGTAGTTTTAATCAGCAATACCCTTTGCCTTGGTTGAGCGAGACTGCGCAACTCGGCGTAGGTCTGGCGATGCAGACGAGGGGCGATGGCGCTGATGGCAATCGCAGTCAGGAGGGTGCGCATCTGCAATAGCAGCAGCGAATGGGGGAAGGTGGGGGTAATGTAGCCCCCTAGCGGGATGCTGCCCCACAGCAGGCTAGGGCTAAACAATATTTTGAGGACGACGTTCTGAATTGCCAACAGCAGGGCTGAACCCAAAATCCAGAGGATACCTAGCAAGTTTCCTCCTGCCTTCTCTATCTGTTTTGTGATGATTTCGAACTGATGGATTCTGTCTGCCTTCAGCTTATCCATACTGGAGGAGAGGGCAAATGATTCCCTGTTTCCGTTGGGGAGAATCTGCTGCTGTATCTAAGCGATCGTAATTTCTCCCGTAGTCGTTGTCGTTGATGAATTTATCGAACGATGTCTGCAATTTTCTGACGTATGCTAGCCCTCACATCGGCGCAGGGCAAATGGCCGCCATCGTGGATGTCGATAATATGTCGGATTTTCTGCAACTCAAACTCCAGCCCTTGAGCGCTGTTTTATTTGGACAGTAGAGGGAAGGATCGACGCAATATGTTGGCTAAATTTTGCTTCACCAAAAGAATTATTCAAAAGATTTAAGACTTGTAGGCGGTAAGGCAATTTTGAAAGGAGTCGATGTCTTGCCGCAATAACATAGTTGTTTTAGTGTCGTTGCATGGTTACCAGTCTCAAATTCTGACTTTTGATTGGTGGACATAGTGATTCAACTCGTCCGAATTGCTTCCAACGTATTTCAATCCGCATTATCGCAATATCGCAAATGAGGTAGTTGTGCAGGGATTTCGACTTGGTTCTATTTGGGGCTTTGAGGTTCGAATTGATTCCTCTTGGTTTTTTATCTTCTTTCTTATCCTGTGGACTTTAAGCGCAGGCGCGTTTCCCGCACAGTTTCCCGAGCTTTCTTCTAGGACTCACGTTGCGATGGGCATCGCGGGAACGGTCCTCTTTTTTGTCTCTTTGGTACTCCACGAACTGGCTCATTCGCTAGTCGCTAGATCGAAAGGGATTCCCATCAAAGGAATTACCCTATTCATTTTTGGTGGAGTGGCCCGTATTAGCAGCGAGGCTGAAACTCCTGGAGACGAGTTTCAAATTGCAGTGGTCGGTCCCCTGGCTAGTTTTGCGATCGCCCTCTTCTCCAGCCTCACTGCATGGGTGGGGGGAGTTGCTGGCTGGAGCGTTGCCGTTACTGGGGTCGCAAACTACCTGGCCTTTATCAATATAGCCCTCGGTATTTTTAACCTTCTGCCAGGCTTTCCCTTAGATGGCGGTCGACTATTTCGGGCGATCGTTTGGAAATGGACGGGGAATTTAACTAGGGCGACTAAAATTGCTTCATCGAGCGGCAAAACCTTAGGGTTCGCAATCGCTCTTCTGGGGATACTGCTGCTGTTTCGAGGGATGATTTTCAACGGTTTGTGGTTTGTCTTGATTGGGTTGTTTTTGCGGAATGCCGCTGAAACCGGTTTCCAGCAGCAACTCTTGCAGGTGGGGTTAGCAGGGGTGCAGGCCTGGGAAGTAATGACGCCCAATCCCGAGACCGTCCCCCACGATCTTCGAGTCCAGCAACTGGTGGACGAGTATTTTCTGCACCGACGCTATCAGTCTTTTCCCGTCCTTAGAAACGATCGTCTCTGCGGAATTGTTACGTTGAATCAGGTGAAGCAGGTGCCGCGAGAGCAATGGACGTCGTTGATGGTGAAGGACATCATTAAACCTCTCGATCGCAACACCGTGATTCGTCCTGACGAGAAGATACTCGACACGTTGCAAAAAATGGAGGAGTCAGAGGTGGGGAGGGTATTGGTAGTGCGTGACGAGACGTTGGAGGGCATCATTAGCGTTCGGGACATAGCGGATTGGTTGCGGAGAGCTGGAGATTTATCCGATCTGCAGCAACACCAGTGACGCATTCCCGATCGGGTAGTCCACCGAATGAAAGCGATTGTCGCGCGCGACCCCGTATCTTCTGAGGGACTTGATGGAGCACTTCGATGAAATCGAGTCGCTTCGCGGGAGCGACTTCGAATGGATGTTGGAAGATGCCTGGTGAGGGGACATTACACGACGTAAAGCAGTTACGGCAAGGTTTACGGCTTCCCTGGAGGCAGAAAAAATGCTAGGACGTAACGAATTACACCTAGCATCCTAAAAATCAATGAATTTACCTTA
>JBFRWN010000008.1:0-29564 GCA_051439605.1 Synechococcus sp.
CCAATGGCGATCGCCGGAAAGGCAAACGGCCCCAGCATCACCCCCAACAAGCCATTCAGGATGAGATGAACGCTGGCGGGGGGAATGGGAATGTGAATCCAGGAGGCCACAAAAAATGCTGCGGTCAGCAACGACGCCTTAGGAACAGAAGCTTGGGGGTTGGGAAGCTGGCTAATCTGTCGTAAAGACAGCCACAGCGTTGCGCCCGCAACGGCATAGCCCCCCAGCCAGACAGGGGCTGGTAAAAACCCATCGGGGATATGCATTAGGGTGCAGCCCCCCGCTTGAAGTAGAGAGCTGTACCCAGACATCCCCAAGCAAACAGCCCGCCCATGAATGCTTTTTGAGCAGTCGAGAAATACCCGCCTGCAGTTGGGGCAGGGCTGGCCCAGGATATTGCTGAGCGAGCTGATTCAGGATGATGGACGGACTCAGACGCGGCTGCTTTGGTCTCTAGGGGAATGGTGAGGATGTCTCCGTGACCCGCCTGCCGCACTTGAATTTCCCACGTCCCCGGTTGGTTCGGGTCGGGAACAAAGGCAAAATTACCGGCGGGATCTGTCGTGCCAGTCAACCAAGGGGTTTGGGGATCGTCAGGGGAGAACACCGAAACCTGAGCCGCCCCCATCGGTTCCCCCGACTCAAATCTGGCCTGCACCTGCAACGCTTCGGCGGCACCGTAGGTCACCTGTACGCCATGCCCCTGCACCGCAGGGGCGATCGCTAACATGCCAATACTCAGACTCAATGCCGTCCAGCCATTTATCCCCACTAGGCACGTAACTCCCTGTCAAAACGTTGTTTCTCGTTTTTCGTCACCCTGAATCTTTCAGCCTGTAGTTAATGGGTTGATTGACTTAGCACAAAACCAGGCTGTGGAAGGACTACAGGCGATGGTGTCACAATTTGAACGCCGATGAAATACCCCCCTAGGGCATAGACTGGCAATCGTGACATGTCGCCAATCTGCTCAGAGCAAGTCCACAATTTGTTGCAATACTTATGAAGATTGCCAATGGTTTTGGCCTGAATATCCCCCAAGGGGGCATTGAATTTCTATCGTTTTTTAAATAGGGGAATTTGGCGATCGCTCACTGAGCTGAGGCTGCTTCCACGTCAGTTTGACAATGGAGGTATTCAACTGGAAGAACTCGCTACAATGCCAGTTGAATTGCATCCAGAGCGAACCATGCAGTATCGCCGTTTCGGACGGACTGAATTACCCATGCCAGTATTTAGCTGTGGTGGGATGCGCTATCAGCACAAATGGCAAGATATCAGTCCGGCGGATGTCCCCGAGGAAGGGCAAAAAAATTTGGAAGCTACCATCCGGCGATCGCTAGAGTTGGGCATTACCCACATTGAAACGGCGCGTGGCTACGGTTCATCGGAAATGCAGTTGGGCTTCGTTTTGCCTAAACTGCCTCGACGGGAGCTCATTGTTCAAACCAAGGTGGGCCCTTCCCCGTTCCCAAATCAGTTTCGAGACACCTTCGAAAAATCCCTCAGCTACCTTCAGCTGGATTACGTGGACCTGCTGGGTATTCACGGCATCAACACCCCAGACCACATCGAGCTAACCTTGCGTCCAGGGGGCTGTATGGATGTGGCCAGACAACTGGTGAAGGAGGGCAAAGTACGGCATGTGGGCTTTTCCACCCACGGCCCCTGCGACGTGATTTTGCAGGCGATTAATTCCGGGCGATTTGATTACGTCAATTTGCATTGGTATTACATCAACCAAACCAACTGGCCGGCGATCGCTGCTGCCACCGAACAGGATATGGGGGTATTTATCATCAGCCCCTCCGATAAAGGAGGTCGTTTGTACAGTCCTCCCCAGCGGTTAGTGGATTTGTGCCGCCCCCTAAGCCCGATGGTGTTTAACGATCTGTTTTGTTTGTCACACCCGCAAGTGCATACTCTCAGTTTGGGGGCGGCACGGCCTAGCGATTTTGACGAACACATGAACGTGCTGCCGCTGTTAGACAAGGCTGATGAGGTCCTACCCGACATTTTGGACCGCCTGCATCAGCGCATGATAGATACCTTTGGACGGGAATGGGTGGACAGCTGGCAAGAGGGACTTCCCAGCCACGAGGATACGCCAGGGGGCATGAATATTCCCACGATTTTGTGGCTGCGTAACCTGGCATTGGCCTACGACATGGTGGAGTATGGCAAGGCCCGCTATAACCTGCTGACGAATGCCGGTCATTGGTTCCCAGGGGGCAAGGCAGAGAATGTCTCCGCCCAAAAGCTGGCTGGGTGTTTAGCCCACAGCCCCCACCGCGATCGCATTCCGGGATATTTACAAGAGGCTCATGAATTACTGAAAGGGGAACAAGTGCAGCGACTCTCCCAAAGTTAGCGGCTACGGTTGACTCGATCGATTAGGCGATAAATACAAGCTGCTAATGGGGTGACTCGACGAGAATTGTGGGAATTGTCTCTATTTCAGGTGCCGAATCCACATACCGACTAGATGATATTACCGCCATCTCCTCAAACTACAGCAGTTTTTCAAACCGCTTGCGCAGGCGCTCCAGCTCGGTATCGCTGATCTCGGTTTCCTGTGCTCGCGGAGGCTCTACCGCTTGCCCCTCGTTATCTAGCTCCCAATCTTCTTCAGCCACATTACTTTCTGGGGGAACGATTAAATCTTCTGGGGTAACCAGCTTGTACTCGTAGCCTGCTCCGTCGCAAAACCCTTTAATTTCTTCATCATCGAGCGCCTCCACGGTTAATGGGGGGAAATCTTGTGCCTCCAGCATCATGCCGAAGCGGGTGGCATCGTCCTCTTGTTCGAACATCAACACCGTATTGACATCCCCTTTTTTGAGGGTGTGAATCCCCTCGCTATCGGTACCGGAGTTAAACAGCAGAACAAAGACTCGCATAACGGAAAACTGGGTTTGATGACCATTGGTTTGCATTGTAAGGATTCCCCTCGATCGAGGCTATATCCGCAGCACTCTTTGAAGGGTAGGGGATTCATTCAAGTTGCAAGGCTTCGCGCCAGTCGGGATGGATGGGCTGTGGCAGCAGATCCGCTTGAAATGCGGCGATGTCGTATTGAGGGGGATTGGCGATTGCCTTGGTGAAGGTGGGGGGGTCAATTCCTAACGAGTGACAAGCGGCGGTGTAGTAGTCCTGGCGAGTGGGAGAAGGCAGAGTGATGCCGATGTAGGTGGCGGCAGGGTTGGGTATCTCAAGGGCCTTGACGGTGGCGATCGCCGCATCATCGTAATGAATTAGTGCCAATACCTTGTTGGGGGGGCCGGAGGGAACAGTACGTCGACGGGCCAGCGGAGTGATGGGGCCGCGTCCGGGGCGGTGTAATCCTCCGAAGCGAATCACGATTCCAGCTAGTCCTGCCCACTGACGGAAGTCTTCTTCTGTTGTAGCAATTTTTTGGGGGCGATCTTCGGGGCCAGGAGGGGTGTCTGGAGTGATAACTCCTTGGGCATTGGGGCCGTAGTAGCCAGTGGAGCTAATGAGGACGGCTCGCTGTGGGGCTGGGGTGTCTATCAAGTGCGAGATCGCCTCTCTTTGGGCGGCGTAACCAGGGAGCGCCAGCAAAAAGGTGTCATCGGGTTGCAAAACATCCGCAGCGCTTCCCAGTCGGGCCTCGACTCCCATGGCTTGCAGAGTGGAATGGCGGTTAAGAGTTTTCGTAATCCCCACAACGGGGCCGTGCTTCCAGAGGTGAGCAACTCGGCCACCTAACTCTCCCGCCCCCCAAATCACCAATCGGCCCATGCTGCGTCCCCGTGCTTACCGGCATTTAGACTACACCGGCGTTCGATCTCGCACAATTCATTTCACGCCAGTTGGGGCTAGCCATTGCTCCAATTCCATTTCTCGGGCTTCTAGGTCAAAAACCGTTTGGAAGGCGCGAACGATTGCCGGCTGCACGTCTGCCATCGCGATCCCTGGCACGAGCTGTTCCAGACTGCCGACGGGGCGATCGCCGATGCCGCAAGGGACGATGCGGGAAAAGTGCACCAGATTGGGGCAGACATTGAACGAAAATCCGTGCCAGCTAATCCATTTTGTGGAGCGGATGCCGATGGCTCCTAGCTTAGCGCCGTTGACCCAGACTCCGGTTAAGCCTTCGATTCGTTCCCCTTTTACGTTGAATGTGGCCAGGGTTTCGATCAGGACTTGCTCCAGTTGGCGCATGTACCAGTGCAAATCCTGTTGGTGCCTGCGCAAGTTCAAAAGGGGGTAACCCACCCATTGGCCTGGGCCGTGGTAGGTAACTTCGCCACCCCGTTCGACGCGAAGGACTTCGTATTCTGCGGTTTTGGGGTCGAATTTTAGGAATTCGGGGGTGGCTCCTTGGCCGAGGGTATAAACGTGGGGGTGGGAGAGGAGAAGCAAGGCGTCGGGGCGATCGCTGGTGTACATGGTGGCTAGTCGTTGTTTTTGCCAGTTCCAGGCGGTGCGGTAGGGGACAGTGCCGGGGAGACAGAGTTCGAGGGGTTGGGTTGCCATGCCAGAGTGGACAGGGGAGATTTCTGCAGCTTAGCGAAAAGTTGGAGGAGTGGAGAACCCACGGGTAACTGAGAGGGATGGGTGGAGTGTTTGGCAAGAATATGGACGGGGTTTCTGTGATTTCTGCCCTTATCCGAGCAAAGCTAAGGCTTGTTGACCTGCACCTAATAGTTCGCGCTGCTGCCAGAGGAGGGTGGTGCCGGCTAGAAAGATAAATGCAAAGGCTAGTTTGCGGAAGCTTGCGTCATTCATGCGGGCCAATACTATTCGTCCCAGCCAATTACCGGGGAAGGCGGCTAAGCCGATCGCCAGACCGTAGCTCCAGTACTCTCGGGTCATCACCCCAAACGCGCAGTAGAAGGCGATTTTGACGGTGTGCATAAATACTTGATTGGCAGCTTTGGTGGCAATCATTGTTTCTTTTGAGAGGCCATATCCCAAATACATTGCGTTGAGCAACGGGCCTGCACTGCCTACCAAGCCTGACAAACAGGAATACCCGATTCCTGCTGGCAGAAAATACCAACTTTGCACCTTCGAGGGTTTGGGGTCATCACTCTCAAACATGCCGAGGGCAGACACTATTAACACTGACCCTAGCAATAGACCCACCCATTCTGTTTGCACTTTGGAAATTGCCCAGGCTCCCAGGCAAGCGCCTAGGGAGGCTCCCGGTAAAAACCACGCGACTACCCGGCGATCGATGTCTTTCCAGTAGAGGGCAATACGCTGGCTGTTGCCCATCAACATGCCAATGGTGAGGACGGGGGCTACTGCTTGAACCCCCAAGAGATATCCCACAAGGGGGATTAAGATCACAGGACTGCCACACCCTGTAATGGTACTGACTAACCAGCTGGTGCTACTCGCGATACATAACCAAGCAGAATCCATTCGCCAGGGTTAACTGAACTTTAAGAGAAGGATAACAAACTGTTCTTGTGGATTGATATGCAATATGCAGATCCAGTCCTTTCACTGGAGATATTTCTGATTGGCACCGTCAGATTGCGAGGGGGCGATCGCGCCCCCTCCCGCTCTCACGACCAAGGGACGAAGCGCGTCCCAAGCCTCCTCACTTAATAAGTCCCTCCACGCTTGACTCAAGAGTATTTGGATACGTTTTTGTGGAATGAGTGAAGCGTCTCGTTTAGCCCAGTCCGGCGATTTCGGGATGGAAGTAGAAGGAGAGGGCGAGGACGGTGTAGGTGCTGAGAAGGAGGATGCCTTCTAGCCAGTTGGAGCGACCGTCGGAACTGATGGAGTTGGCGATCGCCACTGCGACGGCGACGGCAACGAGTTCGAATAGGTTGAAGTCGAGGTCCATGGGTTGTCCCATGAGCTGGCCCAAGATGACGAGGAGGGGGGCGACGAATAGGGCGATTTGGAGAGTGGAGCCGACGGCGACGGAGATGGATAGCTCCATTTTGTTTTTCATGGCGACCGCTACGGCAGTGGCATGTTCGGCGGCGTTGCCGATGATGGGCAGAACGATGACACCGGTGAATAGGGCGGTGAGCCCGAGCATCTCTGTAGCGGGTTCGAGGCTGGAAACTAACAGTTCGGATTCTACGGCGACTGCGAGGGTGCAGGCGAGCAGGATGCCCACCCACAGTTTGACGTTGACGGGGTCGTGGGTGTCTTCTGAGTGATGGTCCTCTTGTTCAGCTTCTGGGGCCTCTGCTGTTAATTCGCTGGTCCCCTCATTCACAACATTGAGGTCGTAGAGGTAGCTGTGGGTTTTCATGGAAAACAGTAGGGTCATGACGTAGACCACTATCAGCACGATTGCCACTGCAACACAAAGATTTTCCATTACCGGCAGCGGTAGCCCGATGGAGGTTTCGTCTACGGCGGTGGGGATGAGGATGGCGATGACGGCCAGGGTCATGGCGGAGGCGTTGATGCGGGCGATGGTGGGTTGAAAGTGTTGCTCTTTAAACCGCAGACCTCCCAATAGCATGGCGATGCCCATCACAAGGAGGAGGTTGCCGATGATGGAGCCGGTGATGCTGGCTTTGACGACGTCTACCAGTCCGGCGCGCAGGGCGAAAACGGCGATGATCAGTTCTGTGGCGTTGCCGAAGGTGGCGTTGAGCAGTCCTCCCAGGAGGGGGCCTGCGGCGATCGCGATTTCTTCGGTGGCGGTGCCCATAAATCCTGCCAGAGGTAGGATAGCGAGTCCGGCAAAGATGAAGATGGCGAGCTCTCCCCAATGGAAGAATTCGGCGGCGAGGGAGATGGGGACGAATAGTAGTAGAAGGCCAAAGACTTTGTTTTTGATGGAGAGGGTGGAGAGCATAGGGGGCGATCGCGATCGAGACTGGGTACGCGTTGCCATTGTGCCCACAAGCGGAGGTGTCGCCTGCGATGCATTCAGTGTTGATTACATTTACCTAACGGGCTTTGAGGATGACTTCGTCTGTCTTGGCAGAGAGTTTGAATGTGGCTAGCCCGAGAGCGGAGCGATTTATTTTAATGCTGCTGTTATTAAACAAACGGAGCGGGTCTGGCGGTTAGCTGCTGCAGAGGCATGAATTTTACTGATGTAGCGCTCTGACATGGTGTGATGAGAATGCGCTTCCTTTTGTCATCGACCCATAGAGTGAATGAGGATCGCTAATGGTGCAACTGCCCTCTATTCGAGAGGCTACTGATACAATTTCGGGGATACGAACCCCAGCAGTCTATGAACGCCTCAGAAACTCCTGAGTTAACCCGCCAACAGGTTCTAGTCGCCATGGGGGTAACAGCGGTACTGCTCGGTGCGATCTCCAAACTGTGGTTGTGGCTGGGCAACTTCTCCATCATCGGCGCTCGCTGGGACGCCAACCAAGCCTTGCTTGGAGTTGGCATCGGGTTGGCAGTCGTCGCCCTCAGTCGGGGACTCTACGCTATTTGGCCCCAATACCGCGCCTGCGCCGAACAATACATGACCACCATCGTGGCCCCCCTCGCTTGGCCCGACCTGATTTGGCTCGGCATCCTCCCCAGCCTCAGCGAAGAACTGTTATTTCGCGGCGTTGCCCTCGGCGCACTCGGGCTCACCCCACTTGCGATCGCCGCTACCAGCATCGCCTTCGGCAGCCTGCACCTCATGGACCTCAAACAATGGCCCTACGGCATTTGGGCGATGGCGATCGGTGCCATCTTCGGCTTCAGCCTGCTTTTCACCGGCAACCTCCTCGTCCCCGGCATCGCCCATCTAGTCGCCAATCTACTGTCCGGCTTCATCTGGAAACGTCATGTCACCCACAAAACTGCTTAAACACCTATACACGCGAGTTTGATGACCCTCTCCCGGCTCAGGAGAGGGGAACAAAAGGGGCAGATGCCTATATTTCTCTCTAAGTACTCCCTTACTTTGCAGTAGGGGCCAATCAGTTGAACTGGCGTCTATACAACCTGCGCCGGAGACCCTGTCAGCATCAGCTGCACCAACGTATCCGCCAATCGGTAAATAGCCTCTTCAGTCGTTGCTTTTCCCATCGTCAGCCGCATCGCCCCCAACGCCTGTAGCTCCGAAAATCCCATTGCCAACAGCGTTGGATTGGGCTGCAACTCTCCACTGCTGCAGGCGGACCCCGCACTCACCCCAAATCCCGCTAGATTCAGCTGGGTCACCAGCCAAGTGCCCGTATGGCGATCGGTGCAATAGCTGAGGTGATGGGGCAGGCGCTCCTCCAAAGTCTTTGGCCCGGTGAGCACCAGACCGGGAATGCTGGCCAACGCCGCCACCAACCGATCCTGCAGCGATCGCAAGCGATCGGTTTCTGCCACCATCTCCTGCTGCGCTAATTCTGCAGCGACTCCAAACCCAGCGATCGCCGCCACCGCTTGAGTACCAGCCCGCAATCCATTCTCCTGTTTCCCCCCCAACGCAATTGGGGACAGCTCGATGCCAGAACGCAGGTATAGCGCTCCCACCCCCTGCGGTCCGTACAGCTTGTGGCTGGACAGGGACAGCAAATCCACCCCCAGTTCATCAACATCCAGAGGTAACCGTCCAGCCGTTTGTACGCAATCGCTGTGGAACAACACCCCCGCCTCGCGGCACATCTCGGCCAACTCTGAAATGGGTTGAATGCTGCCCACTTCGCTCTGCCCGTGGATGACGGACACCAGCACGGTATCCGGCTGAATTGCATCTGCCAATACAAACGGAGACACCTGCCCCTGTTCGTTTACCGGCAGTCGGGTCACCTGCCATCCCGCCTCCTCTAGCAACAAAGCAGGTTTGGCGATCGCCGCATGCTCCACGCTAGAAATAATCAGATGTTGGGGACTATCAAACTGACGAGCCACCCCCATCAGGGCCAAATTGTCAGACTCGGTACCGCCAGAAGTAAATACGATCTGCTCTGCCGTCGCCCCAACCAGGGAAGCCACCCGCTGGCGGGCAATTTCAATGGCGATCGCCGCCCGCTGCCCCCACCCATGCAAGCTGGAGGGATTGCCCCAAGACTCAACCGCCGCCCGCTGAAAAGCCTCTAACGCCTCCGGTCGGGGCGGGGTAGTAGCGCTGTGATCGAAATACAGTGCGGGGTCAAGATCGCCCATCAAAACTTAACTATCCGTTCAAAATTTGGCTTCACCATCATACCCAGCACTGCTGTCTGAGCGCTGTTGAGTTGTCATCTCTTCAATGTCAGCAAGCTGTATCCCCAATCAGCGTTCTGGATAACTGAGATGTCCTTAGTAACCGCTTAAAAACGGCGGCAACGGACAATCCAACGACAGCACAAACGCCCGCAACAACTCCGCCTCCTCCAACGTCACCTTGCCATCCAGCAACACCGTATGTGCACAAGCATCCACCACCTTCTGCTTCCCCTTAGGCGCTAACACCCTCAGCCGCCCCAATCCCCGCTCTAAATCCTTGAAGGTAAACGGCGGCAACTGCTGCCCACGCTTCACCCCCGACATGCGCGGCAACCGATCCATCCCCGCCTGAAATGCATACAGCCGATCGCCCTCCGACTCGTGCCCCGCCTTGGCCAACGCCGCCACCAATGCCACGCAATCCTGCCATACCTCAGCAATAGTCTCGTACTTCACAGGCGGATTCACCGCCCCCCCCAACGTCACCGCCAACCGACTGCGCAGAACAGACACGAGGGAAAATTCGAATAGGGACACCTGCCCATCCGCCAACATCAACTGCTTGATAGTGTTCAACATCATTTGACAGGAGTTTTTATCCTGCGATCGCAGCGCGGGCACCGCCAAATCCACCACAGGCAAAGACAGTCGGGCGTCGATTCCCTGCAGATGGTTTGCCGCCTTCTCCACTGCCGTCACCACCGCCGCAGATTCCGACTCCCTCAGCTTTTGAACCTGCCGATCTCGCATTTCCCCCTCGTCATCCAGAAGCAGGGCATAAATGCACCCCTTTGCTCCATCAACAGTCCTCAGTTGCGATCGCAGTTCGTGCGGCAATTTTTCCAATAGGGCATGGGCTTGCTCAACCCCCTTGGCATCTGCGGTACCAACCTGTTTTGCGATCTCATTCGCATCCACCGCGATCGCAGCAGTGGCGTTTGGAGCACGACCGGAGGCATTCCCGTCAGCAAATCCGAGCGCCAACCCCGACCCAACAGCAGTTCCTACTGCAACAGGACTGGCTGCGACCGTGGCAGGACTGCTCTGTCGTACAATTTGTCCCCCAATGCGACGAATGCGGTCCTTTAACGGAGGGTGCGAGGCGAAAAGATTGACCCCCATCCCTTGAATGGCATTGCCAAAAAACATGTGGCTGGCAGTTTCCGCCTGGGGCGTCTGGATGTAAGAGCCATCCGCCAACCCAGCAATCTTTTGCAGCGCGCTGGAGATGCCATTGGGATTACGGGTGAACTGCACTGCAGATGCATCCGCCAAATATTCCCGCTGCCGTGACACCGCCGCCTTAATGGCCCGACTGCACAACCAGCCAATTCCCCCCACCACAAACATGGCAAAGCCCACAAACAGAATGGGATTGCCCTTTTCCTCCCGCGAGCGCCGGGAGGGGCGTCCGAAGCGGATCAACATGCGCCCCAGCAAATGAATCAGCAAAATCCCCTGCAATAACCCAATCAGCTTGAGGTTGAGATTCATATCCCCATTCAAAATGTGGCTGAATTCGTGGGCAATCACCCCCTGCAATTCATCGCGATCCAGCTGGTCGAGACAGCCCTGCGTCACAGCAACAGCCGCGTCATTGGTTGTAAACCCCGCCGCAAACGCATTGATTCCCCACTCTTCAGTGAGGACAAACACCCGAGGTACCGGTACGCCAGCGGCGATCGCCATTTCCTCCACCACATTCAGCAACATCTGCTGCCGCTCGTCCGCAAATTCAGGAATGATTTCCTGTCCACCCAAGCTGAGGGCAACGTTGGCACCGCCCCCCCGTCTCAAGGCCAAAAACTTGGAGGTACTGCCCCCCATTACCAACAGCAGCGTTCCGCCAGCAATCCAGAAGAGCAGCTCTGGATGCCAGTAGTCAGACGTTTTGGAGGCTTGAGCGAAGGCGATCGCTGCCGCTAAATACAGTCCGGCAATGGTGAACGCGATGGCTACTGCAAACAACCCCAGCAGCTGCGTTGTGTTGTGGCGGGCTCGATCCTGCTGTTCGAAAAAATTCATTGACTCAACCGTAAAAGAAGCCGCGAGGCATTAGTTAGAAAGATACTTGCGGTACAGCTTTCACTTCAGGGGCTGATTCTTCTAGTAATTGCGCTTTGGCAAAGTTAAACATGCCAGAAATAATGCTGTTGGGAAAAATCTCCCGCTGGGTGTTGTAAACCGTCACTGAATCGTTAAAGGATTGACGGGCAAAGGCAATTCGATTTTCTGTCGATCGCAATTCCTCAGACAGCTGCGCCATCGAAGCATCCGCTTTCAAATCCGGATAGGACTCGGATAAAGCAAATAACCGGCCCAACATCCCCGTCAAAGCGGCTTCTGCCTGCCCCAGTTGCTGTATTGCCCTGGGATCGCTGGGGGCTTGGGCCGCTCTCGCACCGGCACTGACGGCCATATTACGGGCGCTAATCACTGCTTCCAGCGTTTCCCGTTCGTGCTTCATGTATCCCTTCACCGTCTCCACCAAGTTGGGAATCAGATCGTGGCGGCGACGCAACTGCACGTCGATTTGGGAATAGGCGTTTTCGTAGCGATTGCGGGACAGAACTAAGTTGTTGTAGGCGTTGACGGCAATGACAATCGGGGTAACGACGATCGCCAGCAGCACCAGCAAAATCCAAAGCATGGGTTAACTCACAGATCGGGAGAAAGACCCTGGCATTCCAGAATCTAGAGTTAAGCTACCCAACCCTAAAATTCAGTTCTTCAGTAGAATCGACTTCCACAAGACTGACCGACTCAAAGTTTTGTCTCCTCAGAGCAGTTCTTTACCGCCTAAGTTATGAAGCAGTGAGTTGAAGGACAGTGGACTTTTGACAGGGCACGGACTGACGGAATGATTGGTAATAGTCCTTGCAAGACTCTTCAAACAGGGTGCGCAGCGTGACGATAGGCTCTTCGTGGCGATCGACCCTCAAGTCCAAATGCGGATAGATATTTGAACCCATCACGTACGGTGCAGCTGACTGTCGGCCCCGCTTATCCCCCCCTGCTGCATCCCCCGCTTCGAGGGCTAGCAACAAGCGATCGCAAAACGGGTGAGTCCCTTTGGGAGTGGTTCGATCGATATATCTCCCTCACCCCTCACAAGCTCCCCTTCTACAAGAGAGGGGTGAGGGCTCTAAAGCTTGCTATGGCTGCTCTTTAGCCTCTAATGTCACCCCTACAACCTTGGATGGCCAACTGCGATCAATTTGAGACAGCACGGTCTCTAGGTCAATGCCGCTAACCCAGTCCAGAATGCCTGCCCAAAATGCACCTGTCCCCACCTCCCCTGGCATCAGATCTGAGCCGTCAAACCGCAAAATATTTGCCCGATTTAGAATCTCAGCCTGCTGGCGGGTGTTGGGATTATCGTAGGAGTCAGCCAAAATCTGGCGGTGAGGGGAGACAAAGCCTTCCGCATCGGACCAAATACTGTGGGGTTGGGGGGTAGTGAAGTAGGCCATCAACTGACGCGCTTCGGGACTGTCTTGCACTAGGGCAAACTGTTCGCCAGATACAATAACAGGATTACCAAACTCCGGGTTGATACCGGGAAACAGGAACAAACTCATATCGCGACCGGGTTGAATGCGTTCGGGAAAAAAGGTCGAAATGAAACTTGCTTGCCGGTGGAGGTAGCACCCTGGCGGGTCGTTAAACAGTGCGGATGGAGCATCTCCAAAGGAGGTTCCGATCGCCCCTACTGCTCCTCCCAACACGCGACCGCTGTCCTTCACCATGGCTCCAAATTGCTCGAATGCATCAGCGATTGCTGGGTCGGAAAAAGGAATCTCTCCGGTCACCCAGCGATCGTAAAGTTCGGGGCCAGACTGTCGCAGCACAAACTCTTCCACCCAGTCGGTTCCGGGCCAGCCCGACGCTGCTCCACTCTCAAGTCCTATGCACCAGGGAACATTTCCATCTGCCTGCATGCGGGCTTCCAATGTCTGCAGGTCAGACCAAGAATGGGGCACTTGGTATCCTGCGGTAGCAAATGCGGTTGGGCTGTACCAAACCAAGCTTTTGACCGATGCCCGCGCCCATAACCCGAAGGGGCGCCCCTCTACACTGGCTAAGTTCAACCAGTTGTCATCGTAGGCTGAAGACAGTTCTTCCTCGCTGAAAATATCATCAAGGGGGACCAGATCCTGAGATCGCGCCAGATCGGCCATCAAGCCCGGTTGAGGGAACAGCGCAATATCGGGAGGATTGCCTGCAGCCAAGCGGGTGGTGAGCACAGTGGAAAATTGATCGGTCCCCTCGTAAACCACATTAATGCCGGTGGTCTCCTCAAAAGGAGCCAGCACCTCTGCAATTGTGGCCTCACCTTCTCCGGTGATGCTGCCCAAAATATTGAGGGAGGGAGCTTTGGAGGTAGAACTACAACCAGCAATTGTCAGCAAAGAGACGAGCAGCAGCACTATCGAGACTCGGCCTAGGGCCAAGTGGGGGCTTTCCACCCCATTACTCGCTAGTCGCACCTTCGCTTTCATTACTTTCGCCATCCTCCACCTCATTGCTCAGGGGTTCTGGAAAACTGGGTGCCTGCTCCACGGTGCCTGCTCCAGGGATGGCCAACTCAACAGTGGTATCCAACGTGGTACGTGGCTGCACCTCGCCCTCTGCTTCCACCTCTCCATATCGAGCTAGAGGGTTGTCGCCATCATCTGCCCACTCTTCGCCAATCTCTGTGGCCATGCGGGTGACCTGGATCTGGTAAATCTGTTCTAATTCCGCAGCATTCAAATTGGCATTCTCTTCTGCATCGTAGTTAGATTTCCCAATTTCTTTGACGGTGACTTGCCCGCGATCGTCAATGGTCCACAGCTCCAGGCGACTGCGCGATCGCAACGAAATTGTCTCTGGGGTGATGGAGCGGCTAAGGACATCTACCTTGGCCACCACCAGAGCCTCTAGACCTAGAAAATCAAAGAACTTATTGACGTCCTCTGGCTCGATCTCGTCGTGTTCCAAGATGTCAAATAAGGGGCTGCCAATTTCTTCCAACACCGGTTGGAGATTGCGGTTATCTAGCGGTAAGACATTCTCGGAGTCAGGCACAAGCCCCATTCGTACAGCTTCCGCAGCCATCCGTTGGGCCAAAAATTCCGTATGGGCTAAGGTGCCCACCCCAATTACCCCCAAGCGTGTGCGGGGTTGAGGACGGATGGGAATGGATAGATTGACTTCCACAGGGGTAGTCAGCCCGCCAAACATCCAGACCTCCTCATCTAATGCCTGGTAGTCCGGATGGCGCACGGAGAGCAACCATCTGCCAGGCAGCCCACCATCAAGTTCGAAAGAGCCGCTGTCATCAGTAATCACTGACCTCTGAAAGGTCCCTAACGGCACGTTCCCCTGCCGCACTCCTCTGACAATCACCTCGGCATTGCCCACCGGTTGACCCACCTGATTTTTCACCTGCCCAACAATTTGTCCTAAGCGGCTGGACTCAATTTGACTCGTGTCTGACTCACTAGCATTTGATTCAATGGCGTCTGATTCACTAGCATCTGAACCACTGGCGCTAGGCTCACTTACAGCTGACTCGGTTGTTTGAGCTTCAACCCAATAGGGGGTAACACCAACAGCAAACATCGCCACCAAAAGGGCTATAACAGTTTTTCCCGTCACGCTATCTGCTCCACATCGCGAACTTCCTGTAAAAAGCCATTCAACTTAGGAGGTCTTTCCAGCTCTGAAAACCATCAATCCATAGGGATCGTCTTCTTTTAAGAAAACGGTGCACCTTCCTCCTCCCACTGTTCGAGCAGGTCGGGAGCCATTTTTTCCGCCTGCCGTCGGAACAATCCTGCTGCTGCATCTTCGAATATTCGATCGCCCCCCACTTGATCTTTGCCGAAAGCTTCGTAATAGCCAGCCAAATCTCCCGGATTGTCCTCCTGTAGATCGACGACAATCATGACACCGCGACTGCGCAGCTCGTTGGGGGTGAAATCGGGGATGTTCACCGGCAGTTGGGGGACAAAGTAGCGAATTGCCAGATTAAGAAATGGATTGCCCCGGCGGGAAAATTCTCGCGAGATATCCATGTGGGTGAGGACAATGTACCTCAAGCCCAGACTATTGCCGATCACCTTGAGTCGCTCGAGGTCTGAGGTAAAACGGTTGTCGCGATCGATGATGTCCAGCCCCTCCGCCAGCGGTGCCAACTGGCGAAACTCCTCCCACACGCCAATGGGTCCGATAAGAAGTTCCACCGGCCGATCTCCCGCCTGCTCCTGCAGAGCGGAGTGGACGTGGGCGGCTAGATCGTCAGAGAACGATTCCATATCGGGAATCACTCCAATGCCAACGCTATCCTCCGGAGGGCGTCCAGGAGGTAGTTGAATGGTGGTTGAGGAGACAAACCCCGCCCGCACCTGTATCTGACTACTAACCGTAGGAAAGCCTGGCACAGTGATGTCAGCTAAATATCGACCCGTAGGCAAATTGGGAATGATGAAGCTGCCGTCAGGCAGCAAGTTGAGCTGCAGATCGGGGGTAATTCTGCCAATGCTTTTGAGGCGAATCACGCCATCCTCTACTGCATTCCCCGCAAGGTCAACAACGCGACCGGCTGCGCTGCCTTTATCGAGGCGAGGGATAACAGCCGCCATTTGCCCCGGCTGGATTTCAGGGAGTTGCAGCCAGCGCAATTGAGGTTCACCGGCCTCCGACACCAAAACAGCGGGCCCCTCTTTCGAGGGAAGGTAATGAATTCCCAGAGGGGCATCCTCTAAATCATAGACTGCCTCAAGTTCCCCCGTCTCCAGATTGGCCACCTGCAGGTGATTGCTATCGCGGGATGTGACATAAGCTCGCTGGCCGTCGGAGGAGAGGGCAATGCGGGTGGGTCGCCAGTTCAAGCCAATGGTTTGAATCGTTTCGATGTCGGCCTTGCGGACAAATGCTGTCAGATCGGTACTGCCCGAGTTCAACACCACAGCCCTTTGGGTGGCTAGATTTAAGTCAATGTCTTCCGGGTTAACGCCACTGCGCAGCAGGGCTAAGACTTCACCATTTTCAGAATTGACCACCAGTACCCCGAGGGAGTCATCGCTACGGGTGGTGATCAGTACATTGCGCGAGACGCTATTGTAGACGATCGCCAACGGAGGACGAGGAAGGGGCAAGGTACGAGCCTGCTCTTCAGAAAGCTGCATGACAGAGACACTGCTAATGCTGGGGTGGGTGGCAAAAATCCGTCCGGTTTCCCCATCAAAGTCGATGTCCAGCACTCCGGCTCCCAATCCGTACCCCTTGCGGATGGCTAAATCTCTCGCCTCTAAAACGACAAGCCCTTCTGAATCAATGCCGGCAGCATAAACGACGTCATTAATGCTGTCATAGCGAACGGTATTGGGTTCAAAACCAATGGCGGTTTGGGCCAGAATCTCTCCCGACTCCAAATCCAAAATTGCAACGGATTGCTCCTGCTGAAGCCCCAGCACCGCCAACTGGCGTCCGTCCCGCTCCATGATGTCAAACCGATCGGTAGCACTTTGCAGAGGAAACGTACCGATTGTTAGTAGCCCAGTGGTAGCTGCTTCTTCAGTGTCGGCTTCACCTGTCTCAACCTCAGCCTCCTCAGATTCAGCCTCCTCAGATTCAGACTCTTCAGACTCAGACTCTTCAGAACCAGCCTCCTCAGCCTCAGCCTCCTTAGGAACGTCCTCCTCGGATTTCTCAGCCTCAGCCTCGGTATCTTCAGACTCAGAATTCTCGGGGGAAGGTGGCGTATCTGAATCTTCGGGACTCACTCCAGAATCAACGGTTTCCGAAGCCTCGATCGCAGACTCATCACCCCCTTCTTGAGCGAATAGAGGTGGCAGTGACGTAACTGAGAAGAGTAAAGAAAATATAAGGTAGGGGAGAAATTTCAGCATAAGTTCGCGGCAAACAAGGTGCCGGTTGGACCAATCCAGCCGATTTGACCGTTTCAATTGAAGCAATCATTCAGGCTCAAGGTCTAAACTGTATCGTGCGATCGCACTTTTCTTAATCTCTCAATACATATCCCACACCGCGGACGGTCTGGATCAGGCGCTTTTCCCCCTCATGTTCTACCTTCAAGCGCAAATATCGAATGTAAACCTCAATGATGTTGGAGTCCCCCATAAAGTCGTATCCCCAGACATTTTCGAGAATTTGCTGGCGGGTTAGCACTTGGCGGGGATGCTCCATCAAATAGCGCAGCAGGTCAAACTCCTTTGCCGTCAGCTCAATGCGGCGCACCTCGTTTCCGTCCCCTGCTTCTGAACGGCGGATCACTTCGCGGGTGATGGGGTCAAGGGATAGGTCCAAAAAGCTCAACTTGCCTTCCCCTTGACCGTTGTATCGGCGCAGGTGGGCTCGAACGCGGGCCAATAGCTCCTCGATGCTAAAGGGTTTGACCACGTAATCATCGGCTCCGGCATCCAAACCTTCGACGCGATCGACCACATCATCTTTAGCAGTCATCAGGATCACCGGCACCCGATTGCCGGTTTGGCGCAAGCGGCGGCAAATTTCCAAACCCGAAATTCCCGGTAACATCCAGTCCAACAAAATTAAGTCGGGTTCCTGTTCGCGAGCGGCCATCATCCCCGAAGTGCCATCGTTCGCCACGGAAACTCGATATCCTTCGTAACCCAGCTCTAACTCGATAAATTTGGCCAGCTTTTCTTCGTCTTCAACGATTAGAATGTGTCCTTTCGGCGTAGAACTCGACATCTGAAAAACTCCATTCCGCCCCTAGCAATAATCTCTATGGCGTTGCTAGCAACTCTAGCGCATATTGTTTTCTCGAGAACCCACTTGAATCTGTTCTGAATCGAGGCAAAAGTGTCGTAAGCAGCGATCTGATTTTGAAGATGCAATCCTCCGGAAATGCTAGGTTAATTGTGCGGAAAAAGTGAGCCCTTTTACAGTCTTTTCATTTCAATCGTCGGGCTACGTGGCAACTGAAGTAAAAGCGCTGGATTGAATGCCCGATCCAGGAAAAGTCAAAAATCTTCTCCTACCCCGAATCCACAACTATTTTCGTCCCCTCAGTCCCACTGGAGATCCTCGTGAAGTTTATCGATCGCGCCACAATTGCCGTCAAAGCCGGGGATGGTGGAGATGGCATGGTGGCTTTCCGCCGCGAAAAATATATTCCAGCTGGCGGGCCATCTGGGGGCAATGGAGGACGGGGCGGATCGGTTGTATTAGTTGGCGACAGTAACCTTCAGACTCTCTTAGACTTTCGCTTTCAGCGCCTGTACGCAGCAGACGATGGAGGTAAAGGCGGCCCTAAAAATATGACGGGGAGAGGAGGAAAAGCGCTTGAAATCTTAGTTCCCTGCGGAACGGTGGTGTTTGACGCCAAAACCGATGAATTTTTGGGGGACATTACCGAACCTGGCCAACAGCTCTGTGTGGCCAAAGGTGGAGCAGGGGGCATGGGAAATGCTCATTTCCTCAGTAACCGCAATCGTGCTCCGGAAAGAATGACGGAGGGTAAGCCTGGTGAAGAGCGCCAGCTACAGCTTGAACTCAAGTTGTTGGCCGAGATTGGCATTATTGGGTTGCCCAATGCCGGTAAATCCACCCTGATTTCCGTACTATCGTCCGCCCGCCCCAAAGTGGCCGACTATCCTTTCACAACCCTGGTGCCCAACTTAGGGGTGGTGCGTCGCCCCTCTGGGGATGGAGTGGTGTTCGCAGACATTCCTGGTCTGATCGAAGGGGCCCATGAAGGAGTTGGGTTGGGGTATGAATTCTTGCGCCATATCGAACGCACCCGTCTTTTGGTTCACCTAGTGGATGCAAGTGAGGAAGATCCAGTTAGCAGTTATCTGACCATTCAAGCGGAACTGCAGTCTTACGATCGCGGCTTGCCCCACAAGCAACAGATTGTCGTGTTGAACAAAGTTGATGCCGTTCCCCCTGAAGAATTGGCCCGGAAGCAACAACACATGCAGGAGGCTTCTAGGGCAGACGTTCTGACCGTTTCTGCGGTCACCCGACAGGGGTGCGAATTTCTCAAGCAAGAGGTTTTTAACCAGCTCGATCGCCTGAAAGCGATCGTGGCAGAACAGGAGCTAGACCCCAATCCAATAGAGGATTTGCGTCGCACTCCCTCTGAGTTGGCGGCAGGAGCAGAAGACGGGAATATGGGGGCGGAATCTGCCGACATAGAAATCTATTACATGCACCGATCCATGAGCTGAAGAGGGGGATTTTAGAAAGGAATGCCAAATATCTTGTGCAGTTCCCTGGTCATTGGGGAGTAGAGCCTTAGAATTGTTCCAGTGATTATCCTTAATACTGGAGCCAGTTCCCATAATGAGTTCTGCCCCCAATTCCTTAGCGACAGACCGTTCCACCGCAGAAACTCCAGCTCAAACGATCGTGTCTAACGATCCGTTACTATCCCAGCGCCTGCGCTTGATCGAGGAGCTGTGGGAGACTGTGCTGCTTCAGGAGTGCGGACAAAAATTAGTCGATCTGCTCAAGCAACTGCGGCAGATGTGTTCCCCAGAGGGACAAGCCCCTGAATATCCCGCTGCAGAAGTGCTCGAGATCGTTCACGATCTCGAGCTGAAAGAAGCCATCCAAGCCTCGCGCGCATTTGCTCTCTTTTTCCAGCTGATCAACATTACCGAGCAGCATTACGACCAAGCGGTTCGCACCAGTCGCGATCGCATTGGGGGCAATGTCCCCGACGAGTTGCCCAAGACCCACAAGCAAGAACGCTTCAGCGTCTTGTTTCCTTACCTCAAATCTCAACAGATCTCCACAGAACAACTGCAGTCGCTGCTGCATGCCCTCGACATTCGGCTAGTGTTCACCGCTCATCCCACCGAGATCGTGCGCCACACCATCCGAGAAAAGCAGCGCGCGCTATCCAAGCTGTTAGATACCTTCGATCGCCTCAAGGACCCAGTGGGCTGGGAGGCCAAGGTGCTGCGGCAACAGCTATTTGAAGAAATCCTCCTGTGGTGGCGCACAGATGAACTGCACCAGTTCAAACCCACCGTCCTGGATGAAGTGGATTACACCCTGCACTATTTCGAGGAGGTGCTGTTTAACGCCGTACCGTTGTTGCACGAACGTCTCTCCCAAACACTCCAATCGGTTTACCCAAACACAGAGGCCCCCAGTTACGATTTCTGCAGCTTCGGCTCTTGGGTGGGTTCCGATCGCGATGGCAACCCCTCTGTCACCCCAGAGGTGAGCTGGCAAACCGCCTGCTACCAACGTAACCTCGTACTCGACAAGTACATTCAGTCGGTCCGCGATCTGGTTAGAGCCCTGAGCGTGTCCCTGCACTGGAGTGACGTGGACCAAGAGCTGCTGACGACCTTAGAGCAAGATCAAAGTCAGTTCCCCGAGGTGTACGAATCTCTGTCGCTGAAATTCCGTCAGGAGCCTTATCGTCTAAAGTTGAGCTACATCCAGCACAAGTTGGAACTGACCCGCGATCGCAACGAACAGCTGGGGAACCCTGACCCCCTTCAACGGCGGGCGGCGATCGCCACCGGTTACACCAGTGCTGAAGAATTTCTCAACGATCTGCAACTGATTCGTGACAGCCTCAATCGCAGCAGCCTCCGCTGTCGCCAACTTGAGCAGCTGATCGCCCAGGTGAAGGTGTTTGGGTTTTTCTTAGCCCGCTTGGACGTACGCCAGGACAGCCGCATCCACGAAAAAAGCCTGACAGAAATATTTAACTATCTGCGGTTATTGCCCAAAGCCTACAAGGAATTGTCCGAGCAAGAGAAAACGACATTCCTAGTTCATGAACTGCAAACTCGCCGCCCTATCATCCCTGCCGAGTTACCCGCCCCACCCGTTCCTACCACCCTCCCTGGATTTAAACCGGCCGCGGAACCCGAGCCCGATGGTTCTTTCGTCTCTTCGAAAACTATAGAGGTAGTGGAAACCTTCCGCACCATTCGCGCCCTGCAGCAAGAGTTCGGTCAACCTATTTGCCACACCTATATCATCAGCATGAACCGCTGTAGCAGCGACATGTTAGAAGTGTTGCTGTTTGCCAAAGAAGCGGGCATCTACGAACCTATTTCTGCGTCGGGTAGTCTCTCGGTGGTGCCGCTGTTCGAAACGGTGGACGATCTGAAACGGGCTCCTGCAGTTATGGAGGAAATGTTCCAACTGCCCTTCTACCGCGAGTACCTCCGCTCTCGCAATGACCTGCAAGAGGTCATGCTGGGCTATTCCGATAGCAACAAAGACTCAGGGTTCCTTAGCAGCAACTGGGAAATTTACAAAGCCCAGCAGTCCCTGCAAGTGGTAGCTGAAAAATTCGGCTTGAAGCTGCGTATCTTTCACGGGAGAGGGGGCTCTGTGGGTCGGGGGGGGGGCCCGGCCTACGAGGCTATCTTGGCTCAGCCGGGTCGCAGCATCGGCGGTCGCATCAAGATTACCGAACAGGGGGAAGTCTTGGCCTCTAAATACTCGTTGCTGGATGCTGCTGTCTACAACCTCGAAACCGTAACCAGCGCCGTAGTGCAATCTAGCCTGCTAGCCACCTACGGAGATGGGGAAGAAGAATGGCTACAGCAGATGGAGAATTTAGCGACCCGATCGCGCCAAGAATACCGCTCGTTGGTATACGAAACCCCTGGCTTCTTGGAGTTTTTCCTGGAGGCCACCCCCATAGAGGAAATTAGCAAGCTGCAAATCAGCTCTCGCCCCAGTCGCCGCAACACCCAGAAAAAAGACCTGGATGGACTGCGGGCCATCCCTTGGGTGTTTAGCTGGACCCAAAGTCGCTTCCTACTTCCCTCTTGGTATGGGGTAGGGACTGCTCTGAAATCCTTTATCGAACAGGAACCCGCAGCCAATCTAGACTATTTGCGCAATTTGTATCGTTCGTGGCCCTTCTTCAAAACGGTGATTTCCAAAGTGGAGATGACCTTAGCCAAGGTGGATATGCAAATTGCCCGCCATTACATGCGAGAGCTGGTGTCCGATCGTAATCGGGAGAAAGACGAGCAGCTGTTCGAGCGTATTTCAGAAGAAATGACCTGCACCCGCGACATCGTTCTGGCGATCGCCCAACACGAAGACTTGCTAGATGGAGATGCCCAGTTGCAACGTTCTGTCCGCTTGCGCAATAGCTCCATCGTGCCGTTGGGCTTTCTACAGGTGTCTCTGCTCAAGCGTCTGCGTCAGCATCAAAAACCCGGTTCTCAGTCCCGTCACAGCCGTTCCGAATTGCTAAGGGGGGCATTGCTGACCATCAACGGTATTGCTGCAGGGATGAGAAATACCGGGTAGCGCATTTCATTGAAAAAAAGCAGCCAAAACAGCCGACTTTATTCATCTGTCTTGGACCTGCTGCGAGGGTTGCCGGATAAGGTATTTGCTGGATCGCTCTGGGTCTTGGCTTCAGAGAATTGCGGCAGAGGCCTTATTCCTGAATAGGAGGAATTCATTGCGGATGGTTCCAAGGGGAATCCCAGCCATCTCCGCCTACTTCTAGCCCCGCTAGCGAGCTGCTTTCCTCAAGGACGAGCGTCCAAGTCCCCATTTCCCATTGCCATACCCGCACCCGCAAATATCCGTGTGTGGTATCCCAGCAGTTAAACTGCATCCCAGCATGGGTGGGCACCATAACGGGAACGGGAATCTCGTCGGTCAAGCCCAGCACCTCCAGCCGATAGCGGCTATCTTGCGCCACAAATAGCCATTTCCCCCAGGGAGCAACAGACCACCGCTGTTGGCTCGCCTCCGGCATTAACTTGATAGTATGCCGATCCCACTGCAGGTAAACCATCCCCACCGACTGCGGCCACCCCAGTACCTTTCGAATCCCACCCACGCAGGTAATGGCAAGATCGGGCCTGTTTTCAAACCCGTTGCATTGCATCCAAAACCAGCGGATGGGGAACGCTCCCCCCCAATTTTTTTCAGCATAGGCAGGTACCCGTTCAAAGTTGAAGGACCGATCTCGCCAAATTACGTAGCCTGTAGCCAATCCCCGATCCATCAAAATTTGCCATCCTGGCTCGAACACAGGGAAATAAGACAGCCAGCCCATAGTTGCATCTGGAGTCCGCCAGCCACCTTTTACTAGGGGGTCAACCCGGTATCGCCACCGAATCGATTCACCGGAGGGGAGGCGAAATTTGCCCTGATTGAGGCGATCGCTGACTTGATAGCCAAATGGAATCGCACGTTCAAATTGGTCGGGGGGCAATTCCTTTACAGACAACGAGCGACGTGCCAGCAACGAGGGTTTTCGTCCCCAATGGCCAAGGGCAAGGCGTTCGCGCTCTCCCCAAAATAAGCAACAGTCCGGCAGCGAGCGCCAAACCAACCGATCTCCCGGTCCCAAAACCTGCATCATGCCGCCGCTGCGATCGCTGTTGCCCCTCGGATCTTCAATCGAATACATGAAGGCAAAGCTTTCTTCAATTTCGGGGATTGTGATGCGGAAATACCAGCCTTCGAAGAAATTACGTGGTCTCCCCTGACCGTGATAGCCCACATGGGGAACTTCGCCTGAAGTGTTTGCAGACATCAACATCGAAAATACCAACCGTAAAGATACAAACTGTCGAAGTTACAAACTGAGCGATCTACCACCCATCAAGACCCGCATCAGCTCTAGCAACCGATCGAAACCATTACATCGATCCCGAGGAGAGATTTTGCCTCGAAAATGGCGGTCATTCTGTGGCGGGAAAGCCCATCAGTTGGGTGCTAAATGCCGTATGGTACAGGGGTTACTGCCACCTAAAAACGCCATGGCCGACGTCAAAATTCTGTTTGCAGCCGCAGAAGCTGCCCCCATTGCCAAAGCTGGAGGAATGGCCGACGTTGTGGGTTCGCTACCAAGCGTATTACGGAAACAGGGCGTCGATGTGCGCATCATCCTGCCGTTCTACGGATTTCTGTGGGAGGAGGAGCAGTTCCTAGACTGCATCAAGCAAGGCCCGATCTGGTCTGCCACTGTGATGGAAACCACCTGTAATGTCTACGAGACTGTCCTGCCCGGTACGAATGTCCCCCTGTATTTGGTTGAGCATTATGCCTTTGCCCCCCATCGTATCTATGGAGGGGAGGACGAACAGTGGAGATTTACGTTTTTTGCCAACTCTGTGGCGGAGTTCGCATGGAACCATTGGAAGCCGAATATTATTCACTGCCACGATTGGCATACAGGGATGGTTCCGGTGTGGATGCGGGACACCTCCGATATCGGCACAGTCTTTACCATCCACAACTTGGCCTACCAGGGGCCGTGGAAATGGATGTTGGAACGCGTGACCTGGCTGCCAGAAAACTTCCACATGCACAACACGATGGCCGCAGCAATCGCCTATGCCGATCAGGTCACCACCGTGTCTCCCACCTATGCCAGCGAAATTCGTACCCCCGAGCATGGCGAAAATCTGAATCAGTTACTGTCCGAGATCGGATTGCGCCTACACGGTGTCCTCAACGGCTTGGATGTTGAACGGTTCAACCCCGCAACCGATCCCGCCTTAGCCAAGACTTACAGCTCCGATCTGCTGGAGCTACGTCCTGCCAATAAAATCGCGCTGCAGAAAGAGGCGGGATTACCCCCCAATTCCGATGCATTCTTAATGGGAATGGTCTCTAGGTTAGTGGAGCAAAAGGGGCTCCACCTGATGCTGCAGGCGGTCGATCGCTTCTTGTCCTACAGCGATGCGCAATTGGTTGTCTTGGGCAGCGGAGAATCCTATTACGAAGGCAAGTTGCAGGAGATGAGCGATCGCTGGGGCGATCGGGTAGCCTTTTTCTCTAAATTCGATCCCCATCTGGCCCAAAGAATATACGCCGGTGCCGATGCGTTTCTGATGCCCAGCCGTTTCGAGCCCTGTGGCATCAGTCAAATGATTGCTCTGCGGTACGGGTGCGTACCAATCGTCCGCCGGACGGGTGGCCTCGTGGATACCGTTTCCCACCACAACCCGCGAACAGGGGAGGGGACTGGCTACTGCTTCGATCGCTACGAGGGCTTAGATTTCTTCACTGCGATCGTTAGAGCTTGGGAGGGATTCCAATATAAGGACGCCTGGGCTGCGTTGCAGAAGCGGGGGATGAACCAAGACTTTAGCTGGACAAGATCGGCTGAGGAATATATCCGTATTTATGGCTATGTCATGAATATGGACCTGCAAGCAGTTCTTGCCAAGGAAGCCGTCGCTATTTAAAAAAAGTTCTGCATTCTCCTTTCTCACAGCTATCAGTTGGCTATCGCTATAGGCGGAACGCAGATACTTCTGATTGAGAAGGGGATGCTATCCGATCGCCCGAACAATCAGCCAAAGGGTGTAGGCCAGATACAGACCCACCATAACCAGTCCTTCCATGCGCGAGATTTGCTTATTCGTTAGCACCAGAGGAAACAGCAGCAGGGTCGCCATCACCATCCAGGGAAGGTCAAATAGAGCTAACTCTCGGGCCACCCGCAGCGGATGAACCAGCCCAGCAATCCCCAAGATGCCCAGTAAGTTAAAGATATTGCTGCCTAGGGCATTGCCGATGGCAAGATCCCCTTCTCCTTTCACCGCAGCCATTGTGGAGGTCATCAACTCAGGGAGCGAAGTTCCTATCGCCACGATGGTCAGACCAATAATGGTTTGGGAGATCCCTAGACTGAGGGCAATTGCTGAAGCTCCCTTGACCACCAGTTGCGATCCACCAATCAGCAAAGCAATCCCGATGCTTACATAAAGAAATGACATTGGGGTGCTGGTTTCTTTGCCGATTCCTTCGTCATATTCTTCGTGAATGAGTGCTGGCTCGGCTCGTGCAGCCCAATAGCTGTAGCCGATAAAGGCTAGCAATCCCACTAGCAGTACCGCTGCCTCAGGTCGATTGATCTGTAGACCCACTCGGGCTAAGACCGTGGCAACAGCCGTTACAGAAAACAGAATGGGTAGCTCGCGCGAGAGCAAGCTCATGGAAGTTTTGATGGGGGCGATCGCTGCGGGGATGCCGATGGCCACCAGAATGTTAAAGATATTGCTACCCACCACATTGGCAACGGCGATATCGCTATTCCCTTGCAAGCCCGCTACCACACTGACCCCCAATTCTGGAGAGGAGGTGCCAAAAGCCACCACCGTTAAGCCAATGATTAGAGGGGGAATAGACAATTTACGGGCTAAGCTTGCAGCGCCACGTACAACCCCCTCTCCCCCAATTACTAGGAGAGCAAAGCCCAACGCCAACCAAATCAAACCCACTCGCTAGTTGCCCCGAAATCGATCGCTGCAGCAGAAATACAGCTTGAATGACTCATTGTCTATTGCATTGGATGTCTCCCACAAGAGCATCTAGCTATTCGTTGCAAACTAGGGCTCCGTAACCTAGTGGATGTACGGTTCCTAACAGCAAACTCAAAGATATTACCCCACAAAATTGCCTCATTCTCCACGAACTCCTGCGGAACCCTGCACAGCCCCACCCCCCTGTTTGATACAAGAACGGGAGTTATAGAAGATGCTGGCCCGAGTGGTGGTGACGTTCTGCGATCGCTCTACAGCAAAGGGGAGGAAGAGGAGTATGGTTGAGGATGCGTTTTGGGGATGTGAAACCATGAAGGGGATCGCCAACTGGTTCATTCGCTGCGGTTTGCTCCTGCTGTTGATGGTTGGAGTTTCAGCTTGTGGTGAGAATGCGCCGAAATCGGTGGTCGAGACGGCCCTGCAATATGAGATGGCTCGTGCAGGGGACATTCCCAACACGTTGGTGGGGCACGAGCTGCTCAACAGTTGGACCACTATTCGCGCAGTAAAAGTGCAATCCCAGAAACACATTAGGATTGCAGCTGATGGAGAAACCTATTCTGGTGTGGACGTCCGTGGCACCTACCGGTTGGCGGTGCGCCCCCCCAATCGTAAGTCCCGCTATCAGCGAACCAATCCCTTTGTCATGACATTGGCTCGTCGGGTCGATCCCGAGAGCGAGCTAGATCGCTGGTTGCTCGCCCATCCTAGTCCGCCAACGAGTTCTGAGGAGGGCTTCACATGGAGGCTTGTGGATTTTTTGCCGCAACCCGATCCCCAACTCGACCCTCAGCCACCCTCCCCCAACTCATCACAACAAGCAGACCAGCCTAAGAACGATGATATGGATGGTTTGAATCAGATATCTTCAATCCAGTCCGTACAAGGAGTGTTGTCAGTGACAGGAGCTACTGCACCTGAGCAGCTGTAGCCATCCAATCGGGCGTAGCGACGATCCTAGCGCTTCCTCTAGATAGATGCTGACAACGAGTCCCGTCATGCCTGCGATTTGTCCACGTTTGTGCTTCGCTGTTACCCACCCCAAAAAGGAACTTTCATTACAAATTGTAGTCATCAGTTTCTAGCGCATTCACACTACTCATTACCTAGCAACGACCTATTACTAACTTGTCCTCAGAGGCTAATATTTTTCCATGAATGCTTGTGTCGGATTTCTGCGCCATTTCTTAGTGGGCACTCTTGCAGTTGGTCTATCCTTTACTCCTCTGTTTCTCTTGCCGGTGCCAGTGAGAGCCCAACGAGTGACCAGCCCCAGTCCCAGCATTGGTGCGGAGGATGTAGAACCCTCTTCAGCCATCTCCGCAACCTTCAAAGCGGAGTCTGGAATTACCGTCCTACCAGAAACTGTCAAAGTCTTTGTAGATGACGTAGATGTATCTGGTCAGTCAGTTATCACCTCAGAGTTCTTCAGTTATCGGGCGGCTGATGCGCTGACTCCTGGGGAACATGTTGTTCAGTTGGAATTCACCAATTCCGCAGGGCAAGATCGACAGGCCCAATGGTCCTTCACTGTGGGAGCAGGAGTCGTAGCAGAGATTGAATCGGTTTCTCATAACGCTAGTAACGATCCATTGGCCACCGGCCAGGATTTACTGATCACCGTCAATGGAACCCCCAGCAGTACTGTGTCCGCTTTTCTTGTCCGGGACGGCGCGACCGTGAAATCTCTATCCATGCAAGAGGTTTCTTCTGGGGTGTACGTAGCGAATTTGAGGGTGGCAGAGGAAGACTTAACTGACGAAGGAATTGTGGTCGCTCGGTTAGAGCGGGACAGCCAAATTCGCTTTGCCACCGCCGATCTACCGCTGCAGCTAGTCGCTGAAACTCCGGAAGCTGCAGAAGAAGTAGCTTTAGAGGGAACCGGAGTAGACACAGCCGAGATAACGCCGGAGTTGCTACAACCCAAAATCACCAGCCACAAGAACGGAGATGGAGTCTCTGGCAGCTCGTTTGAATTGATGGGGACTACAGCACCCAATGCCACCGTGGCGGTCAGCGGGGTTGCATCAAATTCCTTGGGTGGGTTGATTTCGACAGAGCGATCGCTAACAACACGTTCCGTTCAAGCAGATGATGCAGGGAATTTTAGCATCCAGGTCAGCACGGGGATTCCCACCATTGCGGGCTCTGTCTATAAGCTTGAAATCGTGGGATCGGCGAGGGGTGTTAGCAGTCCAGTGACCAATCTTGAACTGACCCAAAAGTAGTGCAATACACTTTGGAGTTACCTCCTTCAGGTGAGGGTAATTTCTGCTAAAAATTCCTTCATCCTAAAACTTTTTGGACTTTGGACAATAAAGAGCAGACAGCCCACTCTAGCGGTTGCTTTCAGCAACCGCCCAAAGAGACAGAATCGCAACTGTTTAGTCAGCTTTCTTGATCTAAATTTCTTTGGGTCTCAGACCCCGCAGCTTGCTGCGATGCGAAAACAGCGTCTGAAAGGTGCTGTAGAGCGAAGCCGACGCGCGAAGCGTGGGAGGCGTAGCGAAGTGACACCCCGTAGCTTGCAGCGGGGAAGTTCATTCATACGTTGCGATCGTCAAGGGAGACACCAACTGCTCAGTATCTGGACTTAAGCTCCTGCGATCGCAAACTCCACGGAATGATTGCCGATTTCATTGAGAAATGCCACCCGGAGTGTAACCCGCAAATAAACCAAGCCTCCAGCTGCTTTCTTGCCGCTTAACTCAAGTCAATGGCTGTGGCTTTCAGTCTTGGCATCAGTTGCTTTCCACTCTGCTTCTGCAACCTAGCACTGACAAACCTTTAGGCGATTAATTTACGCCACCGTGTACTAGGGGCTTACTATCTTGGGTGGTAAATATGTATTGGGATCTTCAGCTTGCTGCGGTCCAAAGGGGTCAGTTGTCTCTATAGTGGAGATTACCTGAAGCTATCTTGCGTCATGCCTGGTTCGAGTCCCTACCGCAGTCGATTATTCCGGCACGTCCATCATCTATCCATCAGGACCGTGCGTCGCACACAGCGCGCTTGGCGGGAAATTAAAGCAGCGGCTGCAAACAGCGTCCAGGCGATCGCCTATTCATTCCACCAGATGTGGCAAAGGGTGCAAGCCTCTCATTTACAGGTAGCTCCCTCATCCAAAACTCACCGGCTAGGCCAAGCTGCTAATCCGCATGGCAAGCAGGCTGCAAGTAAACGTTCCAGCAAAGCGAT
>JBFRWN010000009.1:0-17304 GCA_051439605.1 Synechococcus sp.
AGTTCGAACAACTCCACCGAGAGACACTGCCCAAACCCATCCTTAGAGAGAGACCCGCTCCAATCATCAGACAGCCCCAACTGCGCAGAAGTGGACGGTTTTCCTACAAAGTGGGATAAACGCTGGAACTTCCTTAATTGTCGATTGAGATTTCAAGCCAAACCGGCTGCAAAGTTTTTTCTGAGGCATTCCTTAGCCCTGTATCTCCTATTTAACTTCCGTTATCGGGCGCTCAGCAGCCCCCATTTTGTTGGCAACTTTCTGATAGCTCCATCCCTGCTCGAGATAGTGTCTTGCTTGTGCAAACCGTTGAACTTCTCTCGGGGAGTAAGTCCGTTGGGTTGTGGAAAGTCCGCAGGCTTGCAACGTTTTTCGCACGGCAAGTAACTGGATGCCAAACTGATTCGCCAACTGTTGCTTGCTGACTCTGTCAATCAAATCCTCATCTGCTTGATGGAGTTTGCCTCGAAAGTATTGAGCAATTTGCAGATAGTTCCATTGGCATTGTTCTTTCAGCTGACGAGCTTCTTCGAACTTTTTGCAGTCCTGGGGATCGTACAGCTGTTTGGTCGTGGAAGTGCCACAAGCCCGAAACGTTGCTCCCACCACGTGCAGGCTGATGCCAAACTTCTCGGCAAGCTGTTTCTTGGTAAGCCAGCTGCTCGTTTCGGCAGCGATCGCTTTAGCAATGTCCTCCACCCCAAGAGCGCTATCGACATTTAATCCATTCTGAAGGGATTGCTGGATTTCGGAGTAGCGCAATCCTTCATAGGCAATCATCCAGCGTAGGGCTGCAAACCGTTTGACATCATCTTCCGAAATCGAGACTTGGCGAGTAGATATCGTCAGTGTCTTGAGAGTCTCCCTCACTGTCGGCAGGGAGATCTCGAATAGGTCGGCCAATTGCTGTTTGGTGTATCCAGTCACGAGCTGATGCGCTAGCTGTAGATAGTATATAAGTACTATATGTCTACATACAGTACTTATAACTTACCTTCTCAATCGGCGGGCGCCGCTCATCCGGCGCTGACCAGCGGCGATCGCCGTTCCCTCACCGACGACCCTGCGAAAGTCGCCGCTAGATCGCCGCTAGACTACCGGCGATCTGTCGGAAACCCCGCCGCTCCGTGCCGGCGACCCCGATTTTGTTCGATGTAAACATCTCACCGCAGCGGCGAGGTCGCCGCTGCAGGAAACCTTTGCCTGGCGGGAGTTTCAGGCGTTCGCAATCCCTCGTCGCGCACCCTTGCCGCTAGTCGCCGCCCCACCGTTTTTACCCTCACACAGTACGCCCAAAATATTGGGCTCGGGTTACCGTAGGGGCAACGGGAGTTGGCGACCTGTCTGTTCGCCGAACGAAAGGCAAATGCGATGTTGAGTTCCCACAACATCTCCGCTGAAATGGGAGCCCATTATTACCAGCAGGAGAATTACTACTCTAATGCAGAAGCATTGTTCCAATCCCAATGGTGGGGGAGGGGAGCGGAACGCCTGGGACTGACCGGAGGCGTTAAGCCTGCAGACTTTACTCAACTCCTCTCGGGCAATCTTCCCGATGGAGAACCATTTCGCCTGCGCAGAGCGACACGGGCGGACTATCGCGATCGCGCAGGCCTGGATCTCACTTTCAGTCCCCCCAAAAGTGTCAGCCTACTGGCTTTGGTATTTCGAGACTGGCGGCTTGTAGAGGCTCACAAACAGGCAGTGGAAAAGGTCCTCGAATCAGTCGAGCAGGACTATGCCGAGACGCGGGTTAGGCAGAGTGGCAAGCGGATGCAGGTTCGGACAAAAAGCTTGGTTGTGGCCCGTTTCCATCACGACACCAGCCGAGAGTTAGATCCGCAGCTTCACACCCACTGCGTTGCCCTCAACATGACTTGGGCGAATGACAAGTGGTACTGCCTGCACAACGGGCGTCTGTATCGAGATCGCAAGCGATTGGGGATGCAATATCAGAAAGAGTTAGCTGCTTGTGCTGAGGGTTTGGGTTACGCGATCGCTTGGAAAGAGAACGGACTATTTGAAGTGGAGGGGTTTTCGCAAGAGCAACTGCAGGCATTCAGCAAGCGTCGCAGGCAGATCGAAAGCGTGGCGAGGCAGTCAAATTGGCGATCGCGGCAGACAGCAGCATTGAGAACTCGCCAGCCCAAGAAGAAGGCTAAAGGGGCGGAATTGTTGGATTGCTGGCAAGAAACGGCTAGGGCAGTCGGGCTTGAGTTGGATGCGTCTCCAAGGCACCCCTTCGGTCTTCAGCGACCTATCTAAGGTGCTGCAAAATATGGGGGTCTTTAAAGTGGAGGTTCCAGCAGTTTAATGAACATGAAGGTTCGTTAGGGGTAATTGCTACCCTCACAGTTAACTCAAGTTCTTTCGATATTCTCACGGTGACACAGGCGAGATAGCTCTAGTCTCGACTGCAGGCCCAGGGGATGTATGAGCAATAAATCGGGTGCATCGAGCCAAGTCATCTCCCTACCTAAGGGAGGAGGTGCCCTTCAAGGTATCGGTGAAACCTTCTCTCCAGATTTATTTACCGGTACTGGTAATTTCACCGTCCCCATTGCTTTGCCCCCGGGGCGCAACGGGTTTCAGCCGGAACTCAATTTGGTCTACAGCACCGGTAATGGCAACGGTCCTTTCGGGATGGGCTGGGGGTTGAGCGTTCCCGGGGTTAGTCGCAAGACCTCGAAGGGAATCCCCCGCTACGACGACGATCGCGATGTGTTTATTCTGTCGGGGGCGGAAGATCTGGTGCCGGTAGCGGAGCACCGCTTCGAGACAGAGACGGAACGAAGAATTTCAATTCAATACCGTCCCCGCACCGAAGGGTTATTTGCTCGAATTCAGCACCATCGTGTCGTTCATCTCCCCAAAGGCCCCGTGCGGGACTACTGGGAGGTGCGCAGTAAAGATGGGTTGGTTAGCTACTACGGCACGCCAAAACTGCCAGCCAATGCAGATGGAGGTTGGCAAGATCCGGGGGTGGTTGCGAATCCCGATGACCGCAGCAAGATCTTTAGCTGGTCGTTGGTCCAGACTCGCGATCCGTTTGGCAATGCCATTGTCTACGAATACGAGCGAGATGACGGCCAAGACGGCCCCCATCGGTGGGATCGGCTTTACCTGAAGCGGATTCGCTATGCCGATTACGGCGATCCTCCGGCCGAGCCCAAATTTTTGGTCTCGGTGACGTTTGAGTATGCGGACCGGCCCGATCCTTTCTCGGAATACCGAGCGGGATTTGAGATTCGTACCCGCAAGCGGTGTCAGGACATTGTCGTTTGCACTCATGCCGATCTGGACTATACGGTTACTGTGCGTCGCTATCGGTTTGTCTATCTCGATCGGCACCACGATCTGGAGAATTTGGCGGCGCGACTGCCATTAAACGGGGGGTCCCTCCTGAGCCAGATCTGGGTCAAAGGGGAAGACAATACCGTTCAGAATCTGCTGCAGAACTCCGATTTTGAAACCGTGGGGCCCCGAGGAGCAAGTACTAGCTTTACTGGGCGTCGCAGCGGCGGCTCATCGGCGGCAGATGGCTGGGGGGTGTGGAACAACAATACGGCTAAGACTTCTACGAAGTTGCTTCCCTCTACTTTTCCAGAGGGTGGCCCGAGAATGCTTTGGGTGAGCACAACGGGAAAAACTAACGGTTTGTTTCAGAGATTGTTGCGCCAGGATGCTTTCCCTAAAAAAGTCACGGCAGGAGCTTGGGTCTATGTTTTGCGGGGGCGGGTGGGGATCGGCACGGGGAACGGCAGTAGGACTCAGTTGGATGCCTTCAGCTCGACTACCCATCAGTGGGAATACCTCCAGGCACCTAATGGGGGAGGTCCGGTTAATCTATTCATTCTTTATGGGGCCAGTGCCGGAGGGGCGGAATTCTACGTGGCGGAGGCCAGTGTGTCTACTTCGCCAATGGCTGAATGGTTGCCGCCATTGGAAGTAAGCTATACAACCTTCGAACCAGAAAGTCGGGATTTTATCCCCATTGCGGGGGACAACTTGCCGGCTCGTTCCCTGGGCAATCCTGAACTGGAGCTGGCGGATCTGTTTGGCAATGGCTTACAGGACATCCTGGAGATGAACGGCAGCGTGCGCTACTGGCGAAATCTGGGGAATGGGAAGTTCGACCCGCCTCGACCCATGCGCGAAGCGCCTGCCGGATTGCAATTGGCCGACCGGGGGGTGCAGCTAATCGATGCCGATGGGGATGGACGCGTCGATCTGCTGGTGACTCAGCCCGGGCGAGCGGGGTACTTTCCCCTGCAGTTTGGCGGATTGTGGAATGCCAAGTCGTTCCAGAGCTACCGGACGGCTCCCAGTTTCGATTTGCAAGCTCCTAACGTGCAGCTGGTGGACCTGACTGGAAATGGGGTGACAGATGCCATTCGATCGGGCAGTCGGTTGGAATGTTTCTTTAACGACTCCAAAGAAGGTTGGAAGGAAACCCGCTGGGTGGAGCGGCAGGCCATTGAGGATTTTCCCAATATCGATTTTTCGGACCCGCGCGTGAAGTGGGGGGATATGTCTGGCGATGGCCTGCAGGATATCGTGCTAGTTTACGACGGCAATATCGAGTACTGGCCCAACCTGGGGTACGGCAACTGGGGCAAGCGCATTTCCATGCGCAATAGCCCTCGCTTCCGTTACGGTTACGACCCGCGCCGGATTTTAATCGGCGATGTAGATGGAGATGGGTTGGCGGACGTAGTTTACGTAGATGACACCCAGACAATCCTGTGGATCAACCAGAGCGGCAACGGCTGGAGCGATCCAATCATTATCAAGGGTACGCCGCCAGTGACGGATACGGATGCAGTGCGGTTGGTGGACCTGTTGGGGACAGGCATTAGCGGTGTGCTGTGGAGTGCAGATGCGAACGGGCTTTCCCGCAGTCACATGTATTTCTTGGACTTCACGGGTGGGGTGAAGCCCTATTTGCTGCACCAGATAGATAACCACATGGGTTCGATTACCCGCGTGCAGTACGAGCCCTCGACGAGGTTTTACCTGGAAGACCTGCAGCAGCGAGAGACGCGCTGGAAAACGCCGCTGCCATTCCCGGTACAGGTGGTGTCGCGGGTGGAGGCGATCGACGAGATTTCTCACGGCAAGCTGACGACGGAGTACCGCTACCACCACGGTTACTGGGATGGCATCGAGCGGGAGTTCCGCGGTTTTGGTCGGGTGGAACAGTTGGATACGGAGACTTTTGAAGTCTACGACCGAGCCGGTCTGCACGGTGAGGACACGGTCTTTGAACCGGTGGACTGGCAACATTTTTCACCCCCCACTTTGACCAAGACCTGGTTCCATCAGGGGCCAGTGATGGACGAGGAGGGGGACTGGGCCGAAACGTATTACCGGGAGGAGTATTGGTCGGAGGATCCCTCCCTGTTGGAGCGGCCGAAGGAGACGGAGGAGTTGCTCGAGAAGTTGTCCAGGCCCGCTCGGCGGGATGCCCTGCGTACGCTGCGGGGGCAGATGTTGCGGACGGAACTCTACGCTCTAGACGGTACGTCCCGACAGAGCCAGCCTTATACGGTGACGGAAGCGCAGTCGGGGGTGGTGGAGGTGGAGCCGCCGACGGATCCGAGATCGAAGCGGCAGAGAATCTTCTTTCCTCACGGTCTGGCCCAGCGGATAACCCAATGGGAACGGGGCGATGAACCCATGACCCAGTTCAGCTTTACCCAGGATTACGACGATTACGGGCAACCCTCTACTCAAATCCAGATAGCCTGCCCCAGAGAATGGCGCAATCTGGACGATCGGCCAGACAAGCCCTACTTAGCGACTCTATCCAAAACGGTCTACACCAAACCACGCGACGATCTAAAGCTAAAGGACGATCGAAAACCGTCGGATAATCCCAATCCCTACATGGTGGATCGGATGGCCTATACCATCGCCTACGAGATCGTCCGGGATGGCAAGCCAACGGTACTGGAACTGCTGGAATCCGCATTAGATCGGTTGCGGTTGATTGGCCAGTCCTTCAATTACTACGACCCGAAGCCAGAGCAACAATTTTCCAGCTCTGACAAACTGCAAGTTATCGGGCAGTCCTTTAATTACTACGACGGGAACCCCTTTGAGGGAATGCCTCTGGGCCGGGTCGGGAATTATGGCCTGGTGACTCGCACGGAAGTGCTGATCGTCACGAGTGAGATCCTGGAAGCAGCTTATCAGGAGAAGGACGGGGTATCAGCTCTGCCGCCCTACTTTAGGCCCGACCCAATAGTCTGGCCTGGAGAGTATCCCGTCGCTTTCCGTCAGGAAATAGCTGCCCTGCCGGGGACCCTTGGCTATACCGAGTACAAGAAAATTGCCGACGATCCTCATGAAACCGGCTATTTCGTTACCGCCTACCAGCAGTACGACGTGCAAGTGCAAGATCCCGCAGTTCGCAACTCTCGGGGACTGCTACTGGCCAGTCGCGATGCTCTGGGCCGAGAGACCCAAATTACCTACGACGATTACGATCTGCTGCCAGTCAAGGCGATCGATCCGGCTCATCTGGAGACCGAGGCCCATTACGACTACCGAGTGATGCAACCTCGTCAGGTCATCGATCCCAACGGCAATTGCAGCCACTTTACCTTTTCGCCCATGGGGCTGCTAGCTAGCACGGTGGTGATGGGCAAACCCGGAGAACAGGTTGGCGATACCCAGAAGACACCGGGTTCCTGGTTGGAGTACGACTTTTTTTCGTTTGAAAAGTCTGGACAGCCGATTTGGGTGCGGACTATCCAGCGAGAGGTGCATTACTGGGAGGCGATCCGCGATGAAAATGAGAAACGGGCTCGAAATGGACAGCCGCCGTTAACCGATGCCGAAATTGCGAATTTATTCCCAGCCAAAGAACGAGAACTGAAGCAGTTTCCAGAGCGGTTTTTGCAAGCGGTGGAATATTCCGATGGTTTCGGGCGGCTGGTGCAGACCCGCACCCAGGCAGAGGACCTCACCTTTGGGGATGACGTGTTTGGCAATGGGGTGCTGCCTGCTGACCAAGGAGATGAGGCCAAAAGCAAAGCTCCGGTGGTGGGTCGGCAACGCTTGCCGGACGATCCGGAGACGGTGGTGGTCAGTGGCTGGCAGATCTACGACAACAAGGGGCAGGTGGTCGAGAAGTACGAACCCTTCTATTCGCAGGGGGGGAACTACGGGGTGCCGACCGATCGGCAGCGAGGTGAGAAGGCAACCCTGTTTTACGATCCCCGCGGTCAGATGATTCGCACGGTAAACCCTAACGGGTCGGAACAAAGGGTGATTTACGGAAGGCCGGATAATTTGGACAATCCGGAGCAGTTCCAGCCCACCCCCTGGGAGGTATACACCTATGACGAAAACGACAATGCCGGACGAACCCACGAGTCTATTTCCAACGGCTATCATCATCACTGGAATACGCCTTCCAGTGCGGTGGTAGATGCCCTCGGGCGAACGGTGCAAACAACGGAACGCAACCGGGCCAAACCTTCTGGGGAAGGGGATCCCTTAGCGGCGATCGAGGAATACCGCACCACTTCCACTTACGACATTCGCGGCAACCTGCTGACGGTGCGGGATGCATTGGGACGGGAAGCCTTTAGCTATACCTACGACCTTACTCCCAGCTCTGGCGAAGAGGAGGAAGAAGGTGCCCAGGTGTGGCGCATCGAGCAGTTGGATGCCGGGGTACGGCGCATGGTGTTCGATGCCGCGGGCACCGAGCGGGAGCGACGAGACAGCAAAGGGGCTGTGATTCTGCAGGACTACGACCGGCTGGACCGGCCCCGGTACCTGTGGGCGCGGGATGGTAAGAATGAGGCTGTGTCTCTGCGAGAGCGGCTGATCTACGGGGATGGCGGCGATGTTAGCCAGCTTTCGGAGGCAGAGCGACGGGCAAGCCAAGCCCAGAACCTGCTGGGGGAATTGCAACAGCACTACGACGAAGCCGGACGGCAGATCTTTGGCCCCTACGACTTTAAGGGCAACCTGCGGCAGAAACAACGGCAGACAATCGGCGATGCCACGATTTTGAAGTTTCCGGCGTTTCGGGTGGATTGGCAGCCCCCTGCGGGTCAAACCCTGGAGCAATATGCCAACGGGATTCTAGAGGCTCGGGTTTATGGGACAGATATGGCCTACGATGGCCTGAACCGGGTCATGGCCATGACCTATCCGGAAGATACGAACGGGCATCGGCAGGTTTTGAAGCCCAACTATAACTGGGCCGGGGCGTTAGAACGGGTAAGCCTAAATGGACAGCCATATGTAGAGCAGATTGCCTACAACGCCAAAGGCCAGCGGACGCTGATTGCCTATGGCAATGGTCTGATAACTCGATATGCCTACGAAGCAGAGACGTTTCGGCTGGCGCGGCTGCGTACGGAGGCATTTACCCAGCAAGGGCTGACCTATGCCTTCCAAGGAGCGCCCCTGCAGGATTTTGCCTACCGCTATGACCTGGCGGGCAATATCCTCAGCATTCAAGATCGCACGCCGAGGTGTGGGGTGCAGAACGAGCCCCTCGGAGCTAATGCTCTGGATCGGCAGTTTACCTACGACCCCATGTATCGGTTGCTGTCAGCGACGGGGCGGGAGTGTAAGGACATCCCTAAACCGCGCCCCTGGGACGACGAACCCCGCTGTGGATTTCACCAGAAGAACAACGGCCTGCCGGACCAGCGAAATGCCCCCGAGCTAACGGTCCTGTATCGCGAAACTTACACCTACGATGCGGCCGGGAATATGCTGACGCTGCAGCACCAGCAAGTGGTGCAGCGTAATGGCAACAGCGATTGGGAAACCACTTGGAGTCGCCATTTTGGTATGGGGGAAATGACGCCGGAGGACTGGGCTCAGACCTGGCAACAGCATTTGCAGAAATATTGGCCAGACCCACTGGGGAATAAGCTGACTCATGTGGAGGATAGGCGTGCTGGGGTACCCGCGCCTCCGGTGGTAAACCAAACCCATTTCTTTGATGACAATGGCAATTTAACCCGAGAGAAAGCGTCACGACATTTTGAGTGGGACCACAGCGATCGCCTGCGAGAGTTTCGCACCCAGGCCCCCAACGGCCCGACAACAGTGCGGGCAGTTTATTTTTACGACTCGGCAGGGATGCGAGTGAAGAAGTTGGTGGTCAAGGGCAACCAACCGGGGGCGGGAGTAGTGGAAACCACGACCTATATCGATGAGGTGTTTGAGCGCCGCCAGCAGGTGCAGGCGGGAGCGACGAAGGAGAATAGCTGGCTGCATGTGATGGATGGGGAGAACCGGGTGGCCCTGGTAAGAGTGGGGCAGCCTTTGGATGAAAAGGATGTGGGGCCAGCGGTGCAGTACTGCCTGGGAGACCATTTGGGCAGCAGTAATTTGGTGGTGGATAACAGTAGAAATTGGGTGAATCGGGAGGAGTTTACGCCCTATGGGGAGACAAGTTTTGGGGCATTTGGGAAGAAGCGATATCGGTTTACGGGGAAGGAGAGAGATGAGGAAAGTGGGCTGAATTATCATGATGCTAGATATTTAGGAAATTGGCTAGGACGATGGATTAGCTGTGATCCTCAACGAAACATAGAAAAAATTAACTCATATTCTTATGCTTTGTCTAATCCGATTTTATATTTCGATAGTAATGGAAGAAATTCAGAAATTGATAACAAAAAATTAAATCAACAAAGAGAGTTCTTAAGATCGATATTGAGGCAAATAGAAAGGGGGACAGACCTACCTGATCTGCCACCTTCTACTATCTCTGCTCAACCTCCTCTTCCTCCTTGGGGATATATTCCGCCACCTCCTGTTCCAGAAAAAGAGGACAGATCGTTCGCTGAATATATAAATCGTGAAGCTTTGTGGAAAAGGAGTATAAGGGAGATAAAGGAATATTATTCTCAACAAAATCAGTCTTTAGACTATAGGAATTTTTCTAAAGTTCCTATTAAAGAGCTACTTAGACAAAAAACACTTGCTGAAAGACAACAGCAAAGCATTGTTTATTTACGAAGAAATCCCAGAAATGGGAAGCTCTATGTAGGTAGAACATCAGGTGATGAATTTGGAAGATTTCTTAAGAGACAGTTCGAGCATGGCAATAGACTAGGTACTTCATTCGAGTGGCGAATTCTAGAGGTAGTTGAACGCTCACAGCAAAGATTGGCTGAAGAAGATTGGATTCGTCGATTTGGTGGTCCTGCTCGCTATGGTGGACGTCTTAGTAATTACCGATATGAGATCAATGATCCTGATTATCGAAGACAATCAACAGCTGCGGGTAGAAGAACAGTGCCAAGACCAACAGATAACACTGCTGCTAAAAAGTCTAATCCCCCTTCTCCACCTACTCAGCAAGATTATCAACGCTCTAGGAATCGGTCTCGTCGAGCACGTAATAGAGCTAGGAGGCGATAGAAACATTAGGGCACCTCGATTAATTGGATTCTTCTTGAGAATCGGAACGAGGTTTCAAGGCTTACAGCCTCCGATCTCTATCCAAAAGGTAATTAATCGAGGTGCCCATTAGGGATAGTAGGTTGAGCACTGCCTCTAATCGAAATTCATGAAACTCAAGAAAAGATGTAAGTTGAGAAGAGAGAGCATGACATGCATTTATCAGGTCAAAATCTAGAGTTTGGAATGCCGATTGAAGAGTTTGAAGATGTCCAAATTCTTCACAATGAACTGCAGCATTTAGGCTATCAGCTTCATCAAGATCCAGAAGCAGGGGTGTTTGGTGAGGCCACTTACGATACGGTCATGGACTTTCAGCGGTCTCGGGGGCTGCCTCCCACCGGCATTGTGGATGAAGCCACGGCCCACGCCATCAACCTCGCTGTAGATGCGTTAGCTCCCCAGGAATATACGGTGACGGGGCGAGTCTTCCACAAGGATGGCACTTCCCTCATTGGCCTAATAGTACGAGCGTTCGATCGGGATTTGCGGCGAGAAGAATTGCTAGGTGAGGCAGTCACCGAACCAGAAGAAGGGAATTACACAATTCACTACACAGCAGATAAATTCACCCGTGCAGAGAAGAAACGGGCGGATTTGATCGTGCGAGCCTTCAGCCCAGAAGGGAAGCAGTTGGCAGTATCCGAGACTCGCTTCAATGCTGGGGAGTTGGAAGAGAGAGTTGACCTAGAGGTGGTGCCCCAGGAGGAGCAATCCCTCTCGGAATATGAGCGGCTGCTAAAGGCGATCGCACCTCTTTTGGAAGATGTGGCGCTGGCAGACCTCACCGATGAAGACATTCAGTTTTTGGCCCAGGAACTGGTATCCCGCGAGGAACTGAGAGACCTGGCCCAAAAGATTCAGTACCTGAGGGAGGCGGCGCAGCTGGCCCAAGAAATCGAGCTGCCGATGGAAGCCCTTTACGCTTGGGGATTGGCAGGGGTTGAACCCTTAACGCTGCAAAGCCTCAGCCAAACTCTGCCCGAGCTCCTGAGGCAGAAATTACAGGAATCCATTGATGCCACTTCGATTCCCAAACTGGATGAAGCAACCACGGACGCCATTCTCGCCCAACTGAAAACCCTATATCTCGCCGCCCATCCCCCCATCGACCATCAGGTCACCTTCCGGCTGTTGCAGCCTGCAGACAATGAGGAGGCGGAACCAAACCCGCTCGTGGGTTTCATCCTGCAGGTCCAACGATTAGAACCTAACGGTGAATGGACTGACCTGGGCTGGTCCATCTGCGATGGGGAAGGAAAATGCACCTTCCCCTACACCACCCCTCACGGAGAAGACCCTACCCCGCGCCCCTTCCATCTCGCCATTTTCATGCCCGACGACGATCGGCGGGAGCATGCCTTTGCCACAGTCGATCGGGAGGTTCCTCCCGGATTGGATGTCGTCATTGACCAGAACATTGAAGTACCCGAACCGGAAGAACCACCTTCAGAGCGTATCGAGGAAGTAGTCAAGCTCAATGACTGGGAACCAGCAGAGGGTTCTAATCTAGCCGCTCACCTCAATGCAAACAATCTGGCAACCATCGCCGACATTCGCCGCGCCGGAAGCCTGCCTCGCGAGGACGATTGGTCTGAAGCTGATACCGCCATGGCGGAAATCCTGGAATCCCACGCTAACCTCAGCATCCTACCTTCCCCCGTCGGGCTCAACCAGGAGCTAATTAACAGCGGCTTCCACAACATTATGGAGATTGCCGACACCCCCCAAGCTGAGTTTGTCGACCGGGTCACATCCGAAGTCCCCGATGAGGGCAAGCCAGAATTGACTGCGCAGATGACCCAGGTTCACGCCACCGCCGTTCGTCAAAAGCTGTACCTGGACAATCTGCTAACTGCTTATGCAGCAGAACGAGCCAATGGCTTCGACACCACCTTTTCTCACAAGATGAAAGAGATCCTGGAGACTCATGATGGGACTTTGCCTTTCGATGATTGCAAATGCCCGGATTGCAAGTCAGCCGTCAGCCCCCTGGCCTATCTGGCCGACCTGCTCGACTACACCCTCAAGAAAGTCAAAAACGACAGTAACCCCCTTACCTTTAAGGACCTGAAAGAGAAGTTCCACCAACCCTTTGGCGAATTGCCCGTTGCCTGCGAAGAGATGGATAAAAAAGTGCGGCAGGTGCGGCTTTGCATTGAGGTCCTGCGGCGGCATCGAGAGGCCCAAAAAAGCAAACCTGATTACATAAAGAATGCAGAAGTAGAAAAAGCCCTACTAGCCGCCGAAGCAGACTATCGCCTCGAAGCCTTCCAAGCCTTGCTGACACAACTCGGCGCCTCCTACGACGAACTGCGTCTGCTACGCACCCAGGACGGCGAAGCCCTCGAAACCTTTGCCAACCGCTTTGGCATTGATCCCCGCCGCGATCGGATTGAGAAACTCACCAAACTTGCCCGCAACCCCAATCGCCCAATAGAAGGCATCACAGAAATAAAGCTAGAGCAGTTATTTGGTCTGCAAGAAACTGCGGTCAACCGAGATGTGTTGTCGGACGGTGCCGTAAACGACGATCGCAACCTACTCAAGCGCTGGAATCTGAAAGGCGTGGTGTGGAACCGCCACACCGATGCAGATGGAAAAATGTATCTACGGCTGGAGACCGAGGCCAAACAATGCAAACTCTACCGTGACGAGCGCCGAGCCGATGCAGACATGATTGCCTCATGGCTGAGGAATGACGACGACGGTCAGCAAGTCACGCTACATTTCTATTCCGAGAACGATGATGACTTTTTGGTCAGCTTAACGGTCCAAAAGCCACTCATTCAAGACGACAAAATTGAAATTTTCGCCATACCCCAGATTTTAAGTTGGCGGCTGCAGCGACTCCGCACCCTCTGGCAACAGATGGACTGGCCTGAGGACGACTTTAGCGATCGCTTCCTGTTTGAAATTGCCAATGACCCCGCTGAAGTGCAGACCATTACCACTGATCTGAATCAAGGCAAGGTGAAATCCCTACGCGATACCTTTGCGGAGTCCCTGGTTCCTTTATCGGAAGAAGTCACCGTGGTTACGCGACAAGCCAACCAAGAATGGCTCATCACCGACGACGAAACAAGGGTGACCTATCGGATACAGAAAACCGGCGATACCCTGGTGATTCATCGCCAGCGGCAACTGCCCGTTATCGACTCCGACATTATTGGCCCAGATGACTTCCGCTGGCCTTTCCGAAAGCCCAACGCCGACGATGCCGACCAACCCTTCGATCTGTGGCGCCGTCGGCGGGAGTGGGTTGATAGTCGTATCACCTTTTTTGCCTCACAGACTGTGCAAATCACTCCACTCCCAGGTGTGGATATTCCTCGGATCGTGGATGGGAGTTTCTTGCCCGACCTGGAAGCAATGTTTTGGCTAATGAGTGATTCTCACACTGTGGCCTATCCCCCAGACGATCCGATTGAGAAGGCAGCCTGGCCAAACCAAGTACAAAATAACTTTAAACAATGGCTGAACAACCTCGATCGCGGCACAGAGGTCGAAACCACCGCGAAAAATATCCAAACCCAGCTACACCTTTCTGTAGAAAGCTTCCGTCGACTGATGGCCCTGTGGGATAAAGATCAAAAATGGCAACAGGCCAATCCACCCAATGCCCAAACAGATAATGCCGCCAGTGGGATTCAACGGGTCACCGAGGAAGAATGGCAAGAAGTCTATTCCATTCTGGTGCAGGCACTGAAAGGGATGCTCCGTGAAACCTGGATTCAGGAAGAGCAGCAGCAGGCTATTTCCCTAGACAATCAAGTCTTCTGGCCATCTCAGCGTCTGCCGTTAGAGGGAGCCTGGCCACCGATACTCCCCGCAACCTTGCCCATCATTGACCCGGACAGTCAGACTCTGGACGATCTGGCTCAACCCACCATCGGCATTCAGGTGAAGTTACTTTGGGAAAGTCGTCAACAGACTTTGATTAAGCTTGCTCGAGATCTAAAGCAAGATGCTGGTGTAAGCTTCGAGCATTTATTCGAAAATTTCACTAATAGGAGGATAAGGGTAGACAACTTCGACGATCGGTCAAAAGCCTGGCAACGTAACCTGAAGGATCAAGATCTCCGGGAACAAGCCGCTAGCGAGCTCTGGAATTTGTTCTGCATTACGCCAGAGGACTTCACTCAGCTTATGACTGTAAAAGCCAAAGCCGATGGCGACCGGACAAAGCAAGACATTAACCAAGTATGTGAGATTCTCTACAAATCCATTAAATTCCGGGATATTTACCAGGAGTGGAAGAAACAACAAGATGCAATCTCTATCGATACCCCCATCATTGACCCCGATGAATTGAACCTGAAAGACCTGGCAGAACATATGGCAGGGGAGACAGCGATCGATCTCTGGCATCAACGCCAGCAGGAATTGCAGAAGAAATTTGATGACTTTGAGCAGCAGTATCAGCGGGATGGGTTAGACAAGCTTTTCACCGATACGCTGGGCGTCTCAATAAAACAACGAAAAACCTTGAACGATGACCTCAATAACGGTGGGCAAGCCAAGCAGGAAGCAGAACGCACGATCAAAAATCAGCTTCACCTGACGGTTGAAGACTTTAACCGGTTGATGTATGTCGATGCCAAAGCCCAACCAACGGAAAAAGACCTGGAGCAAGTATTCAGCATTCTACTGAAGTCAACAAAATACCAAACCCTATATCCGCAGTGGGTTCAGGAGCAAAAGGGTCTCAAGGGATATGACCTAAATCTAATGTCCGTTAACGGTATTAATGCACTCCCAGCAGAGGGAGAGAGCTTGGTAGTAGTAGCAAAAATCGCTGATTCTTATCATGCTCGCATTTTCAATGGTACTGGAAGTATAGTCATTGATAAGGGGAACGGTGAGTTTTCTCCTGATGCAAGACTTGTGCTGGAATTAGAGGTCGCACTTAACAGACAATCAATTGACAGTCCTACAAAAAGTAAACTCATTCAAAAGATTGCATCTAGCTTAGGTTATACCCATCTCAAGCTAACCTACTGGCAAACCCTAAAGGCTCGATTGCCTAAATGGCGCGCCCCGATGGAAAGCCGACAGGCCTGGCAACAGGCTCTGAAGGTTAGGAGTCAGCCTCCAGCGATCGATCCCGATATGTTAACCACTAACGAATATTTTCAACCTTCTCATTCTGGTGAAAAGGCCAAGAATATTTGGGATACACGAGAGAAATGGATCGTAGGCCAGTTGCAGGCTCTCCAAGAGATACAGCGGGCATTTAATGACAACACACTTTCCAGTTTTGACATCTTGCTAGTATTCAGTTTCTTTGGAGAAGAGCGATTATCTTTCGTGCAAAACCTTCTGACAAAACAACGGGAACATCAGGGGTGTCAGGCTGTTATGGGGCAAGTTTTAGGAGATTTTGCTGAAAAGCTAGAAACCTTACAGGTCTCCTTGAATAACGCTCGAACTGCTCCAGAAGCACGCCGAATTATTCGGGGTTCTCTATATGTTAATTTGGATGACTTTGGGACATTACTGGCTATCCGAGACAACGCCAATAATGGGCAGCCAGTTTCCGACGCTAAATGGCAAAGGTTTGATGCGATTCTGACGACTGCAAAGCTCGTTAAAAGCATCATGTCGTTAGAGAAACAAAGGGCCGAAGGAGAGGACATTAGTACCAGACTCAAGCAGCTTGGTTTAACCCATACAGCCTTTGCTTACCTGGTTCGTTGTCGGCAACTGATTGTCGAGGCCGAGCTTGGCACCACACCTCTTCAAGAAACGGAATGGGAGGCCATTGTCTCGATTCTGACCCAGGTCTTAAAACAATTACATTTCTCTAAATGGCGTGAAAAAGAGCAACGCCGGGGAATCATCCTTAGCCCGGATGCTTTCCAACTAGACGTGCCAGAACCCGGTCAACCTTACAAACCTATTAGGTCAGACCTGCCTGAATGGCGTGCTAACCGACTAGACCACCTCGATTGGCGCAATAAACTGGAAGTCCGCCTCGAACAACAAACCAGCACTATCACTGCTTTTGCCGAGGCCATCAGCTCTGCTGAAGAAGTAATTCTGCCCCCACTGCGAGATGCTCTAATTGAAGCCAGCGATGCTCAAGGGACCGATCTGTCTGAAAAAGCCAAAGCGTTGACCGATCGCCTGCTTATCGATACTCAGGCGGGGGGATGTCAGAAAACGACTCGGATTAGTCAAGCGATCGAAACCCTGCAAAATCTGCTTTGGTCCATCCGTACCGGTCAACTTTACGACACTTACAAAGAACTTTCACTCACAGAACTTGATGATTTTGATGAAGAGTGGAAATGGATTGGCTCGTACACCACTTGGCGTTCTGCCATGTTTGTGTTCCTCTATCCAGAAAACATACTTATTCCTAGCCTGCGCAAACACCAGACTCCTGCTTTTCGGCAACTCGTGAGTAACCTACGTAAAAATCGCCAGCTCACTCCAGAACAGGCGCGTCAAGAAGCAAAGGCTTACGAAGATTATCTTCGAGACATTTGCAGCTTAAAAGTCAGAGCAACTTGCTACGCTGAATCACCAGCCTACGAAGAGAATAGACAAAGTAAGTCTCTCCGTGGAAGAAGCACATTTCTTTATTTAATTGCACAAGGATCCAAGAGAGCATATTGGTCAGCTCACAAGCTTGAAATCGAAAATAGGAAAGACAAATCAGAGATAAAAGCAACAAACGAAGTCTCTTTTTGGCACGAAATAAAACCTGTTTCTGATGTAATGTCACTAGTTCTAACGGATTTTGTGGTCATCCAGTGTGAGGCAACCTACGGCCATTCATAGAGGAAGAAATCAGCAAGTTGTGCAACCAATTGTGGTGATAGTAGAAGCCATTCAAGTCAGCAAAAGGAG
>JBFRWN010000010.1:0-10521 GCA_051439605.1 Synechococcus sp.
CAATAGCAGTGCGCTGCTGATTCTTACGCTGGGTTACTTGGGCCACGATTTCCACTCTCTATCGTTCGAGTGAAATCTAAGCCTATAAGTGCTTTCAGAGGTTAGGCACCAATTTCCGATCTATTTGCTACTGCAACGATCTGAGGCATATTAGTTTTGTCAAATACTACTTGTTTGAAGCAAGTCGAAATCAATATTAATATCTTATCCCTGTTCTGAGTCTGAGTTTCAAACATGGTCGGTGCTATCAAGCTAAGTGTCCTTATGATTAGTTACAATCATGAAGCCTTTATTAGCGAGGCGATTGATAGTGCTCTAATGCAGAACGTTGATTATCCTTTTGAAATTGTTATTGGGGATGACCAGTCAACGGATTTGACACGGAATATTCTAACTGATTATCAAAAGAGATATCCTGATACCATCAAATTAATATTTCAAGAAAAAAATGTTGGTCCCAAGCAAAACCAATTAGACGTACTAAAAGCCTGTAAAGGCAGCTATATCGCCTTACTAGATGGTGATGACTATTGGGATTCTCCTTTGAAGCTAATCAAAGCTTCTAGATTTCTTGATGATAATCCACAATCTCCGATGTGCTTTCATCGCATTCGAAAGGTTTTTGATAATCAGAAACAAATGACTCAGGAACTCGGTCCAAAAAAGCCAAAGAAATTTCTCACTACTGAAGATTTGCTAATAAAAGGTGGTGCAGTAACTTCTGCAACAGTATGGCGGCGTGACATGTTGCTCAAGGCTGCAACTGAGACTCGGCATATTCCAGTTGGCGATCGCGCACGTGCGATTGTTGCTTCACAATTTGGGAATATCGGCTATATTGATGAAGTCTTGGGAGTTTGGAGAATACATGAAGCTAATGCATTTCATTCTTCAAGCCAATCATCTCCTGCCGATCGCCAGATTAAAATAAGCTATTCGTTTATTAAGCTGTTTGAGACTTTTGATAAATACTTCTCGTATCAATACCATGACTTGATAGTTCCTTCTTTGACTGCACATCATTATCAACTTTGCGAGGCATATCTAAGCAAAATGGAATGGCAACTCTTTGCCACTCATTTAATGCAGGCACTCTTTGTTCCAGGTCAACCTGATAATAGGCTATTGAATCAAAGTATTTTTATCTCTCTTAAAACTATAGGTAAACTGACTATCAAAAGAACTAAGAATCGGATTTCTAGGAAAGCATTTCAAATTGCCAAATTTCTGAACAAACTGCGGAGAAAAGTTTTAGGGCTTAGAGCCCGCCACTGAAGCTTCTCGCACCTCTTTCCCATTTCCTGTTTTAATATACAACCCTAATTCTCGGTATCCCCGTTGAATCATTCCTAATTCATTGCTGATGTTTAATGCCCCCAAACCGGCGATCGCGCGATTGAAACACTTGCAACGCTTCTTGAAACTGATTAGGGGAAAAATCTGGCCACTGCACATCGGCAAAATACAGCTCGGTGTAGGCCATTTGCCACAGTAAGAAGTTACTCAGACGCTGTTCGCCACTGGTGCGAATCAACAGGTCGGGGTCGGGCAGATCGGAGAGGTACAGGAAGCGACCGAAGAAATCTGCATCGATATCTTCGGGGTTGAGGGTGCCTTGGCGAGCCTGATGGGCGATCGCCTTCACCCCTTCCACAATTTCATCGCGGCCACCGTAGTTCATCGCCACAGTTAGCCGAACTGCATCGTTGCCCAGCGTTGCCGTCTCAGCCCGATGAATCTCGTCCTGCAACGATCGCGGTAACGCATCCAAACCGCCTGCAAACGAGATGCGCACCCCCTCCTCGCACAGTTCCGCAAGCTCCCGACGCAACATGCGCTCGAATAGTCGCATGAGGAAATCGACTTCTGAGGAGGATCGCCGCCAATTTTCCGTTGAAAAAGCATACACCGTCAAAGCCGGAATGCCCCATTCCTTACAACAACGCAAGAGTTCTTTTAGGGTGTCCACCCCCTGCTTATGACCGGCTATGCGCGGTAGTCCCCGTCCCTTTGCCCAGCGGCCATTCCCGTCCATAATCACCGCCACATGTTGGGGTAAGCGGCTGGGGTCAAGGGTTCCGGGCAGAACTGGGCGTTGTAGTGAGCAAACCATGGGATGTCTTGAACTCTGTAAGGGTGGGCAGATAGCGGTGGTCGCTAATGGGTCATCGCGATCCTGGATCGCTAGGGGAATTTCACTGTTAAGGCGGCACATCTATAGATGTAGATTTCGATTGGCAGCCACAGCCTCTGCGGGCAAAGGGCCAAACAGGTGTTGGAGATAGACAGGGGTTAAGGTGCGGCTCCAGCGCAGCAGGTGTGCCAGCACTCTCAAGCAAATGAGGGAAAACTCCGCCCGATGGCCTCGGGACCAGGCTTGCCAAGCCATGACATCGGCCATGCGGCGTAGCGTGCGCGGCAAACTGGATTGCCCCTGTCGATCGTCAGGTTGCGGACGATCGCCAAACGTAACCGTTAGCTGAGCGAGTAGCTGTTGGAGGTGGGCCAGGGTGGTCTGGGGAAAGGCCCAAGCCCCAAACCCCCAAAACTTGGTCATGTGATTGACTTCATCCCGTAACAGCTCCCCCCATATCTGACGTAACGTACCCGTGGAACGGGACATGAGCCACAGGTACAAACAAGTGGCCCCATATTCCGTAGCGATGCGGTGTATGCCGTGGCGATAGAGGTCAGCATGCGCATTCCCTGTAGGGGAGTATTTCCGCACTGACCGTATTTCCGGCTGCGGCTGCTTTTCTCCACTCAGGTGTCCGTAAATTTTGATTAGGGCGGGGGTATGCAGCCGCTCTTCCTTTTCCCATATCCCCATCTCAACCCGCAGCCCTTGACTGTCGGTGATGCCCCCCACAAAGCGGGCCATCTTTGGATGTAGCCCCGCCAAATACCGTTGGCTGGTTTGGGCATACCCGCGAATGGGAATTTCCGTCTCAATCGCACCAGCCACAATACTTAGATAGACCTCCAAATCGATCCCGACTACTTGCGCGGGGGAGATCGTGTCCCAGGGGATGGGGGGCCAGGGTCGGGGTTGTGGATTGAGGAACTGCGCGGGTAATTCCTGCAGGAGATGGTGCAGGTGTGCAAAGGAAAGATACTGGCGAATCAGGGAGCGAATGGTGGTGGGTTGATTGTCCCCATGGCGATCGCTAGGTTGACTCGCTAGACCGGACTTGTTTGGGGGTTGGTCTTCAAAACTGTTAAGACAATCGGTCGTTAATTTATGGGTGGGAATGCGGTAAAAAACCATCGTGAAACCTGGTTGAAGATGCTCGGGCGGCTGCTTTGAAACCTGTTGCTCTGTACCTTACTGAGTCCCTTCAATCGCTGTCAGTCGGGTACAGTCTGCTCTTCGATCGCTCAACTGTTCTGTTGAATGGATTGATAGTCGGAAAAGGTCGGATGGTGTGGGATCCCCCAGAAGCATTACCCCTGCCATTGGCGGACGATCGCGGTTTGGATAGTGGGGATTTTGAAGGTGCTAGGCAGGGGTAATCTATGTCTAGGCTTAGGGATACATCTTTTTGGGAAACAGTTCATCGATCGGCCCGGAAGATAGCTTGCGCTCCGAAGATACTTTCAGCCCCGAGCAGGTTTTAACGTGGGCTGACGAACTGATTTATCGCCATACGGGCGATCGCCTCTCGGAACTGCAGCAGGCGATTGTGGCCTTGGCATGGCAAGGACACACCTATCCCGAAATCGCCGATCGCTACGGTTGCACTGAAGGCCACGCAAAAGATACCGGATCGCAACTCTGGCGCCTACTATCGCGAATTCTCAACGACAAGGTCACAAAATCCACCCTCAAGGGGGCCTATCGTCGGTCTATCCGCAAACTCAGTCGTTTAGCCTCCCCTGACCGCAAAGCAGCCCCTGTGCAAAAATCTGCTCCCGTCAGTCAATCTTCTGTCGTCTCCACCAGTCAGGTCAGCAGCACCCCCCAATCCTTAAATTTTGTGGGACGGGGGCAGGCGATCGCCGATTTAGATCGCCAGTTTGCCACCGGAGCCAAAGCCGTGGTGGTGTTGGGGGAAGGGGGGCTGGGAAAAACCACGCTGGCCCAGCATTACCTGCAGCAACAGGGGTTCGAGCTGGTGTTAGAGCTGCTGGTGGCCAAGGAGACCGCCAACTTAACCGCAGCGGAGCACGTTGTGGAGGAATGGTTGCAACAGGACTTGCAGGTCGAGCCGGGGCGGGATTTTGGCATTTCTTTGGGACGGCTGAAGCGGCAGTTGCGCCAGCGTCGGATTGGCATCCTGATCGACAACTTGGAGCCAGCACTGGATCGTCAGGGGATGTTTATACGCCAGCATTCAAGATATGGGGAACTGCTGCGGGTGTTAACCGACAGCAGTCTGCGATCGCTCTGCCTGATTACCAGCCGAGATCGCCTGTGCGAACCCAGTTTGGCGATCGAGCACTACCGCCTGCCCGGTTTGCTGCTGCAGGACTGGAAAACCTATTTCCGCATGAATGGGGTTGGAGCAGAGCTAGCTACCCTGGAACCCATGCATACTGCCTATGGGGGCAACGCCAAGGCCATGGGCATTTTGTGCGGCACCATCCGCGCTGAATATGACTGCGATGTGCGGGTCTACTGGAGTCGCAACCACCACGATCCGCTGCTGGAGGTCAGCCTGCAGAATTTGGTCACTAGCCAGTTCGATCGCCTGCAATCCCTGGATGAGAAAGCCTATAAACTGCTGTGTCGGTTGGGATGTTTCCGCTATCAGGATGTTCCTTCGGTCTCCACACAGGCGATCGCCAGTTTGCTGTGGGATGTGCCGGCGGGCGATCGCCGACGCGCCATTGAGTCTCTGCGCAATCGTTCCATGATAGAAACTTCTCGGGGGCACTATTGGCTGCATCCCGCCATTCGGGCGGAGGCGATTCGCCGGTTAAGGGCAAGCGATGACTGGCAGGAGGTGAACCGCCGAGCTGCCCGCTACTGGAGCGACAGCGTGAGCAGCGTTGAAACGGTCAGCGATGCGCTGGAGGCTTTGGAGGCTTACTACCATCTCGTAGCGATCGGCGATTACGAACTGGCGGGTCGCGTCATCCTCCAGAGCCGCAATAACCAATGGCAGCAGTACCTCACTTTGGGGAGTTCCCTTTACCGTCTCGGACTGGTGCAGCCCGTGTTATCTGCGATTGGGGAGGTGATGGAAAACACGCCTGTGACCTACCGGCTGTGCGAGCTCAATAACATTTTGGGGGATTTGTATTGGACGACGGGAGATGTGCGGGAGGCGATCGCCTGCCAGAAACAGTCGTTGCAGGTGGTCAGGGAGGTGCTGGGGGATACTGCGGTGGAGTTGGACGATCGCGCCCGTCATTACCTGACCGTGCTGGAATTAGATTCTTTGCTCAGCATGGGGCTATACACCATTGACCTGTGGGAGTTGGATGCTGCTGCCGACTGTTTTGAATCGGCGATCGCGGCGGCACAGGATAAACGACACGAGCGCTGGGTGGAGAAGGCCAGTGTGGGGTTGGCGTTGGTGTATTCGCATTTGGGGCAGACGGCTGAGGCTCGGGAGATTGCGGAGCCGATCTACGAGGCAATCGCTTCGGACCCGGCGACGTACTCCGGGCGGTTTGCGTTTTTCCTGCAGTTGTTGGGGACGGTTTACACCAATTTGGGGGAGCTGGAAGCGGCTACCGAGCTGTATCGCAAGGCGATTCGCTATGCGGAGGAGGGGCACTACATTCAGGTGAAGGGGAAGGCGGTGAGCGGCCTGGCGCAGTTGGATCGGATGCAAGGGCGATTTGAATTGGCGATTGACAAGCATAAGGAGGCGATCGCGTTGTTGGAAAGCGTTACGGCGAAGTGCGATCTGGCGGAGGCATATTTTCAGACAGGGTTAACCTATCGAGGGATGGGGAAAGAAGGCACGAGCAGAGAGGCGATCTGTCGAGCCACAAGCTTGTTTACGCAGATGGATGCAGAAAGACAGTTGTTACGTGTCGATCGAGCTTAAGGTTCGCGACCCCGAGAGATTTAGGTCGTGCATCATCCAAGTGTGTGATGAATGATAGGCGGTGGGGATGTATGGGTAGTGGGAGATGAATTGCCCCTTTTGCGAGTCCCTAATAACCCACAAGCATGGTCAAACGAGTAAAGGAAGTTAACGATTCCGCTCAGAAAATTTCTGTAGTGTTGCCCTCGGCTGCAGCATTTTCCTCTTCTTCGTATTGGTTCAGCCATGCCTCAGTAGAAGATTTAAGCTGAGCTCTCTCCTCAGCCCGAATTCCTTGTGGATCGAACCGATAACGATAATGTAGTTCGAGAATGGCGTGTAATCGATCGACTAAATCCGCAGTGAGGCGATCGCGTTGAACTCTACTCAGCCAATGCTTGACAGTTTCAGCTCGATCGCGAGGATAACCAGATTCATTCAAAGCTTTTTCAATCAGGTAGAATTCGGAATCCTCTCCTCTGTGTGACACCTGCCTAGTATCTTTAAGAACTTCTCTTTTATGGAGCTGTCTTTGACGATTCAGCCAACGGAAACAGGGATAAGACAGCGGTAACAAAACCCATATCCACCCTCGAAAGCCACCTATCACACCAACGCTCTGAAGCCCTTGCTGTAGCTTGAACATACACCAAGAGAACCAATCAAAGATAAACTCCCAACTTGGCGCAGCTCGATCTTCGATAGAGAACCAATCGGGTGGTGTCGTATCCAAAACCTGCCATGAACCATTGAGATATACCATCGTCCATGCATGCGCATTTCGAGCACGGACAATAAATTGCTGTTCTAGACTGCTATATTCCCGAACTGAATAGCCAACTGCATAACGAGTAGGTATTCCTACTGCTCTTAGCAAAAGAGCGGTAGCAGAGGCAAAGTATTCGCAATGCCCGGAGCGGTGTTCCAGTAGAAACGCTGAAAGTGCAGTGCCACTGTTGCCCTTGCCTGCTAGTTCGAGCGAGTATTTAAACTCTTCCCTGAAAAACCGTTCTACACTTCGAGCAACTTCGCCAGGAGGTTTGCCCTGTAATTCTAGTTGGTTAACAATTCGATCGATGGCAGGTTTCTCACTATTCGGTATTTTGAGGTCCTCTTCAGACGGTGGACTCTCTCTTTCGGAGCGATCGCCAAAGTGGACTCGATAAGATGAGATGCCTCCATTGCCTTCGACTTTAACCACACCAAATCTATTGACTTCTAAACTCTCAACGGGTAAACGGTTGATTTGAAACGTACCGTCTGGAAGATACAATATAGTCTTGCCCTTTTGAAGAGTCGTTTAAATAGTAATTTCAGAACTATTTCCAGAAAACTCGTTCAGATTCCAGTTGATATGATTGGGTTCAGGATTAACCAATTCAAAATCAGCATGAGGTGCCCCCCAGTTTCCCGACCTATATTGATTGTAGGCTGCTCTTCTGAGAAGCCGAGGAGGACTCCAATCTGAGCTGGGTTTGACTCTTAAAACAATTTGGTTAGAAAGCTTTAGCGATCCAATGTCTCCTATTGCTGTAGTTCTTTGCAAGGGATCGACATGGGCAGAATACTTTTGGCTCAACCAATTTATGGCATTGTCTTCTAAAGACAAATGGAGGTGATGCAGACCTAAATGGCCTAAAAATCCTAAACTCCCTGCCATTGCCAGGAGGCAGAGCCAGATAGTGGGTGAGTATCTGGAGGAGCGGGTGAACCAGAGGACTACAGCGGCTAACAGGAACATTCCAATATAGAATGAAGAGCCTCTGACATTAGCTGCACTAGCTGATATCAGACATAGTGCAAAGTATGGGTAGTTGAGCGAGAAGGATCGTCTGTCATTTTTAATGGTGATAAAAAGCAATAAAGTGCTGAGGTTGATGCGATTGTTAACTGAGTAAGCTAAAGACAGAAGTAGGGGGAATAGTACTACAGGCCACCATTGTAGAAAGTCGAATATTAAAGAGATAGAACGATTGTTTATAAAGAGAAAGATGGCCAAGACTGGGAAAGATAAAGATGTTAGTCTGACAATCTGCTTTTGGGTTTCTATATTTAGATTCCAGCGCCAATTAAATACTGCAGCTGCCTCGTAAATCACCGCCATTGGTATCGCTAGAAATAAGTTTCCAGTCTGCCAACCCCAAAACAGTATTGAAGAACCAAGAAGTAGTCTGGGCATAGTCATAAGTTCAATAAGCCCTCTTGTATATTCCCTAGCTTTAGGAAATGGATATTATGAAACGGTTTTTCATCATCTTCGACGAGATAATCCCGTTGAGTCACAACTATCGCTAAACTTGGTATTCCTAAATCCTTTAAATAACTGACTAATTGTTTTCTCCGCTCGTCCCAATCTAAAAAGATACAAATGCAGCCACTTAATAGAGAGGCTCTTGACATCACCGAGTTTGTCAGGCTCTCAAATGATTTGTCTTGGCATGCTGTCACACCTGCAAGCACTTCCAGTAGTTTTTCCGAACTATGCAGACCTCTCCCTGAAGTAAAGCAATATGTTTCAATACCCACAAACATTAAATCTAGTAAGGACTCCTGAGTCTGTAAATTACAGGCGAATGAAGCTGCGATCGATATTGATTCTTCCAATTCTTCACTTCGATCACCAGACTGAAAGGTATCCAGAACTAAAGCATGACGGACAAAATATTCATCTTGCTCTTCTCTGACAACTGGCTTATCAATCTTTGCCCAGCTTTTCCAGTGAATCTTCCGTAAGGAGTCTCCTGGACGATAGTCTCTTAAAGACATGAACTCTGCTGAATCGCCTACCGATGACGCCAGCGAGATACCCCCTGATTGGTATCTGCGCGTGCCGGGAAGGTTTAGCGCGGGTAATTGGTATCGTTTCGGCAGTACTAGTAAAGATTGGGGCAGGGTAATCGTTTTAAATGCGTTGAATAATCCAAACGGATCGCGGCGAGCTACCCTTACTCCTGTTAGCCGCAGGACTCCTCTTCTCTGAGGGACGATCTCTAAACTTACCTTTGTTTGACTGTGGGGCTGCAAGTCGGGTAAGGCCGTGCTTTTTACAATAGCTCTTTGTTTCCCAAACACCGATACTAACTTTCGGTAGAAGTTTGATGCACGTTTAGTAGAAATATAGTCCGAATTGGACGTGTCGATCGATCGCTTGAAAACAGTCCAACTTGGAATGCCTGCATCGATATCTTCTAGTAGTATTAGGCCCTTTTGAGGTCGATCGGCAGGATTTCCAAGTGTTATGGTGTACCTTAGCTTGTATCCTACTGAAGCGAATCTAGGTAAAGTTCTAGCCGTTGCACTAAATGTTTTTGGAAAAAATAAACTGTAAGCAATTGCCATTGCAGTAATTGATAGCAAGAACGTAAAAATCTGATACGCTACGCTTTGCTTCGTGTCTATTCCAACTAATGCAGCAATCACCAAACAAAATAGGATTGCTAACCCACTGCTAGTAAACCGACTCGTCAACCACCGCTTGAACGAATACGTAAAGCTAAAAAGTTGGTACAAAAGTTTTTTCATTATTTAGCTTGGAACAGAAACAGTATTTAGAATCTCTTCGACAATACTTTCTGCCGTTATCCCTGAAAATCTTGCCTGTGGTTCTATCGCTATCCGATGAGCAATCACCGATACTGCTAGCTCTTGGACTTGTTCTGGCTTAACAAATTCTGCCCCTTCGAACATCGCCAATGCTTGGGCAACTTTGATCAGGGCGAGTGAGGCCCTTGGACTTGCACCTAACTGAACCCCATCAAAGGAACGAGTTGTATGAACAAGATTGACTACGTAGCGCTTGATCTCGTCGCTAATCCTGACGTGTTTGACCTGTTCTTTCAGGGAAATTGCTTCTTGGACTGAGATACAGGGCTTAATGATGTCAATGGGGGACCGATGTAATCTATCCGACAATATCTCAACCTCATCTTCGGGCGAAACATATCCCAAGCTGAATTTGAGGGCAAAGCGATCCATTTGTGCTTCGGGCAGCGGATAAGTGCCGTGAGATCCAACTGGGTTTTGAGTCGCGATCACAAAGAACAAATCTTGTAACTTCCTGACCTCACCGTCGATACTGACCTGAGACTCTGCCATCGCTTCAAGAAGAGCGGATTGAGTTCTAGGTGAAGCCCGATTGATTTCATCGACCAATACAATGTTTGAGAAAATAGGACCTTTATGAAAGTGAAAAGCCCTATCGGTCTGGTCGAAGATGGAAACCCCAAGAATATCTGACGGCAACAGGTCTGGGGTAAATTGAATGCGTTTAAAACTTGCATCGAACGTCATGGCCAGAGCTTTTGACAATGTGGTTTTACCAGTTCCTGGATAGTCGTCCATGAGAACGTGACCGCCAGTAGCAAAGCCTGCTAGCAACTTTCGGATTGCTAGCGACTGCCCTTTAATGATCTGAGAAATATTGTTATGGACTTTGAGATAAACATCCCTTCCTGACAAATCAGGTTTACTTAGCGTCAGGCTTTCCATCTAAGTCCTTCCAGGAAGTTGTACTCAAGCTTCATCACAACTCGATCGCGGC
>JBFRWN010000011.1:0-28775 GCA_051439605.1 Synechococcus sp.
TGGTCAGATGAGCTTGATGCACCCAAGGGCAGGCTTGCGTCAGCCAACTCTGCAACGCATTGTAGAGGGGGGAGTTTTTTGCAGCATTTTTGGGTCTTGAGTGGTTTCTTGTCTGAGAGTGCTGCCTCCCCTCCTGTTCGTCAATCCCTGGCGTTTCTAAATCGGCTAGAAACTGTCCCCTGTAAAGGCTTCAGCCGAATTCATCAGATCTTTTGTCAGTCAAACAGGTTTGAACCAGGCCCAAATTTCTTGCGGAGGAAATCCACCAGCAGTCGAATTTTGGTGGATAAATGTCGATTGACGGGATAGAGCACTTCTATCGATAAATGGGAGGGATGGTAGTCGGGCATGACGATCGCCAACGTTCCCGCCTTCAAGCCGTTGGCCACAATAAAGCGGGGTAATAGAGTGATACCGAGCCCTTGGATTGCCGCCTCCCGCAAAACTTCTCCGTTGTTAGAACACATCGCGCCGTCAATCTTCACAGTGTGTTCGGCACCATCTTTTCCCAGCAGGGTCCAGCGCTTTTCGGCGGCGATATGGCCGTAGTAGTGCAAGCAGGAATGCGATCGCAGTTCTGCGGGGAAGGTGGGGGTGCCGCGCTTGGCCAGATAGTCGGGGGAGGCGCATAACACCCGCTCGGCAGAGACCAGCGGCTGCACGAAAAGGCTAGAAATGGGTTGCGGTTCGGAAATGCGTACCGTGATATCGAACCCCTCTTCAATAGGATCTACAAAGCGATCGTTGAGGGTGAGCTGAACCTGGAGGTCGGGAAAGTGGGCGGCAAATTCCGCGATCGCTCCGGCCATATACATAGTTCCGAAGGTCATGGGGGCATTCATCCGCAGGCGTCCCTTTGGTTCCGCATGCAATTGCATCACAGAGCGCTGCGCCTCCTCCCATTCCCCCAAAATATCGACGCAGCGGTTGTAAAATGCTAATCCCGTTTCCGTCGGGCTTACCACCCGTGTACTGCGATGGAACAATTGCACACTAAGATCCTGCTCTAGCCCACTCACTAACTTGTTCACCGCCGATCTCGATACTCCTATCTGGCGAGCGGCAGCGGCGAATCCTCCCGCCTCCACCACCTGCGCAAAGGCTCGAATTTGCTCGAATTTATCCATCGGTTTCGACCTTTAATTGGTTCCATAATGGAAACAATCTGTTTTCAATAAAGTGTATTGTCTTTTTCTTGCTTCCCATCCACAATCATAGTGTCCCTCAAGCACGTTGCAAGTGAAGGAAAGGGAACCAATGACCATCACAATTCGCTCCGCTACTGACCGAGGTGCCGCCAATTTGGGCTGGCTCGACAGCCGTCACAGTTTTTCGTTCGGCCAATATTACGATCCCGCCCACATGGGGTTTGGCAACCTGCGCGTGATTAATGAAGACAAAGTGGCACCGGGAGCAGGTTTCGGCACCCACGGTCACCGGGATATGGAAATCATTTCCTACGTCCTGTCTGGCTCCCTCAAACATGAGGACAGCATCGGCAATGGTTCTGTCATCCGTCCTGGGGATGTCCAGCGGATGACGGCAGGCACTGGCATTCGCCACAGTGAATTCAATGGCTCCGACAGCGACCTGGTGCACTTCCTGCAAATTTGGGTGTTACCCGAGCAAGAAGGGCTCGATCCCAGCTACGAGCAGAAGCATTTCGACGTTGCTAACAACCCCGGTCAATTGTGGCTGGTGGGCTCCCGCGACGGACGAGAAGGCTCAATCTCCATTCACCAAGATGTCGATCTCTACGCAGCCACCCTTCGGGAAGGGAACGCCATCCAACACGAGCTGCAATCCGGTCGGATTGGTTGGATACAGGTGACTCGCGGCATGGTGACCCTCAACAATCGGGAGCTTACGGCAGGCGATGGCGCTGCGCTTGAAGGCGAAGGGCATCTGAATTTGCAAGGTCTCAGCGACGATGCCGAGGTGTTGCTATTCGATATGGCCAACTAGCGATCGCTTGAGTCGTTTCCAGCCAAGCCATTACAACCGCAAAACTTTGACTATTGGGTAGCCTCTCGTCAATTAGCGCTGCATTCAAAAAACGCAGTAATTGTCACTAGCTGCCAACACTTTTTAGTGATGGATACTCGCGATTGATGAGTATCCATCGCTGACTCACATGCAATCGTTTCATTCTTCCAGGAGGTCTCCATGACAAACTCGTTTCAATACCGCCGCTTGAATAAAGATGATGCCGCTGTGTTGCTGGTGGACCATCAAGCTGGCTTGGTGTCTCTGGTTCAGGACTACTCCCCCAACGACTTTAAGAACAACGTTCTTGCTCTAGCGGATGTGGCAAGGTTCTTCGAACTGCCCACCATCCTAACGACGAGCTTTGAAAGCGGTCCCAACGGTCCGATCGTCCCAGAACTGAAAGAATTATTTCCCGACGCCCCTTACATTGCCCGCCCCGGACAAATTAATGCCTGGGATAACGAGGACTTTGTCGAGGCAGTTAAAGCCACCGGTAAATCGCAGCTGATTATTGCGGGGGTGGTAACGGATGTGTGTGTGGCTTTCTTAGCGCTTTCTGCACTGGAAGCTGGCTACGAAGTGTTTGTGGTCACCGATGCGTCGGGGACGTTCGACGAAGCGATTCGTGCTGCAGCTTGGGAACGTATGAGTCAAGCGGGGATACAACTAATGAACTGGTTTGCGGTTGCCTGTGAATTGCACAGAGATTGGCGCAACGATATCGAAGGGTTGGGCAACCTTCTTTCCAATCACATTCCCCTCTACCGAGGCTTGATGACCAGCTATACAGCTCTCTCTCAGAAATAAGTTCGGTTTTACCAAGTGGATTTATCTTGAGTGGCAGTATATCTTTCTGAGATAGGTATACCCCGACAGATTCTTCTGTTGCATTCTGTCAGAACTGACACGGATTTATGACCCCCATACACCATCAATCATGGATATTTCATGTGTCGATAGTGACGATCGTCGTCACAGTAGCTATCACGTGACAGCAGTCATTACCCATCGAGTGAAACCCAATCTCAGATTGAGATATGAAAACTGGATTTCGGGAATTTCTGCTGCCGCTCGTATGTTTGAAGGACATTTGGGGGTCAATATCCTTCGTCCTCAGCAAAACGCTGTTCCGGACTACGTGATTGTGTTGAGATTTGACACATGCACTCATCTCACAGCGTGGCTGCAGTCGGAGGTCCGCAAATCTTGGCTGGAAAAGGTCTATCCTCTCATCCAAAAGCAGGAAAACATTCAAGTGCTGACGGGCTTGGAATCTTGGTTCGAACTGCCGGAGCAAAGGACTCCAACAGGACCAAAGCGTTACAAACAGGCCATACTCGTATGGTGCGGGGTGATGCTAGTGACACTATGTGTAAACCCGCTAATTACCCCCCTACTAGCCTATCTTCCATGGCCGTTGAGCCAGGCGATCGGCGTTGCGATTACTGTTGTCCTGCTGTCCTACGTCATCATGCCTCAGCTAACGCTAAGGCTTAAACATTGGTTGTTTTCTTAAGTGGGAAAGGTTTGTACGACGATCGCCATGATGCAGCCCAAACAGCCACAAGATTCTTCCTTACCAGTTTTTTTTGAGACCTGTTTCTTGGCATCAGGGTTCCTGTAGCAACAGACCTAAATTGTGTAATATTTCTTCCCAAGAAATGCGATCGCACATGCGAGTATTTCGCTAAATTTTTCAACCAAAACTTTTGCCAAGTAAGAGTTTGCTTGAAGTTTGTCCTAAAGTTTGCATTCTACTGACAAGGAGTTAACCCGTGAATGTCATCGAAGCCGCCTACAAGAGACGCTCTGTAAAGCAGTTCGATCCCAAACACAAGCTCAGTGAAGCGGAGGAGAAGCAACTACTGGAGGCGATGATTCAGTCCCCCACTAGTTTTAACATCCAACATTGGCGGTTTGTTATTCTTCGCGACCCAGAATTACGTGCCAAAATCCGGAAAGAATTCGGCAACGACCAATCCCAAATGACAGATGCCTCCTTACTCGTGCTGTTCACTGCAGATGTCAAAGCTTGGCAAAAGAGCCCGGAACGCTATTGGGTTAACGCTCCCCAGGAAGTTTCCGATCTGCTGGTTGGATGGATGGGGCCATTTCACGAAGGACGCGAGTGGTTGCAGCGGGATGAAGCGCAACGGTCCATTGGCATGGCAATGCAGACGTTAATGCTGGCGGCGCAGGATTTGGGCTACCAGTCTTGTCCCATGATTGGCTTTGATATCGATAAGGTGGCTGAATTGATTAATTTGCCAGAAGGTCACGTCATGGGGCCGATGGTGGCGATCGGTAAGGGCATCAAGGAACCCTGGCCCAAGCCGGGTCAACTGCCCCTCGAAGATCTGGTCTTTGAAAATTCCTTTTAACGATCGACGGTAAACCCATAGTGAGTTTGCAGACAGCTCAATGAACTCTCGGGTTCACAAACCGCGAGCATTTCCAAACTCACTGGCCTTAAACCTCAAAGCCTTCCAATTCAACGATTCCTTTCCAGCCCAGGTCTTACTGGATAAGGGCTTAAAAGCCCTATCTGACAATAGTTTATTTGCTCGCAAATCCTCTCACAACAGCCGCACGGCCAGATAGCTTAACAACCGATCGCCATTGCACTTATTTCCCCTCCATATATTCCGATGTATCTTCACTCACTGTGGGGAACAGTAATATTGCCCGTAGATTAAGGATTGGCTGTGCAAATACGAGGCTCTTTTCAACTCTTAGAAGCGTATCGCAATGGCGATCGCCGATTTCAGGGGGCGCAGTTGAGTGCTGCCAACCTTGAAGGGAGCACCCTGAAAGGGATCGCCCTCTGCAGTGCAAACATGAAATGCGTTCGCTTGGAACTCTCCGATCTGCGCGAAGCAGACTTAAGCGGAGCAGATTTAGAGGGGGCCAACCTCAACGGCATCAACCTGTGCAAAGCCAACTTGAACCGAGCAAGGCTGGAAAAAGCCATGTTTTCCAAAGCAAATTTGGAAAACGCCAACTTCGCTAATGCCGACTTATCGAAAACCACGGCGATCGGCAGCAACTTTACCGGTGTGTCCATGTGGGGGGCAACGCTGACCAAAGCAGCAATAGATCGGAGCAACCTACAGCGGGCGGACTTTCGGGGCGCCACCTTAGGATTTGCTAACCTCAGCCGATCGAATCTCACTGACGCCAACTTCGAAAGGGCCAACCTCAGAGGGGCTAAGCTATCCAATGCAATTGTGGAAGGTGCCAGCTTTCGGTATAGCGATCTAAGAGGAGCCAATCTGACCAAAACCAAGCTGCTCCGCGCTGATGTAACGCAGGCCATGTACGACGCCAATACGCTCTTCCCCGCTGGCTTCGATCCCACCAGCGCCGGCATGCATCAATATGAATACGCCGATTCTTGAGCCCAGTTGGGTAATGCATTTCTGTCGCAGACGTCCGAACCGACCCAAGCAGTTTAGCTTCATGCAAGATTCATGGGACGTCTAGGCTTTATGCGATTTTTAGGTACAATCAACTACCCCAAGGGAATAGTAACTGAACACCTCGTGTCGAGTGTTGATGATTCGAACCCCCAGTGGATAACTGGGGGTTTGTTGTCGTAATGACAGCCTGACAGCCAAACTTTGATGTGCTTTAGTCGCCGATCGCGTCGTAAGGATCGCCATCAATGTTAGCTTTACCTTAGCTTCATCATTTATTTTATTGATACCCAAGATAGAGGACAGTTTGCAGATTATCGCTAGCCTTTCTAGAGGGACGTCGAAATAGAGCGATGGATATCGTATTCTGGTGGTTGACTCAAAATTTGGCTGCCACTCAGTTGCAGCTCTCTGGGGTCAGCCAGCGATAAGAGTCTCGCCGACCTTTCGCGATTGTTTGTTCTACCGCTGTTATGCATAATTTTCTGCCGGTTGCCTACTTCCAAAATAAGTTTGTCCCCTTTGGTGAGGCCAACCTATCCATTGCCACCCACGCCCTGCACTACGGTACCGGGGCCTTTGGCGGAATGCGCGGTATTCCCGACCCCAACAATCCTCGGCAGATGCTGCTGTTTCGTGTCGATCGCCACTGCCAGCGCTTGAGCAACAGCGCTCGGTTCCTCAACTACGATCTGCCCGCCGACAAAATTGAGGCGATAATCGTCGATTTCGTTAAGCAGAACCAACCCAGCACCTCCATCTACATCCGCCCTTTCGTCTACACCTCCGACTTGGGCATTGCCCCCCGCCTGCACAAAATCGAAAAGGACTTTTTTGTCTACGGCATAGAGCTGGGGGATTACTTGTCCCCCGACGGCGTCAGTTGCCGCATCAGCTCTTGGCACCGACAGGAGGATCGCAGCCTGCCTCTGCGGGGCAAAATCAGCGGTGCATACATCACCTCCTCCCTGGCCAAAACCGAGGCGGTTGAGTCTGGGTTTGACGAGGCTATCTTGCTAAATTCTCACGGCAAAGTGTGCGAAGCCTCGGGCATGAATATCTTCATCGTGCGGGATGGTACCCTAATTGCCCCCGGTCTCGAACAAGACATCCTGGAAGGGATTACCCGCAGAAGTATTTTGACCATTGCCCGCGATGCTGGCATTGAATGTATCGAGCGTCCGGTGGATAAGACTGAGCTGCTGATTGCTGATGAAGTCTTCCTCAGCGGAACTGCCGCCAAGATTACCCCTGTCAAGCGCATCGAAAACTACACCCTCTCCACAGAACGCCCCGTCATGGACAAGCTGCGGGCGACACTGACCGCCATCACCGAAAACCGCGAGCCCGCCTACAGCGACTGGGTGAACTGCGTTCCGCTGGACTAGGGCAGGCAATACCTGTGCAATTGGTGTTAGGACAGAAGAGTCTGTCCCACATCTTGTAGGTCTAGATATGCCGAAACGTCGCAAGTCTCTTCCCCCCAAGTTCGCGATCGCGCTAGGGAAATTTGTCTGGACCACCCTGTGGCGCACTATGATGGCCAACTTGGCTCCTGCCAGCAAGGACGGAGCCTATCAACGCCCAGAAAGCGCATTTCGCGACCGCGTTGTCCCTCCAGCAGAACTCACCGATCGAGATGGTCTCTATCCTGCCGAGGCTGGGCGTTACCGACTGTACGTGGGACTGAGCTGTCCCTGGGCCCATCGCACGCTGGTGGTGCGCACCCTGAAGGGATTGCAAGAGGCCATTCCGGTGACGATCGCATCAGCGGACGCGGAAGAAGGTGGGTGGGTACTGACCGATGACGTCGAGGGATGCAAAAAGCTGTCTGACCTCTATCAGCTAGCACAGCCGGGGTATGTGGGTCGCTGTACCGTACCCGTGCTTTGGGATTCAAAGGCGAAGAGAATTGTCAATAACGAAAGCGCCGAGATTATCGAAATACTCAACAGCGCCTTCAACGAATTTGCCGATCGCCCCAATTTGGATTTGTATCCGCCAGAGCTGCGGGCAGACTGCGATCGTTGGAATGCCAAAATTTATCCGGCGGTCAATAACGGCGTTTACCGCTGCGGATTTGCCCAAACGCAGCAGGCATACAACGCTGCCGTCGCGGAACTGTTTGAGACATTAGACGAGATCGAGCACCACTTGGGCACCCAGCGATACTTGTGTGGTGAACGCCTGACGCTGGCGGACGTGCGCTTGTTCACCACCCTGATTCGGTTTGATGCGGTCTACCACGGTCTATTCAAGTGCAGCCGCAAGCGGGTTCGCGATTACGAGCATCTGTGGGGTTACCTGCGGGAGATATATCAGATGCCGGGTATTGCCGACACCTGCGATCTAGAGGCTCTGCAGCAGGAGTATTACACCTCGCTATTTCCCCTCAATCCTGGGGGGATTGTACCCGTCCCCCCCGATCTCAACTTGCTTCAGATGCCCCACCAGCGAGATTTCATAGCCCAAGCAGTTGAATCGGAGCAGGCCTAATGAAAGAATCAAGGGCTGTTCCAGAATGCGAAAGCAGCAGGAACGACCCTTGATTAATGGACTATGACTTAGGTCTGAAACGATATAGTCTTTGACATTTTAGTTAGGACGAAAGCCTCTGTGCCCAGACATAGATTGGGATAGCTAAAATGTCCTAAGCAACTTGATGGTCGCTATAACTATCAACTTCCTCTATGGTTAGCGAATCCCTGGCACCGGCTCGATGAATTGCATCTGTCTGTGGCCGGAATTAGCAGGGTGGAGGACTGCGGTCGCTTCATCCTGTGCAGGATTATAACGGGAGTAGTCCGGCTGTGAAGGCGCCGCTAGATTGTCGGGCAGACAACCCAACTGAGGGTTGAGGGGGGACACAGCAGGAGAGAAGCCCTCGGGACAGCTGCCGGGGGGCAGCCCAGTTTCCACCGGACCAACAGGTTGGATGGTGAGAGAGCCGGGCTGACATCCTCCTGGCTGAGAGGACGGTATCCAACCGTCCGGGCAGCCTTCGGTGGCGCGTTGGAACTGTTGAACCTGCACGTACAAGGGTTGCCTCGGGGAGCGGTCATTGCGGAACATCTGGCTGTCTTGGGCTAGAGCGGTTCCACCGGCGGTAAATGCGGCTAGGGCGGCAAATCCTACTGCGGGCAATACTAATTGAAGGGATTTCACGGTCATATCCTCGTGTTGAGTGATGATGACTCAACCGTAGAAATTTCATGGGATTACCACAGCGATCGCTGACATATCCTGGGTGCGATCGTCCGCACACCGTCTAATATTTACGATGTTTCCATCTCATTGAGGGCAGAGCTATTTATTCTGGATCGCTGAAATGGCCTCTGCGACTTGGCGATCGCTATTGACTTGAGTCGCGATCTTGCTTGCGCGAACTGCGCAGCCGATCTCTGACATTACCCACCAACCTAAGCGTCACCACGTAGGAGATGGCAGCGCACACTCCACCCACCACCGTGCATCCAACCAGCATCACCAATGCTAGGTGAGAGCCAGCGGTCAAAATTTCCCCTAAAGATTGACGGGTGATCGCGAAGCTATCTTGAGCCCGTAACAGCCAACTGCCCACTTGAAAATTGAAGGCGTAGATAGGCACGTAGGTGAACGGATTGCTGACCCAGGTGGCGGCGGCGGCAGCTATCTTATTGCCCCTAAAGATGGCAGCAATACCCACGGACAGGATGGTTTGAAACCCGAAAAACGGATACATGCCGGAAAACACCCCTACGGCTGTTCCCCGAGCAATTTCTGCAGGGGTGCCACGCATGCGAATAAATCGCAAATACAAATAGCGCAACCGCCTGTGATAACTATTTCGTTGAGGATTAGGAAGACGGCGCAATGGGGTAGGGGAAGGTTTGAGTTTAAGCGATGACTTCACGCGGGCCATCCAGATGGGGAGCAAACACCCCCTTACAATAGCAACCGCTGGGATCGTTCCGAGAACTTTCATCAGTAGAGCTACAGTGCCCGCAAAGTGCGAAGGACATTGCATCGCCCTAGCCGGGATGCAATCCTACGTTCGCTATACCTTTGTCAACCACTGTTGGATATCCTGCTGCACCTGTTCCGGTACCTCCCAAGGAAACAGGTGGGCGGTGTTGGGATATTCAATCCAGTCAGATTGGGGGAGTGCAGCGGCGGTTGCTTGGCTGCATTCAGGTGTGATGTGGCGATCGCCATCCCCTGCCAGCACGAGGGTAGGTATCTCAATTTGACTGAGGGCTGAGGTGCGATCGTATCCCTGGCGCAGAGCCCTGGAGAGGGCCGCATGGGCTTGGGGGGAAGTTTTCAGGTATGCGGTAACCGCTGGGTGTTTGAGATAGCGATAGGTTGCAGGGGTGTGGCGCTGCACCAGATACTTAAATAGCGATCGCCGACCAAACGTATCGATATTCCAACGCCAGCCGGGACGTATCCAGTTGAGCGCACCAGCGATCGCCGTGAATAGAGTATCGGCGAGCGAAATCGGGGGGTGGTTGCTGCGGGGTCTGGCGGCGGTGGCGACCAAGATTAATGCCTGTACCCTTTCCGGCTGCTGCAGAGCGAGTTCTATCGCCAGAATTCCCCCCAACGACCAGCCCAACACAATGCAGCTTTGAATATTGAGTCGATCGAGCAGTGCGGTTAAATCCTGTAGGTGGTCTGCGAGTTCGTAAGCATCTTTCACCTGGCTGAAGCCGTACCCCCGCAGGTCGGGAGCGATCGCCCAGCGCTCATGCCCCAAGACCTCTCCAAACACTGCCATCGCAGCCCCATTTCCTGGATGACCGTGCAACATCAAAATCGGCAATTGGGAACAGCTTTTCTGTCCCCATTCGCAGTAATTCAGCGGGAGTGGCGTTTGAGAGGACAGCATGTCGCAACGAACTGACTGCTCTTAGCTTATGGCAAGGGTCGATGAAACTGACAAGCTAGCCAGTGGTTTCCACGGTGAGTTTCTAAGGGGGTGGATCTTTATAATTCGGAAAGTGGACCGAATCTCTAGCTGGAATGTGCCTTGTAGGCATGTCGGAAGTGGCTTGATGGCCGCCATAAAAAAGGTGTGCCGATCTCGCATCCCATAGCGAGGAAACCGGCACACCCGATCGCGCGATTCCGATCGTGAAATGAATTAGAAGGTGCTGTTTTGCAGGATGTGGCCAAACTGATTTTCCAAGTTGCCAGCGTAGTTGCCTAACCCAGAGGTAGCAGCCGTCTGATCCAATCCTTGACCGAGGTTCGACATGTTGGAATCACCGGTCCAGGTGGCGTTTTGATCGATGATGCCCGTTTGCGAACCATTGTTTTGGGACAGGTTAAAGTACCCATCCGCAACACCGGTTTGATTCATGCCTTGGAATCCAGTGGAAACGTTATCTCCGCTCCCGAGAAAGCTGGACTGGTGGCTATGCAAGCTTTGGGAGCCACTATTGGAAACGGTATTGCCCACACCCACAGATGCAGCAGTTTGACCGGCAATCTGAGTCACATCCGAATAGTTGTCAGCTTTGGCAGGAGCCATTGCCAAGCCCAAACTGGCAACGGCAAGCAGGCTGAAGGTAGCGGTCTTTTCAATTAGTTGGGTAGACATTGTTTTAACGAACATGGGAATGGTTCTCCTTGGTTGCGGTGTCGATGGCGTGAACCTATCGACATTGCTATCTTCCTTCCAGAACATATTCTTTTCTGCGATCGATGTATCGCGAATGCTGAGATCTATGTCACAACACAAATGCTTTTTTTGAATCAGATATCTAGTCTTTTAAGCGCTATTTTGGATATCTATATAACAAAGATATGGACCTATTTTATCGAAACCAAAATAGCTGCCGATCTCAAAGATATCGGCAGCTATTTTAATTGGATAGATATTTAGTTTACAGGTGTCAAACTGCTGTGCTAATCAGGTAGGCTTCTGGTTGCAAGCTACTGACAGGAAGTTGTCGTGACAGAGCTCTGACTGTACAACCCCCCTGAGCTAGAGCGAGTGGTTTGAAGCGTCTGAGAAGTGATACTACCTGCGTTACACAGAGCGGTTTGTGGAACAACTCTGAGTTGAGGTTGACGGACGCCAAAGAATCGATATCGGGTAAAGATATCGAGCCAATTTTGTGGCAAGAAGATTGAATATTCTGGTGGGGATTCAATCTCAATATCTTCGCCATCTGAAATAGTGATTCGAGTCGTGGGACTGTGCACCTCTAGCTCGCGCGCGATCGCCACTCTTGTCAGTCCGCCGAATAGAATCGCGAGGAACATCAAGAGAACAAACTGTTTGATATTCATGGTTCGATGACCTCTTGGGGTGGGATAGTAAATCTAGAAATTTTTCCTACGATTGACTGCTGTTCGAGAGTGCGTTGATGAACGACTCGACAGGTTGGATACAACGCTGTCGAGATGGAATGTTCGCTCTAAGGAAGTCCCAAAGACTCCATGAAGTTGGTATCGTGAGCGGGGCTGTAGATATCCAGGGGCACGTAAATGGACGTACCGATGACCGGACCAGCGATTCCTGGCCCGACGGTTTCACTACCGCCAACCAGGTGGTTGCTATTGCGAATTTGGGTGGCATCCCCTGCCCCCGTATAGGTTTGACTTTGGACGTTTGTGGTCGTGTTTCCCCAGCAGGGACCGTCCACAGCCATGCCAACGTTGTTGACTTGTTGGCCGGATTGCTGAGTACCGGAAATTTGCAGCTGGAGGGCAATGTCAGTCATCACGCAGGCAGCCGTTGCTGGTGGAGCAGAGAATCCTGCGATCGCGAGCAAAGACGGCACAAGCAACAATCCGGAGGAGAGGAATTTGAACGTCATGGGTGGAATCTCCGTTGAAGGGAATTTCTCAGGTGAGTTTGAAGAAAGAAGGTGTACCGCTTGAACAGCGGGATAGCAATACAACCAGCACACCTCGTTCTCGATACCGGGTCATTCAACGTCTATAGTTTTTGACATGTCTAGTAAGGACGTAAGTCTCTACACCCAGTCATGGATTGGGATAGCTAAAATGTCCTCAGCGACTTGACGGTCGCCATAGTCTTAGAAAGTGCTGTTTTGCAGGATGTGGCCAAACTGATTTTCCAAGTTGCCAGCGTAGTTACCAAACCCAGATGTAGCAGCTGTCTGATCCAACCCTTGGCCGAGGTTCGCCATGTTGGAATCACCAGTCCAGGTGGCGTTCTGATCGATGATGCCGGTTTGGGAACCATTGTTTTGAGACAGGTTAAAGTACCCATCCGCAACACCGGTTTGATTCATACCCTGGAATCCAGTAGAAACGTTATCTCCGCTACCTAACCAGCTGGACTGGTTGCTATGCAAGCTTTGGGAGCCACTATTGGAAACGGTATTGCCCACACCCACAGATGCAGCAGTTTGACCGGCAATCTGAGTCACATCCGAATAGTTGTCGGCTTTGGCAGGAGCCATTGCCAAGCCCAAACTGGCAACGGCAAGCAGGCTGAAGGTAGCGGTCTTTTCAATTAGTTGGGCAGACATTGTTTTAACGAACATGGGAATGGTTCTCCTTGGTTTCGGCGTCGATGGCGTGAACCTTTCGACATTGCTATCTTCCTGCCAGAACACATTCTTTTCTGCGATCGATGTATCCCGAGACCTGTGAGTCAAATCACTTGATTAGCTCGAACTAGAGGCTATTTAGTAGTCTGAATTCTAAGAATATTCTTTCTCAATAATGCTAATTCTATCTGCGCCTTATGGAAATTTTTTGTAACTGTAGTTTCTTGAAAAAAACACATCTTTATGGTCATGGGATTGAACAAGAAAATCTGTCAGTATGACTTGGCTGGCAGCTTGCAAATGATTATGCAGACAGGCACTCAGATTGGACTGTATATATCCGAGACGCTAATAGAATGTAGGAAGTCCTAGACATGTAAGGACGCATTGTAGTGGTGTACAAACATCCAAATTGCTCCGATATGATTCTCGAGCTTTTTAGAAAAGGAGAGAGTCTTGCGAATTAAGCGTGCAACTCGTTGCGCATCGAACAGTTGAAGCGCTCGATATAACTGGTTTTGCCAGTTTCCTTGCCCACAGCTTTGTGGCGTTTCTGAGGAAAGACAAGAGCCTAAGCATCCCAAAAATCGGTATAGGCTGCCGTGCATTGGCGGTAGATATCCGGTAACTACTCCCAAAGCATACGGGCTCCCTGCTCGGTGCGATCGCCCACGTGGGCTCCAACAATCTCACGAGTGCTGACATCCTGAGCCAGCAAGATCCATTGCTTGCTACCTTTATCATTCACAAACGACCACATCTCATCGCACCGAATTGTCAATGACCCTTTGGTTTGAAGACACACTGACTTGACGGGAAACCGCTTCGTATTTGCGATTGGCATAGTCTTGCAGCCAGCTTTCAGAAACCTCACAAACCCTGGCGATACCTGCCAGAGGAATTTTTTCGAGCAACAGCTTATCAATCAAGTCGTTGGTTTTTTGGGGAATCCGTTTGTTCTGAGGATCTTCGACAAACTGACGGTTATAGGCTTTGTACTTGAAATTTTGTTTGCCGTTATGGATACGACCGTTCTTAACGACGTCCTCGGAGCCACAGTTTGGGCAATTTGGCTTCAACATCAGCCTGTCTCAAGGCAAAAGGAATCAAGGCCATGGGGCAGCGGTCCAATCTTCACCCGATCGCGGAAGATCTCGGCGAGCGGGAACTGGTGGACGTCTTGCACGCTAACGAGGCATGGGACCCGACGGCTTCAACGGTCGTCGTAGCTGAAGGTCTGCTCATGTACCTGTCTCCCGATTTGGTCAGGGCGTTGTTCGAGCAGTGCGCTGCAATCACTGGCGCCAACAGTCGGATCGCGTTTACGTATATTGGAACCCGTGCTAACGGGCAACCTGATGCCGGTCCCTGGACTTGGCTAGTTCTGTGTATTCTCAAGGTCAGCGGTGGACCATGGCTCTGGAGCACGAGCCCCAAGGAGCTTGGCCCATTTCTGAACGAAACCGGGTGGACTGACGATCCGTACCTGGCAGGAGCAACCGTGAAATACGGCGTGGAGTTTTGTGGTTGTGCGTTAAAGTGAGAGCGCATATCCAGTTGTTCCTCATGAGGGCCCTCTTTGGGTCGTTGAAGCGTAGTAGAAAATTGTGAGGTTAAATTGTCAAGCTGCTCTTGCTAAATTAGTTTAGACTTTTCACTCGCAGTATGGAATTAAAATCAAAGCTACTGGATACCAACCGAGGATTGTATCTTTACGGAACTACTCCTCCAAGACAGGGCTTAGTGCCAGAAGAGCTTATCAAGATCGGAGAGAAGCTAACAACAAGACTATCCAATTTGAACCTAGATGCGATTAACGTTTACGACATCCAGGATGAGGAAGGCAGAACTCAAGGAGAGAGACCTTTTCCTTTTCTGCCGCTCGCAGATTCGAGGGCATATGCCCAAATTCTCAAAAATTTAAGCGGTATAGAAGTCATTAACTATAAATGCGTTGTCCATTATCCAAAAGACAATTTTTCAGCATGGCTCGATCGAGCTTGGCAGCAGTTTGATCTTCGCTATTTGACTCTAGTGGGGGGCTCTTCTTCTAAGATGGCTTATCCTGGACTCACTTTATATCAAGCAGCTCAAGCGATCGCGTCCCATCAGTACGATTTTGTATTTGGTGGCGTAACCATTGCTGAACGTCATATCCGTAAGGGAGACGAACATCTTAAGTTAATTGAAAAATCCCGATGGGGAATGAGCTTTTTTACTTCTCAAGTGGTTTACGAGCCAAAGGCAACAATCCAGCTGATACAAGATTATGCCCGGCAATGTGATGCTCTTAATCTATTCCCAGCCCGAATTGTTTTGACTTTTTCTCCTTGCGGACATCGCAAGACTTTCGAGTTTTTAAGGTGGCTAGGAGTAGATTTTCCGCTAGAAGCCGAACAAGAAATTTTCTCGGCTCAATCTCCACTTCAGAAATCGATTGAAATATGTTGTTCAACTTTGAGGGAAATTCTAGAGTCTGTCAAAACATATAGAATTCCTTTGGGGATAAATGTCGAAAGCGTTTCTATTAAAAAAGACGAGATTGATGCCTCAATCGATCTGTCTCAGGAGCTGAAAGGGATGTTGGATATGTTTTACGAAAGGAAATCGCATCCCCAACCATCTATCTGAAAAGACTATCAGAACAGCTGTCCTACAGCGTGAACGTAAAGTCATCCACTAACATCCCCGGCACCATTGCTCCCCCCAGCGATCGCCGTTCGTAAGTCCCGACCTCCGGCACAAATTCAGCCATCTCGGCCAGGTCTACCAAGCTATCCCCCCAGAACGAATACAGGCTTTCATCGAACCTTAAATCCTGGATGGGTGCTTGAATCTCGCCATTCTCCACCCAGAAACAGGCATAGCGCGTCATGCCGGTGATGCGTCCCCCCGTGCGATCGCTCCAATTGAGGTAATGCAAATTAGAAAGATATAACCCGCGATCGAGAGTCTTGAAAATATCGCCCTGCGCCAGTGTCCCAGTTGCTACGCGGGGCGATCGCAACCCTTCGCCTGCACTGGCAGCGTTGCTCCTGACTCCGTATTCCTTCGCAGTCCGAGTGCTAACCAGCGTATGGCGCAATTCTCCCTCCACCACAATCGGCACCTCATCAGGCGATACTTCCCCCGCGTGGTTAAACCGGGGCACCGCCCCCAACCGGAAGTCCTCCACTAGTGTGAATTTAGAAGACAAAGACTTCCCTTCCCGCAGTTTCGCTAAGGCACTCGACCCCTGGCGCATAGAGGCTTCGCTGACTGCCCCCCACGACAACATGTTCACCAGTTCTGCAGTGGCGGCGGGGGCAAAGTAGGTGCGGTATTTCCCTGGAGCGACTTTGTGAGGCTGACGATCCATCACCTCTAGCTGTTGCCGCGATCGCTGAAGTTGCTCCTCAAATTGCTGCTGTTCCCAGCTTTTCCCTGCCAACGTGGCTTTAACCGCTTTTTCGGACGGAGCGATCGCCGAATAATCCAAACTAAACGTTTCAGTGGCAAACCAATGACGCTGTCCGGCGGAGTTCCCAGTAGCGCGCACGACTCCTCCAGAAGCGTAAATCCCCGTAAAATCAATGCCCTTGACTGACGGCAAAATCGCATCTGCTACATCTTCGGGATCTAACAATTTCCCCCTGTACTCCGCACGGCTGTTGCCCAAATTTTGGGGTAAGACGAGGTAGGGGTCTTCCGGCAGCTGACTCAGGTCTTGACGCAGATATTCTAGATTCTCTAGGGCTTCGGCGCGATCGCCCTCGAGGTCTCCAGTGAAGGGAAAAGACGCAGACGCGGTGCGATCGCGTTGCATCAGTTGTAACGTCACCGACCCATCCGTAACAGTTCCGCTCTGGCGTACTTTGCCGTTATTCAGTCGCATAAAATGGCTGGATTCCCCACCCATTTCCAGCGATAACTGCTCGTCGCCTTTGAGTGCAGCTACTACCTCATCGCAAAGACTGTTGAACCTAGATTCCCATGCCTCCAATTCGTTCAAACTCATGCGGCACCTCCAAACACTTCGATATTGTCAAAGGCACAAACCGGAGAGGCATGACCGACGCGGATGCATTGGTTGGGTTCCCCTTTGCCGCAGTAGGGGGTTCCAAACACTTCGAACGTGCTGCGATCGCCGACTTTCGATAAGCTACGCCAGAAGGGGTTGCTAATGCCGCGATAGTTGGGGTTACGCAAAGTCTTGGTTAACTTGCCGTTTTCAATCAGTTTGGCGTATTCGCAGCCGAACTGAAATTTGTTGCGGTAATCGTCGATGGACCACGAGCGATTGGATTCCATGTAGACACCGTGTTCGATCGCGCCGACGATGTCTTCGAAGCTAACATCGCCAGGTTCCAGGTTGAGGTTGGCCATGCGATCGATGGGGGGGCGATTCCAAGAACAGGCACGGGAGTTAGCGACACCAGGGACACCCGAACGCTGTTGACTCTCGATACTGCCCAAGCCTCTTTGCAGGACGCCGTTTTGAATCAGGTATTCCCGCTGGGCAGGTGCCCCGACATCGTCGAAGGCATAGCTGGCCAGCTGTCCGGGGATAGAGGGGTCGAAGGTTACGTTCATGAGGGTCGAGCCATAAACCAGTGAACCGAAGTCGGAGAGGTTCACAAAGCTGGAACCGGCATAGTTGCGTTCGTCACCCAGGATGCGGTCAAGCTCTAGCGGGTGGCCGACGCTCTCGTGGATTTGCAGCATCATTTGGTCGGGGGCCAACACGAGAGTGGTACAGGTATCGGGGCATTCCTCAGCCTCTAACAGTTCGATCGCCTGTTCCCCAATTTTGCGAGCACGACTGAGCACGTCCTCTTCTGCTAACACTTCGCTGCCGGTTTGGTAGCAGCGGGAGAAGGAACCGTTGTCGGTGCGTTGTTGGGTGATGGTTCCGTCTTGGGCAGTGGCGGTGAAATGAGTGTTGACGATCGCAAAGTGCTGGGAAATATCGGAGCCGTTGCTACTAACGAAATGCTGCTCCGTCTCGATAGTTTGGGCAAGTGCGGAGGTTTTGACAACTTTGTCAGAGACTTTAAGACGATCGCAGGATTGCTGCAACAGTCCGACTAGATCGCCAACAGAGATGGCTTCTAGGGGTTTCTGTTGGGGCGATCGGTAGTGACCAACGGCTTTGGGGCGGACGTCGGTGGTAAAGGAATGAACGGCCCACTGGGAGGCGGCTACGGCTTGCCGATGGGCGCGATTGGCGGCGGCTTGAATGCTTTCGGGGGTGAGGCGGTTGGTGGAAGCGTAGCCGAATTGGCCGTTGGCGAGGACTTCGACCATGAGGCCGCGATCGCGACTGCGGCGGTTACCCTGCGGTTTTCCGTCGCGCACCGACCGAGTCGTGGTTGTTTCGGACATCAGTCGGAGTCCGACCCAATCGGCATCAATGTCTAGGTGGTCGAGATGTTGATGCAGGTTCATATCTGTCAGTATTCCATTCACCGTCTGTTAATTTCCAAAATGACATAAGCCGTTCTCTTCAGACTAACCAGGGAAGCAGTTCTCAGAATATGCTCAAGCAGATTGGTTTAGTTCACCCTACATTTGAAGAGTTAGAATTCAGGTCTAAAATTCGGGAATGAGAGAAGGCATAGGTTGCTGAGGATGGATGGCAGCAATCAAAGCTTGCCGGAAGAACTGGATAGCAGACCCATGAGGTGTTGTTGAGACAATGTCTACTAACTTGTATAGAACAGATCTGGGGTGCTTGCTCGTTTCGCTCGTCGCGGCAACCGGGTTGTTGGCGAGTTGCAGTTCTTCCGAGGTCACAGATAGTGTGTCAGATGGCTTGACCTCCAATCGTCCGATTGCCTATACCGTCAACTATCCCCTGCAATACTTTGCCGAGAGCATTGGCGGAGACGCTATCAACGTTGAATTTCCCGCACCACCCGATATCGATCCCGCAGTCTGGATGCCAGATACAGAGGAGATCGCTCAGTACCAGCAAGCCGATGCGATTTTCTTGAATGGTGCAGGGTACTCGCAATGGTTGAAGGCTGTAAGCTTGCCAGCCTCAAAGACCATCTATACTTCTGTTCCCTTTCAAGATCGATACATCCTGCAAGAGGACTGCGGTACTCACAGTCACGGTCTTGAGGGGGATCATTCCCACTGTGACTTTGCTTTCACCACCTGGCTGGACCCTCAATTGGCCATCTGACAAGCGCGATCGATCCGCGACGGGTTAAGCAAGTTGTTTCCCGCGAACAAGCAAGACTTTAACGCGAACTACCAATCGCTTGAAGCCGATCTCAGCAACTCGATCGCCAGCTTGAAACCATCGTCTCTGCAGATCCCGATAAACCGTTACTGTTCTCTCACCCCGTTTACGATTACCCGATCGATACGACCTCAACGCGAAAAGCGTCCATTGGGAGCCTGAGGAATTTCCCGACGAAACCCAGTGGCAGGAGCCTGAATTGATCGTGGCCAATTTCCAACCTAGCTGGATGATATGGGAAGGAGAACCCCTACCAGAAACTGTCGAAAAATTGGCTGAAATGGGGATTTCTAGCCTTGTGTTCGATCCAGCTGCCAACCGACCAGAAACAGGGGATTACCTCACCGTTATGCAGCGTAATGCGAATCATCTATCCCAGATCTTTGTAGTCGACTCCAAAGAATAATTTGAGTTGTTCGATGAGGGATCCTCAATCCTCTGAATAAGTGAGTAGTAAACTCACTGCTAATAGCCCTAACGAAGTCAATCCCAGAAAAGCACCCCAAAACCAATAGGGGAGGAACAGCTCGCGTGAAATTTGTCCAGTATCCGACAGTACAAATTGCCCGTTAATCAAAATTCCCTTTGTAAATAGGTAGTCGAACTGGTTGTATGTACTCACACAAGCTTGTACCCCCAAAAACGGTAATGTAAATTCTCGCAGCCACTTTGGTCCCCATATCGCAATAGCTGTAACGAGTCCGGCCCACCCCAAGATTGCGATCGCACCAAACAGAGTTCTGAGCCAAATTAGCGATACAAACAGCCCGCCCGCCAAAACCCCCAGGCTACAACGGCACCATTGAGGCCACCGAGCCATGACGATCGCCATCGATCCTGCAATTGCTGGTCCCAATGGACCGCCAGCCGCGATTAACGCCCGCCCCAGTCTTCCACCCCAAACCCATCCTCCATAGGTGGCTACTCCACTGCCATTGGGGAATAGCTCCAATTTTTGAAAGGATCCGCCTAACAGCAATGCCGTTAATCCATGTCCCATCTCGTGAAACCAGACCGACAAAATCGTGAACGGGTAAAGGAATTGATGGCCAAACGGCAACTGCCAAATCGTCACAGTTGCGATCGCTGCCGTAACCAAGAGAAAAAGAGCTTGTTTGCGAGCAATAGATGGACTCATATTCTGGAAATTGATTCAAGCGATCGCCAATTTATTTTGCAGGTATTTCGTAGTTCTGCCCAACTTATACTGGGCAGCAATGTAAACCTTCTCAACGAAGCCGATGGGCTCTCCAATGCATTGGTTAACCTTGTCTTAACCTTAAAATAACCAAATATCGTCCGATGGTAGCTCTACTCATCACCTGGTATTGGTGTGGCCCTATGGCAATCTATACTCGCGATACTCGTTGCTGGCAGCCTCAATACCAACAACAATGCCTCAACGGTCATCCTTCATTTCGGCAACTTTATGGCTCTGGCAAGAAATGTACCGTACAGCCTGCAGTTAATTCTGGATAAAGTATGGTCATTTAAGTTGAAAGGCAGACCCATTGACATAGCTTATGTGGCTGATGTTGTAGCGGTCTGGTCCCGATCGTTGGTTTGACATTGTTCGTCTAGCCGTAGCAAATTTACGTCTGTCCGCTACCCGCTAGTTGAACCGATAACGCATGATGGAGTTAGAGGCAGACTGTGTAGTCTCAATCATTTCTGGTTATTGACGAACACTGACGCGCTCTTACTGTGAGCACCAACTCCAACGATTGCAGCCAGATCGTTTGACTTCTTCGTTCAACTTTTGTATCTGCGCACCTCACCAACATCGTTTTTTGCCTGTCTGAATTTCATTCCTTCGAGTGCCCTTGAAACTCGGGCAGCCAGCCAGAAAGACAATCCTACGGCTACATCTGTTTGCGGGTTACTCCCCATACATTTGGAGCGTCATCATGAAAGTCACACAACGATTTCTATCCGCTGTTCTGACCCTAGCAGCCATTGCTTTTGCGATCGCTGCTGCCCCAGCAGATGCTCATCACTATCGCGTCAGGACTAACAGGGTTAGTGTTGGAGCGATTGACTATGGTTACGGGCGCTACGACTCTCCCTGCAACTACGGCAATCGCCGATTGATGAACAACAGCCCTTTCATTCGTCGCCGCCGTTTCATTCGCAACCGTCAATTCAACCGGTTCAATCGCTACGAAACTGACAGATCGGGTATGTATATTCGCTTTTAATGAATAACATCCCCCCAGGCAATTCGAATGCGATGGCCGTCGAACCGGGAGAAATTGTAACCTTCGAGCTGCTCGGCATGGGTACGGCTGTAGTCGTTAAGCTAAGCTGTATTCTTGGGCACGAGATAGGTTTGAATCACCGTTTCGAATCTAGAAACTGAGAGGGGTTTACCCAGAAAATCTGTCGATCCAGATAGCTTTGCACGTACTCTGTCTATAATTCCATCATTGCCAGTCAAGATAATAATTGGGACATTTTTGAAGCACTCTTGATGTCGTAACTGGGTGCAAATTTCATATCCATTCGTATTTGGCATCACTAAATCTAAAAAGATCAGATCGGGCTTGCGATCCAATAAGATATCCATTGCTTGTAACGGATCGGTAATCGAAATATAGTTATATCCTGCATCTGTCGCGAGCATCTTCATGTATTCGCAGATTGCCCGACTATCGTCAATACAGGCAATCGTTAAAACTTCCTCAGAAGCTTGAGGCGTAGCATCATCTGGGGGAGCCGCGACTTTGACTGGACATGGTAAATCGGAAATTTCGCTCCAAGTTAAAATTCCATTCTGAACGAAGGGCGTTAGCGTTCGTATAAACTGCTTAACATCCTTCTTGAACTTGGCCGAAATCTCTCGAACTGTGGAATTGCCATCCATCATGGCCATCATGGTTCGATAAACCGCAGGAGGAGTCTGTTTTTGTAGTATGTCGGGCTGAACCACCTTAATTCCCATATTGGGTCGATAGGCCAGTATGCTGGCTTCCCGCCAGGAAGACCATTCGGATTCAGCTGCATCGCTAGCTTGTTCGGGGTCGATTAAGATGGTTGTGGGTAATTTTGTTTCTTCTTCAATTAATTGAGTTTGAATTTCACCTGATTGCCAGATATCGAAAGTTGACCAAATGATTGCAGTTTGAGAAATATTGGTCAGTTGTTGGCGAGAGATCGACCCCTGTTTGAGGTTTTCGTGTAGAATTTCGTATTCCCAGCACTGCACTGGGCTTTGAGTTGAGGGACTTTTTAGGCTACGCAGGATTTGCTGTCGTTGGAGGTTATCGGTGTGCTGCTGAATTAGGGCAAGCCACTGCCTGACGGGGTGCGTGCCACCAGAGGCAAAGAGGATGCGCCCGTAGTAGACATAAAAATTCCACATCACCTCTTGGGCACTTTTCGCGACTAATCTGCCGCAAAAGTGCTTGCCTTTTAGACCCCGTAAAGTTGATGCAAACGCAAGCTGCTGCTCCGTAAGTATTGCAATGCGATCGCCCAGTAAACTGTTCGAACTCATAAATACACCTATAGAAGCAATGGATGGATAGATGGAGAGTGCCCAGGTACGAACAAAAATATACTTAATGGGCAAGTCAACAAACGCATAGGGCTCAACCGTAGTTAAGTGTTCCCCAAAACCTACAAAATCATTCAGCCTATCTTGTCGCTTTTTGAGAGATCCATAATGTTTCGGTAGACATCCTTCTCGACTTGCGATCTGAAATAAATATTTATAATTAAATTTACCCTACAAGTTGTTTTTTATTTGATGCATTCCTATGGCATGTATATCCTGTAGGTACTTCAATGCCCAAGAACTCTCCCAGCTTTCGCCACTTATCCGGATCCTCAAGCCTTCCCACATGCAGGGAATCTGGAGCATGCCTTTGAAAAAATTCCTGAACTTCTAGATTATGAAGTCGATAAATATTCTTGTAATGTTCCGCATGACCAGGAAGCTTCATCATTTTTTCAGAATAGATTTCGTTTTCAATCTTTTCATCGATCTTACCGGAATGTAGAAGATCGAGGTATTCTAGTTCTCTCCTATATATTTTGCAGTGAATTCTACTTCTATCAAGAATATTTCCCCTAGAGTGTTTAACCATAGACTGAAACCATGCATCAGGGTCTCTCGTAAAAAGGATGAATTTTGCATTCGGGAAGCGATTGAATAAAACCTTGTAGAAATCAGGCAAGAACCATGGAGAGTCTTCAAACGCATTGGCTATCTTAAAATCTATAGAAGAAAAAATTTTCTCGTAGTCACCTTCATACCAAAAATCTGACCAACCGTTCTTCTCGTCTTTCGGCCAGCCTGCCCATCGAAAGCCAAAGTCGCGGAAAAATTTGCCGACTGATGTGGTTCCAGTGCGCTGCATGGAGAGACAAAAAACCTTCTCCGATCTGCTGTAGTACTTAGCCTGAAAAACTTTGTACGTTTTTTTAATTAGGCCCTTCATCTATATCTCTCTAGGCAAACTAAATATACGGTTTGGATTCCGATCCCCCCTTTAGTGGGCGACAGGCTTCTAATGTACAAATAATAGCAAAGAGCACCCTGATCATGTCAATTATTTCACAGTTCCTCATTGACGTGGTCGACTTGGGCCAAATATTCCTACCAGACACGCTATCAATCTGTCCCTTACGAATCATGTTGGTGTTCTCGCGGCCCCTGAAGGGTCGGTGAGGAGGTGGAAAAACGCCGCTTTGTCATTCCGATCAGCCTCTATTGATAGCAAGATTTTCCTTCAATCCATTGCAAATTCCATGATGGTGCCACTGTGCTCGGCCAAACCTAGGTGGATGTAATCAGCCCTGGCGTTGTTGGCACGGTGGATTTTCATGGGAATTGAACAAATAGGAGAGGTTTAGAATAGTTTGTTCGTTCATCGGAAATCAAAAGACTTTCTTGAATAGCAATATCGCCCCCTTTCACATGTTTGATTTACCACTGGTTCTTCCACAGGCTATGGAACCTCTTGGTTTTCTGAATGTAGCCCAATCCCGCTCCACTGGATGGGAGTCGGTGGCTTTTGAATCCGCCGATAGGAAAAGAAATTCTCATCGTCGCTCCAGGTGCAGTGGGGACTGAGGCAGATGTTCGAAAGTTTTACCCCCACCGCTAGCAATTGGTGAACGATCGCCGCCCGCAAATCCACCCGCACCTTGTCAGGATGCTCGTCCCGGTAGGTAACAGGGGGCACCTCGGGGTGTTCTTTCTTCTGAAGGATGGACACAACGCGATCGCCTACCTCTTGCGATACCTGATAAATAGGGCCAGAAATGGCTGGACCGATCGCCACTGCCAACTCAGAAACAGATGCCCCCTGCTTGCACAGCGATAGAGCCGTTTGCGGCACAATTTCAGCAGCAGTGCCCCGCCACCCCGAATGAATCGCCGCCACCCGATGCGGATGGGCAATCAATACCGGGACGCAATCCGCCGATCTCACCCACACCGAGCCCCCCCGTCGTTCAGTAGCCACAGCATCTGCATCTTCCTGTTGATTCGACTGTTCGTCGAACCACACCAAGCGATCGCCATGCACCTGCGTGGTCCAGTCAGCCATCGCCCCCTCCAACCCCAATTGCACGAGGGATAAGGTATCTGGCTTGTGGGGATAGCTATGGCGGCTGCTAAAGGCGTGGGGCCAGGATTCCAGCAGCCTACACGTCAACCATCGTTGGCCCTCGCGATGGTGCCACTGCCACTGGCTCTCATCAGCAATAGCCAGATCCCGCCAGTCCCGATCGTTCAGACTAGAACTGTTTTGGGCGGGTCTATCTGAATCGAATGGCTTTTGAAGAGAATCCACGCTCAGTTGGTCAACGCTTAGATCGTCAACGTTCAACTCATCTAGGCTAGGGGTATTGGACATGATGTCTGTTGCTCCATCCAGGCTTGGGGAGCTTTCCCCAGCCAAGGTTCGTAGGGCTGTGTCGCGCAAATCGCGCTCGCGATGTCCAACCCCCTCATGTTCTAGCCCATTCAACTGGCTCGCGGCGAGGGGAATTCCAACTGAAGGGACTCAGGAAATTGGCAGTCAGCGAGTCTGGAAACGGAAATAACTTATGGGCGATCGGCAGAAATTACCTCGTTGGGGGCGGCCAGTTGGGTCAGCTTATCTAGATCGCGATTGGCCCCAATTAGCACCACCACGTCTCCTCTGTAAATCTTGTCGTTGGGGGATGGGTTGACGTTAAATTTATCCGTGTGCTGAATGGCCAGCACGCTGACCCCAAAACGGGAGCGCAAGTTCAAATCCCTGAGCGTTTTCTCGGTCAGGGGCTCGGGGGCTACCATTTCCACGATGCTGTGCTCGGTATCCAGCTGCAAAGATTCCAGTAACCCTGTTGCAGTCAGTCGTAGCGCTAGGGTTCGCCCCATCTCCGCTTCGGGGTAAACCACCTGATCGGCCCCGACTTTCTCCAATACTTCACCGTGAATGGGGGATACCGCCTTAGCAATTACGCGGGGGCAACCCATAGATTTGACATTCAAGGTGGCCAAAACGCTTTCGGCAAAATACTGACCGATCGCGATCACCACCACCCCAAACGAGGCTAAGCCCGCCTGCTTGAGGGCGGCTGGGTCTGTGGCATCCAGCTGGACGGCCTGGGTGGCAATGCAGTTGGTATTGGCGTACGAGATCCGATCTGCACTGACATCAATGGCAAGCACTTCGTAACCGATTTGGTAGAGGGTACGGGCAACCGATGTGCCAAAGCGTCCTAACCCAATCACCGCTACCTGTTTGTTTTTGCCGCGAGTAAACCAATTTGAAAAAGCTGTCATGCCAAAGTTTTATACCTTCTCGGATCGAGTATGCCCGATAGTACTCCTACAATCGGTCTATTTTGGGGGGCAATTTACATTGGCCCCGGACTTACATTTTCCTCCACTGACAGGGGAAATAGGAAGATCGCATGCAGAGCGGAGTGTGGCTTTGGGTTAGATCATGGTAACGAATTCTTCGGCGGTGGAGGGGTGCAACGCCATAGTGCTGTCGAAATCCTGCTTACTGGCTCCCCTATTGAGGGCGATCGCCACTGCCTGAATAATTTCCGCTGCATCCTTCCCCACCATGTGTGCCCCGAGAACGCGTTCGGTTTGGCGATCGACCACCAGCTTCATGAGGGTCTTTTCGGTGGAACCCGTTAGATTTTGATAGAGGGGACGAAACGTCGATTGATAAACCTTGATGTTTTCCTTACCCAGTTGGGCTTCAGCTTCAGCCTGGGTTTGACCGACAGTGGCAACTTCTGGCTGGCTGAATACAGCGGTGGGGATGTTGTGGTAGTTCACCTGGCGAGGGCGATCTCCAAACACTGTTTCTGCAAAGGCACGCCCTTCGTCGATTGCCACAGGGGTAAGGTTCACCCGGTTGGTGACATCCCCCACCGCATAGATATGAGGTTGGTTGGTTTGGCTCCATTCGTTGACCCTCACCGCTCCCCTCGGGGAGATGTCCACATCGGCAGCTTCTAAATGCAAATCGGTGGTGTTGGGGATGCGGCCAGTGGCGAACAGAACAGTGGCATCCACCGCGATCCGGTCTGGGGCATTCTCTCCGTTCAGGAATAGCGTCGTTACGTCGCCTGCTTTCTCCATCCGCACCACCTGAGTCCCCGTCAAAATGGTGATGCCCCGCTGGCTCATAGACTCATGCAGGTGGGTGCGAATGTCGTCATCGAAGCGTTTGAGAATTTCTTTTCCCCGCACGATTAGGGTGACATCGGTTCCTAATCCGTTAAAGATTCCGGCGAATTCGACAGCAATGTAGCCGCCTCCAATAATGGCGAGGCGTTGAGGTTGTTCGGGAAGTTTAAAGACTTCTCGGGATGTGTGGCCATGTTCGATGCCAGGTAGCTTTGGGAGAATCGCTTCGCTGCCGGTGGCAATCAGAATGCATTCTGCGGTGAATTGGTGCTGGTTTAGAGCCGACTTTTCAAGGGCATTGCTGATGGCTATCGTGTGCGGATCCACAAATGCTGCCTTGCCTCGAATCAGCTCTACCTTGGATTTGTCTAAAAAGCCTACGTGTAGCTGGCTGAGGCGATTGACCTCTGAGTCCACTATGTCTGTTAGTTTGCTCCAGTTGAAATGGGGCTTGACTGCATCCCAGCCGTAGCCTTCTGCATCTTCATAGATATGGGAGAATTTGGAGGCGTAGACCAATAGTTTTTTGGGGACGCATCCGCGCACAACACAGGTACCACCCACCAAATCGTTCTCGACGATCGCAACGCGGGCACCGTGGTGGGCAGCTCGTTTGGCGGCTGCCAGTCCACCTGAACCGGCTCCAATGACCAGTAAGTCATAGTCGTAGTTCATGGTAGATACCTCCAGTAGTTGGTCGGTCTCATCGAAATGAGGGGTGAGCCTGACTGACCCTTTACCTTGGGGGGAGACCCCCACACAATGGGTTAACCCCCAAGATTGGCGATCGCGTAGATTGAGGGTCATCGCACAACCAGGGGAGGCTGATTCCATGCTGGCAAGTTTTCAGAATGTCTGACATGGCGACCGGTTAAACCACTCAGGGTTGTTGGGTAGCGACCGTCAAGTCGCTGAGGACATTTCAGCTGCTCAGAACCCTAACTAGGCATAGATATAAGATCTATCCGTACGAACTGAAATGGCAAAGCTATAACTGTGACCTCCTAGCGATCCGATCCCCTGAGTCCTCTGGGCGATCGCAAGCGTTTCACAGTACAGAAGCACACATATACCCAATGTGCCTCTACCATAACCTAGAAGTATAAACTTCCTCTCCCATAAAAAAGTGGTAGGGCTGAGCTTCCTACCACTATAAAAAAACGTTGCAAAGCTGTTGTTAAGTCATTTCCTGAGAGAAACTATTACCTTAAGGTCTGTCCCATGAACTCGCGTCCTAAAAATGTACGTTTAGTGCCATCATCCTGCATTTCAACTTTGGCATCAAGAACATCGTAATCCCTACCCAGAAAACGACCGTGATGAGTGGTACCCGCTGCATTTAGTTGGAAATTCTTGTTTCTAAATCTTCTGCCTAAGAATCTAGCACTGCCAACGATCGCTGCATCTTGGCGGACAGAAGGTGTTGAAACATTCCCTTCAATCTTTTCTAGACGTTGGGAAATATTAGCCAGTTGAAATTGTAGATTTTGAATTGTTTCGTTAAGCCGATCGATAATACCTTGTTGAGAATGCGATGCACTCATCATTCAGAACCTCATAGGGAATTTGCTTCAAAGAAAAAATGCAAATTAGCCACTTCAGCAAACAAAAAATAATAGTGATTAATATCTTTGGCTAAGATGTGCTGAGCTTATCACGGGCCCAAAGAAATGTCAGGATATGATAGCTAAAACTTAATCAAATGTATCGAGAGATACTACGCAGTGCTGCAAATCTACTCTCGATCATGCTTAGCTCTTGAAATGAGTCTCGTGCGAGAAATTGAATTTCTCTTGCACGAACCGGATTTGGCCTGTGTTTCTGTTGTTCGACAATCAAGTTTGCGGTTGGCCCCTCCAATCAAAGTCCCTAGCTTTCAACCTGCAGTTGAGGAATGATGTTGACAGCGTTCAGCAAATTCGCGAAAGAGCTGAATGTGTTTGGTTTCTTCTTGGGCAAAGCCCAGGAAAGCTTGAGAGGCTTCA
>JBFRWN010000012.1:0-43950 GCA_051439605.1 Synechococcus sp.
CCTTGCTATCGCGCAGAGGTCTATCCGCCTCTGGACCGCCAAATTACACAAAAGGAATATCGCGAGGCTCTCAAATGGGCAAAGCGGTACGGACTAGAACGGTTGGATCGGTAGGGACACGAGCCGCGATCTGGACCCTCAGTACTGGGCGATCGCTGCCAAAGCAACTTACAGTCAGGAATCACAATAATTAGATACGCTCCCAATTGGTCAACAAAATCTATCTTGTACTATTGCTTCAGTGAGGCCAAACTGTTTCAGGGAATAACGATGATATCCATACTTTCGCTGAGGATTATCTTTCAGCCATTCTTGCATTCCGTTAACGGCTTCGAGGCTCAGTCGGTCTCCAAAGAAATCATAAATTCCATGAATTGTCTTTAGGGGATCGTTCAAGAGATCTCTATAACTTACATCGTAAATTGAAGTAGTAGTTTGTTGATCGCGAAAACTGCGCCCATGTTTGAAAGCATGTTCTATTATGTTTAGCCATTCTTGTCCAATTTCTAACAGATCGACACGATCTGAATAAATACTTCTAACAATAGCAGCTAGACTGCATATAGATGGCATTACCTCGCAAGGATCTCGATGAATTTGAACAATACAAACATCTGGAAATACAGATAAAAGCTCTTCTAAATATCGTAGATGAACTGGTGCTTTTAAGAGCCAGCGTCCTGGCCAGTGCCAACTCAACAGCTGTAATTGCTCTCGGAAGTATTGATATTGCGAAAGCATATTTTGCGATCGTAACCAGGTTCCATAGCTAGGTATATAGGCTTGTAGTTGAAATATAATACTGGCAAAAGCATGCTCGAAAAGATGATTTCCTTCTTCTGGAATTTCTGCATCTATAAAATGTGCTGTTGAAATGGCCGGGGCAATAGTATTGTAACTGTGGATAAGTTTCTGAGTAGTCTTTATCCGGGTATCTTTTGTCAAAATGCTCTGATTCGGTGGCGGGCAGGGCTGCATTAATTCCCAGAAATGTAACCAGCGAAACTGAGAGTCTCTAGCGAGTAATCGCTGAAGCAGCGTAGTACCAGTTCTTGGTAATCCTGTAATGATTAGTGGCCGCTGAATAGGCACATCTAGAATGTCTGGGTAGTGCTTGAGAGTGTCTTGGATGCTTAAACGGTTAACCAGCAAACGAGTTATATATTGGCGCATCAGTAAACGCCCCATCAAGTTTAGACTAGCCTCCTCGTTCAAGGAGTTTAGTAAGACTTTTAAGCCGATGCGAAAAGACTCGTCTCCCCAATCTGACAATCCAGTTTTCTCTTGGGATGTTGCTAGCAATGACGCCTCTGAAAGTTTAACAAGATGAATACCGCTTTTCTCAAGTTGATGGCCGCTCCAGTTAATCCATTGAACCCATTGGGGAGGCTGGTTCTCATCTAAAGTTGAGCTTAAGGCTAACTGTGACATGATATGTAATAACGGAAGTGTATAAATGAACTGAATTTTATATCTTGCTTCAGCCTAAAAGCGTATTTTCAAAATAAATCTTAAAAGCCGTGGTTCGTTGAATCACAGAGACTTACTCTAATTTAGAACTCCCTAAATCTTCCAGCAATGGGGAAATTGTTAGAGGCTTCTGCAGAGTAGTAATAAGGTTTCATTGAGTAGGATTGAAGGATATTACGCAGACAGTTTGGAAACAGAACAGATTGGAAGTTATTTCATGTGAAAAAATGCCCCGCAAGTCCTCCAGCACGGAGGATTTAGGGGACCGATGCAGCGACCTATACAACCACTCTCGGCCTGCAGAATTGCCGCGACGAGCTCAGCAAAGCCCTGGAGGTGACGTCGATCCTTGGGCACGATCCATCAGAATTATCAGGAGAAACTGGGGCCTGAGCATTCGATTCAGACAGTTGATGGGTGGATGCTGACAAGTTCATCAGAGGTTTTCAGCGGTAGGAAGCAAGGCGCTATATTACCACTCCAGCTACCGACCGAGTTTGAAATAGCCCTGATTCGGGTTGGAATGTGCTGTAGACGTTGAGCCGAGACCATAATACTAATTTTGTCGGGGTAAAGTCGATCGTTCACAACGGTAATAATCAGAGACAGATCGGCTTTATCCACTCACTCTTTGGGGAAGCGGTTTGAAAATTTAGCCAGGACAGCACGTGGTTTTCCTAAAGACTAGCAACAATACCCCAGTGACTACTCAGCAAGCACTCAAAAGCTTGCCGACATTAACTTTCAATAAGTAGAGCAAAATGTTGCTTCTTAGCCTATTTAGAAATTGTATATTATAAGTGATGAGTGTCTTGCCTATTAGTCTTAGGTGGATCGTATGGGTTATGTTTTGAGTGTCGGCTTTTAAATCAAGATTCACTTTTTATCTAAGAAGCAATTTCCCCTCTTGGTTTTGCTCTGTTTACGGCAGGATTCAGAAACATAAGGAGGTTTCTGATGTATGCACAACGAAGGCAGATTAGTTGTCAAGCAAGATCTGTTCTATACGTAGCTCTGGGCAGCCGTGAAGATGAAAGCTATTGAGTTACTTGCCTCCGACCTAAGCCCCAAGCTTCGGATGTACATTGACTCAATGAGGCCAAGATTCGTCTGAGAGAAGACAGTCAATACAGTGCCTATAACCTTCTTATATGACTGTTTCAAGCCCCTCAAATACTTGAAAGCTCTGCCAAAGGATAAACATTCCGTAAGCAAGATACTACTCAAAAAATTGTTGGCTGCATAGCTGTAACTGAGAGATGAATTACGAGCAAAGACTGTGAATCCAACAATTCATTATATTTAGGAGATCGTTCACCATGGAAAGTTCTAAACACATTCAACATGAAGAACAGCTCAAGGCGATCAATAAATTAAAGCAAGAGGCTGAAAAATTTAATGCAGGTGTCAGATCGGCAAGGCGAGCCAATCAAAATTGGGATTTTTCGTTGACCGTACTTGCTGTTTTGTTAACTCTAGCAATCACGTTATTAGGAGGATTAACCTTCGAGGGAGAATTTGAGAACGGCAAGAGAAAGTATATTATTGGACTTGGCGTTTGTGGAGTTGCGGTTCAGGCATTTATATCTGCCTATCCAATGAGGCAGAAGCTCAATGGCTACCGTACAGTTGAAGCGCGAGCTAAAAACCTGATCACAAAAATTGAAAGTTTACCGAGCAAGTTAACCGAAGAAGAGTTAGATCGCAAATCGAGCGATATTCGTAACGAGTTATGCTTGCTAAGAATGGAGCAAGCCAAAGTCGAAACGAGTTCTTCTTTTGAGGATGTTACCTTCACCGGCCTAGAAAAGTCCGTCGAACATCAACTCGAGAAAGCGGCAACCTAAGGGAACTTTCTGAAAGTCATTCGAGAACCCTTTCAATTGCTTAATTTTTGGGCTTTCTGCGGCGATCGCTGTTGGCAGAACTGCTAGTTTAAAGATGAGGCCTTCGTTCCATATCTCTCCGATAAAGCGGAGAAAGGTGTTAGCAATGTTGAAGTGGAGAAACGTCAGAGGCAGACGCTCAAAGTCTCTTAGAAAGGCAGCCTCAGCAGGTCAGTACGAGCAAAAATACATTCAAGAACGAGCGTATTTACTTTGGGAGGCTGATGGCTCTCCAGAAGGTAAATCTGAATACTACTGGTTAAAGGCGGTAGAAGAAGTGACGGGCAAGCGATCGTTTGTTTCCGAGCTTTCCTACCGCATAACAAGGTACTTCAAGGCAGTTGTTGACTGGGCTGTGAACTTGATAATCAAGCGTTCTCGAAGGACTAAGAAGTACTCGTAAGGTACCTAAGTCGTTTCGCGGCTGAAGAAAGAATACTCATGAGACATTTCCGATGGTTCGGAAGTCTGGGCTTAGCCACAGCGGTTCTATTCACAAGCTCATCGGTCTTGGCCCAAACTTTCATCGATCCAACAGCCAGCCTCCTTTACCCCGCATCTTGCCTCGTTAAGCTTGCTGAAGTCGAACGTGAATGTCAGGTGCTAGCAACTACCCAAGGGGCAGTGTCTGCAAATATTCACTTTGACTATACCTACGATCTCGATACTGGAGAATCCACCGGGATTACTTTTGCCATCCCATTTGAGGGCCAAGCACTAAATTTGGGTGCAATGAATACTGAGGTTATCGGAATAGTCAGCGTCTCCGAGGAAGAACAAATTGTCTGGACTAATGGGTCTGGAAACTGTTTGGGAACTCCCAAAATGATTCGTTGCTACTATGAATTTATAGACAGCACACGAGTTGAAGCTTTAGCTCGCTTCTAAACTCATTTTATTCTTTAGGAAAAAGAATCATAGAAGCCAAACTTTTCTTCTATCAATGTTTGGCTATAGGCTAAATATTCAGATATCTAATTATCTAATACTTTTAATGTACTTATAATAAATCTTTCTAGAGGATTTTTTTTAAGATATGATGCAACCAATCGGAAATTATTCTTAGAGATAAGCGTTACTAGAGCGAAAGCTGTGTGAATGTTATTCTTTCTGACATGGCCATGCTTAAGTTGTGGCTATACTTTGGACTTGATGTAAATAGATAAGCTTTAGGTAATATCCTTGATGGCTTAACAGTAAGGATAATTTCAAGAGATAGTTGATGTTCGCATTACAAATGAGGGTTCGTATTCTTGCTAATTGAACCAGCACTTTCTATTGAGGAGATGTCGTGACATTTCTAAGGAAAACTAACGGTCGATGGCTGGCGATCGCGATCGCTATTGGATTAACGCTTTGGTTCGCTTTCTTGCCAATCGGACATAGAGATGTGACCTTTGCCACTGTTTGGGTTCAAACTGCCATCGAAGAAACGGACTCTGCGGTAACGGATGCAGGCGAGCTTATAGATTGGACAGAGTATGAAACTTCGCCAGTTAGTGATGAGTCCAACGATCGGGAAGGATGGCTCGTCCTCGGTTCAGAGCCGCTGTTTCAATTGCAGGGATTTGGTTCGCTAACAGCGGCGGATCGGGCCAATCTAGTAATGTCTAAAATTGAAGATTTTCTCGAACCTAATGAAGAAGGACACATTCCCAGACCAAGAATTGATGTAGAGTTGGTGGCTGACAGGGAGTATATTCTTCGGCTATTCGATCGCAATAAGCCCGCTCTAGAACCGGTTGTCCTCTTCACCGTTACCCATAAGGATGCTGCCCGTTATCTGGAACTTGAGGTAGATCGCTCGAGTGTGAGTCAAACGCGGGTAGTAGCACAGCAGTGGGCAAAACTGCTTGAACCCGCCATTAATGTAGAACGCGATCGATTGATTGCCATTCAACAAACAAGACAACCAATCTTGCTGGCTCGCAACATTTTGTCATTCGTGGCTATTGTGGCAGTAGCAATTGGGTTGGCTTACTGCAGCGATCGAGCGATTCATCACCTACAGTCCCTCGAACAGAAACACCCCTCCCCTGTTTGGAGATTGTGGTTCGATACTGGCACAGGATTGGGAAAGTGGGCGATACGCCTCGGCATCGCGGTGGGTGCAGTTCATTTGTCCATGAAGCTATTGCCCATTCTGGCCCCTTTCCAAAAGGAATTTTACCGACGTCTTCAGGCAACTGTTGAAGTTGTCTGGAACGTCCTCAAGCGCCCCCTACTTCCCAATACTCAGGTTTCAATCGTCAGCGTAATTGCTTTTGCTATCTTTGCCATTGCGATCTTTACACTTGCTCGCAATCTCAGCGAAACACTCAAGCTCAAATTTCTGTCGCGATTTCGTCTGGAAGTGGGGAATCGCGAAAGCATTGCGACCCTGACCCAGTATGTCCTGACCGTCTTAGGTGTGCTGCTCGTCTTACCTCTGATTGGCATCGACTTTAGTTCGTTGGCGTTGGTTGCAGGTGCGTTAAGTTTGGGAATCGGTATCGGTCTGCAAAATTTGACCAACAACTTTATTAGCGGCATCCTGATGCTTTTCGAGCGACCAATCCAAGTGGGTGATTTCGTTGAGGTGGATGATTTGATAGGAACAGTTGAGCAGGTGAGCCTGCGATCCACTATTATTCGTACGCTAGATAGCGTCAACGTTATCGTACCTAACTCCCGCTTTATGGAATCAAATGTGATTAGTTGGACGTATCGCGACTCCAGCTATCGCCTGCATGTACCTGTGGGAGTTGCCTACGGCTCCGATACCAAAAAAGTCAGGGAGGTCCTGTTATCGATAGCTCACAATCACCAAAAAATTCTGAAATCCCCAGCCCCGCAGGTACAATTCGTCGGCTTGGGTGACTCTTCTTTGAATTTCGATCTGCTGGTGTGGTCCATCAGACCTGCTGAAAGATTCATCTTGAAAAGCGACTTATACTTTGAAATAGAAGAGCGACTGCACGAGCACAATATTGAAATTCCTTTTCCCCAAAGGGATTTACACATTCGTACCCCAGGGAAGCTTGCTAACCTCCTACAACCAGTCACGAAAGACAGTACCAATTCATCTAAGGGCAATCCTATCTATTCCGAAGAACCGACAAATGCTAAAGACCCAGAGCCATTCTAATAACAAGTTAAGTTACAAGATTGAATTTGACTCCTCAGATAATAGTTCTCTGTTTAAATGAACGATTGCTTTTTGCAACGCAAGATTGTTCGGATAAAACACCAGTTCTGCATTATCCTTCTGGATTTGAATGTTAAACAAGGAGATATTAACGATCTCTCCTTCAATACTATTATCTCCATCTTGAATGCGAATTCTATATCCAATCCTTATCGGGAAACTGAAAAATAAGATCGTTGCAGCAGTTATACTGCTAAGAATAGACCAACTAGCAAAAAAAGCAATGCCAACTACAGTAAAAAAGCTTGCGAAATATATCGTTAACCCTTGAAAAGTTATTTCCCATATTATTCCTAGCCCTAGCAAGAGAAATAGAGTCCACAGAATAGAGCTAATATTTTTGATGATATTAGTTCGTGCTTGAGAGAAGCTATAATTTGATGCACGTTTGGAAATAAGTCTATTGGCCATTCTCCTGCCAATCAGGAAAATAACAATTAATAAAACTGTCAAAAGTATCTGGATTTGTCTCTCGTTCATGGTTTGAATGTGAACTAGCTCTAAGTGAGTTTTCTTGATAGTAACAGGGTATTTCATAGCTGTACAAAGCAGAGTCTTTCCGAGCTCGATCTGCATTGTTAGTGCGTTTTTCAAGGGTTCCACCAGCAAGCAATATATCCTTGGGATTATTGAATTGCCTAACGCTTCAAACAAGTTGCGACTTCATTCAGTTGCATCAGAAAATCTACATTCAGATTCCAGGAGAACTAATGACGGATACTCTGGTCACTGTTGCCATAGGGATTTTGGGGACGCTGCTAGCTGCTTTTGCTGCCGCCTCTACTTGCCTTGTTGGCTTCCAATCAGGTATTCGTGCTACTGGTGCAAGTAAGGTCCAGGAAATTCTGTTTGGTGTCATTCTTCAGGTAATGCCCTTCTGGACATCCTTTACCCTCTATCGCTTTGAGGCTAACGTTCGATCTGCTTCTGTGTTAGGTATTGTGGGGGCTGGGGAATGGGGTGTCGCTGTATCAGAGCTTTGGCTCGTTTCAGTACGGTAAAGTTTGCGCCATCTTAATCATTCTGATTCTGGCCACCAGTATCATTGACTTCCTATCCTCTCTGCTGAGAAAACAGTTGCTCTAATTGTTTCCCACTGCAGCACCGTTAGGAGCATCGGCATGACTGCGCTTATGGGTCTCGCATTTTTAACGTTAGGGCTGTTTGTTGGCACCCTCAGCGGCACGATCGGTATTGGAGGTGGCGTGCTCATTACCCCTGCTCTGATTTATCTATTCGGGTTTACCCAACACCAAGCCCAGGGAACCACTCTTGCCCTATTAGTTCCCCCCATCGGACTGTTGGGGGCGCTGACCTATTACCGCCATGGGTTCGTGGATTTACAGGTGGTTGTACCGATCTGTTTGGGATTTTTAGTGGGGGGATTAATAGGGGCTAAATTTGCCATGCAAGTGCCTGGTTTGCTACTGCGCAGGGTATTTGGGACTGCTATGTTGGCGTTGTCACTGAGGATGATTTTTTCACGATGAAGGATGCTGTTGCGAAGGCCTAAATCAGCCATTAATTTGAGACGAACCAATTTAAATCTGACAATTTACTGGATTTAATGTCAAACAAATATCAAACCATTCAACCACTTCTTTAATATTTGACGATTCTTTAAAAGAAGAACTGGAAGCAACGAGATGGAATCCTTGCAGGACTTCACGCAACAATCAGTGACAGATCTGAGGGGACTGGAGAATGCGTCCGATGTTCGGGAGTTGATTGTATACGCCTGTCCACTGGGAGATCTTGGCGATCGCCTAGAGAGATATTTTCAGCAATCTCGCCACAGTTGCGGTCCTAACCTGGCTCATCGATACATGCCTCACTGCACACTGACGGGGTTTTTCCACGACGAAGGACGCAGTATTCCGTTCTACATTGATGCCCTCGATCGCGCTCTGCAAGCCATAAGCAAGTTGGGTACCCCTGAGATCGCCGTAACGGGAGCGATCTCCCAACCTGATTTTCACTATTTAACAGTTGAGTCTAACTGGCTTAAGCAATTGATGTTTGAGTTTGTCCACCATGCCACATCTGCTACTCGATTAGATGCGCTGCGGTTGAAAGATTGCCTGCATGTCAGCTTAGCTTATGGTTTTGTCCCCAGTGAGCACTATAAATTGCAAGCAATTGCTGTTGACTGTATCGATTGGCAAGTGCCAACACAATGGCAGCTGCGGCTACACGAAAGAAGGACAGACAATCATTGGCTGTGCTATCGCAGCTGGGACTTGACCTGTGTGCCGATCTGAATCAGGTAAATCTACACAACAATGAAACGCGAATGACGGAAGCTAGCTTCAGTCAAATTCAAGCAATAACAGGCATCAAATCAACCGCAGCCCTAATTCACTAAAGCTGGCACACTATTAGAGACGATCGCGAGCGTGTAGTTGTGGCTCTGACAGTTTTTAATTCCTTAACCCGACAAAAAGAGCCGTTTGTTCCCCTCAGCGAGCTTGAGGGAAGGGGCGATCGCAGCGTTAAAATGTACGTCTGTGGAGTGACGGTTTACGACTACTGCCATCTCGGTCATGCCCGCACCTACGTTACCTGGGATATGGTGCGTCGATATCTCAAATGGAAAGGATACGACGTCACCTACGTGCAGAACTTTACGGACGTAGACGACAAAATCTTGAAACGGGCTCGCGAGCGGGGCTCCAATATGGAGGCCATCTCCGAAGAGTTCATCGAGGCTTACATGGAGGATATGCAGCGGCTGAATGTCATGCCAGCCGATATCTATCCTCGGGCAACCCGATCGCTACCAGCCATCTACCAGCTCATTCAAGATTTAGAACTCAAGCAATTTGCCTATCAGGTGCGCGGCCAGGCAGACAGTCAAGATGTTTACTACGCCGTGCGCAAATTTGACGGTTACGGCAAACTCTCTGGCCGCAAGCTGGATGACATGCAGGCAGGAGCCAGCGGTCGAGTGGACGGGGAAGGAAGCCTCAAACACGACCCGTTTGATTTTGCATTATGGAAATCGGCGGAGAAAACAGAAGAGGGGTTTGAGTCCCCTTGGGGATGGGGACGCCCCGGTTGGCATATTGAATGCTCTGCAATGGTCCGGGAAACCCTCGGCGATCGCATTGACATTCATGCTGGTGGGGCAGACCTGAAATTTCCCCACCACGAAAACGAAATTGCCCAATCGGAGCCCATAGGGGGAGAACCCTTTGCCAAGTACTGGATGCACAACGGCTTTCTGAACATCGACGGCGAGAAAATGTCTAAATCGTTGGGCAATTTCAAAACAATTCGGGAAGTTTTGAGTCGTTACGAGCCCATGGCCTTGAGGCTATTTCTATTGCAAACGCAATATCGCAGCCCCATTGACCTTACCGATGACAGTCTGACTGCGGCTACCAATGCCTGGGGCACCTTGTCAGACGCTTTACGATTCGCTCAAACCCTAGATCTAGACGGAGTCCAAGCAGACGCAGACGCGATCGCCATTGCAGAAACAGCCTTGGATGATGACTTTAACTCCCCCGGAGCTTTGGCAGTCGCCTTCGAATTAGCCAAGACCCTCAACAAGGAGAACAACCAAATTGTGCACACTGGCTCCGGTCGCTTAGACGCTGCGACTTTGGCCGCGAAAGCCCGAGCACTATTCGATATCGCAGACATTTTGGGACTGGCCGCAACCTCTGTTGCCTCAGTCGATTCGGAAAGCCCTTTAGATGGGCTGACCGAGGAACGCATTCAGGAGTTACTCGATCTGCGCAACGCCGCCCGCAAAGCCCGCAACTTTGCCGAAGCCGATGACATCCGCGATCACCTCAAAGCAGAAGGAATTACCATCATTGACCAGAAGGACGGTAGCAGTCGCTGGGTGAGAGGGTAGACCCCAATCGACGTACTTCTAAGACACCTCCCCCCCCATGTCCTAGAACCGACCGCAAGTCTTGAAACTCAACGGAGATGTTTCGCGTTCCCTTCTACACCCGTCGATTTGCGTATTCGCGCAAACTTTTTCTCTTTTTAGATGGTGTCACCCCCAACACAGAAAAATCCTTACTGGCTATAGCGATCGCGGCAATCGCCTGTACAGACTGGCCTACAACCCTGTTGGAGATCTTCAACAGGAGTAGACTGCTGAACTTTTTCGCATGCGGCACCGAGATTCCCCGCTTGCCACGGGAACGTAGATAGGTAAAAGTACTTGTGGTGAGTGTGAGGATGATGTCAGGTGAAACTGTGGTTTAGTACCTACCCGGTCTGGGTATTAGCGAGTGCTTTGATGGGGGGGAGTTTCATCTTTGACCAGTCTGTTGCGATGGGCTCTCATGATGAGTCCTCTGCAGGCTCGATACTGGCAACCGAGATACAGGAAACAGATCTCGAGGCGTCAGCATTTGCCGAACACCAGGTAGACGCTCCGCAACGCCTTCAAGACCGCAATTGGGTCGTCAGCGAACTCCAGACTGAGGCATCCCCTCTGCAACCGCTCGTAGATTTAGATCTGGCGGAGTCTGTGAATGAAACCGATGCCGAACGTCTTTTACCCGATACCTCCTTCGTATTGCATCTGGATGAGCCTTTAGCGGGGGATCGCGACAGAGATGAAGACGCAGAGATTGTAGACACCGAAAGGGTAGACATAGAGATTGCAAAGACCGATCTCTCAGACACAGCATTCGAACGCGACCTTGTAAATACTGAGGATCGAGAGTTAAACCCTGTTGTTCAGAACCTGCTGAGGGAAATGCAGGGGAAAGAACTTGAGGACGTCGGCACTTCTGCTCCCCTCGCTGAGGAACAGCAGGAAGATGGGGACAGCACAGCAAGCGATTTAGACACTATGGAAGCGGATGCTGAAATAGCTGAAGAACAGGGAGATATTGAGTCTGAAAGCAACGATATCTCCATAGAGGTCGCGACTGAAACCGATGATGCGGAGCCGTTAGAAGCGCCACAAATCGAGCCATTGGATTTGCCCCCAGGAGGGCAGGACGAGATTGGTCTCAGCTCCGGTGAAACGGCCAAATTAGATCTGAGCCCAGAGGAGTTAGACCCTTCAAATTCATCCTCTACGCCCTCCCGTACCCTCCTCTACGTGCTGCCAGAAGACGAGTCACTAGAGGAACTGGCAGAGCGATTCAATATTTCACCGCGATCGATTGAGGCGATCAACGACCCCGATGACTTGATCGCGATGGAGGCTGGGGACGAGATTAACCTGCCTTGGAATCCCATAGTCCTCAATCACGAAGAATTCTCGACGTCAAACCTCTCGAACTTGAAGCTGGCCCGTTTGGGTGGCACTCTCGACAACCCCCTATCGGCAACTGGCATGATTTGGCCTGTGGGGGGGGTGTTGACCTCTGGATATGGGTGGAGAAGAGGCCGAATGCACGCTGGTATCGATATCATTGGGCCCACGGGGACACCGATTGTGGCTGCAATGGATGGTACCGTCATCTACTCTGACTGGTACTACGGCTATGGATACATGATTGATATCCAGCATGAGAATGGGATGATGACTCGCTACGCCCATGCCAGCCAGCTCTATGTTTCTCGCGGACAACAGGTAAAGCAGGGGCAAGTGATTATGGCCATGGGCAGCACTGGGCGCTCAACTGCCCCCCATTTGCACTTTGAGGTGCGGGTTCCAGGCGGTCATGCTACCAATCCTATTGCCCACTTGAATGGCACCACGCCCCCCCGCAATGTAGCTTTCAACTCAAAACCTTAGAGACCTCTCTATTCCATAGCTCGACCTTGCTACCCCGCCGCTATACAACGCGTTCTCTTCAGTCGTTCCGAGGTGCATTAGGATCGGTCGCTCGCAATGGATGTCCCTGGCAACCAAAAATATCCGATTCACGATCGCCCTGCCGGTCCATATCGCTCACGTAACCGCAGTAGGCTTCGGGAAAGGCATCGCAATAGGCCACATAGGGCTTGATATCCAGAATGGGGGTGCGATCGAGCAAGTCAATCCCTTCAACGTGCAGCGTGTCGCCTTCCACCTTGAGGAGGCGGAGGGCGCTTAATCCAATGGGGTTAGGTCTGTGGGGAGCGCGGGTGGCTAAGGTTCCGCGTCGCACTTTTGGCCCCCTGGGGGGAATAACGGTGGGGTTCCAATGCTTGTTCAGATGCAGCCAAGAAATGGCCCAGATGCGATCGAATCCTTCTAGATCTTTGAGGGCAATCGCCGGAACGACATCTTCAAATAATTTGATAGTGGCGATCGCGGGTTGATAGTTATGCGGCTGGCTTCGAAGCTGGGATTGGCGGGGGGTGCCGTGGCGTTCGGTGTAGGGGGATCGCACGATGCCAATAGGGGTGAGGCTGACTTGGGAGGGGAAGTCAACAACATTGCTGTAGTCTTTGGGGGGAAGCTTGGGCATGGTGACGGTTCGAACGAGATAGTGACATTATTGAGGCAGAAAGAACCAGCCAGAAGGACATCAATAGAATTAGCGTGTAATCGCCTGATGATAAAGACCTAGAGTCATCAAACTGTACGGACATCCACTACCAGTCGGTTTCCGCAACTGTCAAGCTGCCTAGAAAAATGCTGTTCCCTCAGTAGGACCTGCTACCTAAATAAATTATCTATCGCTATAAAGTCTTCCAGAACACTTGGGTCTACTTCCATTCATCTTAAAATCTCAAACAGTCGTTCATGTTCTTTGTCTGGAAAACTCCGCAAGTAGATGTCAGTTCGATTGGCTTCATTTCAGGTATTTCTGAAGCTACACCATTTTGAGAAATGTGATTTTTCGCAACTTATCCTTCCTTTGCCTTGACTGATTGCGTAAGGATGACTGCGAGTGAAAATTTGGCTTCATCAACATTTCGCGGCACCAGCAGATCGGTCTAAGCCAAAGAGTGCTGTCCGTTCGCAGGTGAATCTATGCCCGGATCCGACATCGCTCAATCCCCTTCAGCAACAACATATTCCCATGGATAAGCATATGAAACCAAAACTACTAAACAGGTTGAGCCTAAAAAGGGATTATTGGTTGATTTGGGCACTACAAGTTGTTTGGTTTTCTAGTTTTTCAGGATTCATTGTTGACGCCTTAGGAGGCAACATTTATTTAGCTTGTGCCACAGGAATCAGCACCGGCTTCATTTTGCTCAACCTGAAGTGGTCGAAACCTTTTCGAAAATGGTCGATTGTCATTTTCTCGTTGATGCTGGGGGCTTCGTTTGCGATTGCCCTGAGTGGATTAATTTCGGGAGTGCAGTATCAACAAGGTGAGGGCCTAGGTTTTGTATGGTCGATCGATCGCCGCTTGCTTGTATTGGCTGTGTTTGGTTGGTTTGGTGGGGTGATTCACTCTATGGCAGATGGGAGCGTTGATTTACCCACCGCCCGCGTCGAAGGAGCAGAAGTTCGTCCAGGGATTATTGGGGATGTTTTAGTTGGGGTGTCAGGGGCATTCATTGCCTATGCCTTCATGCCCATGGAATGGAAAGGGACCATCTCTAACAGTTTGACTACCTCGGAGCTGCAGCTGCTGGCGCAGCAAATTAGTGCGATTAGTCCTCTATCTTTTTCCGATGTACAAAATGCGCTGGTGGGATTTCGAATCTCGGATCTGGATGTGCAATCGGTACGAACAGCCCTCACAAGTTTGGCGGCCTCAACTAATGTTCCTGCTGAAGCGATTTCCAACCTCAACCTAGAACCCATTTTGACGGCGTTTACAGGGGTTCTATCCCCCAACCGCGAGGGGGCCTATCTCAATGCAGCGGTGATCGGCCTGGTAGGGGGATATGGCGGCAAGGTCATTATTAAGGAAGCCTTGGGACAGCTACTCAAAAAAGTCCAACAAGGGGAGCTGGAAAACCTCACCGCCGAAAACCAACAGCTGAAGCAGCAAACCTCTGTCATGCAGGCGGTCAATTCTCAATTGGAGAATGGGTTGACAAGTGAAAAACTCGATCATTTGCGGACAGAGATTTTGGCAGCTTCTAGAGAGGTGCGAGGACAGATCCTTGGAGCGCTGCCTGCGATCGGAGGGCTGTCGGTCCGGGGCCGTATCGTTCGCGGACGACTCAGCCGATCGATTCCAATTTTGCAGGCATTGGTGGCGGCAGAGCCGAAAAACGATCGCTATTTAGGGCAATTGGGTTTTGCCTATTTAGAAGCCTCTTCTCCCAATTTGAGTCAAGCGATTGTCACCCTTACCAATGCCATTGCTGCGAGGGGAGAGTCCATTGAGGGGAGTCGATGGAAGTACGAGCTGTTCCGCGCGATCGCTCGGATTCAACTCGGTAGCTCCGACAGCAGATCCCTCAGCGACGAGCAAAATCGACAGGCCATTTATGAAGATCTCATGGTCGTAGAACGTCAATATGGTCTCTCCCGCCTGTTTGACGATGCGGCAGATGAAGAAGTCGATATGCCTTTGACCGCCTGGTTGCAGATGGAAAAACCCTGGCTGCAAACGCAACCGGACGGCAAGCTGTTGCTGGCTGTATTAGATAGAACAGCAGCTACTCCATCCCCAGACTCTTCAGCCATAGGTTCTACTCCGCAAGAAACTGCCCCGCAAGCAATCGCCACTGCAAAGCCACAATCCGCATCTACTCCATTCCCTTCAACCGCAGCTCCTGCCACACCTGCCCCCTCTGACAAGTTAACGTCGAACCCTTGGGATGAAGCCCTGAAGGAGGCCCCCACCACTGGAGCCTCTGCACTTACTGCTCGTCAGGATGGACTACAGGGAGGGCTGGAAGCCTCTCGGCAGATGGCCAAAACGGACTTGCCTGCAGTCTTGCAATATAAAGACCAGTTCGAGCGGACAGGTGCCAAATTCGACATTCCTCCAGCGCTATTGGCAGCGATCGCCAGTCGCGAATCCCGGGGGGGCAAGGCCCTACGGCAGGGGTTTGGAGATGGGGGGAACGCCTTTGGAATTATGCAGGTGGACAAGCGGTTCCATAAATTGGCGGGTGTCAGCGAGGGGCCTGGGAGCTTAGCCCACATCGACCAAGCCACCGGCATTTTGAAAGATTACCTCAATCAAGTGATTACAAAATTCTCCCATTGGGAGAAGAAATTCCAGTTAGAGGGGGCGGTAGTCGCCTACAACTCTGGGGTGAGAAACGTGCAAAGCCAATCGAGGCTGAATATCGGCACCACTGGCGGCGACTATGGGTCCGATGTGATTGCGAGAGCATGGTTCTATACCAATTCGTTTAAGAGCTTGGCGGAATGTAGGGCAGGAACTATCCATCAACAGGCAAAGGCTGCCCCCGCCGATCTCGATACGATCGCCACAGCCTTGCAAGAGGTCGATGATACCGTTTCGGTGGATGACTTGACCGAAGCAATGGTAAAAGCCTTAGAAAATGCTTTGACGGCATTGGGATTTATGCAGCCAGGGGGCGATCGTTCTCAACTTCCATCAGCTTGGGGGGCGTTTAAACAAAGCGTTAATCAGGGGTCTCCGGAATTGCTTGGCCCCGGCAGTATCCGACTGTTGCTGGATGCGTTGGGATTGCCCCATCCGGTGGCAGACGAGCAGCAGGGGGACGCTTCCGCCACAGTGAATCAAAGGGCGGGTTTGCGAACTGGGAAATCGAAGCAGCTGCCGGGAGGCCAGCTGGTGTTCGAGAACGAAAACATCGTGCCGGGGATTCAGCTTACATGGGGTGAATGCACGAAGGGAATGGCAGACGAGCGCTGGCCTACCAAGGTAGAGGAGGTGGTCAATGCTAAGCGATTGGCGAAAGCCTTTGGTGAAGTGCGCACCCGCTACGGCAAACCACTACGGATTAATTCTGGGTTTAGACCCCCGGCGGTCAATGCCCGAGTAGGGGGAGCCAGCCGCAGTCAGCATTTGTATTTCAAGGCGTTAGATATTGCGCCAGTGGGGGCAAATTTCCCGGGGGACTTGTTACTGGTGTTGGATGCGGTGCGGCGATCTCCCAGTGTGACGGGGATTGGCTTGGGGCAAAAGCGTGGGTTTATTCATATGGATATTCGTGATGGGGGGCGGATTGAGTTTCCTTATTAGCTGTGCTGAAAGTTGTTGAGTGTTTGCGAGGGGACGGAGGGTTGAGGCTAGTGCTTGGGAGACTCTGCGGAGGGGGCTGATATGCTGCGTAAGATTTCGATTTCCTTAGAGAGTTGACGTAAGTGTGAAGGGGGCCGCTAGTATCTCGGGTAGTCTTACTCACATTCCTGTTGGTCAACGAGTCTGTTGCATGAAAAAAGCCTACGTTCTTGATACCAACGTGCTGCTGCACGATCCTCTCTCCCTGCATCAATTTCAAGAGAACGATATTGTTTTGCCCATCACGATTGTTGAGGAGCTGGATCGGTTCAAGAAACAGGCGTCAAATATTGGCCGCAATGCCCGACTGGTTTCGCGGATTTTGGATGAGATGCGGGCTAAGGGGCATCTGATTGAAGGGATCGATCTAGGGCGGGGGGGGCAGCTGCGGGTGGCGCTGTCGAATCCCGACATTCTGAAATCGCTGCCGCCGGAGCTGGAGGGAGATAAGGACGATAATGCGATTTTGGCAGTTGCCCTCGATTTGAAGGCGGCCTGTCAATGTCCGGTGGTGTTAGTCAGTAAAGACACCAACCTGCGCATTAAGGCGGATGCGCTGGGGTTGGATGCAGAGGATTACGAGACCGACAAGGTCGATGTGGACGAGCTGTATGCCGGCACCAACGAGATCTCTGTCGATGCCAACGTTATCAATGCGTTGTATTTGGAAGGGAAAACAACGTTACCCAACCACTATCCCGCAAACCAAGCGTTGACGCTGGTAGATAGCAGCAATCCCTCCCACACGGCGTTGGCGATCGCCACAGGCAACGGTTGCGCGACACGACTGGATGCAATGGGAACTTCGGTGTCGCGGATTCGGCCTCGCAATCGGGAGCAGAAGCTAGCCTTTGAATTATTGCTGCGTCCGGCCATCCAGCTAGTAACCCTAGTCGGTAAAGCAGGGACGGGGAAGACGTTGTTGGCGATCGCGGCAGGATTGCATCAGGTGGCGGACAACAAGGAATACACTCGCTTGCTGATTGCGCGGCCGGTGGTGCCGATGGGGAGTGACATTGGGTATTTGCCAGGGGACATAACGGAGAAATTAGCCCCCTGGATGCAGCCGCTATACGACAATTTTGATTTGATCTTTGGCACTCAAGATAGCGTTGACAAGCCAGGGCATTGGAAGCACGGCCACGAAGAGTTGACGGAGCGAGGACTCTTGCAGATCGAGCCCCTGACGTATATTCGCGGGCGCACGATCCCGAAGCAGTATTTGATTGTGGATGAAGCGCAGAATTTGACGCCGCACGAGGTGAAGACGATTTTGACGCGGGCAGGGGAGGGCACCAAGATCGTGCTGACGGGGGACCTAGAGCAGATTGACAACCCCTATGTGGATGCAGCCAGTAACGGTCTGACCTACGTGATTGAGAAGTTTCGCGAGGAGCCGCTGGCGGGCCACATTTTGCTGAAGAAAGGAGAGCGATCCGAGTTGGCAGAGCGGGCAGCGGTGTTGTTGTGATTCTGAACTGCAATCAGGAAAAAAGACTCGTCCAATTTGAAACCAGAGTTCAAGCAACGAACTCATCGTTTCTGGGCAGCACAAAGTTGACCTCAAATGTTGCCAATTTCAAAACCCAATAGAAGTACTGGGTCGGCAAAACCTCAGTTTGACGCTCATTGACGCTCACCTATTTCCGCCAGGCGATAGGCTGCTCCTAAACCAGCAGCAATTTCCTCCGCTGAAATCTTGCCATCGCTGTTAACGTCTAAGGCGTCAAACACTGCATCGGTCCCCGCCCACTCTTCGCGGGTGACGAATCCATCCCCGTCTAGGTCGTAAACCTGGAAAACCTCCTGCGCTGCACCGCTGACTGCCTCTTCGCCGTTAAGGAGGCCTAACCGTTCGGTCAGCAAATTTTCCAGGGCTTCTAGGGCTTTGGAAAAGCCTTTAATCCCCTCAGCCAATTTCTCAGAGGCCATCCGATTGCTCGCATGCATTTTCTCGAAGGTGAATTTGTCCACTGATATCTGTTCGATATCTAACTGTTGGGCGATCGCAGGATCAAGCTTTCTGGGTAATTCAGCCGTCGTCGAACGTAATTCATCCAGTAGCTTGGGGGAAATGGTCAGCAGGTCGCACCCTGCCAACTCGCAAATCTCGCCAATGTTCCTGAAACTGGCCCCCATAACCTCAGTTTGGTAGCCGAACTTCTTGTAATAGTTATAGATTTTGGTGACGGACAGCACGCCGGGGTCTTCCGCGGGCGGATAGCTATCTCGTCCGGTGTCTTTCTTGTACCAGTCGAGAATTCGACCCACAAAAGGAGAGATCAGCGTGACACCAGCTTCAGCACAGGCCACTGCTTGGTGGAAGCCGAATAATAGAGTCAAGTTGCAGTGAATGCCTTCTTTCTCTAAGACTTTAGCAGCGCAAATCCCCTCCCATGTGGAGGCAATTTTAATCAAAATGCGATCGCGAGAAATCCCGGCTCTTTCGTATTCTGAAATCAGATAGCGAGCTTTGGCAATGGTGGCGTCGGTGTCGTAGGATAGCCGCGCATCCACCTCAGTGGACACTCGTCCCGGTACGATTTCTAGAATTTTTTTGCCAAAGGAAATCGCCAGGCGATCGAAGGCCAGGGAGACGATATCGGCTTCGCTTGCTCCCGCTCCGGCATCGTTCTTGGCCTGCCGCAGCGTATCGGCCACAATTTCTCGATACTCCGGCATTTGTGCCGCTGCCGTAATCAGAGAGGGATTCGTGGTGGCGTCGCGAGGGGTAAATTGCTCGATCGCTTGAATGTCACCTGTATCGGCAACAACGACGGTTACATCTTTTAGATAATCTAGTAAGCTTTTCGACATGGTTGACTCCAAATTGATAGATTCAGTGGCTTAAAGTCAGCTTTGTTTTGATTGCGATTACCTAACCCCAGAGCAAAGTTCCTTTAGGGACAGCCCAACACTTGAATGGTGTAAGTATCTTGAACCGTTCCGGGACCACCGATCTTCAGATTGACCTCGTAAGGTTGGGTGCCCTCGCGGGGTTCTCCGGAAAATGCGTGTAAGTGTTGCTCAGACATGGGGAATTTATCTTCTTCGTGAACTAGATCGGCAGTCCCGTCTTCATATTTGAGATACATGTCGATATCGTAATTACCGATATCTTGAGACAGCACTGAGGCGTAATAGCGCGAAAAAGTTGCTTCTTCAGGAACCTCAAAATCAGTATTCCAATTGGGGCCAAACCAAATCAGATATAGGTTTGGCACCCGACCGGGGGAGGCGGTTTTCGTCACTTCTGTCCCTTCACCGCCTATCACGGGCAAAGGTGTGCAACCCTGCGGTATGGGCTCCCCAGTCTCCACGGCAGGTAAACCCTGCTCTACTCGGATGCAGCGGCTATTGAGAGGGAACTCGCTGCATAAGGTATCCAACGAGACTTTAATGTTCGAGCGCGCTGGGATAGCGACCGCACATATCGCTGCTGCAGCTAGTAACGCAGTGTTAATGATTTTCATCAGGTCACTCCTTGAAAAGAACAGTTGCATCTTCGCCCCCGACGAAAATTGCCTTGCTGCGATCGTAAACATTGCAACTCATTGGAGATGAGTCGAGTGCAGGCAAAAGTCCTCGGGAGCAGGCAGTCTCGGTCAAACCGCTTGCTTCACCTTAAAAGCGGATAAGCCAGCGTATTGTGCTTGACTACCCAGTTCTTCTTCAATGCGCAGTAGCTGGTTGTATTTCGAGAGTCTCTCCCCTCTGCAGGGGGCACCGGATTTAATTTGACCTACCCCTGTTGCCACCACTAAATCGGCGATGAAGTCATCGGGGGTTTCGCCAGAGCGGTGGCTGACCATGCAGGTATAGTCGGCCGCCAGCGAGTCACTAATGGCATTCAGGGTTTCGGTCACGGTGCCAATCTGGTTCACCTTGATCAAAGAGGAGTTGCCCACACCATCGGCGATCGCCTGTTTGATAATTGCCGGATTGGTAACAAAGGCATCGTCCCCCACTAGCTGAATGCGATCGCCCAACCGCTTGGTCATCAGCTTCCAGCCATCCCAGTCGCTTTCCCCCAAGCCATCTTCAATGGAGATGATGGGAAACTGGTTCACCCAGCTCTCCCATAAATCGATCATCTCTGCGGCAGACTTGGTGCTTCGATCGGACTTGAAGAATAGATAGGAACCATCCTCTCGATACAGTTCGGTGGTGGCGGGATCGAGGGCAATTGAGATATCGTCACCGGGCTTCAGCCCTGCTTTTTCAATTCCCTGCAGAATGAATTCGATCGCCTCCACATTCGCCTTCAGGTCGGGGGCAAATCCCCCCTCGTCCCCGACGCCGGTGCTGTAACCCTTCTGCTTCAAAATCGATTTGAGGGCGTGGTAGGTATCGGCTCCCATTTGCATCGCCTCGGCAAACGTGGTGGCCCCCACCGGTGCGATCATGAATTCCTGAAAGTCAACGCTGTTGTCGGCATGCATGCCACCGTTGAGCACGTTCATGCAGGGGACAGGCAGCAGGACAGAGTCGGCATTTCCTAAGTATTGATAGAGGGGGACACCTGTGGATGTGGCTGCAGCTCTGGCGCAGGCCATCGACACACCCAAAATGGCGTTCGCTCCGAGTTTGCCTTTGTTGTCGGTGCCGTCGAGGCTAATCATCGCCTCGTCGATCGCCGTTTGCTGGGCGGCGTCTTTTCCCTTCAGGAGATCGGCGATCGGGCCATTGACGTTGGCCACCGCTTGCAAAACACCCTTGCCTCCGTAGCGGTTGGGATCGTTGTCCCGCAGCTCGACAGCTTCTCTGGACCCGGTGGAGGCTCCTGAGGGGACGGCGGCGCGCGCTTGGGTTCCGTCAGCCAAGGTAATATCCACTTCGACAGTGGGGTTACCGCGAGAATCGAGGATTTCCCGAGCGAGGATTGAGGTGATAGTAGATGCCACGATTGTTGCTCCTGATGAAGGTGAATGTCAGATTTTGATTGAGGACAGAGATTAACGAGACAGATTAACGAGACAGATTAACGAGATTGCCGGACTGTAATTGCCAGCAGGCTTGCGCGATCGCCCAATCCTCCTCCGTACGCACGACCAACACCCGCACCGCCGAATCGGTAGTAGCGATATCTCGATCCACTGGAAAAGAACTGTTTTTCTCCCCATCCAGCTGCAAACCTAAAAACTCGAATCCCGTGCAAGCTTTCTCGCGCACGACCGCTGAATTTTCACCGATCCCGGCGGTAAACACAATCGCATCCAAGCCCCCTAGGCTGGCCACCATTGACCCGATGGAGGCTCGCAGGCGATGGATAAACATGTCGAAGGCCAATTTGGCCCGTTCGCTGCCTCGGCCGATCCCCTCCAACACTGTCCGCAAATCAGCAGAAATCCCCGATACACCTTTAAGGCCGGATTCTTTGTTGAGCAGGGTGTCTAGGCGATCGACGTCAAAACCATACTCCCGCATTAGATGGATTGGGATCGCCGGATCGATGGAGCCGCTGCGGGTGCCCATCATCAACCCCTCCAGCGGGGTAAATCCCATTGTGGTGTCGATACTGTGGCCGTTGCGGACAGCGGCTAGGGAACAGCCGTTGCCCAAATGGCAGGTCACGAGTTTGAGGGTTTCTAAGGGCTTACCCAGTAGGTCGGCGGCTCGGTGGGCGCAAAATTGATGGCTGATGCCATGGAAGCCGTAGCGACGGATGCCTTTTTCGTACCATTCGTAGGGGAGGGGATAGACGGCTGCCTCTGGTGGCATGTGACTGTGGAAGGCGGTGTCGAAGACTGCCATCTGGGTAACGTCCCCCAATGCCTGCTCAATCGCTTTGATGCCGGACAAGTTCGCGGGATTGTGGGCGGGGGCCAAGACGGTAAGGCGGGAGATGGCCGCTTTCACGTCCTCTGTAACAGGAGTTGCTTCTGAATAGTCCGCTCCGCCGTGCACCACTCGATGGCCAACCAAATCGATTTCCGACAGCTGGTGCAGCACTCGGGTTTCCCCTGACACCAGGGTGTCCAGCAGCAGGGGGATAGCACGATCGCGATTCCCATCCGTCAGCTCCACTTTGAGAACCGCTCCGTTGGCTTTCACGTTCATAACGCCACCAGCGGCCGCCACAGTCCAATCGATATGGGCTTCCCACACTGGTAGGGGCGGGGAAGGAGGCAAACCGTCAGCGGATAGCTCGTACAAGCAGCTTTTTTGGCTGCTGGAGCCTGCATTGAGCACCAGTATCTTCATAGAGACAGCCACTGTACCCCCTGTAGCAAGCAGGATTGAGGTCTAGGTATCGGCACGATTGTCGGGCCCAAATTCGTCGATCATGGCGTCTGTGTGCAGGACGGTATCTGCGATTGAGAGGGAATGGCTGAGGACGCGAAAGTAGTTGATTTTTTCATTCACCTTGCTGAGCTTCTCTTTTAAGCCGCTTTCATCCTCTCCCTCACTCATCTCCTCCAGCTGACTGAGGAGGCGACCGCGAATGGTGGCGTAATGGGACTGAGCATTTTTGAAGCGGTTGTGCAGTTCGGTCACCGCAGAGATGACCGAGAGATCGCCGATGGTCGCATTCGCTTTGCTATTGGTCATGGTGAATTTCGCTAGAGTTTCGTATTCTTCGGGATAATAACAGTTCCTTCGATCGGGTCATAAAGCTTACGTGCATGGCAACGCCTGCAATTGACTGTCTAAATGGGAGCGATCGGCTATGGAGTGGAACAGCGGTCCTCGGTTGGCGAGTTCCACGACGCTGAGGGCGGCGGTGGGCATGTCCATGCGATCGCGGTAGCGACCGACATCGATTCCGGCTAAGGAGCAGAGCATGATGCGGATGGTGGCTTTGTGGGAGACCACCAACACGCAGCCGTCAGCGTAAGCTTGCTCGATCTCCTCCAGCACGAGGGCGGACCGGCGGGCGATATCGACGGCTCGCTCGCCGCCCGTTGGACCGTTCCAAGCGGGGTCCGTGAGCCAGCGGACGTAGTCGTCGTGAAATTCGCGATTGACTACTGTGGGATGCTTGCCCTCCCACTGGCCGTAGGACACTTCTTTCAGTCCATCGCGAGGTTGAACCTCCAAGCCAGTAGCCTGACTCAAGGGGGTGGCCGTCTGGCGCGCCCGGAGCAAGGGACTGGAGAAGATGGCTTTCCAAGGGATGGAGCGATAAGCGTTTGCGAATGCTTCGGCCATGCGCATGCCATCGGACGTCAGACCGGGATCGGACTCGGGGGTACCGCAAAAGCCCCCCGTGCGGCTGTAGGCGGTTTGTCCGTGGCGAAGGAAGTACAGCATCAAACTCATGGCTAAGTCCCGGCTCGCTGACGCAGGCGATCGCTCAGATGGGAGCGGTCCCCCAAGAAATGCAAGAAGGGACCGTGCTCCCGAAACTCCACCACGCTGACCGCGGCCACCGGCATATTGATGCGATCGCGATATCGCCCCACATCGATGCCAGCCAAAGAGCACAGCATGATACGAATGGTGGCTTTGTGGGATACCACCAGGACGTTGCCACTGTCGTAGGTTTGCTCGATTTCCTCCAGCACCAGGGCGCTGCGGCGTGCAATGTCCACTCCCTTTTCCCCGCCAGTGGGGGAATTCCAGCCGGGGTCAGCCAGCCAGCGCACGTACTCGTCGTGATATTTGTCATTTACCTCCTCTGGAGTCATGCCCTCCCACTGGCCGTAAGTAATTTCCTTCAGGCCATCCCGCAACTGAATATCGATCCCCAGCCCATCGCACAGGGGTTTGGCTGTATGGATGGCCCGTTGAAGGGGGCTGCTATAGACCGCCGTCCAGGGCAAGGCATGGTAAGCCTTAGCAAACTCCTCTGCCATTTCGTAGCCGGACTCGGTTAAATCCAGGTCGAGACTACCGCAGTAGCCCCCAGCTTGGCTGGAGGTAGTTTCCCCGTGGCGCAGAAAATAGAGTTTTAAACTCATTGAATCAACGTAGAGAAGTTTTCAAAGTAGAGAAATTTTCAAGCTGGAGGGCTGGCCGCGATCGCCGCTCACCACAACACCCCGATCGTTTGCCGCTAAATGCCGCACAATTTTGTAAACCGCTTCCACGCGATCGGGGGCTCCTGCTTTGGAGGCTAAAGTGGCCAAGTCTAGAGGCGAGCCGGTCGATTTCAGAATCGCCATCACTTGCGTTTGCAATTTCAGCACCGAAGCTGCCGCCTTCTTCCCGGCTTCCACCCCCGGCTGGTGGTAGGCGTTGATGTTCACTAGAGATGCATAGAACCCCACCGCCCGCTCGTACAGGGCAATCAAAGCCCCCACAGTGCGGGGATCGACTTGGGGAATGGTCACCGTAATCGAATCCCGCTCGTTTTCGTACAGTGCCTGTCGAGTCCCCTGCAGGAATCCCGATAGATAATCTCCAGTGGTGACCCCCGGTTCCACTTCCACCGAAGGGCCGGAGCGATCCTGCAGCACCTCGATAAAGGTGGCAAAGAAATTCGGTACTCCTTCCCGCAGTTGTTGGACGTAGGCGTGTTGGTCGGTGGAACCTTTGTTGCCGTATACGGCAATCCCCTGATGAACGGTGTTGCCATTGAGGTCTGTTTCTTTCCCCAAAGACTCCATAATCAGCTGCTGCAGGTAGCGGCTGAACAGCAACAGGCTGTCTTTGTAGGGCAGAACCACCATATCTTTCTTGCCCTGGCCGTCACCGGAGGCATACCAGCAGAGGGCCAGTAAGGCGGCAGGATTGGTGCGGATGTCTTTGATGCGAGTGGCAGCATCCATTTCCTTAGCCCCTGCCAGCAGTTCGCGGATGTCAATGCCTTGCAGTGAAGCAGGCAGTAGGCCGACGGCCGACAATTCCGAGGTACGTCCCCCCACCCAGTCGTACATGGGAAACTCTGCTAGCCAGCCTTCGGCTCTGGCCAGCGCATCCATTTTGCTGCCCTCCATCGTGGTGGCGACGGCGTGGCGGGCAAAGCTCAAACCCATTTCCTCGTAGACTTGCTTGACCTCCAACATCCCGTTGCGGGGTTCGGGAGTGCCGCCGGACTTGCTGGTGTCGAGGATCAGGGTACTGTTGAGGCGATCTTTCAATCCGCTGAGGACGCGATCGATGCCAGCTGGATCGGTGTTATCGATGAAGTGAATCGCCAGAGGAGGATCGTTTGGAGCAAGGGCAGAGGCAACAAACTGGGGACCCAGAGCCGATCCACCAATGCCGATCGCCAGCAAGTCGGTAAACTTCGGCGCCTCGGGGGGGTGGATTGCTCCACTGCGAACCTTTTGAGTAAAGTCTTCGATATGGTCGATCGCTTCGCTAATTGCCTGACTAAGTTCTGGGCTGGGAGCTAATTCGGGAGTGCGCAGCCAGTAGTGACCCACCATGCGATTTTCATCGGAGTTAGCGATCGCTCCCCTCTCCAGAGCCTCCATATCCAGAAAAGCCTTGTCGAATTTGGGCTTCATGCTGGCCAGTAACCGATCGTCAAACCGCATTCGGCTGACATCTAGATACAGGTCCAAGCCTTCGTGATAGTAAAGCCAATCTTGATAGCGTTGCCAAAGGGTCGCTGCGTCCATGGGTCAACTCCAAATCTTGAGCGGTGGCCGAAGCAAATGTCTTGAAAAACCATCGAACAAACAAGCGCGGGGAATTGTTTCCCACTGTGAGGAACTCATTTTGAGAATCCTAAATACCAAGAAACTTTGGGGCATGTCGGTCATGCCCCTGCAGCGATCGCCTTAATAAGGCCACTTCCACTCGCGGATTTCGGGTTTATCGATCCCGTAGGTGAAGGCGTATTGGGTGTTTTCGATGATGGCGTTCTTCATGCGCTCTTTGACGTAAGCCGCCCGAGAGCCCAATGAGGGGACACGATCGATGACGTCAATCACGAGATTGAAGCGATCGATTTGGTTTTCCATCGCTAGCTCCAGCGGAGTATTGATGTTGCCTTTTTCCTTGTAGCCGCGCACGTGAATCCGATCTTGATTCGTTCGGCGATACACCAGCTTGTGAATCAACCAAGGATAGCCGTGGAAGTTAAAGATAATAGGCTTATCGGGAGTAAACAGCGTGTCGAAGTCTCGGTTTGACAGGCCGTGAGGATGTTCTTTCTCGTCCACCAGCGTGGCTAAATCGACCACGTTGATAAAGCGAACTTTCAGATTGGGGAACTCCTCCCGCAGAGTGGCCGTTGCCGCCAAAGATTCCATCGTCGGAATATCGCCGCAGCAGGCCATCACCACATCCGGTTCGTCGGGGGCAGTGCCGCAATCGTCGTTGCTGGCCCATTCCCAAATGCCCAGGCCCTTGGTGCAATGGGCGATCGCCTCGTCCATCGTCAAGTACTGCAGGTGCATCTGCTTGTCGGAGACGATGACGTTAACGTAATCGGTGCTCTTCAAGCAGTGATTTGCCACCGATAGCAGGCAGTTGGCATCCGGTGGGAAATATACCCGCACCACATCGGGGCTCTTGTTGGTGACGAGGTCGATGTAACCGGGATCTTGGTGGCTGAAGCCGTTGTGATCCTGCCGCCATACCAGCGAAGACAGCAAAATGTTCAGGGAGGAAATCGGAGCTCGCCAGGGGACTTCGTTCTTGCAAATATCCAGCCACTTGGCGTGCTGGTTGAACATCGAGTCCACCACGTGGGCGAAAGCTTCATAAGTATGGAAGAAGCCGTGACGACCAGACATCAGGTAGCCTTCCAACCACCCCTGTAGGGTGTGCTCGCTCAGCATCTCCATCACCCGACCGTCTGGTGACATCTGGCTGCCGTCTTCATCTTCGGGCAGGTAGTCTGCCATCCAAGCCTTTTTGGAAACTTCGTAGACGGCTTGCAACCGGTTAGAAGCAGTTTCATCCGGGCCAAACAGGCGGAAGTTATCGGTGTTCAGCCGCATCACTTCACGCAGTAGGTAGCCCAGCACCTTGGTATTTTCAAACTCCACAGTTCCAGGCTTGGGAACGTCAATCGCCAGTTCTCGGAAATCCGGCATGCAAAGCGCTTTGCGAATCTTTCCACCATTCGCGACAGGATTGTCGCTCATACGGCGATGTCCCTTGGGAGCCAGCTCCTTCAGTTCCGGCAGCAGCGTGCCGTTCTCGTCGAACAGCTCCTCCGGCTTGTAGCTCTTCATCCATTGCTCTAGCAGCGTTAAGTGCTGGGGATTATCGTGCATCCCCCCCATCGGCACTTGGTGGGCTCGCCAGAAGCCTTCGACCTTATGGCCGTCCACCTCTTTGGGGCCGGTCCAACCCTTCGGGGTCCGCAGAATAATCATCGGCCAGCGAGGACGCTTGGCTACGCCACTGCTGCGGGCATCGGCTTGGATGGAGCGGATGAGATGGATGCATTCATCCATCGTGGCGGCCATCGTCTGGTGCATTTCTTCGGGGTCGTCCCCTTCCACAACGTAGGGGGTGTAGCCGTAACCCCGGAATAGGCTTTCCAATTCTTCTCGCGAAATTCTGGCCAGCAGGGTGGGGTTGGCAATTTTATAGCCGTTCAGGTTCAAAATCGGCAGCACAGCCCCGTCGCGAATGGGGTTGAGATATTTGTTGGAATGCCAAGCCGTCGCCAAGGGACCGGTTTCGGCTTCCCCATCCCCCACCACAGCCGTCACAATCAGGTCGGGATTGTCGTAGGCAGCTCCATAGGCATGGGAAATGCTGTAGCCGAGTTCGCCGCCCTCGTGGATGGAGCCGGGTAGCTCGGGGGTACAGTGACTGCCGATCCCTCCGGGGAAAGAAAACCACTTGAAGAGGTTGAGCATGCCCTCTTCATCTTCGCCCTTATCAGGATAGACCTCTGAATAGGTGCCCTCTAGATAAACGGGACCGATCACGCCCGGTGCGCCGTGGCCGGGGCCAGCCATATAGATGGCATCCAGGTCGTGCTTCTTAATCAGCCGATTCATGTGGATGTAGATGAAGCTGAGGGCTGGCGACGATCCCCAATGTCCCAACAATCGCTGTTTGATCTGATCTTCCTTGAGGGGCTCTTTCAGTAGCGGGTTGTCCTTTAGGTAGATCATGCCTGCCGCCAAGTAGTTGCACGCCCGCCAGTAAGCGTGCATCTTTCGCAGTTCTTCTGCACCCAGCGGTGTACCTTGAACTGTCGAGCCCACTTGCCCTTCTCCACCGACACCTCTTACGGAGGGCTTTTCTGGAGTTGATACCATAACGTTCTCCTAATTTTGCATTACTGGACTGCGTAAACCCCTTTATAAAGAGTAAAAAAAGACGCTCGAACTAAAACGATTTAATAGCAAGTAGCTCTAGTGACATAATCCGAACAACTAACTGAACATCCTATAAGAAATGACAGCGATCGCCAGTAAATCTAATGATTTTCTTATATCTTTAAAATTGAGAATCTCACTGTACTTGAAACTGAAATTCACCATCATTCTAGAAGTAAAACTCAATGTATGAGTTTTTAGAGGACATTAATGTCAAGTTCCTTGAACTTTGCCAATTGTATAGAGGAATTCTTCCTTGAGATCGGGCTGGCATGAGTCTCTCTATCGTCTGTTTTGTGACACAAAATACATGACAAAGGGGAAGATACCGTGACAGGCATTATTTTGCACAAATAGAATAGAGTTCCACAATGCATTATTCTTCAAGACGTATCGATCTCCATTTCAATCCATTAATGGTTGAGCATTTTGATACTGATTTTATCTACATAGTTGTCATTCCTACCCATCCCCCTTCATTGGCATAAGAGGTTCAAATCAGTCCTTCCTTTTTGGCCATATATAGCATCAAATCGATCGCCCGATTCGAGTAGCCCCATTCGTTGTCGTACCAAGAAACCACCTTGAAGAAGTTGGAGTTTAACCCCATCCCTGCCTTAGCGTCGAAGATACTGGAACGGGGATCGGTGCGGAAATCCATCGACACTACTTCATCCTCGGTGTACCCCAAAACCCCTTCCATTTCCCCTTGTGCTGCAGTTTTCATGGCCGCACAAATATCTTCGTAGGTGGTAGGTTTCTCCGTTTTGAAGGTCAGGTCCACCACCGAAACATCGGGGGTGCCCACCCGAAAGGCCATGCCCGTTAGCTTGCCTTTTAACTCTGGTAACACGAGGGCTACTGCTTTAGCCGCTCCCGTGGAGGAGGGGATGATGTTCTGGGACGCCCCTCGCCCCCCCCGCCAGTCCTTTTTGCTAGGACCATCGACGGTGGGTTGTGTTGCGGTCATGGAGTGAACCGTACTCATCAACCCTTCCGAAATGCCAAACGCATCGTTCAGGACTTTGGCCACCGGAGCTAAACAGTTGGTGGTGCAGCTGGCGTTGGACACGATCGTGTCCGATACTGGGTCAAAGTCTTCGTGGTTGACCCCCATAACAAAGGTTTTAATCTTATCGGGATCTTTGGTAGGTGCCGAAATCACCACCCGCTTAGCTCCCGCTTTGAGATGATTTTCTGCCCCTTCCGCAGTGGTGAACAGTCCGGTGCACTCGACAACATAATCCACACCCAGTTCTTTCCAGGGCAGCTCTGCAGGGTTTCTGATTGACGTACAGGGAATGAAGTGACCGTCGATCTCGATACCGTTATCCTTGGCCTCCACCGACCCTTTATACGGGCCGTGGGTGGAGTCGTATTTAAATAGGTAGGCCAGTTTATCGGCAGAGAACAGGTCGTTCACACCCGCCAGCTCCACTTCCGGATGCTGCATGGCGATGCGTGCCACCAATCGACCGATGCGACCGAATCCGTTAATCCCAACCTTGAGCGTAGACATGGCTGATTTTCCTCAAATGTCAATGAATGTCTGGGCGTGCCACGGGCATGGGGAATGGATGCGAGAGTTGTCCTACTTGCAGGTATGGCAACTGCCAGCTGGATTAAGCAGGAACCTGCGGCCTGTAAGCGACTTCGTTCTTGAGGGGGACACCCCGTTCGAACGCAGAGATGTTAGAGAGCGTGGTGACCGCAATATTTTGCAGGGCATTGCGGGTAAAGAACCCCTGATGAGCGGTGATGACCACGTTAGGGAAAGATTGAAGAAGCTGAATGGCATCGTCCTGAATGATGGTGTCGGACAAATCTTCGAAAAAGAGATTTTCCTCGTCTTCGTAAACGTCAATGCCGAAATAGCCGATAACTCCGGATTTGATAGCATCGATCGCCGCCTTGGTATCGATCAACGCCCCTCGACTGGTGTTAATCAGCATTGCCCCCGGTTTCAGTTCCTCTAGAGTATCGGCATTAATTAAGTGGTGGGTTTCCGGAGTGAGGGGACAGTGCAGCGAGACGATATCTGACTCCGCAAGTAATTCCGGCAAGCTGACGTATCGTCCCCCCATCTCTGCAATCGCTGGATTTTCAAACGGGTCGTAGGCCAGCAAGTGGCAGCCGAAACCGTGCATGATGCGGGCAAAACACACCCCGATCTTGCCGGTGCCCACAACACCAACCGTGGTTCCGAATAGGTCAAAGCCTAGCAATCCCTCTAGAGAGAAGTTGTCGTCGCGGACGCGATTGTAGGCTCGATTCAGCTTGCGATTCAGCATCAAAATCAGGCCGACGGCATGTTCGGCCACTGCATAGGGTGAATAGGCCGGTACCCGCACCACCGATAGCCCCAGTTTCGCCGCCACCTTCAGATCGACGTGGTTGAATCCTGCCGATCGCAAAGCAATTAGTTGGGTACCGCCAGCAGCAAGTACCTCCAGGGCATCGGCATCGAGGGTATCGTTAATGAACGCGCAGATTGCGGGAAATCCCTTGGCCAAAGGAGCGGTGACAGCAGTCAAGCGAGGCTCGAAAAAAACCAGCTCGTGTTCGCCATCCCGATTGGCCGCCTGCAATGATTCTCGGTCGTATCTCTTGCTGCTAAAAACTGCGATTTTCACGATCTCACCTCTTGAATGCATCTCCTTTTGAGCGAACCAGTTACTTCAAACTCAAACCCGCCTTGCTCTGAACGTACTCCTCCAACTCCACCTTGAACGGCTTGGCATTCCAGATGTCGCGGCAGTAATCCTGAATGGAGCGATCGCTGGAAAACTTGCCGGAGCGGGCGGTATTGAAAATGGACATGCGCGTCCAGCTGTCAGTGTCTAGATAGGCTTGACCCACCCGATCCTGACAGTCAATGTAGGACTGGTAGTCCGCCAGCACAAAGAAGGGATCGCTGTAGAGCAAGGAATCGACGATGGGTTTAAACAGGTCGCGATCGCCGTGGGAGAACAGACCGGAGCCGATCAAGTCGATCGCCTGCCTCAGTTCGGAATTGGTGTTGTAATAGTCCAAAGGGTTGTAGCCACTGGCCTGAAGACGGGCGACTTCATCAGTGGTCAGTCCAAACAGAAAGAAATTCTCATCTCCCACTTCCTCTCGAATCTCCACATTGGCACCGTCCAGCGTGCCGATGGTTAAAGCACCGTTCATCATAAATTTCATGTTGCCGGTGCCGGAGGCTTCTTTGCCCGCAGTGGAAATCTGCTCGGATAGATCCGCCGCTGGATAGACTGGCTGGCTATTGGTGACGTTGTAGTCCGGCACGAAGGCTACCTTGAGGCGATCTCGCACGTCAGGATCGCCGTTAACGACATCACCCACCGAGTTGATCAACTTGATAATCAGCTTGGCCATAAGGTAACCGGGGGCCGCCTTGCCACCAAAGATGAAGGTGCGAGGAGTAATATTTAAGTTCGGATTTTGCTTGATGCGGTTGTAGAGGGTAACGATGTGCAAGACATTCAAGTGCTGGCGCTTGTATTCGTGGATGCGCTTCACCTGAATGTCAAACATGGTGTTGGGATCGAGCAGGATCCCCGTGCGAGCTTTGAGGCGATCGGCCAGTTTCTGTTTGGCCGCCAGCTTCACCTGACGCCATTCCTGGCGGAATCCGGCATCGTCAGCGAAGGGTTCTAATTTCTTAAGGTCCTCTAGGTGACCGATCCAGTTGTCCCCGATGCGGTTGGTAATCAGGTCCGCCAGCTTGGAATTGCTCAACACCATCCAGCGACGGGGGGTAACCCCATTGGTAACGTTGAAGAACTTACTCGGCCAGTAGTCGTAAAAGTCTGGCATTAGATCTTTCTTGACCAATTCGCTGTGCAGGGCAGCCACTCCGTTGACGGCATGGCTACCTACCGTAGCCAGATTGGCCATGCGGACGTATTTCTCGCCGCTGTCGTCAATCAGCGACATGCGGGCCAGCTTGCCGTCATCCCCCGGATAGTGAATGCGGATGCGATCGAGAAATCGCCGGTTGATTTCGTAGACGATCTCTAAATGCCGGGGCAGGATGCGACCAAAAATGCTGAGTGGCCATTTCTCCAGCGCTTCGGGCAAGAGGGTGTGGTTGGTGTAGCCAAAGGTTTTGTAGGTGATGTCCCAAGCTTTATCCCAGTCCATGTGGTGCTCGTCCACCAACAACCGCATTAATTCGGCGACGGCAACGGAGGGATGGGTATCGTTCAGTTGAGCGGCAAAGCTCTCGTGGAAAGTGTCTAAACTCTTCCCTTTATGCAAATGAATGCGAATCATGTCTTGCAGGGAGCAGGAGACGAAGAAGTATTGCTGCTCCAGTCGCAGTTCCTTCCCCTGAATGGGTTCGTCATTGGGATAGAGTACCTTGGTCAGGTTTTCCGACACGGTCTTCTCGTTTACCGAGCCGTAGTAGTCCCCTACGTTAAACCGCTGGAAGTCAAAGGATTCACAGGCTTCCGATTTCCATAGCCGCAACGTATTGGCGGTATTGACCTTGTAGCCCAGGATGGGGGTGTCGTAGGGAATACCTTTTAGTACATAGTCCGGCACCCATTGGACGCGATAATCGCCATGTTCGTCAGTGTAGGGTTCGGTGTGGCCGCCGAACTTGACCATGACGCTGGATTCAGGTCGGGCTAATTCCCAAGGATTGCCGTACTGCAACCACTTATCGGTGATCTCCACCTGCCAGCCATCCCGGATCTCCTGATCGAAAATGCCGTATTCGTAGCGAATGCCGTAGCCGATCGCCGGAACTTCCAGAGAGGCGAGAGAAGCCAGGTAGCAAGCGGCTAGGCGACCGAGACCGCCATTCCCCAAGCCGGGTTCTTCCTCCTGTGCGATGAGTTCGTCCAGATCGAGGCCGGACTGTTCGACTGCTTGACTCACCCGATCGTAGATACCCAAATTGATCAGGTTATTGCCCAAATGCGGCCCCTCTAAAAATTCTGCCGATAGGTAGCACACCACTTTGACATCTGTCTTGATGTAAGTCCGGACTGTGCCAAGCCACCGTTGCAACAGGCGATCGCGCACCGTATAGGCCAACGCCATGTAGAAATCGTTGAGGGTGGCAATCTCGGGTAACTTGCCCTGGATGTAATAGAGGTTATCCGCCATGGCGCGCCTCAGGGTTTCGACGCTTAAGCCGGTGCGATCGTCTTCAGTGGTAGGTGTATCAGCTGGACGAATTCTATTGGGCGCTTGAGTCATGGTCGGGTCCTCTTGTCAATCAGCTTGAATGTCGAAGTAGTGATGTCAGGAACGAGGTTCGGGGGGCGAGGTAAATCAGGCGTTAAACTCTTGAGGTTGAACCGGCTTCAATCATCCAAAACAACTTTGTCGGTCACGGTTCCCTGCGAGTCAATGTCGTAAACGATCGGCACCCCCGTCTTTAACTCCAGTTTGGGAACCTCCTCTGGACTCAAGCGGTCCAGCTCCATGATGATGGAGCGCAAAGAATTGCCGTGGGCCGAAACCAACACGTCATCCCCTTGCTTGAGGTGGCTCATGATGCGATCGCGAAAAAACGGCACCGCCCGCTTTAGGGTGTCCTCCAAACTCTCCCCTCCAGGGGGCCGCACCGAGAAAGACCGCCGCCATTCGTGCACCTGCTCGTCCCCAAATTTCTCAGCAGTTTCGGCTTTATCCAGTCCCTGTAAATCGCCGTAATACCGCTCGTCCAACGCTGCACTGGGATAGATTGGCAACTCTTCAGAGCAAACTCCTTCGTAGCGATCCCATCCGTGCCAGTTGGGATCGTTTTTGCCATGCTTGATCACCGGGATTTTGCCATTACAAATCTCGTCAACTTCAGTCAAACAAATCACCGCCGTTTCCATCGCCCGCATCAGCATGCTGGTAAAGCAAACATCTACTCGATAATCCCTCAGCTTGCAGGAGGCGATCGTTGCTTCCGCCCTCCCCCTTTCGCTCAGCGGTACGTCAACCCAACCCGTGAACTTATTGACTGCATTCCAAAGGCTCTGACCGTGTCGAATTAATATCAACTTTGCCATCAACTACTTACCCTAGATAATCGTCCTTTGTCCTTTGTTCGTAGTCCCACTGGCAACCCAATGACTAATGACCGATCGTATGAATCTTCAAAAAGTTAGTTCCCCGGGCGTGCCGAGTTGGAATCCCCCCCACGATCAAAATCTTGTCCCCCTTCTGCACCAAATTGCGACGAACTAAATTGTTTTCGGCTTGAGCGACAAGCTCTTCAAACGTTTCCACCTGGCGATCGATGAGCAAGGGTATGACACCCCAAATCAGATTCAAACGGTGGTAAACCTTTCGATCGGGCGTGAAGGCAATCACCGGTGCCTTGGGACGCTCTTTGGAGGCCACCAACGCGGTATACCCAGTACTGGTAAAGGCAACGATGCATTTCAAATCGAGAATGTGGTCGATATCGTTGAGGGCTTCCACGAGAGCGTGAGTTTCATCCGTCTCGGAGGGAGGATAGTTGACGAATTCGATCTCCGGCTCGATGTCGCTGGCAATGCGGGCCATTATTTCCACCGCCTTCACAGGAAATGCCCCCACCGCCGATTCCCCCGACAGCATGACCGCATCGGTGCCATCGGCGATCGCGTTGGCTACGTCGCTGGCTTCCGCCCGCGTGGGTCGGGGGTTGCGAATCATGCTCTCCAGCATCTGGGTGGCGGTAATAACCGGGATACCTCGGCGATTGCATTCGGCAATGATTTTCTTCTGCAACAGCGGTACTTTTTCAGAACTGACTTCCACCCCCAAGTCTCCTCGGGCTACCATGACCGCATCGCACTCATCTAGGATTTCGTCTAGGTTGGCAATCGCCTGTGGCTTCTCGATTTTGGCTAGCACGGGAGTATCTTCAGCTCCCAGCTCGGCCAACAGATTTTTGAGGGTGCGGATATCCTCCCCCTTGCGCACGAAGCTCAAAGAGACGTAATCGACCCCCTGAGACACGCCAAACTCCAGGTCTTGCTTGTCTTTGTCGGTCATTGACGGCAAACGCACGTTGAGTTCGGGCAGATTGACCCCTTTCCGACTTTTGAGCTGTCCCCCTTGCAGGATCTGGCAATGAACTGCTGGGGCCTCCACCTGCTTAACCTTCAGCTCTAAGAGCCCGTCATCCAAAAGCACTTGCATGCCGGGTTCCGCATCTTCGGCCAGATAGGGATAGTCGATTGCAACCGTATTGGGTTCACCTGCAAAATTGGCGATTGGCACCAGTGTCAGAATTTTGCCTTCGAGTAGTTCTAGGGAACCATCCGGCAGCGTACCGACGCGGATCTTCGGACCCTGTAGGTCTTGCAAAATTGTAATCGGGGTATCCAGTTCTTCAGAAACAGCTCGGATCGTTGCGACGGTTTTGGCATGGTCCTCGTAGCTGCCGTGGGAAAAGTTCAGCCGCGCCACGCTCATGCCCACTCTGACCATTTGCTTTAACACTTCTGGGGAACTGCTGGCGGGGCCAATCGTGGCAACAATTTTTGTATGTGGAGATGGAGAATTCATGGATAGCTCGCTCGCGAGCACTGCAGGTATGGTTCTAGAGCGGTAGCCACCTAAAATTTGGCAAATTCATCCGCAGACAGGGGAGCAATTTGAGCCTCAGGGGCGATCGCTCGATCTATATCTATATTTAATGATCATGCTTCTTTAATTCTCATACTTCTAACCATTTGAAGCTTGTCGCAACCAAAGAGATTTAGGTCTGTATAGGAACGACTCAGATTAAAGTCAATCACATTCTAGATCCACTTTTCGAAAGCGATCGCAGCGAGCCTAAAACCATAAGATTCTTAGCAATCAAAGCAATAAAATCATGCACAATATGCAAATAACAATTTATACTGAAAGTACAGATTATGAGTTGACACTACATTGTTGTTTATGTCGAGTTTAAGAGAAGGTAAAGATTGCTCGATTTTTTCTTGAAACATACCTAGGGTTCGCGGCAATAACTTTCTTGACAAAGGCTCGAGTATTCGGGTCGATCATATATAGGGTGTTATTAACATCTGCGTCTGAGTCGTACTCCCAATGTTTTTTTATTTCTTAAATTTTTCTCGTTGGGCACGATCCCTCAGAGCTCTAGCATTAAAGTTAGAGGGCTAGTTCATCATTCTTAAATTTTGTGGCTTTTGAAGTCGCAGAGAGCATCACAGCGATGTGAATGCTGGATTTACGGAAATCTGTTTACAGAAATCTGGCTGTCATAGCTGAGGTAGATCGAACGATGTGTTATTGCCGTTATTGCTGTCTTGACGTGATTCGCGATCCTCATGATTTAGATTTATGCGTCTTTACGTAAACAAACATCAAACATGTTCCTTTCGTAAAAACACAAACAACAAGCGGCCGGATAATAAAATCCTAGAGAAATTTCCATGTGTTAATGATAGCTAGTTCCTAAAGATTAAATTAACGAACTTGATGTTTGACTATCTTGTTTTAAGGTAAAGGTTGGATCGTGAATCCAATCATATTAGTCAGGAAAAGGGGTGATGACTAGCCAGATGAATACACTTTCCCCCATTAGGGTTATTGCGAATTTTGCGAAAGCAGTTCCGATCGGACTGAGTTTGTCTTGCCTCTTCATGGCACCAACCTCAGCTCAATCGGTGTCCTCTTGCGAACAATACGCAAGAGACTATGCCCGTCGAAATTCCCAGGGTCAGGCTCTGAGAAGTACAGGTCGAGGCGCTCTTGGAGGTGCAATTATCGGGGGGATCGCAGGTGACGCTGGAGTTGGGGCGGGTGTCGGGGCACTAGTAGGAGGCATCAGTGGATCGGCCCGCCAATCTTCAGATTACGATTACCTCTACAGGATTGCGTACAACGACTGTATAAACGGTCGAGTCCGTTACTAGCTGAAGACGGCAAGTGAATGAGTTCGAATAGTTATTAGAGGTGTTGACTACAATGAAATTCTCTGTTGGAAAATTTGCCCTGACCGTTGCTTCTGTTTCTGCATTTGTTCTTGCTGCATCCTCTATTGCGATCGCGCAAGAAGGCGAGGAAAGCAGCACCGCTGGCACTGTAGATGTGACTGCATTAACGTGCAGAGATTTACTGTTGATGGAAGGAGACGATGAAGAGTCTGCGATCCTGTTCGTGCAAGGCTATATCAGCGGAAAAAATTCAGAGACGGTTATCGACACGGATGCAGTCAGGGTAGCTAGCGATCGCAGCCGAGAACAGTGCGTTGACGAGCCAGACTCTACAATCCTGAGCGTTTTCGAACAAAACCGCTGATTGGGTCCTTGAATACGATTGCCTCTGTCGCGACATACCCCTGTAGTCGCGACATTATTTCCTGTATCGGTATTTCTGCACGGAAAGGAATCATTATCTATGAACGGAAGATCGTGGGTTAAGGTCGCACTCGTGATGACTTTAGGCATGGGCTCAATTGCGGCGATCGCTGCGGTTGACGGGATGAACGCTTCACAAGCCTCAACGATGCCTTTGCCTCAACCTGGGGATCCAGAAGCGGATTTTTCCGAGCGCGAAACCCAGGTGGAGCAAGCCGCCAATCAGTTCATCGACGCGTTAAATCGTGGCGAGTACAAGCAGGCGCGGAGAATGCTATCTCCCGGATTAGCCACCGAACTGTCAGAAGATGCGTTAGAGGATCGCTGGAAAGCCGCCACAGATGTCGTGGGTTCGTATATTGGCCGCGGACGCACGAGATATTCCTGGGCTGCCAGTACCGATTTTGTCGCGATGGAACTGTTGTTTGAAAATACAAACGATACAATTCTCATCATCTTCGACAGCGACCAAACTATATCTGGGGTAGATTTCCCGTCTTTACGGGAAGCCGAATCAAGGATTGTCGCAGAAAAATTTATTGATGCCCTGTCTGAAGGTCGATTCTTAGATGCCCGTATGGATTTTCATCCAGCTTTAAAAACAGAGCTTTTCCCTGATGAAATTCAGGAGAAATGGGATACCTTGCAACTCCAGACTGGAACGTTTAGGCGAAGAGTCAGCACCAGCAAACGGAGCTCAGAAAGCTACGACATCGTTGACATCAGCCTAGAGTTTGAGAATCTCACAGAATCGATGCTCGTGTTCGTCAATCAAAACAATCAAATTTTAGGGATTGATTTTCCGATTGAGGTATCTAGCAATTAAAGCGTTGCACCGATCGCTATCGCAGTCTTTACGGGCTGAGTTCAGGTGAATTACAAGCTCTTGATAGGGGATCCTGACATGTGGAGGATAGGCCGATTGACAACGTTGGTGCAATCTTGGGTGATAGTTGAGTCATTTCCGGCTTGCATGACCTAGCGTTCAACTGACTTCCAACTATCCACTCCTTGAGAATTGCCAAGATGCTGCAAAGGGCTTTAAAGCATTTGAAGAATGCTTGTCAGTTGCCATTCGGGAATGGGACCCCCCAGGTCACGAGGGAACAGATCGAGAAACTGTCAGCAGATCTGCTCGAGGAATCGCAATTGAGCCTCAACTACATTGTGTTGTGTCTTGGCTCTGCAGGCATTGCAACCTTGGGTTTGGTGGCTAACAATGCGGCAGTGATTGTTGGGGCGATGATCGTCGCCCCTCTGATGTCTCCCATTCGAGGCTTGGCCTTCGGAATTCTGGTTAAAAATAGCAAGCTGACCAATCGGGCACTGCAGTCGATATTGCTCGGAGCCTTAGTCGGGATTGCAATGGCCTATCTGTTGGCGGCACCAATTCGGGTACCTATTTTAGGCAGCGAAATTCTAGCCAGAACCCGCCCCAATGTGATCGATCTGGCAGTAGCGATTCTTTCAGGAGCGGTAGCCGCCTATGCAAGGGTGCGCCCTAAAATTGCGGATAGCCTAGCAGGCGTGGCGATCGCCGTTGCCCTTATGCCTCCCTTGTGCGTCGCTGGCATTGGGTTGGCAGAACAGCAATGGTTTGTAAGTCGTGGTGCCCTAGGACTTTACTTTACTAACTTTGTAGGGATTTCCCTTGCCTGCCTGATTGTGTTGCTAATCCTTGGCATTGATTCCCAACGAGGGAAACCCATGAACTCTGCCAGAGTCTGGGGAGCGTTGCTCCTATTGATGGGTGTTATCGTGGCAGGATTTTCTCCATTATTTCAGAGACGCGATCGCTTTGTCAGGCAAGAGATTCTTGAGCGAGAAGTTAAAACAGCCTTATTGCAAGAGACGCTGACCTTTCAGCGCTTGGAGTTATTGAGAAGCGATTTTAACTGGTCCTCTTCACCACCGGAAGTGACTTTATTGGTAGTTGGAGAAACTCCTCTAAACGCATATCAAGTGGGCCTAATCGAAGACTTCATTGCTGAAAGAATTGGCCAACGGTTTAAACTCGTTTTCCGTATCGTGTCTTTCGATCTAGTTGAGAGTCAGGATTGAGAATTAAATTTTTTCATTTCAGTTTAATCAATACTTCGGATAACTTTATTCCGGAAATATTTTGAGTGTTTTTTCGCTGCAAGGTTGGCAGGCGATCTTATTCACTCTCCTCTTCCGAGCTAGGAAAGAGGGGATTGTTGGGATGAACCGAGAACGATTGGTAGGGCAAAACCCAAATATTGAGATCCACAGGGAGATTCATTTCTGCTTCTTGCGGATTTTGTGGAGTGACTTTCTGGTCTTTGCTAAAACGCCATAGGCCTTATATTTAAAAGGTTTCAAGCATTCCAATGTTGTGCAAATTTTCCCCTACAGGGACTGCGATGGTCCGTTTATTGGTGAATTTAGGGCAATAAGCAAGGATTTTCACGTCGCTGAGATTTGCCCCATATCTGGAAATGTCTTTTATATCAAGACTTTCAAGCTCTCCACAAAATCCGAAAGAAACAGATTAGATTGGATATTCGGAGGGGTGTTACAAAATAGAATATATTATTTAGTCAACGTGTTTTATGATTGATTAGTAAAATAATCCAGCGCACTGCTACTTCAATGTCGAACTCAGATAGTAATTGACTTCTTCCAAAAATCGCCAGGACAATAGTAACTGGGAAATACGCGTACCTGAGCTCAATTCAAACTTCTCTTTTGGAATAACTTTGTCGATTGAAATTCCAGTATAGTTAACTATATGTTCCTCCAGGCTTGCAACTGTTTGAGCAGACAGTACTCCATCCAGATGAATGACGATCGCTCGACGACCCCAATAATTTGAAGGTACCGCAGAGAGGAAAAAAGGAGCCTGATCTGAAGATAACATTGCCGCTAAATCAAAAGGTAGAGGTAAGGAAGGGAGTGGTATTACTGCCGGTTCGATAATTAGCTCGATTCTGTAACAGTTTTCAGGTAATTTCCCTCGCATTTTTTGGCGAGCCCATGTTTGGATTTGACTTGGGAAAATCTTAATTATAACATTGGCATTAATCTTCTGAAAATCAATCCAGCGTTTGTAAGCAGTCATTCTCTGCATCATTTCTTGCTCAAGAGTTTCAGCTTTGTGCCCCCTACGTTTTAAGTCACGTTCCCATTTCCAAGCCCATTTCACCTCGGGATCTGGGTCTATGAAAATACGAAAGTCTAGGATTGAGGAAAGTTCTGGGTAGAGGGTGTGCAGTCCCTCAACAACTACGATCGGTGGGGGAGAAAATGTAAGAGAGTCCCCAAATTTCCCGGTACTGTGATCGTAAATAGGTAAATCGATGGTCTTGCCCTGTTTAAGTGCCAACAAATGGTCGGCAAGCAAGTCCAGGTGATTGGCATCAGGATCGAGGGGGATCCTACCGCTATGTTTTCGCTGCTCTCGATCTTCTTTGTGGTAACCATCAGTACAGATGGTTTCAACTAAATCGCTACCTATGAGCCCTCGAATGCCATTGCAAAAGGTTGTTTTACCACTTCCACTATCTCCTGCCACACCAATCAAGATTGGTGAATGAAGGCGTTCGAGTTGATTGCGTAATGTCTCGCAGGCTAGTTGTACAGGATGGTTCATTTAAAATAATACCAAACTCAAAATACTATCTACAGAACAAATTCACCTATTTTCCCTAGGATGCACTCTATAATTTATAATTTGCGTATAAGGTCATAGAGTACTTGTGAAGATTATAAGCCTAAGAAGACTTTTCTCTAATACCTGCGAGTCTTCTTTCTAGGAGCAAAAATTTTCAGAATGTAGGATATAGGTAGGTTTTCCCCTTGTAGCTAAAACAAGCTACTCTAAAAAGAGTTTATTGATTTTGATTTGAATAGGTTACTAACTTCTTCTAGGCTTCTATTTTTCATTCTCATGCATGCCTAACGTTTGAAATAAGGGTCACGAAGATAAATGGCTCAGAGCACAGTTTTCTCTAAATATTAGCAATATCTGTCTCTGACTTTACTTATTAGCATTTATTATATTAGAGAATATTACTCTCCGTCGTGTTTTTTTCGAGGCTATGTTGCTGCACTGATGATTCGCACAGCCTCGTGCACATCCTTCGCAGATTGAATGAGATCCATGTCCTTCGGGCTAATGGTTCCTTCGGCAATCATGGTTTTCTGGATAAAATCACGCATGTGTTGCCAAAATTCGCCACCCATGGCAACGATCGGGAATGAATCCAGCTTTTCCGTCTGGATCAAGGTAATCACCTCAAAAGCTTCATCAAGGGTTCCGAAGCCGCCTGGCATCACGACAAACGCGGATGAATATTTAACCAGCATGACTTTACGTATAAAGAAGTGCTCGAATTCGATGAAACCATCAAGATAGGGGTTGGGTTTTTGTTCCATCGGTAACCGGATGTTACACCCAAGGCTTAACCCTCCCGCCTCCTTCGCGCCGCGATTGGCGGCTTCCATTATGCCGGGCCCACCCCCTGTAATGACGGTGTAGCCTTGCTCCGCCAACTTGTGACCCAGGCCGCGTGCTAACTCGTAATATTCGTGCCCATCAGGGAAACGTGCCGACCCAAATACCGTTACACACGGTCCATCAAAATCAAAGCTCTCAAAGCCGCGTAAGAACTCCAGGAAAAACTTGACGGCACTCTCCAGATCGGCCTCCCGATTGCGGCGTCCGGAAAGAAAAAGTTTCTCCGCACCTTGGACTTTGCCCAATAACGAATACGATTCCTTTTCAGGGGGTAACTGAGCATCACTCATAACCGGTATCTCCTGAGTTTGGTTGCCAATTAAAGCAGGACCTTGTCGCACAACTTATACATCAGCTCATTCCTCATTACCGGTTCACGCCTTGGCTTAAGTATCACGAGAGTCAGTAATCCGAATGCGGACAGAGAGAATGTTAATAGCGTACTTACAATACTGGAAAAATCAAAGCCCTTTTCCGTGAAGCGTGTTCAGAAATAATGGGTTCAGAGAGCAATATTCTCTAATCAATACAGAGATGCAGTTCTTGTCTTGAAGAACTTATTGAGTCATTCTAAGGGACGGTTTCAGACAAGGCTGATATGAAGAGCGCACGCAATTTTAAATGAATATCTGCCTCAAATTCAGCTAGAGCTGTTAAGGTTTTTTCTCAACCATCGGACCTTTATGCGTAGTGAGCATCTCGAGAGGGTGGGTAAAAGTCCGGCGGAACTAATGACGGGGCAACCGCATCCTCATTGGTTGGAGCTTTTGGGCTTTGAGCGCTTCCGACGCCCAGCCAAATCTCGCGCAGCCTAGCGACCCATTTCTGCGCTTACCGCAGCCATCGATAGGTGGCTCGTTTTTGCCTGTTTTGTTACCCAAAATCGAACGTTTTTGACCCAAGCAGGACAATCTATCGGTCTGTCAACTTACGAGCCATCCGATGATGCGGCAGCACCCTTGCTACAAAGCTTGGCGATTTCATCCGCGTATTGTTCGGCATTAAGACCCACAACGAGGTGCAATACCCGATCTTGAACCCGCATCAGCCCCTTAACACCAGCAGCTTTGAGTGTCTCTTGTTTGAGTGGCTTTGAATCTGACAACTCCACCCGCAGTCGAGTCATAGCCACCGCATTCACACTGTGAATATTCTCCGCACCCCCCAGGCCCGCAACCATACCGCGCGCTTTTTCCGCAGCCGCCGGATCGGCTGCTACCTGTGGCTGAGTCGGAACTGCAGTCATGGATTGTTCGGGAGCGGGGGCAACCACCGCATCCGCCTCGGGACCAGCGGTTTTGAGGTATTCCTCCATATCTGTCTTGAGGTTTTCCGAGCGAGGACCAAAGATAGCCTGGGCATTATTTCCCACCTGCAATACCCCCGATGCCCCC
>JBFRWN010000013.1:0-126122 GCA_051439605.1 Synechococcus sp.
TCTCCCTTTGCTGACTTGAATGGCTTCTACTATCACCACAATTGGTTGCACAACTTGCTGATTTCTTCCTCTATGAATGGCCGTAGCTTGTCTCACACTGGATGACCACAAAATCCGTTAGAACTAGGCGAGGAACAGGTCGCGTTGTCAGACCATCTCAGCTTTGTTCAGAACGTAATCTTCAGCCCAGACGGAATAAATGCTTTAGATTATGCAACTATCATTCAAAATTCCAACAAACTTCTCAAGCGAAACACAAGCACCTCATGCACGAGCTCCAAACTCAAACGCCTGCGACATGCGACCTCGATAGGAACAAAATCGAGCCCGACAAACATACCGCCTGAGGCACTGACTAACACCAGTACACCTATGCCCACTCCCCATCTAACGAGTCTAGTAGGGAACTTCGATCGCCTACCAACAACCACAACTTGACCCTCCCTCCGAGGTAGCCGCCGATCGACCTGCCGTGACAACTCCGTTCGAATCTTTCTACGCTCTCTAACAGCCCCTCTAATTTCCGCAGATCGCGCAAACAGCCGCAGCGCTTGCCCCAACTCCCGAAATGCTGCATTTCCCCACCAGTCTTGCAAAAGCGCTTCAAGCTTTGGCTCGACATGCCCCTGTTCCGAGTAGCTACGCAAGAAAACCACTAAAGCTTTCAGCAACAGTTCCATCTGTGGTTCAGCTGAAAGCTCGCGGCTGAATTCTGCTAGAAACTTTTCGGATGCTTGATCCGTCAATCGAGTAGCTTCCGTTTGTGCAAGCGCAGCAGAAAATTGTGCGATTGCTTCGTCAAGCCCCTCTGCCCGATCGTCAGCTGGTGGTAGATTCTCCATCGCTCAGTTGCTTCTGGGACTTCGAGCTTCCAAACAGGTGCTCTACGCGAGCTTCGATTCTTTGGCGGAAATCGCTATTTCCATCGGTCTCCATTTGCGAGTTGGTATGTCGCTGTTGCAGTACCTGCGTGGTCTCCGCCATATACCGCTGCAGGTGGAATTGGAAAGATGCCAGGAACGACCCCACCACCTGTTCCGCAGCAGTTTGGGCAGCAGTTTCCCAATCGTTCTGTTCTGCGATCGCCTCCAACAATTCGTCACGGGTGCCCTCAATCTCTGTCATATCCAAAGGACGTTTATTCGATTCCTCAGATCGCTTGCGAGTGTTTCGCTTCTTCTTCGTAGAAACTTTGGGGGCCGATTTCTGCAGGAGCTGCGTTGCTTCTTCGTAGGACTTGCCCTGCTGAATCAGAGCGCGACAGTCTTTGAAGCGATCGGCTTCCTCATCCGTGTATTTGTCCTTGTCCTGCAGGCCGCAGGCCTTGAGCGTGGCGGCAACATCCTCCGCACTCAACTGGGCGACTACATCTTTCTTGGTTTGCACTGTCTATCTCCAAACGCTGCTTTTGAATTAGGCAAACGGGTCCCACACTGCTTCTCGTTCATCCGCGACATCTGCCCCTACCGACGTTCCTCCTTTAGCCAAAAGCGGTTCCCGTTCCACAAGAGGTTCGGGCAATTCAGCTAGAGGCTTGGGCAGTAACGCCTGCAAGTATTGCTCCTGCATTTGCAAGCGCAGGACGCAGCTGCGAACCAACTGTTCCAGTTCAGGCGGGGGGAGCGAGATTGCTTGGCGATCGCGGTAGGCCAGCGGCAACCAAAAACTCTGGACAGCCAGCATCACCATGTCCCTCAACGGATAGGGAGTCTCCCGCGCCAGCAAGTAATCGAGCAAAACTCCTTCCCGACTGGTGGGAGACGCCGTGACTTGGAATCGGACTTGGAATTTGGGCATTGTTGTCCTCCATATCAATTGGAACGACCAATCTCTACTGGGCCGGGAAATACCTGCCGGTTAAGACAGCGAAATGCCCCGTAGCTGTCGGCCAGACGCAGGCAGAGATTGCGATCGCCCAGATTGAAAACCCGCTGCACGTCCTCCTCCACTTCGGCGGCCCAGGACATCGGCACGCGGCCAAAGTAGCCCTTCAGTTCGGACTTGAGATACTCGGCAGTTCCCCCCGCCACCATCACCTCGTCCAAATCTGCAGGCACGCCAGATCGCAGCCAGCGAGAGATCGCATCCCAATACTCCTGACGCGAAATCCTGACCGCTTCGGCAATCTGTGCCGATTCCTCCACCTGGTTTTCGGGGTCTTCGCTCAACGCCAATCCCGAGAACTTTTCGGGACGGATTTTCGATCCTGCTTGGTGGACGCTAGCCACGATAGACGAGAGACTTTGACCGGATGTCCGCTGCTGCACCTTCTGCAGCATCCAAGACATACCCAGCGGTACCGTTGCCCCCGACGTCACGCCGCGATCGACAAGAGCGATGGAGGCATCTCGATAGCCCAACATCAAAGCTGCCACCTTCCTCTGCCGAAATCGCTGGCCCTCCTGGCGGCTGCGAGACCAGATCAGGCCGCTGCCTTCGGGACGACAGAGGAAGTGCTCCAAACGAACTGAAAATCGCCTGCCGCAAACCACAAAGTCGGCCAAGGCTTCTTGCAAGCGCCGACCGAACAGTTCGCGGTTTTCCCATTCCTTGTAAGGGAGGAGGGAGATAGCTGAGAGCGAAAAGCGATCGGAGAGGCCGGTGACGATCGCGATCGTTCCGACTGCAGCCAAGAGCTTGGGAATGGCCCGCTCGTACTTGTGCCCTTTAAGAGGAGTCGAGGCATCGAATACCTTCCGAGCCAGGAAGCCGACTGCGTAGAGCTTGTTGCCGAACTGAACCCACGCCTCGTTTTTCGGATCGGGTCGGCCCAGCTGACCGGCGAGGTAGTCGTCCAGCGACTCCTGCCGCAGACAAGCGACCTCGGGCTCCATCAGGTGGAGCTGGGGCTCACCACCAGAGAGGCGATAGATATTTTTCGACAGCGACGTACCGCTGTCGTTCGACAGCATCAAGTCCATCGGGCAGCCTCCCGGTTAACCCGTTGTCAATAAGAGCAATAAAAATCTCAAAATTAGGCCGATCTGAGAGGTCGGCAGAAAGCGATAATCTCTAGCGATTCTGGGCTACTTGCCAATAGAATAGCCAGCAAAACGGGCTTTGAATCTGAAGTCTTCTTATAGGGCATAGATTTCCTTAATATCTCGATTCAACTAGAAGCAATTCCAGACGATATCGTCCTATCTATTTCTATCTTTTTAAACTTCTTGATGACTTATTCCAATCAACGATCTATATAAATGAGAATCGGTTTCATGAAGGTAGAAGAGTTGTCAATAATTTGCGATCCCAAGCAAGAGAAAGCAATTTAGAGCGACTTGTGGCAACATTGAGGAGAACTGATATCTTTGGGCTTTACTCGCCCCTAGGGCTGAGAGCTACGCTCGCACAGTACGCCCAGGAAGGGCACTTTTGCTACGCATTAATTTGCTAATTCTGCTTACAATAAAAGCAATTGAGCTAAACCCATTAAGCTTGAAGTTTTGTCAAATAAAAGCTCGAACTTCAGATTCGGCAATAGGTTTTCAAAGTCGTGCTGACCGCTAAGAATGTCACCCCTGGAATGGGGGCGCATTACTACAAAAAGGAGAACTACTATTCCAGCGAACAATCGCAGGAGCAGTCGCGCTGGTTCGGAAAAGGTGCGAAGCAGCTGGGACTGCGAGGAAAAATACAGCCGGAAGTCTTCGAGCAGTTGTTGAATGGGGTACTGCCTTCGGGCGATCGCTTCCGCACCCGCAGGCGATCGCAACAACCTTCTGTACCGGGAAAGAAGCAGCCGCAAGTACGAGCGGGATTGGACCTGACCTTTTCCGCGCCCAAGAGCGTCAGCCTTCTGGCTCTTGCCTACGGTGATGGAGAATTGGAGAAGGCTCACCGCATTGCTGTGGAGCGAACGCTGAAGGTTGTCGAGCAGCGCTACGCTCAAACGCGAGTTCGCTTCGGCTCGGCGGAGAAGGACCGTCGCGTCGTCACCACCGGCAACTTGGTAGTGGGACATTTTCACCACGACACCAGCCGCGAACTCGATCCGCACCTGCACACTCACTGCGTTCTGCTGAACATGACTCGGTTGGAGAACGGCAGGTGGTACAGCCTGCACAACGATCGCATCTACAAGCACCGCAAGTTGCTGGGCCAGATCTATCAGAACGAGTTGGCTCGGCAGGTGCAGCAGTTGGGCTATCGCATAGAGCCCAGGGACCACGGGCAATTCGAGATTGCGGGCTTTAGTCGAGAGCAATTGGAGTTCTTCTCGGAGCGGAGACGGCAGATTCTCCAGCACATTGGGGCAGAGTCCACTTGGGCGGAGCGAGAGTCGGTTTGGGATGCGACTCGGACCAAGAAAGGGGAACCGGTTGCTCGACAGGAGCTGCAGAATTTCTGGTTTCGGGAAGCGCAGTCGATTAGGATTGAGTTTCCGCAACGGGAGAGGAGATCGCAGCTTGAGGATGACAGCGAGGAGCAGCTGAAACAGGCGATCGCGGATGGTATAGAACATTGTTCCGAGCGGGAGGTAGCATTCCCAACTGAAAGCATCGAGCAGTTTGTCCTCTCTGAGGTTGGCAAGTTCGGTCTCGGTCAAGTACAGACAGCGATCGCCGAATCTGAGGAGTTGATTTACCTGGACGACAAGGTGACCACCGAGAAGGCGGTGCAGCGGGAGCTGTCTACGATTCGCCTGATGCACCGGGGCCAGGGGCAGGTGGAGGCGATTGCCGAGCCAGAAGCCATCGCTCGGTATTTGGACGGGAGAGAAGCGCCGAGACCGAATGACAAACGGCTGACTGCTGGACAGCGAGAGGGCATCGAGTTGGCTGCGACTACCAGCGATCGCGTCGTGGCTTGGCAGGGGGTGGCTGGGGCTGGAAAGACTTTTGCCTTGAAGGAATTCAAGGTGATCGCGGAAGGGCAAGGATATGTGCTGAGAGGATTCGCTCCAAGTGCGGAAGCGGCCAAGGTTTTAGGGGAAGAGGTGGGTATATCCAGCGCAACGGTAGCTAGTCTATTGTTTTCGCCGTTATCCAATCGCCAGAACTCTCACGAAATTTGGGTAGTGGACGAGGCAGGGTTGCTAAGTGCCAATGACGCTCTGGCGTTGTTGGCGCGGGCGCAACGAGAAGGGGCTCGGACGATTTTGGTGGGGGATACTCGACAGTTGTCGGCAGTGGAGGCAGGCAATCCATTCAAGAGCTTGCAGCAGGCGGGAATGCGCATGGCTTATTTGGACGAGTCGAGGCGTCAGCGCACTCCCGAACTGAGACAGGGGGTGAGGCTTATTTCTAGAGGTCGCGTAAGGGAAGGAATCGAGCAGTTTCAGCAGACGGGTTGTATTGCGGCGATCGCCGACGAATCACAACGGCAAGCTCGATTGGTGGAGGACTACTTGGCTCTCTCGCCCGAGGAACGTGACAGAACGCTCGTGCTGGCGGGCACGAATCGGGAGCGATTGGGGATTACCCAACGGATTCGAGCTGGTCTACGGGAGGAAGGGCAGCTGGGAGAAGGAGTGCAGATCGAGCGGCTGGAGGCTCGCGATCTGACGGAGGTGCAGATGCGCTACGTCCATCACTTTGCGGAGGGGGATGTGGTGATGCCGCTGTATCGGAACGTGCGACAGGGGTTGGAGAAGGGGGCGTTTTTCGAGGTAGTGGGCAAGGAGGGCGATCGCCTGGTGTTGCGGGCGGAGGATGGCTCGCAGCGGATTGTGGATGTCCAGTTCAAGAAGGTGGTGTTTGCGCGCAGGGCGATAGAGATTGCGCCAGGGGATGTTTTGCGATGGACGAAGAACAACAGGGAGTTGGAGCGGCGAAACGGGCAGCAGTTTTGGGTGGAGTCGATTGAGGGGAACGAAGCACGGGTGCAGTATGCGGACGGACGGTTCGAAGCGATCGATCTGTCGCGACCCCAGCATCTGGATTACGCTCTGGTGTCTACGACCTATGCGGCACAGGGGAAGACTGCCGAGCGGGCGTTAATTGCGGCGGATCGTACGATTGGGAAGGAGAGTTTCTACGTCGCTGTCAGTCGGGTCAAGACCGACCTCAAGCTCTACACCGAGAACATCGAAGGGTTAACGAAACTAGCTCAGCGGAGTCGAGCCAACCAGAATCCTATCGAACTGTTGCGGCAACAGTTGCGAGAGCGACTGGCGCAGGAATCCGCAGTTGGAGGAGAGACTTCTGAGAATGCTTCATCTGAAGTCGGCGATCGCTCCGAACAGCAACCCATCACCAGGAATGTGGAGAGGCCATCAAAGCCTGCGAAACCGAAGTGGTGGCCGCGAGTTGTCAGTAACGAGGGAGAGGGCGATCGCCAACCCGAAATCGATCGCAATCCCGGTCTCGAACCGAAGCACTATGACGAACTACACCGCACCAGCGCGATCGCTGCCGAACTGATTGCCCTCAACTTCCTAAGCCTGCGAGGAGAGGAAACCTACCGGCGCGTTTGTTACTCCGATCGCCTATCGCGAAGGAAGGATGGAGAGTTGAGCGATCGCGTTCGGCGTCGGTACTCCCATCTGGAGAAAGGGGGCTGGTGGTGTAGCGGTCTCGACCCGCTCGATTACTGGAAGCCCATGCAGTGGGGCTGTTTCAAGCCAGACTATCCCCGCATTTCCAAAGACAAGGGGAAGCCCATCAAGTACGAACACCCCATAAAAACATCGACGCGGGCGTTTTTCCTCGACGTGCCCGATCTCATTTGGGAAAAGGTGGCTCGCAGCTACGGTTTGGAGATGCCTGGCTATCGCGGCGAGGGATTTTGGGCTTGGGTGCAGCGAGAGCAGGTGCCGATTGTGTTGGTGGAGGGGGCGAAGAAGGCAGCTTGTTTGTTGAGTGCGGGGTATGCAGCGATCGCGTTGCCGGGGATTTGGAATGGTCGGCGCAAGGCGGCTGGGGGGAAGCCGGAGCGGGTGATTCCGGAGTTGCTGGTGTTTGTGCGGGAGGGGCGGGAGGTGTTTTTCTGCTTTGACCGGGATGAGAAACCGAGGACTCGCAAGAACGTGCAGGATGCCATTTGGAAGACAGGGCGGTTGTTGCAGCGGCAGGGGTGCGAGGTGGGGGTTATCGAGTTGCCGGGACCGGAGAAAGGGGTTGACGATTTTGTTGTGGGGCAAGGGGCTGGAGCATTCGAGGCAGTGTATGCAGAGGGGCAGTCTTTCCGCGAATGGGATGGTAAGCGGCGTCGCGATCGTCCCGAGCTATTGGTCGAAATCGAGACTGGAGATCGGAAGAAGGTTGCTATGTTCGAGCCCCCTGATAGGAAGGAAAAGTATTGGCCCCTTGTTCGCGAATACTTGGTAACCGAAAGGAGCCTTCCGGAGGAAATGATCGATAGCTTGCACGATGCTGGCCAGCTCTATGCGGCAGGGTTGAAAGAGGGGCAGGAGTTCGGAGTAGTTTTCTTGGAACGGGACTTCTCTGGAAATATCACAGGTGCCTTCCAAAGTAAGTTATTGCCAGGTCGCCGATCACAGAGGTGCGATCCTGGTGATAAAAAAAATGAGGGCTGGTTCTACTTCTCCATGGGAGAAGGTCAGAAGCTTAAGCGAGTCGTGCTGGCTGAGTCGCCTATTGATGCCTTATCGGCAGCTGTGCTGACCCAGCGGGATGTGAAAACAATGTTTGTTGCTGTTGACGATCTTGAGAGAATTCCAGCTCGACTAATTGAGGGGGCGATCACACGGGGTGGAGAGATTTATGTAGCTTCCAATGCGAACGTACAAGGTGAAAGTATGGCGGCAATAGTAAAAGAAGTATTTCCGCAAGCCATTCAAATTCGACCACCTCTTGCGAGAGAGTGGAATGATTGCCTACGATCACTCGAACGAAATAACATGCACAAATCCATGGCCTTTTAGGTGATCGGTTTGCTTGGTCCTCCCTGCCACCAGCATTGGCCCTGCAATTCTCTACTCTGCATAGAAGTTAGTCGGTTAATAGCCAGCCAAGCGAGATGAACGTGACCACACATATTGTTCACAAGTCCTTTTGGCCTGAAATGCACTTGTACCGTGAAAAGGATTCTCTAGGATTGCATGATCGTGCAACCTCCAACATGCAGCGTCAAGCAAAGTTTCCCAGCTAAAGCTCCAAAGTCTGACCGTTCCGTCGTTGCCTCCACTGACAATTGTGGAGCCATTCTCATTCACTGCTACGGCATTGACAATCCCATTGTGACCACGAAATGGCTCACCTACGGGAGTACCGTCAGGCTGCCATAGCCGCACCGTTCCATCGTTACCCCCACTAAGAATAGAAATTGAAGAGCCATACCCGCTCAAGCCTACTGATATGACTATGCCTTGATGGCCTGTAAAAGGCTCTCCGATCGGGCTGCCATCAGGCTCCCACAACCGCACTGTTCCATCTTCTCCCCCACTTACAATAGTGGCATTGTCATCACTGAGAGCCACGGAGTTAACCCACCCTCGATGGCCTGTGAAGGGGGAGCCAATTGGGGTGCCGTCTGGTTTCCACAGTCTCACTGTGCCATCTCTACTGCCACTGACAATAGTGGAGCCATCTTCACTTATGGCTACAGACATAACGATGCCCTGGTGGCCTGTGATTGAGTTTCCAATTGGGGTACCGTCAGGCTTCCACAGTTTCACCGTGCCATCTTCACCCCCACTGACAATAGTGGAGCCATCCTCACTTATGGTCACGGATCTAACAATTCCCTGGTGACCTGTGAAGGGCTCTCCGATGGGGTTGCCGTCTGGTCGCCACAGCCTCACCGTCCCGTCTTCACCCCCACTGACAATGGTGGAGCCATCCTCGCTCATAGCAATAGAACGAACGATGCCTTGATTGCTTGCCAAAGGCTGACCAATTGGGGTGCCGTCAGGTTGCCACAGTCTCAACGTTCCATCTTCACCTCCACTGGCAATGGTGGAGCCATCCTCACTTATGGCTATGGACCTAACATTGCCCTGATAGGCTTGAAGACTATGTTCCAGTGGCGCTCCTTCTGGCTGCCATAATCGTATAGTGGCGTCATAGCCTCCACTCAAGATTGTGAAGCTACTCTCACTCTCACTGAGAGCCACGGCCCTAACTATGCCTTGATGACCTAGAAAGGGTCTGCCGATGGATGTACCATCTCGCTGCCAAAGACGCACTGTGCTATCTTCACCCCCACTGACAATGGTTGAGCCATCCTGGCTAATGGCCACGGCTCTAACAATTCCCTGGTGACCTTGAAAGGGTTGTCCTATTTGTGTGCCGTCTCTTAACCACAACCTTATGCTGCCGTCTTCTCCCCCACTGACGATGGTGGAGCCATCCTCACTTATGGCTACGGACCTAACAATTCCCTGATGACCTTGGAAGGGGTCTCCGATGGGGCTGCCGTCTGGTCGCCAGAGTCTCACTGTCCCATCCGCCCCCCCACTGACGACGGTAGAACCATCCTGGCTAATTGCCACAGACCATACCCTCTTCTGATGACCTAGAAAGGGGTCTCCCTCTGGCCTGCCATCTGGGTGCCACAGTCTCACTGTGCCATCCTCGCCCCCACTGACAATTACGGAACCATCATCGCTGATGGCTACAGACAAAACTCTATCTTCGTGACCTTGGAATGGTTGGCCTATGAGCGTACCGTCCTGCTGCCACAGCCGCACCGTACCATCTTCACCTCCACTGACGATAGAGGAACTATTTTCACCTACTGCTACAGACAAGACTCGGCCATCATGACCTCTGAAAGGTTCCCCGAAAGATTTACCATCTAGATTCCACAATCGAATTGTGCCGTCGCCGCTTCCACTAACAATAATGGAGTCGTCTTGAGTCAAGGCCAAGGACCAAACACCATCATGCTGATGCCCACTCAAAATGTCACTTTCTCGGCTGTGTTCCACTGCACTTAACAAACTCCCCGTTACTATGCCTGGCACGTGCCAGTCAGGCAGTCTCAAAAACAGAGACCGACTCATTCCGATAGCTTCGATCGCTTGAGTAAGACCTCGTGTGGGTGCTGTAGAGAGTAAACTATCAACTCCCTGGGCTTTGGCTATAACAAGTTGACGTTGCGACTGTTGCCACTGCCATGCTGTTAGAAGCAACAAAGTGCACAGAATGCCAATGCCGCTAATTACTCCAAGCTTCCGAACTTTCTCCGCAGTCCTGGAAGCTTTAAAAAAGTCTATTTGTGTTTTGGTTAGTTCGCCAGGCGAACTCTTTACATACTCCTCCAACAAATCAAGCCTTGGACGCGCCCAAAGACTGCTTCTGTGTCTTCCCTCTTCTTCCCAGGCCTTTGCTGCTTCGTCTAATCGCCGTTGAAAGCGAATATCCTCACGATTATTGTCTAGCCACTCGTTGAGCTGGTCCCAATGTTCGAGCAATGCTTCGTGAGTTACTTCAGCCGTCTCGGATTGTCCTACTTCACCCGAGAGAGTAATCAAACGTGCGCCTCTGCTTGAAAATTTTTCGATTACCTGTTTAGCCCATTCTGGTTTATCCCGATGAGACAGTAGACTATCCACCACGGCTCGTCGGCGCGTATCTCGACTACCTTCCCCCAACTGAACCAAACCGAGGAAGATCCGCTTGGCAATCTCTTGTTCTCTCTCCCCCAAACTGTCATAGATTCGCTGAGCTTCCCCTGCAAGTGCTCCGCCTACACCACCAATCTCATTAAGTGTCTGTGATGAGTCGATCCCCTTCGCCATCCCCTCCCAAATTTGTGTGAGGGCAAACTGCAATAGGGGCAATGCCCCTTCTCGTCCTTTCGTCTCCTCAATCAAACGGTTCACCGTCCCCATATCCAGTGGGTGGCCAGCTCGCTCTGCGGGCATTGAGATGGCTCGCCGCAATTCCCCCTCGCTCATTGCCGGAACAACAAATAACTGACTGGCAATTAAACGATTGAGTTTGGGATGCCGCTGAGTTTCTCCCAAAAAGTCACTGCGCAGGGTTAAAACCACCGTCACCCGTCCTGCTCGATCACCCGCAGCAAGAAGCAAGTTCTCGATAAATCCAACACGTTCGTTCAAGTCCTTGCACAACGAGTAGACTTCCTCAAACTGATCTACAAGCAATATCAGTGGGGATTGGTCGCTATCGGGCAACAAATTCACAATCCGCCGCAACCCGTCATACTCTCCCAACTTACTAGCGAGACCCAACTCTGCCTCGAATTCGCGCGCCTTGGCCGCTGGTGTCGGATCGTTCGTTGCGTTCCGAGCTAAAACACCAGCTAGTGCTTCTATAGGATGCGTGCCTGGAGTGAATAGAGCGACCCGTACCTTTGTCGTGCCCGGAAGCGATCTCCTGGCAAGTTCAGGGATCAAACCCGCTCGCGCCAAAGATGATTTCCCACAACCCGAAGGCCCTAGGATGGGTAGAAGTCTATAAGTTATCTCCTTTTCTGTTCGAGATTCGTGCAGATTTCGCAGTAACTCCCATAGCTGCTCGATTTGCGTTTCCCGCCCGAAATATTGATTGGCATCCGCTTCCTGAAAAGCAGACAATCCCACGTAGGGATTGGGACCAATATAGACTGGCTGGTGCGGCAGTTCCTCCTCACGCTCGCGACTGAGATAGTAGATCTTGACCTGATTGTTATCGCCAGAAATCAGGGTGCTGCTGACAACATCCCGAGTGACTGAGATGCTACGGTCATCAGCTAGTTGCTGAACGGAATCTTCGGGACCGTTATCTAAACCAGCCATAGAGCTTCTTCTCAAAGCTGTCGCAATTCATTCAAACCACCATACCGACAATGCCAAGAAGCTTGTGCCAGTTCTGACCTAACCAAGCAGCTGCCCCCTTCAAATGTCCAGCCAGCTTCTCGGTCACAGACGCCAACTCTTCGGATGTTGTGGCGTACTTAAGAGCGCGTTCCAGAGCAGAACCTACCTCGTTCTTGTCTGGATCGTCTTTCTCCAACTCATCGGCCACATCTTCCATTGCCCGCTCGATCTTGCGACTATCTGGAGTCTGTAAGGCAGCCAAAATCTCTTTGATTGCCGCGATCTCCGCTCGGATATCGACGGTTTCTTGCGGTGGGAGTTCGGTCTGTCGATACTCCACTGAAACCGTATTACTATCTCCCGTTAAAACCGCACTGCCGATAATGTTTCCAGTCGATACCGAGCGATTGTGAGATGAAGTTTCTCCCATGGGAAAACTCCTGCAACAAGTGGTTATGCTGCAATTTTGGTATATGAAAGGCTTTGGGGGAATTCAACCAAGGGAATTTTTAACAACATCACTTCTACTTACGAGATAGAGTGATCGCGCTTCCCATCAAGCTTTGAAAGCAAAAGACAAAGACTACAACCCGCAACACTTTCCACGCGATTCTCAGAACGTGCCATGAAAGAATGGCTGTTCCCTTAACCACCAACCAAAGCACCTTCCCCACAACCTGGAAGTGCTTCTCCAACTGCCCCCGACAAAGGGGATCGCGATCCTCTTGGCCATCGCCATAATCTACATGTGCAGCCTGCCATTGGTCTTCCATCAAATAGCGCACTGTTCCATCGGGTAATTCTTCCGCAATGGAATAGTCATAAATCCGTTCGCGAGCTGCCACTTTCTCCTCCTGACATTAATCTTCCAACTCGATATCCTGCAAAAATGTATTCCTAGCCAACAGCGCAGTCACTAAAGGTTCGTCAGGTGCAGGAACCGCCACCGAACTTCCTTTACCTCCAGCTTTATCCGGTTTCGGCAAAAACCGATTCGTCTCCTCGTACCGCTCCCGCAACTCCGCCTCCGTCACACCAGCAGACTTATTCGATTCTCTCAGCTGTGCCAACTCCAACTTAAACTCCGCAGTTGCCCTGTCAACCTTCCGCAACTCCTGACTCGGAATCTTCACCTTCACCTGCATCGGTAAACTCGCCCGCCGCCGATTGGCCAAGCCGGGAGTCACCACCACGCAAGTTCCCGTCGGCTGCGTCAGAAACTGATTGGCATCCACCAACTTGCGCGTCCGGTCCTGGTCCGCAATATTGGAACTTCCCCTACCGCCGCTGTGCCCCCGCGATCGCTGCTTCAGTCGAATATCCTCCTCCCCCAGATACTTGCTAAACATCTCCGCTGCCTCGTACTCCTGCGGATTGAAAATCATCTTCGTCCCGCATCCCCCAATCGCAATCCGCGCCCCCTCCTTGCCGTACATCCGTTCCAACTGAGCCAAATTTTGAAACCCCAACAACCCCACAAACCCATCCTCCCGACTTTCGTTCAACCAATGCCCCAGCCGCGGCAGGTAAAACGTCGGCACCTCGTCCAGCGCCACCACCAGCGGAGTCCGTCGCGGTCGGGCCAAATTGCGCTCCACAATCAAGTGCAAGATCGTCGCCACCAGCGGAGCCACCACATCCCGTCTCTGCCGGTCCATGCCGAACACCACCATCTGCCTGCGATTCAAATCCAGCGGCAGCGTGGTTTCCCCGTAAAACGACGTCAGCAACCCCGCTTTCATAAACCGATTGAAGTTGACGAACGCCGTCGAGATGATGCTGGCCACCGTTTCGGGGGATTTTGCCGTCGCCGTCAGCTGGCCGAAACTGGTGCGAATCCAGTAGTTCAGCTGAGCATGGTTGAGGCGATCGATGAGGGAATCCAGCTGCAGCAAGCAGGTACACATCATAATGTCGGGATACTTGCTGGCCTTGGCCAACATCAAAATCGCCTCCGTCAGTTGAATGCCCGCAATATCGAAAAACGGATTGTCCCCTCCCCCCGTCGCACTCCCCGTCAGCCGCTTGAAATTGGCATTCAGCACTTCGGCAATCTGCCGGGCCGTTTCGGCATCCGCTTCGCCGCGCAAAAAATCTAGCGGGTTGCATACCTGCGATTCGGGATAGCCAGGGGCAAAGATCGAGACTTCGTAGCCCATCTGCTGTGCATAGCCTGCTAACCGCTCGGTCTGGTTGGGGTACTTGAAGTCGTACAGAACGATGGGAAATCCCTGGCAAATGGCACTGCGCACCAGCGGGTCGATCGCCGAAAAGGTCTTCCCGGACCCCGGCCCGCCAAACACCGCAAACCCGCGCTGGGCATCGGGAAAGTAGAGGGTTTTCGCATCGGGGGGACAGTAGTAGATGGAGCGATCTCCTTCTCTGACGAACTCAGCTCCGGACGGTTCGCGAATCCACAGGGCAACGGAATTGCGCTGGGGAGATTCGATTTGAGAGATGGCCCGTTCGCGAGCGTTGCGCCGTTCCCTATCTCCGGCAAACTTGCCGCGCGCGATCTTGCCTTTTGGCTTGCGACCGCCGAATAGGGCCAAAACGCAGAGGGCGATGGCACATCCCCCAAACAGGAGAATGCTGGGGGAGGTCAGCGAATCGAGCAAGTGGTCGAGCAACGCGCTTTGGGGCAGGTCTGGCTGGCTCTGTTGCTGGGTGAAAACGACTCTCACGCTCTCGCCCTCTAATTAGACTGCGAGGCCCGAACCAGTTCGCTGGCGATGTCGAGCGGCACGCCAAAGCGATCGCGCAATTTCTCTGCCATCAGCGCTCCCTCCGCACTGTCAGTAGATCCCAGCGCCCGCCACTCACCGTCAACTCGCTGTCCCACGTAATGACCGCTGGCATCTCCCCGCTGGAACCAACTGGCGATTGCATAGTCCCCCACAATCTCCACCCGATTAATACTCTTTGGGCCGGGGGGCTCGTTGAAGTGAAGGAAGGCTTCGACAAGCGAATCGATATCGGGGTTGGCGGATGACAGAGTGTACAGGTCGGGAAACTCAACCCCAAGGTCCTGCAGCGCTGCCACCTCTGCTTCGCTGCGATAGGTATCGATATCGCTGTCCACCTCTTGCTGGAAGATCCCCTCAAGTTCTTGCTTGCCCCCCGCCAACTCGATCGCCAGTTCGTAGTTCTGCCGGTAAAGCTCAAATGCCACCTCGTAAGGCTTCACATCATCCAGCGATTGGGTGATGTCGGAGCCATCCAACAACACTTCACACTGGCCGGAGTGATCGACCTGCGAGACAGACACGAACGGAGCGTTTTGCTCGGGATCGATACCGATCAGGTAGTAATAGGTCAGCTCGTCGCGTTCTGCGGAAGCCCGCAATTGAATGTCGGTGGCTCCTGCCGGGATGCAGGGGATCGCTTCTTCGGGTAGCTGAGCGGTTGCCAGCGGGGCAACACCTGTTGATATGGCAGCAGCGATCGCCACCACCCGAACAATTCGACGAATCTCCATAGCTCGTCCCTCCTAAAATTCGACATAATTGCGAGGATTTTGCGGCACCCAATTCTTGTAGGTTTCGAAATGCAGGTGAGGTCCCGTAGATAGCCCACTATTGCCAGACAACCCCACCACTTCTCCCCTCGTCACAGGCTGGCCCACCGCAACATCGATGCGACTCAGGTGGGCGTATCCAGTAGTGAGGCGATTGCCCTCCTCGTTAACGCCGTGGTCGATAACCACGTAGTTTCCGTATCCCCATCTTGGTGCAGCAACCATCACCACGCCATCGCAAGCTGCTCGAATCGGGGTACCCATCGGCGTGCCCAGATCGATCCCCGAATGCTGTCTCTGGAATTGCCCCGTGACCGGATTGACGCGCGGGCCAAACTCGCTGGTGACGGGAGCGCCAGAGGCGGGATGGCTGAGGTCGTGACAGAAGGGTAGATCGAGAGGGGGTGTCGGCGAGGGTGCGGGCTCCGGCGCTGGAATCTCCCCCGGTAGCAGCGGCGGAGTGGGGATCGGTCTCGGAACAGTTGGCGGAGCCGGAACGGCACTGACTGTCCCTAGCAAAATCCAATCTTTCTCCCGATGGCCAAACCAAGGAAACGGGCCGATGAAATAGGGGGAGCAGGAATCGACAGCCAGGGTTTTGATGCAAATGCGAAAGTAGGTTCCGAACTGGGCCGAGCTCTCCACTTCATCCACCTCCAGCAGCACCACCTTGAAGCCATCCGTAATCGGATGCCGTCCCGTTGGTTCCTTGCCTCCATTCAACTCCCCCAGCGGCCAGCCGTACCCCCCATTAACCTCCTGCTCCCCCCATATCCACCGCTTGCCGTGGGCCACCGGCTGCGTGGAAAACTCGATATGAGCGCATCCAAGCCGATCGCAAGGGACGTTAAATCCATCTTTGTCGCTGCCGCTGATGGTGTTGCCGATATACCCCTCTCGCTCGCCCAACGGCACGTCGAACTTCCCCCACACCCCAAAATTCAGCAGGCTCAACATCCGCTCTACAATTTTTTCCCCTAGCCCACCGGCATATTCCGGAATCAGTTGTTCGATAGTCGATCGCCACAGATCGAAGTTTTCTCGCGTCAGGGGATTCGTCCGATAGACAATTTCTCCAATTGCCTGAATCACGGCCACCGAAGCGTAATCCAGCAGGTATTCCTCCTGAAACTGCTGCCACAAGCGGTTGGTCTCCGCATAGTCCAAAGCCTGTTCTTCCAACTCCTGAAAAATGCCGACGACTTGCTCGATTTCCTCCGGCGCAAAACCCGCCGACTCCATCAAGTCAATCAATGCCTCGTAATCGAATCCTGCCTCGCAATCCCAAGCCGGGAGGCTGTCTGCACAATCCTGAGCGACAGCCGGAGCGGACATCGCCAGCTGCACAACTCCCAGCAATGCCAGCGGTGCCAGTGCAGACCAACCCTTCATCACTGCAATCCGCCCAGCTGACCGGACTGATAGCTGTCGTACCCCTTCTGAGCCAGCTCCTGAACGACGGTTATCGACACGCCCGCCTGCTGAGTGGCCGGTAACACTCGCTCGCCGTTTTGCACCAATCCCAAAAAGGACTGCACCCGCTCCCTCAAGGGATTGTCGTAGGGCATCGACCCATCCCGCACGGCCATCTCCAGACCCATCGTCACGAACCGCACCGGCACCCGGCGGCGATCGGTCAGTTCCACCAGCGGCAAGCCCGGCGTGTCGGGATGGACGGACAACACCGCACAGTTTGAATCTGTAGCTTGGTAGACCAGCGTAAACGGATAGGTTTGCCGACCCCCTTGGCGATCTTGAGTCAGCACCAGCATTTCCGTTGTCGGCCCCGAAGGCAGGTGGGGGATGTTTACCCCCGTAATCGGACGCAGGAAGATCGTGCTGGCATAGCCCGAATCCAGATTGGCATCGAAATTGAGGGACACCTTTTCGGGGTTGCTCAGTTCCACGTGGCGAATGACGTCTCCGGCAGGGTTGAAGTCGATGGCCGTCACCCCCGACCGGACGTAAACCCGATGGCCGTTGCGCTGGATGGCGCTGGCAAATTTGCTGCAGGTGGGAGTTTGAGCAACCGCTGCCGCTGCCAGGGATAAGGTGGCAGCGATCACCAGAGTTACAGCTTTCACAATCGAATCTCCCGATTGACAACAATTTGGACGGGCTGACCGGCCTCTACCGTCCACAGGGGCTTTCGCTCCAGTGATTCCTCAATCGAGCGTTCGGTGCGGCTTTGAATCCCCGGAATCACGGCATCGGCACCGCCCTTGAGAATGCCGCCCAGAATGTTGATGTCTCCGTTCTCGACAGAGCTGGAGAAAGAGCTGCCCCCGAAGGAGGAAATGGAACTGGTGTTCGAACTCGATGGCCGGTTTAGCAGTTCCCCCACTTCCCCAAGCGCCCCTAGAACGAACAGTCCCGTTTCCTGGGAGGCAATGTCCGGACCTGGATCCAGACGGCGATCGCCCCGAGCCAGCAACGCCTCTCCCCCTTCACCGCGCACGGAAATCGATCCCACCGTCAGGGGAATTTCCTGGCGAACGCCATTGAGATGGGTAACGACCGCCACCCCGCTCATGCGTGCATAGCCGTTGGGCAGAACCCCATCCACCTGCACCACCAATTCGCTGTGGGTGGGCACGGCAGGCAGGTTTTCGCTATCTCGCAGGGGCGAGGTCAGCTGCACTACAAACCGCTCGGCATCGGTCTCCACATCGGGCGACCAAATGACTGGCGCAGCGATCGCCCCCGTTGCCGTCGAGCCTGCCGGAATGGTTCGAGTGACGGTTCCCCGCAGAAACTCTCGTTCCAAGCTCAAGTCGATTTGAGGAGACGCAGCCGGATCGCTAGCATTCAGATTTGTGGAGGTTTGTCGATTGCGGATCGAGTCGATTGGATTGGCGATCGCGGCAGACGTAGAAGCGACTTGGAATGGCGGTTCGGAAATCTTGCCGTAGCTGCCGATTGCGTTAATCTCTGCCCAAAGCTGCAGCGGATCGGGCTCCGGCTCTGGAGGAGGAGGTGGTGGAGCCGCTACGGGAGCCGGTTCGGGTTCTGGCTCCGGAGTCGATTCCGGCTCGGGCTCCTGTCGCAGTTCGAACTGGTTCAAATCGTTCGCCTGTTCCCCCAACGCCATCCGCGTCTTGATATCGGCAGGGATTTCTTCCGGTACCGAGGGAGCCTGCAACTGCACGATCTCCCCCTCGTTCCCCTCCGATTCCCGAGCTATTTGCGTCGGAGCAAATCCGCCCGTCACCAGCTTGTAGACGAAGAACGCAAAGCCCCCCACCGAAAGCACGATCGCCGCCAGAGCCACAGCTTTGGCAACCGGATTGTTGGCAAGCGTCTTTCGTTCCGGTCGATAGAGGCTTTCCAGTTCGTGCAGCAAATCGTCCGTCTCATCCAGGACGCGCTGTTTGGGAGTGCGGTCGTCGTACCCCAGCAATTGATTGAAATCGGTCGGTTCGCTCACGGCTCCTCTCCTGATTCGACAATGGGTTCCAAACGCAGGCCGTCAATGGCGTAGATCTCCATGCCTCCGCTGCGGTATTCCTGCATGGCCAAAGCAGTTGCTGTGGAATTGCCCGTGACGCGATAGGGCTCTACCGCTCTGACAAAGACGGATTTGTTAAACGGGAGCCGGTCGGTCTCCATCCCCCGCTGGGTGATGACGCGGGTGGCCACCATATCCACCTGCCACTGCCCCTCCCCCACCGGCTTTGGGTTGGAGAGATTGCGAATCTCCAGGTGCATCTCCACCTGCTCGTTAGGATCGAAGACTTCTGGCGGAGTGATGTCGGCAATGGCTTCCAGCATGGAGGGGCGGGGGAAGTCCGCAGACAGAGCGTGGCTGGCCGCCCAAGCGGAGGTAGCAATAATCCGATCGCCCAATTGGAACTGGCGATCCTCCACCCACCGGCCCTCTCCATCCGGCACGGTGCCGGTCGCGGTAAACAGCGCGGTGGCGACGGTGTAGACGTAGCTGCGAATGGCCGCTGGCGAGCGCTCGTTACGGGCGATCGCCTCCACCTGCATCGACGTGCCGTCCTGCAGCTGCACCAATGCAGGCACCGGGCGCTTGGCGATTTGATAGACGAACAACCACTGCAGCAGCTCCACCAGGAGCAGTGCAGACAGCACGAAGAAATGAACCGATCCGCCTGACAGAGATGAATTAGAACGACTTTGCAAAACCTCGGGGGATGACGAATCCACCAGTACGGTGCCGAGGTGCGAGTTTTGGGATGCGGATTTTGCAGAAGCAGACATGGGACTAAATCCTTGCGACGCGAGAACCGAGGAACGTTGCCGTCGCCACCAGACCGGCATAGATGCCCAAGCCCCCTCCGCCAATCAGCGTCAGGGCCAGGATGGGAGCGGCAATGGAAATGAACAGTGCGCCAATCAGGGGGTTGGAGCCGGGGGTGGTGACGATGATGTATCCGGCCAGACCGGAGACGATGTTGAAGCCCACCTTGCCGAGGGCGATGCTGCCTATCGCCGTCACCCACAGGTAGAAGTAGCGAGAGACGGTGGGAATCATGGACAGCCCCAAGAAAATCGGGCCGATGATGGCGGTCAGCAGCAGCGACATTTCCATCAGCCACTCGAAGGCCCCGGCCCAGGCGTAGAGAATGCCGACGATGGCCAGCGTGGAAGCGGGACGGACGATGGCCCCCAGGTCGCGGAAGAGCGCGTGCCAAAAGGCGGCACTGGCGTAGCGCAGGTCCATTGCGTTTTGAATGTTTAGGGCCAGCTGGTTGTAGAGGTTCTGGGCCCAGTTGAGCGCCCCCCGAAAGCCGTAGTAGGGGGACAGCAGGTCGTCCATCTGAATGCGTGCATCCTCCAGACAGATATTCCGCTGAGGACCGTCGCCGATAGCCGCGCAGGAGCGCAGTGCATCCGAGACGATCAGCTGCGCTTGCGATTTCAGCTGCGCCTGCACCACCACGTCATCGCCGTTGGGAAAGGCCAGGTCGATCGACAGGGCATCCAGAATGCGAGTGCTGGCACTGTTGATGGCGGAGCGGGCCTGCAGGGTATACCCGGCTAGGTTGGGCACCCCTGTCGGAGAGGCCAGCAGGAGGGTGAGAATGACGGCCCACACCAGATCGGGTAAGTAGCGCTGGCTGTAACCGAAATGGCCTTCGCTAGTCTCCAGCACCACCACCTTGATGACGTTCCAGCCCACGAACAGCAGGGCCAGGGCGATCGCCATATCCGCCAGGGCATCGTAGAGACTGCCCGAAAGCACGGTTTCCCACAGAGTATTGAAGGACTCCCGCACGGCCCCGACGGTGTTGCGGGTATTGCTGACCAACTGTTCGGCCCGCTGCGCTTGGGCAAACAGAATGGGTTGCTGCCAGAGGAGGTCAATCATTGTTCGTCTCCCTGGCAAAACCGATATTGGCGCTCAGCTCCACCAACCCCACTGCATCGGCTCGCATCTCCACGTGGGGCAGCAGGCGCTCGTAATTGTTGGCCCGCTCGTTCGACAGCAACAGGTTCCCCTGAATGGCCCGGTCGAATCGGGCTTCCAGTGCCAGCCGTTCCAAGTTGGTTTGGGTCTTGAATAGGGTGGCGGTGGTGTAGAACTGCCCTTCGTTGAGCAGGTGCAGCTGGTTGGTCATCAGCTGCAAAATCTCCGTCTCCACTTGGGCTTGACGACCCAAGACAGGTAGGGCCGAGGCCATGTCCTTGAGCACATCCTGCGTCGCCGTTTGCTGACGGGCGCTGCTGGCCCAGTCCTCTAGTTCCTGCACCGGCCCGAGGGTGTCGTAGTTCAAGGCTCTGTCAGAGAGTTCGAATGTGCCGTCAGTCGTCGTCAGCGCCTTTTGCAGGGAGTCCCACAGGTAGTCCAGGTGTTCCTGCTGCTCGACGGACAGCTGCTCCTGCGCCTCCAGCGACAAGGGTTGGTCGATCGCCTCCTCCAGCACCGCGTGCAGGATGCTCTCGCCACCTACCGCAGCCATGAGCGCGGGATTGCTGCTCAAGTCTTCGGGGGCGATCTCGTTCCGCACCCCCTCTTGCAGCAGCTCCCGTGTCATCGACACGTCGGGCAGGCCGTACACTCCGACCGCCTCTTCAACTCCGGCGGATGGGGAATTGTCTCCACCAAAAAAGTCGTCGTAGACATCCCGCGAGGCATCCACCACATCCCGCACCACTTCGCCCCCCAACTCCTGGATCGCTTCCAAGACAGCAGAGAGAACGGTGCGGGCATCGTCGTTGGATTGGGCGCTAGCCCGCAGGGGAGTCAGCAGGCAAGCGGCGATCGCCAGCGGCAGTAACGGTTTCCAGGTGAAATTCACGGTCCAGTTCTCCTTGAGTGGTGCCCTGAATGGAGGCGGTCAGGTAGCGGGCGAATTCCGCCAAGGCGCGATAGGTGTTATCGGGGTGGCGAGCCAGAAACTCCGCTCGCAATTGCGATTCCTTGGGGTTGTTGGCCAGCAGGGCCAGCAGTGCGTGGGCAATGTAGAAGCGGCATTGCAGCAATTGGCCGTCGTAGTCCAGCAGCCAGCGGCGATAGAGCTGCCCTTTGGGGTTAAAGCTGGGGTTGGCGTTGGGGGAGATGGCTTCGGCGGGATAGCGTAAAATCTCTCGGTAGCTGTCGATCGCCTGGGCGGTAATCTTGCCGGTCAGCCGCACGGACAGGTTTTGGTAAATCTGGGAGCTGACGTCGGTGCTGGCAATGGTGTCGGGATCTTGAGCGGCCAGGATGACGCGGATGCCTGCCTTGCGTCCGTTGGCCGTCAGGCGGGCGACGGATTTGGGAATGGCGGGGAACTGAAACAGGATGGGGGATTCGTCGATGAACCAGATGGAGTTGGGGTGGGAGAGGGAAGCTCTTAACGCCGAGGAATAGGCGCTCAAGGCTAGGACGGCGGCATCCACCGAGTCGTCGACGTTTGTCAGGGCGTAGACCGTTAGGCCGGTGTCGGTGCGCAGGGTGCTGGGGCGGGAAATGGCCCTGCCCAGTGTGGAGCTGAGACAGGAGCGCAGCTTTAGGTCGATCAGGGAGAGAGCCGATCGCGTACCGCCATCGATTTCTGCTAGCTGCAGTTTGTCGATGGAGAAAAACGGCAGCAAGTCCAGCAGAGTGGGCATGGTCTCCCACTCGGGACTGCCCAAACCGTTCTGGTGAGCTTGGCGAGCCCGATCGCGCATCTCCCCGTCCTCGTAATAGGCCGTCAGCCCCAGCTGGAAGATGGCGCGACAGCGAACGGCCAGCAGCGCGTCGGTGGAGCGATCGCACACCAATGTCATCAGAATGTTGACAATCAAGTCGTGATAGAGGGTGACTTTCTCCTCGATTGCTGACGGTGCCAGATCGGAAAACTGCTCCAAATCGAGGGGTTCGCAGAAGTTGATGGCTTCGCGCGCAATATCAAAGTAAGAACCGCCCAAGAAGCGGGCGAAGTCCCCAAACGTGGACTCGCCATCGCTGCGGGGATAGTCCATCACGAAGATGGGGAAGCGGTGAGCTCTGGCCAGGGTGAGAATGCTGCCCACCAGCAACGATTTACCGGTGCCGGTGAATCCCAGCACGAGCAGGTGTTTGTGTTGGTCGAACAGGTCGACGTAAACGGGGGTGCCACCTTCTTCGGCAACCAATTCCAGCCCCTGACGGTCGGGGGTACTCGGTAACGACAACGGCAATAGCCCCGGTACTTCTTCGCTGGTGTAGACCAGTCTTCGGTTGAAGGGCTTGAACAGCAGCTTGCTCCAGACGCAGGGCAGCGTTTGCCGCCACACTTCTGGGAAATAGACTTCTTCGCGAATGGCCTCGGCAGGTTTGGGAAACAGTTGAGTTAGCTTGCGACAGGTGCGATCGAGTTGTGACAGGGTGGGCCGTTCGACGATGTAGACCACCGCTACGTGCAGGGGAATCTCCCCCTCGATCAGGCGGCGTTGGGCTTCTTCCGCCTGCTCTGCTTTCACATCAGCTCGGACATCTTTGCGATCTTTTTTGCGGGCGTAGGTGGCCAATTGGTTGGAATGGCGCAGCTGCTCTTGGGTGGAGGTGACGATCAGTTGGGGGTTGGCGGGGGTGAGCTGGCAAAACAGCTCGATGTCGTGCAGGTCGTCCCGCAGAATCAGCTGCGACCCTGCCTTGAGTTGGTCCAATCGCTTCCAACCGGCGGGCTTGGCGGTCTGAATTACTCCGCCTTTGTAGACATCGCGACCGTCTCGGGTCAGTTTGACGTAGGCCCGATCGGCAAAGGGAATCCCTCGTGCCAGCAGAGCGGTTAGGGGATGGGTGGGGTCGAGGGGATCGGCGTCCACCAGGCGCAGCCGATCTCCACCGGCCACCTCTTCCAGCACCAACAGTTGCGGCAGCGGGGGCGGATCGCTCAGGCAAAATTGCTGGCAGAGATGCTGCCACAGCAGGTCTTCGTCCGAGGCAGCAACGTTGAGACCCAGCTTGCTTTTGAGCAAGTTCTCCCACATCTGCAGCCCTTCTTCGAAGGCTTCCGTCAGGGCTACCGACAGGTGGATTGCCCGCGCCCGATCGATTTGAGAAGAACGTTGCTTCCAGCAACTGTCCAGACCTCGCAACAGGTTGTCGGTCCAGTTGTCCGACCGGCGAGCCCCGTCGGGTTGCACGGTGTATGTGGCGTACAGCCGCAAGAACTTGGGTTTGCGCTGTCCGGAGGTGGCGATCTGCTGGACAGTGGCTTTCTCGGAGGTGAGGAGAAAGGCAATCTGCGGATCGGCTTCGGCAAGGAGTCGATCCAGCTCTTGAATGCGATCTCGATATTCCGAGAAGGACCCCAAGTGGAAGGACAGGCTTTCTCCGGCTGGAATGTCCTTCAGGCCAGTAGCGAGTTTTTCTAGATATAGTTCGATTTCGCTGTCTCTCAGCAGGCTGGGTACCCCCAGACAGTCAAACTCGAAAACAATTTGGTATCCGGCTTTGCCCTTGTTGAGCACGTAGGCCCCCACTCGGCGATCCTGTAGTCTCAAGCTGGCAACGTAGAGCAGATCGACTGCATCTTGGAAGGCTTTGAGCTGAGTGGTTTGCTTGCTTGATGGATTCTTACGAGCAACCTTCTTTCCGAGCTTCAGCTTGATGGGCTGTTGCAACGAAGCGGGCAGGTTTCCGGCGTGGGTCCACTTGGGCAGGTGGTAGAACGCGTAGCCCCAGAATTTCCAGGGTTGCTTCCCCGTGATCAACCAGTGCCAGGCAGCTCCAGTTAGTGAAAAAAGGACAAATAATTCCCAGGAACTGAGCAGCATGCGAAAGAGGAATAAATTAGCGGTGCCAATAATTCCCCAAGGCAGAAGCAGGTCTCCCGAAATGGGACCAAGGCTGGGACGATAGCCGAGCAGCGGATTGACTTTGACGTATTTTTGAGTCTCGGAAGTTGTCATTCTCTTCCTTCCAAATCCATCAGAAGAATTTTCATAATTCTTAGATTTTTGAGAGAAATTATCTAGAGACTTAAGTAACGATAAACTCTGTCAAAAAGTCAGCGATCGCAATTGCCCCAACAATAAATACTGGGTATCGAACAAAGGTCTGCCAATCTTCATCGCGATTGACCGCAAGAGCAATTCGGACCACAAAGTATCCCAAGACAATCACAACAATTGCTCGCAGAATGCCGAAGAATATATTGACCAATTCTTCCGAACCGTCGAAGAATTCCAAACCGTTGACGTAATCCTGAGCGGCAGACAGGAAGAGGGCGTAAGCAGGCTCCGTTAGGTGCAATCCCCAATACAGGGCAATGGTGATGAGGAACCATCCGGCAAAGCGACCGGGACCGCCAAACATTTTCGACGGGCGGGGAAAGCAGCTCTCTATGAGAGGATTGAGGACCTTTCCCAATCCGTGTTGGTAGGCTTGTCCGAATGCTTTGATTTCCGTCAAAATCCAGATCGCCAAAGGGGAAAAATGTCGTTCTTTGGATACGCGATCGTGAGGGTTTGTGCTGGCGACTGCCAGCCGAGAATTATTCCGCATGACTCAATCCTCTTGCGCAATGAATTTGCGTATATTTGTGCAATATCGGTCGCGGTCGCGAATCACAAGACTGTTTTAGCGCGTTTTACAAATTTCAGAGATTAACAGAATATAAACCGTTAACTTTCACTTCAGATTTATTTGGGATGAATCATTTCAAAATGATGTCGGATGCCTATTTTTTCTTTGATTGGGTATTTCCCCGGAAGGATTCGCTCTCCTTGAAGATCGAGTGCTGGACGAGTCAATCGACCTTCGAGGAGAGCAAGGAGGTGAGCGAATGCGACGGACATTGGCCGCGATTCACGAAGCCACGATCTCCTACGTGGCCGTGGGCAGCCGCAAACCTTGGCTCGCTGTTGGTGTGACGACGCTAACCGCTCTGTTTGCCGCCAGTACGGTGCTGACGCGGAATTTCGATTTCACAACGGTGACGGCGAATGCGTTTGCGGTGTCTTGGTCTTGTGCGGAATGGACGAAGCGCAGGCGGCTACTGGCATCCGGGACTGACGAACTGATTGGGAGGACATCGATGGTTGCAACCCTGACCGAGACGGACAAGCAGACGTTTCTGCAAATTGCGGCGGCTATTGCTGAGGCGGATAGTGTCGAGCCCTATCCCGAAGATTTTGTACCCTCCAGCATCGATTTATATTGCGACGGGTCGATTGAACCGGTGATTTCGGTAGTGAACGGCGAGGTGGTGCAAACCACTTGGGTGCAGCCGGACTACTTGCCGGTGGCGTTGGAGCTGCATTTGGATAGCGAGATTGCTCTGGCGGTAATTGGCAAGCGGGTGATTCTCAATCGCTTGGTGAATTTGACGGGGATGAGCGGATGGCCGCTCGATCACAATTTGACGGCGTTAGTGAATTCTTGGATAGGAGACGGAATCGATGACTGAGGGAATTGATAAGGCCGGAGCCGATCGCGCGGCTCAGGCTTCGGCGGAAGTTCAGTCGGAGATAGCGCGCGCGATCGCGTTGGCGATTGCTACGGCGATCGCTCAACTGAAACGGACTGGGGAGGCACAATCCGTTCAGGACAGTTTGACTGTGGAAGGGGAGGAGCGGCTGCTGACGGTCAAAATTAAGGTGGGCGGACGTAATGTATTTGTGGGGCGACCTGGGGAAGATCCTCAGAAAAACCTGGTGTCTGAGGACATCCTCGAAAAGATTCGAATGGCGATTGATCGTCCTGAAGATTACAAGGGAATTTTCTCCATTCAGGTGGGAGGAGAGGTGATTTATCGGGTGCAGAATGGTGAGGTGAAGCTGCAGGCGGTCGGTCAGGAAGTGTTGCAGCAAGCTGTGGCTGCTGCGTTCGAAGAGATCGATCGCGGTCGAACGGGTGAGCTGGATGCTGCAGAGAAACTGCAGGTCGAGAAGGATGGAGTCAACGAGGTTTCTGTTGAGGGGTCGGAGTTACAGGAAGAGGTCACTCCCTCCCAAACTGCCGAAGAGATTAGCCAGTCTCTCCAGCGGGAATTGGTGGACTTGCGACAGCGGATGCAGACCTACGAAGAACGGCTGAACGAGCTGGAGGAGTTGGTCGGTAGCGGTCAGTTGGTTCCGGTTTCCGAGGCGGCTTCTCAAGCTCTGGCCAGAGTTGATAGATCGGAGGATGTTGTTCCGGCTAGCGAGCTAATGAATGGCGTGACGAGAATCGCCAAGGATGCCGTGCGGTTGGCTGGAACGCAGGTGAAAGTGAAACGAGAGCAGTTGGTCGAACGGTTTGCTCGCAATGTAGTGCAGCCGATGAAGCTTGCCGAGGGGGCTGCAAAGACGAAGCTGGCTTCGATGGCTCTGAATGCTGTGGGGCATCGGGCTTTTGCGAGAGCGGCTACGGCGGATGTGTTGCAGAAGGCTGCTTTGATCACCCATGTGCAGGGGGAGAGTCAAAGTGGGGCTAGGGTTTGGACTGGCGAGCAATACGAAGTACGGTATGGCCAATCGAGTTTGGTGGTGAAAGACCGAGAGGGCGATCGGGGAGAGATTTTGGTAACTGAAGGGCGATCGGTTAAGCGGAACAGCCTGCAATTACGGGATCTTGCCTTGATTGGGGAGGCGGCGATTGGGGCTGCGCAGGTATTGGCGGCTGCGCAGAGAGCACATGCGGTTGTTAAAGGCGATCGAGAACAACCCGAACGACAAAATTTGTTGCCAGCAAGCGGTCGATAGAAGGAATGTTGTTGAGAGAAGTGAGTTTTAAAGTTTGCTCTGAATTTTGTTTGCTCTGAATTTTGGGTCATGCCTCAGAGAAACGTTGGATTTGTAATAAGATTCTGTCAAGACCAATTTGTGCAGCACCTTAGGAATTGTCGTAGCATCCGTTTGAAAGAGCCTGTTAGACTTCATGGTTGCTGCGCTCCACTCTGCTCAAAAAAACGCTGCAAACTTATTCAAATGTGCTTGCAGTGACTTTTTTTGATCGCAGCATCCTAAGTGAAAGACAACACCAATAGCATCTACTGCTAAAGCGTAGACCATGAACCCCAGAAAAAAATGCACTCTCTGGGCCCACTACAGCAACAGACGAGAAAACAGTGGAAGCCAATGAATCTTGCGACTTAGACCAAAGTTTGAGGCGAAATGTATGTCTAACAGTATGCTGTTAACCATTGCGAAAGGAACTAAAAATTAGCACTATCGCCAACAAATGATTTACGATAACTCAATTAGTATTACCTGAGGATTTACAAAGCAATACTGAATGCACACACCTACAGTCATTTTTGACTAAATAAGCAATAAATTAATTGTTATCCCTAAAGGGGGTTACATATATTTCCTCTGGGCAACAAGCGATAGCGTTCATATTTCTGTCTCTCAACTGCGATTTTGTCAATAATTATATTTAGGAGCACACTTGAGCTGTCAACCTCTATCAAAAATCGATTTCCCCCATCCTCTTCAACTAACCTTGCTGCATGTATAAGCAATGAATAGATAAGATCTCTAGACAAGATCTCGTCATTATTCGTTTCAAAGATTGACACCTCATAATCATTATTTTGGCAGTAGACAATAGCAATTCCAATTACCTTTTCCTGTATATAAAGGCCCAGTGTGCTAAGGACATCCGAAGATAAGAGAAATAGTTCTACATCTGCAGGACTAATTTTCGTCTCTCCCAACCATGAGTGTTTTCTTTCATATGTTTTTATAATAAAGTTCAGTATTTTATCATTGACACAAGTTATTTTCGAGGCAGAAAATCGATCATTGGAGCTGAAACTCTGTATGACTTCTATAGTTTTTAGCGAAAAATTGGTTACAGTTTGAATCCATCTAAAGCATTGTTTCTTTAGAAAAAGAATTGCATCTGTATTACTAGCTAATACTATTGTATCTAAAGCAATTGCAGGGTAGCTATTACGGAGATAACTTAAAATGGCTTTCCCTACTCCTTTCCTACGCCATTGGCTATGTGTAGCCAAGAAAATTTTTACAACTCCGGGATGCAATGGACTAGTATGTGCTTCCCCATAACCAACTAATGAAGAATTTCTTTCATCTGAAACATAAACTACATAGTCGGGCTCCAATCCTGTGAGGCCCGCTTGTCTATGCTCGGATCCTCCCAGAGGTGGAAGTACTTCTCCTGAGTCCCATTTGGAAGAAAAGTGCAAACGCATTCTAAACCTAATCTATGTACTGGCTTGCTCTAAAGCCCGGAGAAACAGGAACACCATGTGAAATTAGATGAAACCTGTCCAATGCTGGAGCTAATGTTTGCGCAACGAAAAAACTAAATTTTTCTGATGAGTAAACAATACGAGAACCGATGCGAATGTTTTTAGAGGCCAATCGTTCAATCACTCTTGCCAACTGAACAGAGGTTTTTTCATTTGGCTTGCATACTTCCCGAGGAAATTGTACGCACTGCTTACCACCCTTGTAGTTGAAATTACCTAGCTCTAGATACGCATTTAAATATCTTGGAAGGATTACACTTCCAAGTTGGATTGTAAGTGGTTTCAATCCTAGGATAGACGTTAACCGATCTGAGTGATAAGATTGTATAGATTCTAAAATTGCTCTTTCAACTGCATACGAGCAACTCAATGAAGCGCCTGAGCCAAAGAATCTTTTTTTGTTGCCATTTAACTTTAATTCTACCAAGAAAACTGGTACTTCCAAGTCAGATGTGATGTCATAGATAGTCAGAACTGCGTCATTTTCAGATTCTGCTATATCGCTAAGTTGGATTAGAAACCTTGGCATACTGGTCTTGTCGACAATCCTGACAGGTTGTTGTGATCGACAAACTACCGTGCGCATTAATTCAATACCTAACGCATCACGCTCAATCTGCTCAAGTATCCCATGAAGCAGAGCCTCATCGAGAGTAATTCCGGCAGCAGCACCTGAATTTGTAGAATATCTCTGTAAACCCAGCTTTGTTAGCCAGAAATTTTCAACCACTCCTCTTGGCTGATATTCTACGTCTGTCAAGAAGATAGGTAGCCAACTGCTTGAGTTTAATGTTCCCAAGAGCTTATATTCTGTCGACCAAAATTCGGGAGCAAACGAATTGTTCTTAAATCTCTCTAGCCTTAGTGCACCTTGAGCGAGTGTTAAATCATTAGAAAGCGAATAACAGACATTTTTCAGTTTTGGGGCATCTTGATAATAGAAGTAGTGCTCAAGTGCTTCACAGAGAGACGAAGTTTTAGATTGGATACCAAGACCTTTACCCCATCCCGAAGATACAAATCCTTTGGCGTCCTCAATACAACAATAATAAGTTTTTATAGTCTTACCAAAGCTTTCAAAACGAACTTTAGCCCCATAAGCTAAAATCAGCTCTTGAGCAATCTCTAAAGCTTCTCTCGTAACTACATCTCGTTCGCAATTGTAACTTGTTAACAACTCTTCCCTTGCTATGCCACTACTGCTACTCTTCAGAAGAAGAATTTAAACTAAGTATCTCTAGAACTTCTGTCAAATCAGTTACCTCGTATTCCATAGAATCCTCGTGCGCTCCGGATACAACAATTCTGATATTGGTGGGACTACCATCTGTAGATCTACAATCATTCAACATTGCATAAAGCTCAGTTAACACCTCTGCTGTTATTGCCCTTCCCTTCGGACTGATTTCGCTGCGTCTACGTCCCATCTTTTTACTCTTTTAGAAACAAAATCACTTAGGTAATATTGTACCACAATAGCTCTAATATCCAAAAGTTGACGCTGAGAAAACAGGGTCGGGTACTGGAGGCGGATTTAGATATAGCTTCCTCCCTCCCCTCAGAACCGTACGCACAACTTTAAATGTATACGGCTCAAGCAATCTCTATTGCTTATCAATATACTATTGCTTATCAATATACTTGTGAATGGCAGACCAAACGAATAGCTACCATATTGAGGTTATGGTTTGACCCTCCATGACATCGCAGAATTTTATGATGAATGTGGATGTACTCTTCATCAAAAAGAGATTGGCCTCAATCCGGACATTAGACCTGCTGTTTACGTATAATCAGTTGAGAGGCTTTGCGATAGAGATCTACCTGACTGAACTATCGATTTAGCTATTCAAAATAATCCTTGAAAGAAGGTTTATCAGAGATGGCATCCACTTGGATGAGGACATGCCGTTGAATGCAATTATAGCCAATGCGATAGAATACCATAACAGTGTCTTTATCCACAAAAATCAACTGACTATCGGGATATGACGAATGTTTGGCCTGATAGCGATGGTCAAGCCAGAAGAAGGATCTGGTGGAATGGGTCTTGCCAATCCACTGTCTGAGTTTCCAGAAGATGTCATATTCCAACTTATGAAAAGTTTCTGAACTGACGATACCCCGATAGTAATTGACCCAGCCTCGAATAATGAGACTAAGCACTTCTTTTATATTAGACAGCGGGAACTTCTGCTATTCAAGCGCTTGAGACTTTGTATGAGTTTTGCTCGATACGCGTAAACACTTTTCTTAGAAGGCTTAATCAGCAATTTCCATCCTATAAAGGTGATGCGACTCCACTTGTGGCGAATATTGAATCCCAGAAAGTCGAATACTTCCGATCAATGAACTGCCCACATCTTTATTATTATATCCCTCTTCTGTCAGATTGGTGCTAGGAATGGGATTTGATCGATAATCTTCATCAGTTTTATCAAACAGATGCTGAGTTGTTTAAGAGATAATAAACCTATCCAACCGATCAACGAGCAAAACTGTAAATAGGGTTTTAATAGTAGTCTGATATTATTAAGAATGTCAGGCCATCGATGTCCGTCATTCCATTGAGGATGCTGATGCCAGGGAAAAGATTTATTATCTGCTTGATTGACTGATAATTTTCTCGCTACAGAATTATTGTTCAACGAAAAGTCTAAGGTTTCCCACCTGCTTCTGTAAATCACCAGACAAATTACTCATTACAACCAAGTCGTTTCAGACGGTATCTCTTCACAATCTGTAGTGATTTCGTAATAGCGCACATCTCGTCGCCGACCATAAAGATTTCTCTGATATATCGCTTTTGGCAATCTCCATTACTGAAAACTCGTGAAAACTCTTTCCAGCAGTTGCTTCTGACACGTTGCCCAGGTGCAAGCCATACTCCATGATTAGAGCGAATAGCTACTATGAAGTTAACATTATTTTCTCTCAGAGTAGTAATGAAACCACTGCTATCTCCGTATAAGCTATCTACTAAAACGAGATCGAAGTTAAAACCCCACTCCTTTAATTTGTTAAGAATTTCTACTGCTATTTCTGGCTTAGTCCGATACTGATCGTTCTCTTTTAATCGAGATCTGAGCTTAAAGATTTTAAATGTTATTGGGAAAACTGTTGTTCCAAAAATTCCATATGCATTAACGGTTACAATCTCATTTTCGGCCTTTCCTAGATTGCCAATATACTGGCGGGCAACATAATCGGTAGATTTTCCTTTCTTCCGATCTCCAGTCTCATCAATACAGAGTATGAAGCTCTTACCTTGAAGAGCTTTCTTGAGTAACTCCAAACGGTGATTCTGTAAAGATTTTAAATCCCATGGTGATTCAGTTAAAAAGTGATGCAATCCTTGAGCGTTTCGTAAGCCAACCGCCTGAGAAATAGCAGGGAGGGTCTTACGTTTGAGCTCTGAGACCAGACCTATATGTAAATATTTAAAATGTTCAAAGCTTCTGACATCTGGAAACACTTCACGGTAAAGATCGCAATATTGGTCAATGCAGCCTACTGTCTAGGCTGCAGCTCTTGCTACACCCATTTTGCCTTCCTCTCTGTATGATCATTTTTCCTTAATTATGACTGACTTGACAGAAGAGGGATATAGTAATCATTCTTGATTTCAGAGAAGCTTATAGCCTAGAAGCCCTATCCAGTAATCATTTGAGAGGTTTTGTTTCTCTAGCATCAGTTCCGATTGCTATAGGGCTACCAAGTCACTTAAGTCAAAGAATATTTAATTAGATCCGAGCCAAGTATCTATCCCTAATAGCATTGACACTAATTCCTTTGAATTGCTCGCCAAACAAATTAGCTTTTGACCAAACTCTATTAGCATTGGCATACTTTATTTCAAGGCTTTTAATAAGTTTTACTGTATCCTTTTTAGAGTTTTTTCTCTTGAGGTGAGTCCAATATCTCGCAGTATCAACGATGACAGATTTTATGGTTTCTAAATCTATAAATGCATTTATTTTTTCGGATAAACTTTGGCTTCCAATCTGTTCACCAAATGCCTCCCAATATTTAGTCAGAAATATTTCTTCCTGCCTTTGTATATACCCAATCTTGTAAAGGTGAGAGGCGATATCGTACTCTAAGGGGACAAACTTAGCTAATTCCCAGTCAATCAGAATCAATTCCTTTCTCCCGGAAAAAATTGTATTTTTCCGATGAGCATCGCAATGGGCGAAGACCATGTCTGTATTGACATATTCGCCATGGATGCTATTCGGGATCAAGCTTTCTCGTGGAGGGAATGACAAGTCCCGGAATAGGTCTTCAAACTCAGCAAAAAAGCGATCGTACAAATCTAAAATGTGTTGCTTGACTGAATCAATAGTTATGGATGGCTGTTTGCTTTTTGCTGACAATTTCACATCCAGTTGGTGGATAGAAGCCATTTGCCTTGCCATTTTGGCAGGCACCCAATCGGGCAAAGGCTCAGGACGCGTATATGCATCCTCCAAAACGATTCCATCCATAAACTGATGAACGGCAAACCCTTTCCCTTCGTAAATAAGACGAGGGGCATTGAAATTCAGTTCTTCAAGACATTTCAAAACTTCGCTTTCATCCAAATGCATCTCGTCCACAACAACAGCATCTGGATTCGGAACCCTGACTACATATTTCGTTCCGTCGTGTTCAACGATGTAGTTCGTATTGTAATAACCCTGCTTAACGGTGTGGTCCCAAGAAGCCGGAACCTGCAAAAACTCGTATACCCAATCAAAATTCGACATAGGGCATTTACCGAAACTTTTGCTTCGCAACTCTAGCCAGCGGCTTCCAAAACAGCAGAGTCGTCGCCGAAGCGCACAAAAAAGGCAGCTGACTCAACGCCGGTAACAAAACAGTGGCCGTCACCAGACAAGTCCCGCCCATCTTAATCGCCACCTCCCTTAATGTAATCCAGCGCCGAAAGTCAGCCGAAGCCTTCGCCCGAGACATAAACCCCGAAAACATCGGCACTTCAAACAATGGACGCACCAACCCGGCCCCCGCCGACAGCGAGAAAATCCAAATTGGACTGTAAGTCACCGCCCGCCCCAACCACAGCAGTCCGTAGATCGACAACGCGATCGCCGCCGGACGCCACCACCGCTTCAAATCCGTCAGCCTGCCAATCGCCAAATTCGAAACCACCACCCCCAACTTGATCGCACTCGCCGCAATTCCCACCTCAATCAACCCAAGAGAATTCTGGAAGATATACAACGCCCAAAACACCTCCGCCGTATCCCAAATCCCCGTCAGCCCGTAGGAGTACAAAAACGTCGAGAACGATGCCGCTGGCTGCAGTTGCTGCGGTTCTTCCCGAACGGGAACGCTCTCGACCCGTTCTAGCTCTTGGCGATCGCCAAATCCAGGCAAGTACAGCGAGGCGATCGAAACCAGATAAATCCCTACCGCAATACTCGCAACCACCCCAATCCCTACGCGAGTCAGCAACACCCCACTCAGCACCGGCGCGATCGTCCCCCCCACAATCGCCGCCACCCGAAACCGACTGACCGCCCTGCCAATCTTCGAAGTCGGAGCCTTTACAAACGCAAAATGCAGCGGCACCCAATAAAACGCATTGGCCGCAGCAGTGGTCAGCGCCAGCCCCGCCATCAACCGCCAATCCTGCCACCCGCTCGTCAGCAACGCCTGCGTCCCCAGCACTGGAATCAACCGCAGCAGCAAAGCCACAATCGGCCAGCGACAAATGCGCTCGTACAAGCTCAGATTCAGGAGCGATTGCAAGCAGTAATAGCTCAACAAAAAGGCAATACAAGCATTCAAAGACCCCGTCTGCTGGTAAATCAGCACGGGCACAAACACCTTCAGCAACCCATCGCCCAACGAATTCCAGAAGCGATGCAGGCATAGGTTTTGAATTGCAATCTGTCGATCCACAGAACTCACTCCCCTTCCCCTCGGCTGCGGTCGTGCCGTTCTATCAGTTTTCGCATATTCGGAAAATTCTCCAGGTATGGAATCTGACTGATGCGATCGCAACCCGCATAATCCGCTTCCCCCCCCAAAGCCCGAGCTGCCGAGATAGTCAGGTCGTAGGCCCGCAACCGCAACGAGGGATAAATTCGCTCCGATTTAAAGTACCGACTGGCCGCCAGCGCCGATTCCAGCGCCGTATCGAACAAGCCCAGCTGCAATGCAGCCTCCGAAATCAACATCCGACTGCGAGCCATCCCCGACCCGTACCCCACCTCGCCCAGCAAGCGTTCAGCCTCTCGCCCCAGCTCCAAAGCCCGCTCCGCACAATCGTTCATCAGACTCAACTTGGCCTCGATGATGGTACTCTTCCCCAGCTCCAAACTCGCCCCACAGTCGCGGCCTCGCTGGCGAATCTCCCTCAACAGATCGGGAACCACATCTGCGTTCAGGTAAAGCTCCACCTGAGCCAGACTGTTTAGCGCCTCCACAATCTTCTGCGGTCGCCGCACCTGCCGAAACAACTTCAAACTCCGCTTGAAAGACTGCCTCGCAGCAGCAAAATCCCCCGTGATGTAATCCACCTGCCCAAACAACCGCAGGATCGTCGCCTGAAATCTCCTGTCTCGCTTCTCCTCCGCGATCGACTGCAGTTCGGTCAACCGCGATCGCGCCGCCGGAATTTTCCCCACCACGTATTCCAAATCCCCCAACGCACACTGACTCTGCATCCAAGTCTTAAACTCGGACTCCTGCGAGAGATGGGCCAGCGCCGATTGATAGCTGCGCATAGCTGGCGCGTGCTTACCGCTTACCCTCAATCCCTCCGCCAGATGGTAGTGGGCCATCCCCTTCAATTCCGTCGGCAACTGCTTCTCCTTCAACAACTGCCCCGATAGCTCGATCAGGCGATCGGGCTGCGATGCCAGTGAACTCTGCTTCAGTCCCCAAGCCAACTGAATCGACCGCAGATTGAGATAGCTCCCCGAGCAAAACTCAACCACTCGCTCCGCCACACGATCGACCTTGCATTCCAGCAAGTCAAACCCAATCCCCATTAGCGTAGATGTAGCAATCCAATCCTCGTGACTCCCCAAACACCTCAGGAACTGCTCCACCTTTGAAGACAGCGAGTCCCGATCCAAAACCAAATTCACCACCGTCTCCACCGTCCCCCGCTTAAACAGCTCCGGCCTGCCAACAATCGCCTCTGTCAGCTGCTCCCCAGCTTCAGCCTGAATCAGGTGATAGGGCATGTACCGCTCTAAGTAGTCGTTCCAAACGTGGCGATCGCTCGGCGAATAATCCTCCCACTCGGCAGCTAGGGTTGCGGCGATCAACTGGTTGCCCCGTTTCGCAGAAATGTAATAGTCGGACCCCCTCACCTCCTGTCCCGTCAGCCAATCCATCAACGACTTGTGAAAGAAGGTATAGCTGCGCTGCCCATCCGCTCCCTCCCGCTCGTGCAGGTACGCAGACAGTTCCCGCAACACCGGATACAGTTCGTCCTCTAAATCGAGATGCGTCACTGTGGCCAGTTGTACGTCGGTCAGCGGTTCCCGAGCCGCCGCGATCGCCTGCAGTACCTTCTTGGCCGTTGCGAAGCGCTGTCGGTCTGGAAATTGCCTCTCGAAGTATTCCAGATAGAGACCCGACAATCCGGGGGGCAGCAAATCGAGTCGTTCGAAACTGTATCGCCGGTGCTCGATGCCCTCCAGCACCTGCTGGACGTACAGGATGTTGCCGTTCCCTTTTTGGCGCAGAGTAGCTTTCACAAACTCAAGGGTCTTTCCGCTCTGTTCCAGCAGGACGGACAATATCGAGCCTTCGATTCGACTCTCGATATACTCATCGATATCCCGCAGATTGCGCTCGTCACTAGCCCGAATCTCCGCCATGCCTGAACGACTGAAGCGCAGCATCACATCTGCATCGCAGCGAGTTGTGACCAACACCCTTAACCAATCGGGAATGCGATTCAACCGAGACGTCAGTATCCCTGCTATCGTCCGATTAACGCTGTCCCTAAACCGAGTCACCGACTCGTCCAGTCCGTCAATGATGATGTAGCGGATATCCCCTTCACCAGGACACGCGGAAGTCAAGCAATTCAGCAAGCCATTCTCAAACGCCCCCGCCGGATTGGTCTCGCAATTTTCCTCGCTCAACGCCTCCTCAACCGCCGGATTTGCCAGACATGCAGCATATCCATCCAGTTGCTTGGCGATCGCCCCAGCCAGACTGCGCACAAATCGTCCCGGCGATAGCGTTTGCTCGTTATCCGCCTGGCAGAAGTGATAGGCCAGAACGCGATCTCCAGCATTTCGATGCACGAACTCAGCCGCCAGAGCTGTCTTCCCTGATCCGGGATCCCCCGTCAGCAAAAGCACCTGCTCGCCCGATTGAATAAACCGATTTTCGATCTCCTCAAACAGCCACTCCCGCCCGGTAAAGAACCGCCGCTTTTCCGACAAGAACGCCGAAAAGCTCAACGGCTGTAGGGACTGCTCCCACCAACCACTAGAAGAGGCGCGATCCTCTGCCGTCCTTTCCCTCAATCTCCGAGGCTTCTGGGAGGTCTGCGGCCACTGCTTTTGAATCTCCTCCAGATTCCTCTGCTTCTCTCGATAGGGATACCAGAGCCTCAACGTAAAATGCGGAGAATTGTTGGTATGGATGCGATTGTCATCCAACACCTTCAATGTATGTTCCAAATGGAAGAGCGCGTCGTTCACCTGAGTGCGATCGCGAAACGTCCTCTCCCCCTTCGATCCGCTCTCAACCCTTTCCTCGTATCTCCCCGCCAGCCCAATCAGCGCCGACATGGAGGCATTCACCACCAAACACCGTTCGTCGGAAGATCGCACATCGACCTTTTTGCCCAAAAAACTCCGCAGCTCCCCAGCCAAATTCTCGTTTGCATACGCCAGCAAAGCACCGACCAGCACTTCAACCCGTCGTTTCGGGACATCCCCATAGGTGCGTCTATCCTGGCGTGGCATGACCGACCTCAGCCTCTCCCCAGATATTCACAATCGAGTCAAAAAAGTGGTGGGTACCCCCCACTCATTAACTCAACTCAACGACTCCAACCTTTGCCCCGCAAGCCATTCAGCTGCCGCGAACCAGCATTTGACCGGGGGCTCCCCCCCACGAGTACTGTGCATAGAAATCGCTGTTGATGCCTCAGCTTCGACTGATGCCATCAAACCGTCAATAGGAGCAATACGTAACTACGATGTTTTTTCTGTACCTAGGACTTCTCTTTCCCCTTCGACCCAGAGGTTTCCTTTTTGTCCACCCACTCCTGAATGAAGTCCACCAACACGGAATTCATACTGATGCTCTCCAGAGCGCACAGAGATTTAAACCGAGCCCTGAGAGATTCGGGTAGATAGACCTTAATCGAAGTGTTTTTATCTGCAGTCAACAATGCACACGCTGTCTATGCCTCTTGACCATTGGAGCGCGTTGACCACCATTCGGCAATATCGACAAAGGTACTTATCCCTTTGTCGATATAGAGATATCATTTGACCAGCTTCAAAACCCTGTTCGCGCTGGAGCGATCCAGAGGGTTGTCCTACGTTCATTGTTAGAGAGATCCGCAAGCGCTGCGTATTGGAAGGCAACCGACCGGCCTAACTCTCCGCTCCGATAGCGCAGCCTGCATTTTCTAAAGCTTCAATTGCCCAGACAGCGATTCATTCCTAAGCCTGCACAACAGGCTCTGGCAAATCTGACTGGCAGAAAAACACACCGGAACGTTTTCCGGCCGCTTTTGCATCCAATTTTTTCCAGCCCCAATTCTTAGAGAGGGTTGCAGATATGAGATCGCAATACTGTAGTAAGCATCCACCTTCCCCACGTTCCTCCGATCTGGACCGAGGAGTGACGCTAGATGCTCTTCGCTTTTGGTATCTCTCCGCAGAATTCATGGGTCGTGAGCTGAACTATCTTCTGGAAATCAACTCCATCGTTAGTCACTTTCTCCAAGGCTCCGACCTCAGGCCTGAAGAACGCTCCGACATGAAATCCTTGATTGACGAAGCCCTAAAGCGATGGCTGCAATGCGCGCGATCGCTAGATCGACCAGAACACCACATTCAAGAAATCCTGCAGCTCAAGCGAGCTAGCGCCAATTCGGATTTCAGCCGGTTGAACAAGGAGGCATTCATCTCCCTCAAGCGGGATATCTCGGACGAGTTTTCCAAGTACGCGGGCAAGCGACTAAACAGCCGCTCCGCCCAACGAAAAGTCTGCAAAAAACGCCATATCAACCTCTAATCCCCTTCCAATCTCTGACTGAGCCACAGCCCCAGGCGGTTACTGGCTCCAACCTTGCCATCCAAGCTTTCCAGCTCTTCGAGTCGTTCCACCAGCTTTTGAGGACTCGTCCAAATGAATCACTCCCATCAAAAGTTCGACATCTGCCAACACATTCAGTTCGATTCCAAAGGCCGTGCCATCTGCCCCAATTGCGCCCTCGACAAAGGCGATAGCTATCGCAAGAAAAATCTCTCCCTCGTCCCTGGCACGGACGGAGCCTACAAGTGCCATCGCGGCTGCACCCCCGAACAAATCCGAGAGGCGCTAGGCATACGAGCAACCTGCACGGTCCCTATCGCCTTCGCTCAACCTTCCACTGCATCGAACTCGGTAACCATCTCAGCTCGGCAAGTCGAACTCGCCCACCGAAAGCTACTCAGTCGCAACGGTCCTGCCAGAGCTTGGCTACGCGATCACGGCATCCCCGACGAAGCCATCACCCGCTACCAACTGGGCATCGAACCCAAACGAGTTGGCAAACAAAAGCTCTGGGCTATTTCAATCCCCATCCCCACTGGCAACGGCCAATACTATCGCAAGCTTCGAATTTCCCCGTGGCTTTCCCCAGAGCAACTTCCCACCAACTACCAACCCTGGAGCCAATACGGAGTCCCCGCCACAGTTTTCTTCACCCACAACCCACCAACCGCAACCCAAACCTACCTGTGCGAAGGCGAGTGGGATGCCATCGCCCTCGGCTGGCAGTTGCGCCATCAATCAGACATAGCCGTCGCGACCTTCACCTGCGGCTGCGGCACAGTGCCTCATAAAGAAGTCTTGGATCGATTACCCGGCCAGGTCACCATCTTCTACGACCGCAACGACAAACCCCTCAAAAACGGCACCATCCCAGGCGAAGCAGGAGCCCAGAAAGTCGCAGCAGCTCTGTGGGAACGCGCCCGAATTGCCCAAGTCCCGCATCGCCCAGAACATTCCCACATCCACGGTTGGGACGTCTCCGATGCCCTCAACGCTGGCTTCACAAATGATAATTTCGCCAAAGCTGCTGCTCAAGCCGTATCGCCCAGCTCTCAGCAGAAAAAGGTTGTACGTGCCTCAAATCCGCTGCGATCGCGCCTGGTCACCAACGATACGCTGCTGGATCGAGCTCCCGACTACACGGAATGGCTCGTCCCCAACCTGCTTACGGCCAACGAACTCTTTCTATTAGCAGCCTCCCCCCGTGCAGGAAAATCTCTCCTTGCCATGACCCTGGCCAACAGCGTCGCCAGCGGCCAGAAATTCCTCGACCGCCCTGTCACCCAAGGCTCGGTCCTCTACATCCGCTGCGAGGACAGCGAAACCAAAATCAAAGAGCGAGAAATTGCCCAAGGTTGGAGCAGGGGCCTACCCGTCTACTGGCTCGATCGCTTCAAGCTCTCCGAGCTCGACCAACTCAGAGAAATCGCCGAAGACATCGAACCCCGCCTCATCGTTCTCGACACCCTCAGCCGCATTCGCGACGACGGTATCTCAGAATCCTCCGCAGAAATGTCCCGCTGTCTCGAGCCCCTGCAAGAGATGGCCGAAGAACTCAATTGCTGCATCCTGCTCGTCCACCACACCGGCAAAGTCAAGCTCGACAATGCCGACAAGATCGATGTGTTCGAGACCATCCGAGGCAGCTCGGCCATAAGAGCCGTCTGTCGCGGCACTTGGGTGCTAGCAGCCGACGATAACCGCTCTTTTCGCCTCTGTGTCGAGCACGGCTACGGCAGAGAAGATTTGAAAATTCTTTTGGACTCCTCCACACTGCGATGGCGATCGTTGGGTCACTGGCAGCCAGCCGCAGTCAACGTCACCCAAGCCGAACAAGTCCTCGCCTACCTCAATCAAGCAGGCGAAGGCACGATAGATGAAATCCATGCAGCCACGGGCTTACCCAAGCGATCGCTCTACGTCGTCCTCTCCCGCCTCCACGCAGAGGACATGGTCAGCAAAGCAGGCAGCCGTCGCCGCATTGTTTATAAGCGCTTGGTCAAGCAACTTCAGCAGTTAGACGAAAGCCTGAGTAGCTCAAACCAAGACTGGGCAAGCGATGTAGGCGAAAGTAGAGTTATCTCCGAGCCGCTAGAAAACCAAACAAACAGTGATTGTTTAATCCAACCCGCCAGGGAGCTGGAATTTGTTAGTTCAACGGCAAATTGGGCTTCAATCCCATATGGAGAAAGGGATACAGCTATTCAACAAGTATCTAACAACCATCTAACAAGCCCCAATTTGTTAGATGAAATTGACTCGGGCGATCTAAGTAACACAAAACCTGTACTTCTCCCCCCACCTCGAAGATCGCCAGTGAAACCTCAATTTGATAGAGGCGACTCCGTGGAATTTTTCGACGGTGAAAGTTGGCTTTCTGCTATCTATTGCAGACCGCTCGGTAATTTCTACTTCTCTCCCGTCACCAAACAGCTTGAGGAGGCCCATCTAATTAGAACAAGAGGGGTTATTGATAGTGACGACTTACCTCGCAAGGTTGCAACCAGCGCGCTGCGTCCTCGACGGCAGAGCGTGACGGAAGCTCCGAATATTGCCAACAAGCCGAAACAGCAAAACCTTGAAATCGATATTCTGCGGAGGAGGTAGAGTGATGGCTCAATCTCTAGAGCAAGAAATCGACATCCATAACGATGTAATCCTTCCAGTTAAGGAAGCTGGCGAGTTTCTCAGGGCTAAGTTGGGAGAAGGCTACGGTGAAGAGTCTTTGAAACGCATGGTAAGGGAGAATGAGCTGACGCCCGGCATCCATTATTCTCAGCGACGCCCAAGAGGACCCATCGCGGTTAATTGCAGCAGAGTAATCCAATGGGCATTCTCTCAGTGCAGGGGCAACAAATAGCGAGTGGAATGTGTTCCCTAATTGCAAAACGGGCTTTGTAGAGACGTTCAGTCTAGATTCATTGCTCGATCGAGCCAAACTTTCTCACCAATAAATCGCCGATAGATTTTGTGATGGACCGAAGGAGCATGCCCCATCATTTGAGCTGCCAGGTCCGCGTTAGCGCCACGTTCCGCCCAGCGCCTAGCAGTACAGTGACGGAGGTCGTAGGGAAGCAAGCGATCTCCATTAGGTTTTTGAAAATCATGTTTTTTAAACCACTTACCTATCCTTTGTCCCAATTGCTGCCGATTGGTACTTGTGGGCACCTCCCCCCTTAAATCCCATTCCGCTGCCCAAGTTTTATTGCTAGGAGCCACTCCTCGCGGTTTTCCGTTTTTGGCAACCAGTACAGTAACAATCGGATAGTCCAGAAATTCCAAAGAGGCGAGTTCGGAATTTCTGAGTCCGTAACACGCCATCAGTCCGAATAAGCGTTGCCAGAGGGGATCTTCGATACCGGCATAAGTATCCGCAATCCACTCATCAGGGGGGAGACTTCTGGGATTGACCTCCTGCAGCGAGTAATTTCCACGGTACGGTGCTAAGTCGCAATCAATTCCAGCAAATCGAGATAAGGTAGTCAGTCGCTCCACGGCTTTCTTGCGAGCACATGAATCCTGTTCCTTAGCCATCACCGCTTGCTCTAGCGCAAGTTCCGTCAAGGGAGTTTCCATCGGTAACTCCTTGAAGTAAGGCCACCAGTCAGCTCCCCAAGCTCGATGCGATCGCTTCCGCTGTCCCTCCCAGTGGTCGCGGAACAGATCCACCCATTCTTTGCAAGTTTCAGCAGGCTTTTTGGGTTTGGCCTTACGCCCTCGACTCCAATCTTCCCAACAAAAAGCACCGCTATCTAATTCGCGTCTGAGCCGTTGAGCAATCTTTTCTGCTGCTGCCAGCCCCGCTACTGTGGCCCGCTGTCCGGTCGACACACTCTGTTGGTGAGGACGCTCTTTGGTCGAGCCTGGCTTGGGAGGCAATGTTGCTTGTATCCATAACCTCTCGCCTCGAACGAATAATCGGGCTGAATGGATTCTCAGGCGCTCATTTGCTTTGTCCAATTGTACGTAGAAATTGTACTTAATCGCCATGCTGCGAAGTATGGGCGCGGTATGGCTTCGATTCTATGCCAATATTGCCAGATTGCAGATATAGCAACGGCTTGAGAATATTTGCGATCTCTGAAAGTCAAGCTGGTGACAGGACTTGAACCTGCGACCGGCTGATTACAAATCAGCTGCTCTACCAACTGAGCTACACCAGCAAAGCATTCATAACGTTATCACAGTCAGTCTACCGACCCAACACCTTTTCCAATCCACAGTGGCAAATTTGGCAGCAGGCAAGAATCCGTTGAGTTTACTGCTATTGAGTGGAATGGGTTTCTTCCTCTAGCTCCATAAACCGATATTGCACGGCCCCGGTCACCAAATCGTTTTCGATGTGAGCGTATCCTCGACGTTCTAACTCTCGGAATGCTTCCTCAATATCGTCGAAATCCGCCTCTTCAATTTCGGCGATCGCCGCTGTTACTGATAACACCCCTTGACGGCGAGCGGCCATTTGAATCAAGCGCCGCATTAGAGGCTGCCCCTTCAAGGGTTCGGATGGAGCCGGTCGATAAATAGGCCACTGTTGAGCAGAACCTCGGGCCGCTAGACCTTCTAACCGGAGGTTGTAGTCATTCACCATCTCGGGAATCAAGAATAAGTCGATCAACTGTCCGATGAAAAAGCAGCCAAACGTGCATAGCCACACCCCTCCCGTGATGTTTTTGCCTAGATAGAATCTGTGAGCTCCATTAATGCCGAAAAAGGTTAGGAACCACAGGGCGTAGGCGGTCACTAAATTGCGCCGCTGTAGAGGTTGAATTGAAGTGGACTTAGAGTCTGGATAAGACATGCGAACCGAGGCAGTAACAGGGCATGTCGCTTAAGCAGCATCTTACCGTTAAGGACATTTCTCAAGCAAAAACTCTCTCAGGAGTTTCGATCGCGCATTAAAACAAAATGGCCGCACTATACGGCACTACTATTCTAGTAACCCACTACGTTTCCGGATGCGTAGGAGGAGCGATCGCTACCAAACTGTTATTTGCCGAAATTGTAGGGGTTGAATTCAGTAATTCTTAGGTAACTGGAAACCTGCGAATACGACCCATTAAACAGTAATAAGGGTGAATAGAGATGTACTCAGGAGTTACGCATTGACAAAAACAGTTAAACATGGGCCAGTTGGAGGTTTGGCTGAAACTGCTGAACAATGAACTGGCGAACCGTCTGCAAATGTAAAGTCCACTGCAACTGGTAGAGATTGTCGTATTGACCGTTGGAATAAGCCAGCGATAGTTCACAAAAAGCTCGTAGGCAGCAAAACACATGCGTACCGATCGCCGCTGCGATCCGAACTCGAAAGCGAGTCAGACCACACAGTTGTTTGAGTGCTCGATGGAAACACTCAATCCCCCAGTGCAATTGTCGGAGTTCCTCAAAAGCTTCGAAACTGAACGCCTCCAGTTCTGCAGCAGTCGGACACCAAACGAGGTAGTAGCGCAACACTCCGTTTTTGAAGGATTGACTAAAAACCTTGACAGGCCCGATCCCCTTGAGGTGAACCAACAATCCTTGAGCTGGGATGGTCAGAGTCTGCACTTGGACATAAGGTTTTCCATCCACCGATACGAGTCGGTTTTTGCCAATTCCCATCAGAACCGTCAGGTTCTGGTCTTTCAGAAACCGTAAATTCTGGCGACTGGCATACCAAGCATCAGTGGTGATGCTGGCTGGAACTAAGCCCCAAGCGAGCAATTCAGCCACCATTTCGCGAAAATAGTCGTTCTTGCTTTTCTCCTCCCGTTTGTCATAAAGCCGATAGTTCACTGGCACTTGGACACCGGTCGGGTCAGTGTAGTACAGCGTAATCAAGGGAATGCCTCGTAGCACCCGGCGCTCTTTGTTGGACCAGTAATAGCCAACTAATTCTGTCGACTCCACCTGAGAATAAGGCTTCTCGATCAAGGTGTCATCGCCACTAAGTACCCCCCTTTTAGTTCAATCGAAGGTAAGACTGCTTCGAAGAGATCCTTGGGTTCGTAAGTCTCTCGCACCAGAAAACGATTGACACTGTCGTGAGAAACCTCGTGGTCAAATACCGTGGCGAGGCGGTTGCAGCCACTATGTTTGGGCTCTGCCAATAAGAATGCTGTGTAGATATCAATAGTGCATTTGGCAGTCGATGGCTTCGTCAGTTCTCTCACTGGCAATTCGTGAAGGAAGGCAGCTTGAATTATCTCACCCACAGAGCTACTCTTCTGTCAATGCGTAACTCCTGGTACTGAGTGGTTAACCCACGTCTGTTAAATAGCTCGTTGCCTTGATTTCGAAACAGGATTCTATCCCGAATCGCCTACTAACCCACCGCAGTAACTTTGTTGGACTCAGCCTTCTTCAGCAAGGGGAATCCCAACTCCTCCCGCTGTGCCAGATAGGCGCGGGCTACCCGACGAGCCATCGACCGTACGCGGTCAATATAACGATTGCGCTCCGTGACCGAGATAGCCCCACGAGCATCCAGCAGATTAAAGGTGTGGGAGCACTTGAGCACGTATTCGTGGCTGGGCAAAACCAGTCCCTGCTCCAATAGCTTTAACGCCTCTTTCTCATACAGCCCAAATAACTCGAATAGAATCTCGGGGCTCGACGCTTCAAAGTTGTAATGACAATGCTCGATTTCCCCCTGAAGGTGCACATCCCCATAGGTATAGGAATCGTTCCACTGAATTTTGACAATTGCATCTACGTTTTGCAGGTACATTGCCAACCGCTCTAACCCATAGGTGATCTCGATCGAGACGGGCTTGCAGTCAATGCCACCGCATTGTTGGAAATAAGTGAACTGGGTGATTTCCATGCCATCCAGCCATACTTCCCACCCTAAACCCCAGGCTCCTACCGCTGCGTCCTCCCAATTGTCCTCCACGAAGCGGATATCGTGTTCCTCCGGCTGAATTCCCAAGGCCCGCAGAGAATCGAGATATATCTCTTGAATGTTGTCGGGGGAGGGCTTAATTAGCACTTGAAATTGGTAGTAGTGCTGAAAGCGATTGGGATTTTCGCCGTAGCGGCCATCGGAAGGGCGACGGCAGGGTTCGACGTAGGCGATGGACCAGGGTTCGGGGCCAATGGCGCGCAAAAACGTATGGGGGCTTTTGGTACCCGCTCCCGTTTCAGTGTCGTAGGGTTGTGCGATTAGACAGCCGCGATCGCTCCAAAATGTCTGTAACGTCGCAATGGTTTGCTGAAAATTCACCGTAAGTCTCCCTTCCGACCCACAACTATTCCGGCCCAGCAATTGGGCCTTCATTAACCTAGCTCAGAACTTCACCTTTACCTGCAGAAACCCGCAAGAAACGGAGTGGCTCTATCTCGAATTCCAGTTAGCGTTGGTTTGAATCGCACATAATTCGAATTCAGAGCCAAGTGGGCTTAGACAATTAGCTTCCTTTCTAGCCACTGCACCACCTTGGTTCCCAAATCCTGTTGATTTAGCTGTGCCATTTCCTTCAACATGGTTGGGCTGGTGACATTCACCTCCGTCAACCGCTCCCCAATTACGTCAATACCCACAAAGTAAAGCTTGTGCTCCTTTAAGACCGGAGCAATCTCCGCACACATCTGCCGTTCTCGCTCGGTGATGCCCACCGCTGCCACGCTACCGCCAGCGGCAACATTACCGCGAAAATCCCCCAGCCCTGGAAGGCGATTGACTGCCCCCAGAGGCTCTCCTTCCAGCAACAAAATCCGTTTATCGCCCTGTTTGGCCGCAGGCAAGTATTCCTGAACGATGACAGGCACCTGCCCAAAACCAGTGCTGACTTCGATCAAGGAGTTGAGGTTGCGATCGCCTGGCTCCAGCACAAACACCCCTTCCCCCCCTTTACCATCTAGCGGCTTGAGCACTGCGCGATCGCGATCGGCTAAAAACTCCAGCACCGTTTGCTTATCGCGGGTAACCAGCGTCTCGGGGACCCAGTCGGTAAATTGCAGGGCAAACAACTTTTCATTGGCCACCAGCAAACCGGCGGGGTCGTTCAACACCAAGGTTGAGCCACCGATTAATGTCAACAGCTGTACTGCAGTCACGTAGGCAGCATCTACAGGAGGGTCCTTACGCATCCAGACGGCATCCATCTGGTTCAAGGACAGTTTTTGTCGGGCTACCACCCGATACCAATCGGGTTGGCTGGGATTGAGATGTAACTGTTTTACCTCAGCCCAAGTGCCGCCTATTGCTGAATGGAGATCGGAGGATTCCAGTGCAAACACCTCGTGTCCGCGAGCCTGCAAAGACTCCATCAGAGCAACACTGGTGTCGTGGTGGGGTTGAAGACGGTCGAGAGGATCGACTACAAAGGCTACGCGCACGGGCTAGGATAACTGCAACATCGAATCGAGTTTACCTTGGCGATCGAGGGCGTGAATATCGTCACAGCCCCCCACGTGCACGTCGTTGATGAAGATTTGAGGAAGCGAGCGGCGACCGTTGGCCCGTTCGGCCATTTTGGCTCTAGCGACATTGTCGCCATCAATTTTGTATTCGGTGTATGTCACCCCTTTATCATCCAACAGGCGCTTGGCGCGAATGCAGTACGGACAGGTTTGCCAAGTGTAGATTTCGACGTTAGCTGACATACGAATGGGGGTTGATTTCCATTACAAACTATAACTTATGTAACGGAATTTCTCTGTGCTGCCTGTAGCAATAGCACCTATCCTCTCAGTTGTTTACATCAACAATTGTTTATCCCTATTAATGCTGGATTGTTTCCTCGTTTCCCCTTATCACACGGGTTCCCACGCAGCTTGGGCACAAGGCTACATCGATCGCAGCACATTCCAGATCGACCTGATATCGATGGCAGGTCGCTTTTGGAAATGGCGCATGCAGGGAGGCGCTCTGGAACTGTCTCAGCAGGTGATCCACCACTGCCAGTTCAGCAAGGTTGAACGCCAAATCAGTCAAGACAAGAGGGCCGAGAGATACAGACAACCCGACTGTCTTTGGGTAACAGACATGACCAACCTGCCCGCCTTGTTAGCCCTCGCCCGCCCCTATCTGGATGGCGTTCCGATCCTGTACTATGCGCACGAAAACCAACTCACCTATCCCACTCCCCCTGGCGAGAAACGAGATTTAACCTATGCAGCCATCAACTTACTGAGTATGGTGACTGCCGATGCGATCGCCTTTAACAGTCACTACCATTTGCAGGAATTTTTTGACGAATTACCTCGCCTGCTGAAGCATTTTCCTGACTACAATCACCTAGATGCAATCCCAAAACTGCAAGCCAAGAGTCAAGTCTTGCCGGTGGGGCTCGATCTGCACAAATTTGACCCCTACGAAAAAACACCATTCACCCAAAAGGGATCGTTACGCATTCTCTGGAATCAACGGTGGGAGTACGACAAAAATCCATCTGAATTTTTTCAAGCCCTATACGAGCTGGACAAAGCAGGTGTCCCGTTTGAAGTGGTGGTGGCGGGGGAAAATTTTCGCCAACAACCGGCTGAATTTGCCGAAGCCCGACGCAGGCTGGGCGATCGCATCGTTCATTTTGGCTATGCCGACACCTTGACCTCCTACGCACAACTTTTATTCAATTGCGATGTGGTGGTATCCACCGCTCACCACGAATTTTTTGGGATTAGCGTGCTGGAGGCCATGTATTGCCACTGCTATCCCCTGTTGCCAAACCGCCTCAGCTATCCAGAACTTATTCCTCAGTCGCTGCAGCCCGAACATCTGTACGACACATTCGAACAGCTCTGCGATCGCCTCAAGTGGGCCGCCCATCACTTAAATCGGGTTCGCGAAAGCAGTTTGCGATCGGTGGCATTGGAATACGAGTGGCACACCCTAGCTCCGCGATACGATGCCGTGACAGTCGAACTTATCCAGTCCTCCCGCAAGGGGAAGTCGATTCAATCACAGCGGGATACATCGCAGCGGCAATGGAAGAGGACTAGCTGCCGCCCCCAAGGGGATGCCGAGCTGCAGCACCGGGGGACCGGGGAAATGCTTCAGGGGTAGCCTCTGTCTTGAGCAAAACGACGCAATGGCGCACGCTGTCAGAAAGGGGGGTATGGAACGCGTCCACCTCGGCAATTTCTCCCCCCAGAGTCTCTGCTGCCTCTGCAACCATTGCCTCTTCCTCCAAAGTCCAGTGGCCGCGATAGAGGATTGCCCTACCGCCAATTTTCAACAAGGGCAGACTGTATTCGGTGCATACTGCGGCTGGACCAATAGCCCGCAATACTGCCACATCAAACCCCTCCCGCCGGGGAAATAGTTCCACTCGAGAGGCAAAGCCCACTGCATTAGTCAGCCCCATGCGGGAAATGGCCTGCTCGATAAATGCCACTTTGCGTTTGGTGGAGTCCAAGAGGGTGACCGACCATTGGGGAAAAACCGTTGCCGCCGGTAAGCCAGGGAAGCCAGCCCCCGAACCAATATCAACCATTTCAAGCGGAATGCCGCATAGGGCTTCCCAAGGACCCAAACTGAGTAGACCGCGCAAAGAATCCCACAGGTGCTTCTCCCAAAAGTCTTGGGGAGAGGTGAGGCGGGTCAGATTCTGTTGCTGGTTACCCAAAATCACCGCTTCGTAAAGCTTTTCGAAACGATGAAGGGCTTGTTCGTCCGGCTGGCATCCTAACTCTGCCATCCAATCGCGAGATCGCAGCAATTCGGCCCAAGCCTGACATTGGGGGACGGCATCTGCAGGCAGGCGATCGGGTAGTGTCAGGGGGGAAGTATGGCGGGATTTAGACATGGGCTCGAAATTCTTAGACCTCCACTGTAGCCGCATCCACTCGAAATCGCGGCCTCAGATACGATCCCCGAAGGGTACAATATCCCTGCTAAGACAGATTTTATAGAGATATTTTTATGGGCATTACTCTTACTGCTGAGGATACGCAATTTGATGTAGAGCTGCTCGGAGATGTCCTGCCAGGTTCATCAGATATCAAAGTAGCTGCCACCAACAACCAAACTCTGAAACTGGCAGTGGGTACCGCCGTAACTCTGCGAGCTGACGAACCTGTAGGTGGAGATTACACCGTTACTTTGGCGTTGGCCCCTGCAGCTCCCCGCGGTTGGAGACTGTACTTGAGCAAGGTCGCTGGCGGAGCTACCCCGGTAGCTGTCAATCCTGCCTCCGCCTCTACAGAAGGTAGCTCGGCAGATAATACCGGCAAAGTCTTCGAGATCAAATTCGTGTCTGCAGGCACGAGCCCGATGGTGCGTACGAGCGTGCAAACTCTTCGGGTGCCCTTCTCCCGCATGTCCAGCGAAGTTTCCCGCATTACCCGGTCTGGCAGCAAGATTGTCAGTATCACCGAAATCGTTTAGCTTTCAGTCCTGCTATCGGTTTCTGGGTCAGTTTGGGTCGAATTCTCAGGTGATGCTCCACTGATACCAGGTGCAAATCATAGTTGATAGTTGCCGTTCATTTCTTTAACCGCTAGGTCTTGGCTGGAGTTTTCAGGACTTAGCGGTTTTGCAGTTGAAAACTCTAGATATCGCACGTATGGTGGGTTGTAATTGCCGATGAACGCTACCCCTGTTGTGTCCCAGTTAAGCCTCCAGCGGGTATTGGGGTTTCCGGTACATGTTCCCAGTTCCGCTGTTCCCAATGCACCAGCTCCCCATGCTTCTCCCTCCCGCAATTCAGATTCCCATCAAGCGGGTGTATCCGCCGACCCTTTTGCGGCTTATCTGGCTTGGTTGGGCGATCGCGTGCGTAGCGGTGTTGGCACCCACACTATCACCATCAATGCCGAAATGATTATGCTGGGACGTCAAGATCGGCAGTTTGCCACCGCCTTGCAGGAGGCGGATTTGCTTGCGCCCGATGGAGCGGGAGTCGTCTTAGCCCTCAAGTTGCAGGGCATCCATATCCAGCGCTGCCCCGGCATTGAGTTGTCAGAACGGCTAGTAGCCATGGCTGCTAGTGAGGGATGGTCCATTTACCTCTTGGGGGGGGGACCGGAGGTATCCGATGCAGTATTAGCACAGTGGAAGCAGCGTTACCCCGATCTTGCCCTAGAAGGACACAACGGCTATTTTGATGCCGATGAAGAACGGGTCATTTGCGATCGCATCGCCACCTTAAAACCTCAACTCGTGTTCGTCGGAACGGGGTCCCCGCGGCAGGAACATTGGATTCGCCAGCACCGTCACTTAGTTCCAGAGGCTACGTGGATTGGTATTGGCGGCAGTTTAGATATTTGGGCCGGAACGAAAGAACGAGCCCCACAATGGTTCCGCGATCGCCATTTGGAATGGCTGTATCGCCTCTACAAAGAGCCTTGGCGGTGGCGCAGGATGTTGGCCTTGCCTCAGTTTGCTTGGTACGTGTTGGTGAATGGAGTAGTTCGTCAATGATTCAAAGTCCTTCCCGTCGGGCGGCATCCAGCCGCTCTGCTGTGTCACTTGCAGCCCCTTCTTCAGGGGTACCCAGGTACACATCTGCAGTGCCCCAAAAAACTGTTGTGAGCCTGCAACAGGTTACGAAGCTTTACGACCCTGACATTGTGGTGCTGGATAACGTCAATCTGTCTGTAAAGTCTAGAGAATTTGTATTTGTTACGGGGGCATCGGGGGCTGGCAAATCAACGTTGCTGCGACTGCTTTACGGTGCAGAATCCATTACCAGCGGTCAAGTAACGGTAGCAGATGTTAACTTGAGTCGCCTGCGCAGGCGATCGCTGGCCATGATGCGGCGAAGAATTGGCGTCGTATTTCAGGATTACAAACTGCTACCCAGCCGCACCGTTGCAGAGAACGTCGCGTTTGTTTTGCGGGCGCAGGGACTTTCCCGTCAAGAGGTAAAACGGCGCTTGGCCCCTGCCCTGAAGATGGTCGGACTTTTAGATAAAGCCGAACGGTTTCCAAACGAGCTGTCGGGGGGGGAACAGCAGCGGGTGAGCTTGGCGCGGGCGATCGTCAATACACCTCCGTTGCTGCTGGCGGATGAACCTACGGGGAACCTAGATCCTGAAAATTCACGCTTGGTTTTACAGATTTTGGAGCGCCTCAATTCCTTTGGGGTAACCATCATCATGAGCACTCACGATCGCGGGTTGATTACCCACTCCCAAAATCGCCGTATCCATCTAGAAAACGGTATCCTTTCCGAGCAAACTGCAGGCCTGTCCCGCTCCACTTCCGCGGCGTAATGTCTGAGGTCGCGAGGGCTATGCGTAACGCCATACGAGAGAAATGGTCTGCAAGCGTAACGTCCTGTAACTATTGGGATGGCGAATAGACTTACCCTACATATACTGGTTCACGTTGAGACTTGTCTCGAACAATGACTAGATGTAGGGAATGGTCCCCTGACAGCCAGTCTAGATAGCGAGCAACCACAAGCGAGGGTTACACCGTGACCGTTCAAACAGGATTCTTTACCGGTATTGCCCGTTTTTTCAACAAGATTGACTATCTGTTGCGGGAAACGCTGTTGGGGTTGCGCAGAGGGGGATGGCTGAACTGGGCGGCCATCAGCACGCTGATGGTGTTGCTGTTTTTAGTTGGCATCAGCCTGCAACTGTCTTGGGGACTTGAAAACACGTTGGACTCTCTGGGCACCCAGGTTGAAATTTCCGTATTTTTAGAGCCAGAGGTCACTGCCGAGTCTCTTCAGCCAACCATCTCTAGTCTGCCTGGAGTGGCCGAGACGAGCGCAATCCCCAAAGAGGATGCCTTTAACGAGCTTCTGCTAGCAATGGGGGAGGATAACCCCGAGCAAACCGCCGCCGATTTGGGTAACAATCCTCTGGTAGACAGCTTTCGAGTGCAAGTGAATTCCACCGAGCAACTGGATGAAGTGGCTCAGGTCCTGCAGGGATTGACGGGGGTTGACGAAGTGTATTACGGCAGCGAAGTGGTTAGCCGTCTGGGGCAACTGCAAGACGGCTTGGGACTGGGCACGATCGCGATTACGGGAGGGCTGACCCTAACGACTATTGCCGTGATCACCACTACCATCCGCCTCATCGTGATGGCCCGCCGACGTGAAATAGAGGTGATGGCACTGGTGGGGGCCACCTCCACCTGGATTTACATGCCGTTTATTTTGCAGGGGGTGTTTTTTGGCATTGTGGGGGCGATTGCCGCTTGGGGGCTGGTGTTGGGGTCCCAGAAGTTAATGGTGGATGTATTGGCTAATATGTTGGCCATGCCTTTTTTAAGTATCTCAAGCGCGTCCTCGGAATCTGTTGTGGGGATTCTGCCGCTGATTTTGCTGGGAATTGGCACGTTGCTGGGGGCGACAGGTAGCCTGTTTGCTGTCAGAAAAACAGCAATTCGATAGCGGCTTCTCAAGTGAGTTCTTTCTTCTTGATGGGATTATTAAAAGCAAAGCGGAGAGCTAAATCCAGTGCTCTCCGCTTTGCAGCTGCTGATATATTTATGTGCTTGATTCGGGCTTGCGGACACTCAATCGATTGCCCTTGCTAGCGGACTATACCGCTACCATCAGCATCTCCTCCACCTTGGCAATCACATCCTCGGGCTGGACGATCGTGGCATTTTCCAAAGTGCCGTTGTAGGGCGTAGGAATGTCTTGAGAAGCCAAACGCGCCACAGGGGCATCGAGCTCGTCAAACAGTTCTTCCATGATTCGGGAACTGAGCTCGGAGCCAATCGCCCCGGACTTCATCCCCTCTTCCACAATCAGCACCCGGTGGGTCTTGCTCACTGATTCAGCAATGGTCTCCATATCCAGCGGCTTGAGGGAAATTAGGTCGATGACTTCGGGGTCAATCTCGTTAGCCACCAAGGTTTCCACTGCTTTCATGACGTGGTATCGCATTCGGGAGTAGGTGATGATGGTGATGTCCTGGCCGGGACGGACGATCTCTGCTTTGTCGATGGGGCAGAGATATTCATCCTCAGGAATATCCTCTTTGAGGTTATAGAGGAGCACGTGCTCGAAGAACAGGACGGGGTTGTCATCCCGAATCGCGGATTTCAGCAAGCCCTTAGCATTGTATGGGGTGGAGCAAGCCACCATCTTGAGTCCGGGAACCGCTTGGAAATAGGATTCCAAACGCTGAGAGTGCTCGGCCCCTAAGTTACGGCCGACACCACCAGGTCCGCGAATCACCATCGGCACCTTGAAGTTACCTCCGGAGGTGTAGCGCAGCATGCCAGCGTTGTTGGAAATCTGGTTGAAGGCCAGCAGCAAAAAGCCCATGTTCATGCCTTCAACAATGGGGCGCAGGCCGGTCATCGCTGCCCCCACAGCCATCCCCATAAAGCTATTTTCGGCAATCGGGGTGTCTAGAAGTCTAAGGTCCCCGTATTTCTTATAGAGATCTTTGGTGACCTTGTAAGAACCTCCGTAGTGGCCGACGTCTTCACCCAATACAAAGACGCTGTCATCGCGGGCCATCTCTTCGTCAGTGGCCTCGCGGAGGGCATTAAATAAAAACGTTTCTGCCATGAATTTTGACTCAAATGATGAAGCTATTAGGGGGGAGAAAAAGGGGTTTGGCCGATGAACAGGTTACTCGTCCTCGGCAAAAACGTAGCGGTAGAGCTCGTCGACGGTGGGTTCCGGACTGTCGAGGGCAAACTCAACCGAGTCTTCTACTTCCTTGCGAATCTGCAGCAAGATTTCGTCAAAGTCCGCCTGGGTCATCAGGTTGTGCTCTAACGCGTGACGCTCGAACATGGCGATCGGGTCCTGCTGACGCCAAAATTCTTTTTCTTCTTCAGTGCGCAGCTCGTCGGGGTCAGCCAGAGAGTGGCCTCTAAATCGGTAGGTCATGCACTCCAGCAAGGTGGGGCCTTCGCCCGCTCGCGCCCGCTCCAGCGCATCTTGAGTGGCTTTGCGCACCGCTAATACATCCATACCGTTGATACGATATCCAGGCATACCAAAGGCAGCAGCTTTCTTATAAATCTCAACATCAGAAGTGGCACGCTCGTGCAGCATGCCGATCGCCCAGTTGTTGTTCTCAATGACATAGATAATGGGCAGCTTCCACAACTGGGCCATGTTCAAACATTCAAAAAACTGGCCGTTGTTGGAGGCCCCATCTCCAAAGAAACAGGTGGCTACCTGGTCGGTACCTCGATATTTGGCGGAGAAGGCAGCTCCGGTTGCGACGGGAATCCCCTCTGCCACAAAGGCATATCCGCCCAAGAAGTTGTGCTCGGCAGAGAACAGGTGCATCGACCCACCGCGTCCTTTGCTGCAACCGGTGGCTTTTCCGAATAGCTCGGCCATAACCGATCGCGCCGATACCCCCGCACTCAAGGCATGGACGTGCTCGCGGTAGGTACCTGCAACGTAATCCGTGGATTTCAGCGCCTTAATGACCCCCGTAGTTACCGCCTCTTGACCGTTATAGAGGTGGACAAAACCAAACATTTTGCCCTTGTAGTACATCTCTGCGCATTTGTCTTCAAACTGCCGCCCCAACTGCATGTCGCGATAGATCGTCAACGCTTCATCGCGAGTCACAGTAGCCCGCTGATCGATCTCCGCTGACAGGTTAGTTAACTTAGGAGGGGCAAACTCTTGAACCATCTCAAATACGCTGCACGAGGCAGGATGTCTGGACAAAGTTAAGAACTCAACAGCAACGTTCTGCGAGCACTAGGGTCTGGCTTTCAAATTACCATACAGATATTTCGTTATTTTTGTGGATTTTTCTGCCAGCAATAAACTCAGTAGTTGCAATCACCTGCTGCAATTGTTTGGAGTTCCAGATGTTTTTTGGAAAATCAATTCTATTCTGGTGCGGCAATACGTATCTAGAGTCAGCGCAGACCGATCCTCTGGATGGGGCAGCCGCTGCATAGAATATGTCTAGAGCTGCACATGTAAGCCCGATTACTCGGTCCCCAAACAGTAACCCCTGATGCAACCTACCGATCCCAACAAGTTCACTGAAAAAGCCTGGGCCGCCATTGTCCGCACTCCGGATGTCGCTAAGGCTGCTCAACACCAACAAATTCATTCCGAGCACCTCTTTCGAGCCCTGCTGGATGACACTAACGGGCTAGCGGCCACAATTTTCCAGAAGGCAGGGGCCAATATTGATAAGCTGCGCGATCGTGCGGATGGGTTCATCAGCCGCCAACCCAAAGTCTCCGGTGGCAGCGGTTCGGTTTACCTGGGGCGCAGTCTGGATTCTTTGCTCGACCGAGCCGAGAACTACCGTAAAGACTACGGCGATGATTTTATCTCCATCGAACACCTAGTGCTGGGGGTCGCTAAAGACGTACGCTTTGGCAGACCGCTGCTGGCGGAGGGGAATCTGGACGAAGCCAAGTTGAAGGAGATTGTGGACGGCATTCGAGGGACGCATAAAGTGACTGACCAGAATCCGGAAGGAAAATATGAAGCGCTAGAGAAATTTGGCCGAGATCTGACACAACTGGCCATAGAAGGCAAGTTGGATCCGGTCATCGGTCGGGACGACGAAATTCGCCGCACCATTCAAATTTTGTCCCGTCGCACGAAAAATAATCCTGTCCTGATTGGGGAGCCTGGTGTCGGCAAAACGGCGATCGCCGAGGGACTGGCCCAGCGGATTGTCAGTGGAGACATCCCCGATTCGTTACGCGATCGCGTTCTCATCTGCCTCGATCTAGGGGCGCTGATTGCCGGTGCTAAGTACCGCGGTGAATTTGAGGAACGCCTTAAGGCCGTACTCAAGGAAGTCACCTCCTCCGACGGTCGGGTGATCTTATTCATCGACGAGATCCACACCATGGTAGGGGCAGGAGCCACTCAGGGGGCTATGGATGCCGGCAACCTGCTCAAACCCATGCTGGCTCGCGGAGAACTGCGCTGCATTGGTGCTACTACGCTGGACGAGTACCGCCAGCACCTCGAAAAAGACGCTGCCCTCGAGCGACGCTTCCAGCAGGTCTATGTCGATCAGCCATCGGTTGAAGATACCATTTCGATTTTGCGCGGATTGAAAGAACGCTACGAGGTGCATCACGGCGTACAAATTTCCGACTCGGCGCTAGTGGCCGCCGCAACGCTATCGAATCGCTACATCAGCGATCGCTTCTTGCCCGACAAGGCTATTGACCTGGTGGATGAATCCGCAGCCCGACTAAAAATGGAAATCACCTCTAAGCCGGAGGAACTGGACGAAATCGATCGCAAGATCCTGCAGTTAGAGATGGAACGCTTGTCCCTCGACAAGGAGGTGGACCCCGCCTCCCGCGAGCGTCTGGAGCGTTTAGAAAAAGAGCTGGCGGATTTGAAAGAGGATCAGACGGCTTTGAATGCCCAATGGCAATCAGAGAAGGAAACCTTAGATGGAATTCAGTCAATCAAAGAAGAAATCGACCGGGTCAATATTGAAATTCAGCAAGCAGAACGCAATTACGACTTGAATAAAGCTGCTGAGCTGAAATATGGCAAACTAGCCGAGCTCCAGCGGCAGTTAGGTGAGATAGAGACAAATCTAGAAGCCTCCCAAACCAGCGGTCGCAGCCTGCTGCGGGAGGAAGTCATCGAGGCGGATATCGCCGAAATTATTTCTAAATGGACTGGTATTCCCGTCAGCAAGTTGGTGGAATCCGAGAAGGAGAAGCTGCTGCACCTGGAAGATGTCTTGCACGAGCGGGTGATAGGCCAAACGGAGGCTGTCACCGCCGTATCCGAGGCAATTCAGCGATCGAGAGCCGGGCTTTCCGACCCCAATCGCCCCATTGCTAGCTTTATCTTCTTAGGCCCCACAGGTGTGGGTAAAACCGAACTGGCCAAAACCCTGGCTGCGTTCCTGTTCGATTCTGAAGAGGCGATGGTGCGTATTGACATGTCCGAGTACATGGAAAAGCACGCGGTCTCCCGTCTGATTGGTGCCCCTCCCGGATATGTTGGCTACGACGAAGGGGGGCAGCTTACCGAGGTTGTGCGTCGTCGACCTTACTCTGTGATTCTGTTTGACGAAATCGAAAAGGCCCACCCGGACGTTTTCAACGTTATGCTCCAGATTTTGGATGATGGTCGCGTCACAGATTCGCAGGGACGCACGGTGGATTTCAAAAACTCCATCATCATCATGACCAGCAATATTGGTTCCCAATTCATCTTGGATGTGGCGGGTGACGATAGCCGCTACGAAGAGATGCGCGATCGCGTCATGGTAGCCATGCGGGAAAGCTTTCGTCCCGAGTTCCTAAATCGGATTGACGACATCATCATTTTCCACAGTCTCACCAGAGACCAGTTGCGGAAGATTGTGGAACTGCAGGTGGCGGCCTTGGCCAAACGTCTGGAGGATCGCAAGCTGGCCCTCAAACTCACGGACGCAGCCATCGATGCCGTTGTTACGGCTGGTTACGACCCGGTTTACGGCGCTCGCCCTCTGAAGCGGGCCATTCAGCGGGAACTGGAAAATACGATCGCCAAAGGGATTTTAAGGGGGGACTACCTGGATGGAGCGACGGTGTTTGCAGATGCAGATGACGACGGTCACTTAGTGTTGAAATCTCTCTTCTCAGAGGTTGTGACCACTGCATAAGGGCTGGCTTGCAATTCTGGCGATCGCACCATCACAGTAGGAACATTCCCGGCCTCTACTCAGTCTGTGGCTAGCAAGTCCGCCCGATCGCTGGTGGATCGGGACACTAGCCGTTACTGTTAACGGCACGAACGTTTCTACTGTCGATCGCCCATCTATGTCATTGTTGTTTACCCGATATCGCTGGCGCAGGTTATTCCAAGCTTGGGTGGCAGCCTGGGGCATCTGCTTTTGCCTGCTGGGACTTTGGTTTACTGCTCCTTTTTCAGTGGCGCAGAAATCTGAAGCACAGTTGCTATCCTCAGAAATTCGCGGTGTCTGGATTACAGCCAACGATACAGGGATGGTGAGCGAGCGCGAGCGCATGCAGGCGGCGGTCGATCGGCTAGCCAGTCTTAACTTCAACACGCTGTATCCCGTTGTCTGGAATTCCGGTTACGCCCTTTACCCCAGCACCGTGGCCCGGCAAGCGGGTATCCAACCCTTTGTTCGCCAAGGCAATTACGGTCAAGATATTCTGGCGGATTTGATTGCCACCGCCCATCGGCAACAGCTAGCGGTGATGCCGTGGTTTGAATTTGGATTTATGGCTCCCCCTACCTCAGAGTTGGCGACGAAACATCCCCAATGGTTGACTCAGCGGCAGGATGGAACGAATACGATTACAAATGCTGCTGGTGAAGTGGTTTGGATGAATCCTTTTCGACCAGACGTGCAGCAGTTTTTTACAGAACTGGTGCTGGAACTGGTTACCCGATATGACATCGATGGCATCCAGTTTGACGATCACGCCAGCTTTCCAGCGGAATTTGGCTACGACAGCTACACACTAGAGCTCTATCGTTCAGAAACGCACCGGCAGCCCCCTATTAACCCCAACGATCCCGCCTGGAAACGGTGGCGGGCAGACAAGCTGACGGAGTTCATCGCCAAGCTACAGCAGGCGGTCAAACAGCAAAAGCCCAATATTGTTTTCTCCATTGCCCCCACCACCTACAGCACCGCCTACAACTCGTTTTTGCAGGATTGGATGGATTGGGCCGATCGCGGTATCGTCGATGAGGCGATCGTGCAAATTTACCGCCACGATCTGAAAAGTTTCCACCACGAAATCCAGAAGCCAGAGATGCAGACCATGCAACAAAAGATTCCGATGGGGGTGGGAATTCTAGCTGGATTGCGCACCAAACCCGTTGATTCGCGATCGCTGGAACGGCAAGCCCTTGCTGCTAGGGCAAGGGGTTTGGGACTGACGTTTTTTTCCTACGAAAGCTTGTGGGAAAGCAGTCCAGAATCACCGGAAGCTCGACAGGCAATGTTCCAATCTCTGTTTGGTCGCAATCGCGTACCGCGATCGCATAAGTCTTTTGTCTCTTCTCCAACCTACACCTACAGTCGCGATGGGTCTTGAACGGGCTTACCATTTGCTTAACCATTGTCGCTAGGTACATCCAACGTTAGGGGTCAGCACCACCACCAATTTAGGATTGCGAATGAATCGCTTACTAGTTTATCAATTGGGGTTGTGTGCTTTAGGAGCGGTATACCAAGCAATTGGTGACACGTTAGATCGCCGTCGTTCCCGTCCAGGTCACCGGGTGGATGTGGGTGGATACCGGCTGCATTATTGCGTTCGGGGTCAGGGTTCCCCAACTATCGTACTGGACCACAGCTTGGGTGGAGTTGAGGGGTATCTGCTGCTCGATCGGCTCTCTCAGCTGTCTCGAACTTTCATTTACGATCGCGCAGGGTACGGTTGGAGCGATCGCAGCCAGCATCCCCGCACTAGCGATTGGATTGTGACGGAATTAGATAGGTTACTAACGCGAGCGGGCATCGAGCCCCCTTATTTGCTGGTGGGAGACTCGTTTGGCAGCTACAACATGCGTTTATATGCCCATCGGTTCCCCGAAAAAGTTGCCGGTTTAGTATTGACCGACGGTTTGCACGAACGGGAAATGTTGGCCATGTCGGCCCCACTGCAAGGGCTACAACTGCTTTTTCTATCGGGATTTATCATGTCGGCATTTGGCTCGTCAATTGGCGTTGTTCGTTTACTGGAGCGCATCGGATTGTTTGAGTTGCTCAAGCCCAGGTTGCGGTATTTTTCCCCTCAAGCTTTAGCCTGTGTCAAATATTCTTTTATTCGACCCAAACATTGGGTCACCATGACCCAAGAATTGTGGAATTTAGCCAAAAGCGGTCGCCAATTGCAGGTGACATCTCATTTAAGCCATCTGCCCATCGCCAGCATTCAAGCGAATACTTTTCTCAACCCATCTCTCTGGAATGTGCTACTGCCCATCAAAGCCGCCAACCAACTGCACCAACGCATGCACATTCATGTAAATCGGTTAACTCCAGCGCTCTACAAAATTGACGCCGAAAATAGCGACCACTTTGTGTGGGTAGAGCGACCGGATACGATCGTAGCGGCGGTCTACATAATTCTCAACCGCATTTCAGCAGCTTAAGAGCCAGTTATGAGCAGGGAAATTCCTAAAACTAAGCCCCAAAAGAAGATGGACTCAAGCCGGACAAAACCGTCAACGGAAAAAGAGTGCTGCAGAACTCTTCTACCGCACTCTTAGGATTATTTAGGGACTAGCAAGCTGCCTTGATGACTATCTAGCTAGAGACTTCTCTTTCCTCTTGCCGGAAGGTTCGGAGGGGGCTTCTGTCAGAGATTGAATGTTGGACAGATAAGCTTTTAGATCTTGACCGACGCGATTGCGATCGCCTTTTCCAAGTTGAGAGAGATTAATCTTGATTGCTTTAGGCATGTATACATAGTTAACGTTAGCCCAATAAATATAACCCATGAAGGACCTTATTGCACCGACGGAAAACCGAACCTTAGAAATATTCGGTAATGGGTCGATGACCTCTTGAGCACCTGTACGATTAAGCATTCTCTACCATGCCTTTGCTTTAAAATGTATTAGTTTTGCACGTACATCAATATGATTGACGCTTCTCCGATGCCCTGAAGTGAAGCCCTAATCCAATGGGATTGACTTCGTTAAATTGAACGAACCTACAGGCTTATCGTTCACTTCTTCGGTCATTACTTTAACAACAGACGAGTCTCAGAGAACATCACCCATCCCCGTAAGGTGTAAGGCCGGAAGTCAGCGGAAAACATCCACACGCCGCAAACCTACGTAGAGCGGTTGAGGGGACTTGCAGAGAGACGATTAGGGGTTGGGCACTCTACTGTCATATTGTTTTCTCTGCCCTTCAAGCTCCCTTGCCATCATGAAATTCATGCAGCATTTTGCCAAAGCGACTCTCTGCTCGATGGCAGTGATCGCCCTGCAAGCCGGTCTGTCTCAACCCAGCAGCAGTCAAACTGAGAAGACATTTTTATGGGAAATTGAAACCCTCACCAATAGTGTTTATTTATTAGGTTCTATCCATTTTTTACGTCCAACGGATTATCCACTCTCCCCTGCGGTGCAGGCGGCTTTTGACGATGCGGAAAATCTGGTATTTGAAGTGCATCCTGCTGAAATGACCGATCCTGGGCTGGCCGTCAAATTTCTACAGGGGGCTGCTCCCGAAGGAAGCGATGAATCCCTACAAAATGCCCTGACCTCTGAAGTGTACGCCCAAGCTAGGGATGCAGCCTCAGGAGTTGGTTTATCCATCGAACCCTTTAATCAATTTGAGCCCTGGTTTTTTGCGGTTACTCTTTCAGCCCAAAAGTTGGTTCAGCTGGGTTTTACTCCAAACAGTGGTGTGGAGATGTATCTATACAACCAGGCATTGAGTAGCGGAAAAGGGGTGTCCGGTTTAGAAACGGTGACGGAGCAACTGAGTTTTTTAGATAACTTATCCCCCGCTGCCCAGCGGGATTTTGTTACCCAGACAGTACAGGAGGTGGAGCTGTTGGGGACAGTCCTAGACCCAATGGTGCAATCTTGGAAGGCTGGAGATGTGGAGCAGTTTGAAGACTTAACCGAGGCGAGTTTTGGTGGGGCATCCGAAATTCAAGACAGATTGCTAACGCAGCGCAATCACAATTGGATGCCCCAGATCGAATCTCTACTCAATCAAACCGACGATTATTTAGTGGTGGTAGGTTCAGCTCATATGGTGACCGACAGCGGTCTCATTAATCTGTTAGAAGCGAAAGGCTATTCCGTTCAGCAGCGCTAGTCACTTAGGTTGTATGCTCCAACAGCTCTTCCTCAGCCGACCTGTTCCTCTCGAGGACAGCGCTCTGAACGACTGACCCATAGCCGTTCCCAATTTTTAGCAGCCATCATCAAATACAGTACGGCTCCATTTTCCAACCGACTTGCCAACAGTTCATGGCCGTGAATTCGCTTGCCATTCTTTTCTAGATAAAGGGGTGTAAAGCCTTCCGTGGCTGCAGATTCACTGAGACGTCTGTCGTGGAGGGGATGCCGAGGGGTCACTAAGGTGGCGATCGCAATCCACAAGCCATTGGAGGTGAGGCAATTGCCAAAGACCCTTCCACCGATTGCAGCAGCAGAAAAAGCTGGTGCTGCCAGTTCGGTCGGGCTCATCACCATATCAAAGTCAAACACTGTTTGAATTTGTCGGGCAAATTTTGGATCGTGCACCCGAACTAGCACCGGCAGACGAGGGGCCAAGCTTTTGGCAATGATGGCAATTTCAAGATTGACCGTATCGTTGCTGGTGACGGCCAGTAGCGAAGCAGCTTTATGAATATTCGCAGCCTTGAGCGTATCTGGGACGCTGGCATCCCCAATTAAAAACGGGATCTTTTGATTCCTTGCCGCACCTAAATAGCGACTATTCGGATCGCACTCAATCGCGACCTGCTCGATACCGATATCTCTGAACTGCTCTAAAATCTTGACCCCCACCCCCCCCAGACCGCATAAAATGTGGTGTCCGCTGTTGGGCAACTGGATGGCGGTCCAAAGCTTTTGCAAGTGCATGCCCAAAATAAAATCATTCAGCAACGCGTAACAGATGCCAATTACTCCAGCACCCACAAGCATCATCACGGCTGTGAAAACTTTGACGAGTGCCGAGGCTTGCTCTGCCACCTCCTCCTGCCCGCCAGCCCCGGTGATCATTCCCATCGAGAAATACAGAGCATCGACCCAGGATATTTCCGAATTGCTGCTGATATAGGTTAGGGTTGCTACACCTATGGTGAGCATGAGTGCTAACAGAACCCACAGTACCGCTTGACCTTGGTGACGTACCTGCACAAAGCTGCCCAGCAATCGTCGCATGCGAAACTTCAGGGGCGAGCGTCGCTGCCGTTGGGATGGACGGTTCGATAGCACCAACCGATCGCCCACCTCCAAGACATGCCCCTCCCGAACACCGGTCATTAAGTCCATATTGGACGTGGCAGAACGGTACGCAATCAGCATGCGGGTGGGGTTTTCCCAAAGGGCCTGTAGCGATCGCCCACACCAAGGATGATCGGCTGCGATCGTTTGCTCTTCAATTGGCCAGTTGTAGTTAAACAGATGAAGCTGTCCGATCGCCCGATTGCCAAGGGCATTAAATGCAAAGATCGGGGCTACCAGAGACGTAACGCTCATGGATAAATGATCGGGCAATGTCCGATCTAAGCGCTCGCCCAAGCGGCTGTTAAACAATCGATTGACAATCCTGATATTGGGGTTGAGCAATCGGGCTTGGGTCATGACTGCAAGATTTAATGCATCGTCATTGCTGGCCAGCAATAGAGTTTGGGCGTTATGTATGCCAGCAGCGATCAACGTCTTTTCTAAACGTATATCGCCAACGATGATGTCGTCGCGATCGCTGGGCAAAGGACGTTCGCTAATGCCAACAACATTAATATCCTGCTGCTTGAGGATGGAGAAGATATGATAGCCCGTTCGGCCTAATCCGCAGACGATAACTTGAGGCACTATAACCATTGGCCAATCTAAGTAGGTCCCCAAAACCTATGCTGCAGCTTTGTCGGAGACCACCTCATAAACTGCACAATATATTTAGACTGCACACTAGACTTCATCATTGTCTAGCCAATTGGGCAGCTAAATTTTCTTTGACCTTGAGGGGATGAAGTGCAGGCAAACTGCGGAGATATGCAAATTAAACTGGCACAAAACAAATGTGCACATGTATCTCCCCGTCTCATCCGAAATTCTTCATTGAGGCTGAAAGCAAGCCCCTTACATAACGAAAACAGTCACAGGACTTGACCGATCGCCTGTGCCAGAATTGAGGTGGATCGTTAGGTTTACAGCCATGAAAGATATTTACAATTCCACTCAAGAAGATGCAATTTCTCTCTCTTTGTTCATCGTACTGTTTGTTGTGATTTCACTGATATTGATCTAAATCTGATGGGTCTCGCTGCTCTTCTCTAAGTTTGGGGCTAGCCAAGCAAAGATGTGGGGCTATGGTACCGACCGTGAAATCCGATAAAGCCACAATCCAAGGCTAGGGGTTGGGTTAAGCTTCGAGGCTATACCTTGTTTTATTCCTGCGATCGGCATCCAGACTCTTGCCAACCTTCGAATTGCTAAGCAATGTCGCTCGGGTTCCGAAACCAAATCAGTCTGGCGAATCGTAGCAATAATGCATCTAATATTTGGAGCACTAGGCATAGAGAGGACAAACACTGTTGCGGGGTCAGCTTATAGACTATAGGCTCCATGAACCTTTGGGACTCGCGGGTTAAATTTACAAATCAACTATTGGTGTGTTTTTGACATGATTCGCCTGGGTGGCAGGGTATTTCAGCGCAAGTCCCTGAATTGTACGATCTGAAGCAGAAGATCGTGAACGCCCTTCAAAACCCAGAAGGGCTTATTCGCAAGCAATTTACTTGTTCGGTTGCGGAGTCATTCTTAGATAGGGCTTAACCTCCGTCACCCCCTTGGGAAATTTTACTTGGGCATCAGTAGTTGAAATTGCAGGGGAAACCACTACATCTTCTCCATCTTGCCAATTAACTGGAGTCGCTACGCTGTAGTTATCCGTCAACTGAAGAGAGTCGAGCACCCTTAGGATTTCACCAAAATTTCGGCCAGTGCTAGGAGGGTACGTGATGGTTAGACGTACTTTTTTGTTGGGGTCGATGACGAAAACCGTGCGAACCGTCACTTTCGCATTGGCATTCGGGTGAATCATTCCATATAAATTGGCAACTGATTTGTCCTCATCGGCAATGATGGGGTAGTTCACACTGCAACTTTGTGTCTCATCAATGTCCCCAATCCAGCCGTTGTGGGACTCAACGCCATCAACACTTAACGCAATCACCTTGGCATTGCGTTCGGCAAACGCAGACTTTAGTTTGGCAACCTCCCCTAATTCTGTGGTGCATACAGGGGTAAAGTCTGCGGGATGAGAGAAGAAGACGACCCAGCTGTCCCCAGCCCAGTCATAGAAAGAGATATCGCCAGAGGTGGACTTTTGAGTGAAATTCGGAGCAGTATCACCAAGTTGGAGTGACATAAGATGTCTCCTAGATTCGGAACTGTGTACGTATAACCTGCTAGTTAGACATTATTCTGGCACCCACTCCAGTATGCCGATGGGAATTAAGGAGTTTCTTAGGATCGCTATATTGAGGAACAACATTTGCCGACCTTTCCTTCCACAGGTCACTTTTCCGCAAGCTCATCTAGCCTGATTGCTTTGCCGCAAAATTTCGCCGCGCTAGATGAAATCCTAGCAGCACCGCCACATTCGTCAAATGCGAGCTTCAAATAACCAGTCTCCAGAAAAAGAGGTGATATTTGAAAGCTAATACCACCTCTCAAGCTGAACAAAATGTTTGAAAAAAAGTTCTAGACCGTAATGCTCTGTTGAGATCGAAGCTGGCTGAGTTTGGCAGAAATCGCAGGATTAAACTGGGGCATGACTTGCGCTGCTGTAAAGCAACCATAAATTTTCTGTTGATGCAGCCAATGGGCAGATTGCATATAACCCAGAACAGGGCCATTAACATTGGCAGCCATACTGGTCTCATTCCCAAAAGAGAATGTGTGGGTACTTTGTTTGCCCTCAAACGTAATACCGGTGAGCTTCATAGTGGTTTGCAGGGGTTTGCGAGGATTGCGCGTATCAATAATGCCCCCAACTTTGACGCGCTCGCGGGGGCAAACTCCTGCCATCTCCAACATCAAGTTATCCGCATGTTCCATATTGGTGAGGTGCATTAAGCCATTGGTTTTATCCAGCAGCGCATCGATTTCCTCATCAGACAATGATTGTGCCATACCTATATTGAAGCCATCCATGTGGCCAATATCCTCGCGAATGGTGCCTCGGTAGCGATCCCAGTTATCAATGCCGACACCAAATTGAATATCTACTGACAGGACTTCTACATAACTTTGAGCGGCCAAAGCAGCAGCTGAGGTCAGTACACCAGGTGTTGCACCTGCTCCCGTTATGTAAGTGATACCGGCAGCCTTTAATGCCTCCGATCGATCGAGCACCATCTCCATGGCAGAGGTGCGCTTGATGGCGTCTGCCACCACCCCTTTAAATCCCGATGCAATTAAGCGATCGATGACAGAGGGAATAAAGTCATTGGGAAGATTGGGCAAAGCTAAGAAAATTGCATCAATCTCAGAGCCGCGATCGATGGGGAGTTGGTCGATCGCCCGTTCGCACAGCACCCCACCTGGCAACATGGCGCATCCATGGAAGTCGTCACCCAAAGGTCCAATTCCATCAGGATCGAATGCATATCCCGATCGATCCAGAATGGCAACCGCCTTGATGTTCTGTTTGTATTGCACCAATGACAGCATGGAGCGACCCAACCCACCTGTCCCAAAAATTGCCAAACGCATTTTCTATATCCCCAAATCTATTCGGCTGCTAATTTTACTTCTGTTCAGCAGTTGAACCCACACTCTAGCCAGAAGAATTCTAGAGGGTACAGCGTTCGTAACCGTACTGTATCTCCTGAAATCTAATTTCAGCCTGAAGTTCGATCGTCACCAATGTCAGACTGTCAGGCTGGAAAATCGACCGGAGTATTGAGAGCCTATTTGCCCATACCCAACTGTTGAGCCTTCTGGTAGACCTTGCCCTCGGTAAGCAGAGATGGGGCAATTACAACATCCACCTGCTGCATTTCCTTAATGGTTCCAGCCCCTAAAGTCCCCATACTAGTTTGAAGAGCCCCCAGCAGATTGTGGGTGCCGTCGTCTAGTTTGGCGGGACCCCGCAGAATCTCTTGAATGGTGCCCGTTGTACCCACACGGATGCGAGTGCCTCGAGGCAACAAAGGGCTAGGAGTCGCCATTCCCCAGTGATAATCGCCTCCAGGAGCTTCAGCAGCACGGGCGATGGGGGAACCGATCATGACAGCATCGGCTCCACAAGCGATGCACTTGCAAATGTCGCCGCCTGTTATCAAACCACCATCAGCAATTACAGGGACGTAGCGTCCCGATTCCTGTTCGTAATCGTCGCGGGCTGCTGTACAGTCCGCCACTGCGGTGGCTTGGGGAACTCCAACTCCCAGCACACCCCGTGACGTGCAGGCGGCTCCGGGGCCAATACCGACCAAAACCGCTGCTGCGCCAGCCCGCATCAGCTCTAAGGTGACATCGTAGGTGACGCAGTTACCGATCGCCACAGGAATGGGCATGTCGCGACAAAACTGCTTCAGGTCAAGCGGAGTAATGCCATCGGGCGCAGTGTGATCGGTGGACACAACTGTCGCCTGTACGAAGTACATGTCTCCGCCAGCTTCAGCCACTAATGGGCCGTATTTGGCTGCGTTTGCAGGGGTTGAGCTAGCGGCCGCAATGCCCCCCTTTTGCTTAATTTCGCGAATGCGCTGTTGAATCAGCTCCGGTTTGACTGGCTCGCCGTATAGCTGCTGCATAAGCGGCACAAACTCTGTGGGACCCACGCTCGCAATCTTGTTCAAAATGGGCTCGGGGTCTTCGTAGCGGGTCTGAATACCGTCGAGGTTGAGAACCCCCAGAGCGCCTAATTCGGAAAGCAGCACTGCCATGCGTACATCCACAACGCCATCCATCGCGCTGGCAATAATGGGTACCTCCCGCTCGAACCCACCAATGCTCCAGCGAGTGTCGACCACATTGGGATCGAGGGTGCGGTTGCCTGGGCACAGGGCAATTTCGTCGAAACCGTATGCCCGACGGGCTGTTTTTCCGCGACCTAGTTGAATATCCACGTTAGTGAAACGTCCTCGAGATGCTGAACCGTCATAACAGGGTATCAAAGGGATTTTCAGGGTGTCAAAAGCAAAATCGCAGAAGTAAACTTGAAAATTTAGATATTTATAAAGTTTTAATTTCTCAGTCAATTTCTCTAACGAATGGAGAAATTGCTGTTACAAAGCCTCGACTGTTTTCATAGGGCAAGACATTACGACCAGGAATCACGCAGCCATTTGCTTGGGGCAAGCATTCGAGGTAGTCGTTCAGGCGATCTCCTGCGGGCTCCACCTGGCCAGTTCGGCTAATACTGGAGGCTTGCTCCCCAAAGACGACATAGGTGGGTTGTTGCATGTTTGCTAAGAGGGGGCGGTAGTCTTTACGCCAAAAGCCTGCAAGAAAGGCAAACACGGCATGACGAGAGGCCATATCCCTCGATCCCCAATGCAGTTGGTCAAGCCATTCGCGATCGACAGAGGTGGTCTCTGCAAATAATTTCCTCTGAGAGAAAGATTGCAAAAATGCTTCGCGACGAGCATAGCGGTAGAACCCATTCCCGAGGGGAGATTGAAACAGACTCCAAGCCAGTGTCTGCTGCCATCCTGCTGTAGTTTGGCTCACAATAGACCAGGCGGGTGGTCCAGACCAAATCTGGGCTGCAATCCAGTCCGCTCCCTTTGAAGGCTGGACGAGTTCCAATGCTACAGGCATCAGCGCTCCCTGGGCCACCACAATGACGGGTTCCTCAATAACAGACTCGATAAAGTACAGTAGCTGTTCGGCCCAATCTAAGGGTCGGTAGGCGATCGCTGGCATGTCGCTGTCCCCACAGCCCAGTAGGTCAGGGTTGTAAATGGCTCTAGATGGTTCGATCTCGTGCCATGCTGCACAAAACCGATGCCAGAAAGGTCTTGCCAACCCGACCCCAATGGGATGTATCAGCAGGAGGGGAGGCTGAGTGATACTGCGATCCTTTGGTTCGTGAATTTCGTAGGCACACCGAAAATTTTTCCACTGATAAAACTGAACTGCGGCGGCAGGGGACTGATCAGAGGGGGATCTGGAAGGTTTGGATGATTGCACGGTGGCCCGGAAAGAAAGCAGCTTTACATACGGTATCGGATTAATCCCGAACCAACATGGAGCGGAAACACTTGACTAAGTTCTCTATCGACTATGGGTTTCCGATGCCCTCATGGGAGCGCACAATCTGGTCAATCAGTGGATCGATATGCCGCTTGGCCTCATCCATATTGGTTGGGAAGAACTGGTGCATATAAGGCAACGAATAAGAGGAAACCACACCGCTGAGCTGTTGGATAAAGCGGGAGGCAGTCGCTAGGATTGGGTCGCTGGAGTCTAAACCTTCACGACCGTAGGCCACCACCATAGCCAAGACCTCTAGGCCAATGTGATGCGCATAGTTCAAGGAAAGGGTGGTGTGGTTGATGGTCCCTAAATTGGGGCGAGTCACCAAGACTAACGGCAATTTCCAGCGAATCGCTAAATCTGAAACGGTTAGATGTTGCGTTAGGGGAACCGCTAATCCGCCTGCTCCCTCCACAACAACGGCATCGCACTGTTGCTGAAGTGCATGAAAGTCGCGATCGAGCTTACATACATCTATATGGACGGGGGGCTTAGATAACTCTGCTGCCAGTTGTGGTGCGGCTGGAAGTTCTAGGGCATAGCTGCAAAGAGTAAGAGTTTGCGGTGCGAAATGTTCCACAAGCTGGCAATCGGGAGCCAACCATTGAGAACAATTGGAAGAGGGGCAAGGGTCGGGAAGTGCTCCACTCTGTACGGGTTTGAAGTAACCCACCCTCAACCCTCGCAATGCAAGGACACGACAGATTAGGCCACTGACCACCGTTTTACCGACATTGGTATCGGTGCCACCGACAAAAATGCAATGGGTCATTCTAGAAACTAGCCATGGCTGCGGGGTTGCGTCGCATCCCCAATTGGCGCACCAAAGGAAGACACCGGACCGGCGACTGTTGCTGTCTGAAGGGGTTGACCGGTTCGTAAAGCCAATAGGTTGCTAGCCACGATCGCCTTTGGCTGCTCGCCAATAGCAGTCCCCAAAGATTTTCCTTGGCTATTTAAGAACTCAAAGTGGGGGATGCCATTAACGCGATAGGTGGTGAGCTCGGGCAGCCATTTTGTGTTGTCCACGTTGAGCATGACGAAATTGATATCTTCACTAAATTCATCTTCCAGCTCTGCCAAAGTTGGAGCCATTGCTCGACAAGTGGTACACCAATCGGCATAAAACTCGATTAGAGTGGGCTTACCATTGGCTTGAGCCACCTCAATCGGCATAGCTTTAGCGGCGATAGCCTCCAACCCCACTTGGCTATCCTGCATTCGGGTTGTTAAAAACAACCCCAATCCCAACAAGACTGCGGCGATCGCAATAGCACTGTTACGCAGCTTTACAGAGATATTTGACAACGCTCATCTCAAAATTCTTCAGTCTCCAGTATGTCACTGCCCGCTAATTCGCGGGTAGGAAACAGGCAGGCAAGGTAGCAAACATTAAATCGAATTTGTAACAGCTATCCGTTTTCTAAGTTTGTTCATTGGAGTTCAGAGATTCGAGAGTAGATTTTCAAGCTATTGAGATGAGAAATTCTTAGTGTTGGTCAACCTCGATATCTGGCAAGCCGAACAGAAACCGCTAGAGTAGCACTGTCGGGTTGATTAACCCAGGCTAGCGAGCATTCAGTTCCGTCCATCTTTGCATTCACACCTTTCTAGACTTGTGAAAATACTGCTCGTTGAAAACGATCCTCATCTTGCCGAGCGCTTGGAGAGAGCTCTGGCAAAAGAGAACTATGTAGTCGATTTGGCCCAAACAGCTGCCGAAGCAGAGGGGTTTGCGGACACGTTAGATTACGATCTGGTGCTGACAGAAGCTGACCAGACGCGGATTGATGGCATCATCCTTTGCAAACATCTGAGGGCACAGGGTAAACACATGCCCATCATGCTCTTGGTGGAGCGGGGGGATGGAGATCGGCAGGTGGTTGGGCTTGATGCAGGGGCTGACGATTACGTGGTCAAACCCTGCGATATTCCGGAACTGTTGGCCCGCATTCGTGCCCTGCTTAGGCGAGGCAACACCACGTTGATGGAGGTGTTGGAGTGGCGCCAGCTGAGAATGGACACGGGTTCTTGCAAGGTAGCCTTTGGCAACCGATCCATCAATCTCACCCGCAAGGAATACGGCATTCTCGAACTGTTTATGCGCAACAGTCGCCGTATCTACAGCCAACAGGCTCTGCTCGATTTATTGTGGTCCTTTGAAGAGCCTCCGGGGGAAAACACGGTTCGCGCTCATATCAAAAGTTTGCGCCAAAAACTCAAGAAAGCGGGAGCCCCATCCGATTTCATCGAAACGGTATACGGCCTGGGATATCGACTACGGCAACCCTCAGAAGCAGAAGCCCGAGCCCCCTCCCCCGCAAATCAGTCCCCCTCATCAATCAATCCCAGCTCAACTGCTCCGTCCGCACCGTTGCCCTCACCTACGACCCAAGTTTCAACCTCAGAGCAGTTAGACCCCGAGTTGGCTGATATCTGGCAGCAAGCTAAAGCTCATATCCTGGAGCGACTAGCTACGATCCAGGCGGCGATCGCAGCCATAGAGACTCAAACTCTAACCCAGCAACAACGCAAAGCTGCCCATCAACAGGCTCATACTTTGGTTGGATCCCTAGGGGCATTGGGGCTGCCCTACAGTTCTCAATTGGTGCGCACTGTCCAGCAATGCCTTCACCCCGATCGCACTCTGGATACCGAAACAGTCAACACCCTCAAGTGCACCTTTGCAGACCTTAGCGCAGCCATCGAGCGTGTTTCAATCAGTAACCCCCTCCAGTTAGATGTTGACAAGAATCGAGAGGTGACTTCAAGCCAAGTCTCTCCAACTCATGGCTCCTTGAACAACCGGCAGGAGGTCCAATCATCTGTCTTTTCCCCACTACCTAAACCCCCAAACGGCGGCCATCAGCTGCTGATTGTTGATGACGATCTAGACTTAGCTGCACTCGTGAGCCTAGAAGCTGGGGGGTGGGGCATCCAAACGCGAACAGCCAACAGCATTGCTGAGGCGCGCGCTGCAATTGCCACCCAAACTCCCGATGTCATTCTGTTGGATCTGGGTTTTCCCGACACGGCTGAATCGGGTTTTACCCTCCTAGAGGAGTTGGTTACCCGTGCTGCACAAATACCCGTATTGGTATTTACTGCGGCTGAAGATTTCATTACCCGCGTCAAGGTGGCCCGCTTAGGGGGCCAAGCATTCCTCCAAAAGCCCATCCGTCCCCGGCAAGTCCTAGAGGCGGTCACCCAAATTCTGGATCGTCAAGAGGAGGCCGATGCAACAATTGTGGTGGTGGACACCGATCCTCAAACTCTTGATAGCATCCGCACTCTACTTCAACCCTGGGGATTTCAGTTAATACTGTTGGACGATCCCAGGGAATTTTGGGACACGCTGGTGGCTGTTGGTCCCGACCTACTCATTTTGGCCAGTCAGATGCCCGAGATTGGTGGAATTGACTTATGTCAAGTGGTTCGTAACGATCCACAGTGGGGGGGGGTGCCCGTTCTGTTTTTAGCAGAGAACATCAGTGCCGCTGAGACTAACATTCTCTTTGCTGCGGGGGGAAGCGACTACATCCGCAAACCTATTGCTGAATCCGAACTGGTGGCTCGCGTTCTATCTCAACTGGAACGCACCTCCGTACATTCCTATCGCGATAGCCTGGATCCTTTCACAGGTGTGATGGGTAGGCGGCGAGCAATCCGAGAATTTTCTCGCCTGATTTATTTAGCCAGTCGACACCATCACCCCCTTACCCTTGCCGTTGTAAAGATTAATAATTTCAAAGACATCGAGCAACAGTATGGCCGCAGTATAAGTCATCAAATTCTAAAAAGGTTGGCCGAAGAGCTGCAGAGCAGTTTCAGACAGGGGGATATTGTTGCTCGATGGGACACGAACCAGTTTGCAGTGTGTACGTACGATATGGACCGGTTCAACGGAATTCGTCGTATGTCCTCTATCTTGGGACGACTGCAATTACAGGAATTTCGCGATCGAGAAGAAAGATTCAAAATAGAGCTTAGCTGCGGAATTGCTGAATATGGGGAAAGCAGCCAAGACCTCTACGGTCTTTTTCGAGCTGCTAGCCAATCCCTCGCCTCAGTCTAAGTAGCCAACAAACCTAAGACTAAAAGCTCAACATGGCCAACGAGGGAAAGAAACATGCCTGCTGAAAGAAGTTTTTGCCTGATATCGAACAACCACGACAATGTGTCGTAGAATTCTACCCAGAGAGTTCTTTGACCGATCTAGTCAAAATATCTTTCCACCTTTTCTGAAGGCTGTTGAGCTGATGGGCTTTGACTTGTCACTCCTTTTTAAGCCTTTTGATATGCAACCGTCAGTTTCGATCTTCAAGAGAACGTAATGAAATCTATGTTGTCCTTTGTTCGTCGCCTGGGCGCCCTAGTTGCAGCCGTTGCTTTGGTTGCAACCTCTATTTTGGCTCAGCCGGCAGCTGCAGAAACCTACACCGTTAAAATGGGTGCTGACAATGGCATGTTGGTATTTGACCCCAGCACTCTCACCATTAAGTCTGGTGATACCGTAAAGTGGGTCAACAACAAGGCTTTCCCCCACAACGTCGTGTTTGAAGCTAGCGCTCCCGAGTCCGTTCAGAAGCACTCTCACAAGCAGCTAGCTGCAGCTCCGGGTCAGGAATTCGTCGAAACCTTCGATGGTGTTGAGCCCGGTACCTATACCTACTACTGCGTTCCCCATCGCGGTGCTGGCATGGTCGGTAAGATTATCGTTGAGTAGCCTGACACTCAATTCCATCGCTAGCTTTGCAGACTCTGTCGATCCTCTAAAAGGAGGATATGTGTACCTTACAAGCTGATTAACGACATTTTGATAGTAAAGGCAGGCCATTTAGACCTGCCTTTACTTTTTTAGTTTTATTGTTGAAAATTTCAATCTTTTCGAGGAATAGCCCCAAAAGGATGTAAGCCTGTCCCCTCGATGACCACAGGTCAGGCATACAATAAACTTAGCGCGGAAGGAAATTGTGGGTTTTCGCAGGAATTGCTTCCTGTTAGTCGGCATCTTGACCTGAAGCGTATGCCAGCTAAGTTATTTCAAAGGAACACCTATGAGAGGCGGGCTCCGCATCGGAAGCCTTTTCGGCATTCCCCTATACATCAACTACACCTGGTTTTTTATTGTGGCGTTGTTGACTTTGTCGGATGCCATCAATCTCAGCCAAATCTATCCCGATTGGTCCATTGCTGCGACTACTTTGGTGGGTTTAGCAACCTCCTTGGGTCTATTTGGATCGGTTCTAGCCCACGAACTTGCCCATAGCTTGGTGGCTCAATCCCTGGGGATTTCTGTCAAGTCGATCACTCTATTTATTTTTGGGGGAATGGCCACCATCGAGCGGGAGGCCAACGACCCTTGGTCAGCTTTGAAAGTGGCGATCGCCGGTCCACTCCTTAGCTTTTCCCTTTTTCTCTCCCTCAAAGGAGTTCAACTGTCCCATTGGTTGGATGGAAATATTGCCTTGGGTATGTGGGTGTCCACCATTGCTTGGGCCAATCTAATTCTTGCCTTGTTCAATCTCATTCCTGGTTTGCCATTGGATGGCGGACAAATTTTGAAAGCACTCATTTGGGCCAAAACGGGTAGTCGGCAATCTGGTTTAAAGTGGGCAGCCCGTTCGGGTCAGTTTTTGGGGTGGGGGGCAATCGGTTGGGGATTGTTGATTACATTCCAAGAAGGAATTTTTTCTGGGATGTGGATTGGTTTGATTGGTCTGTTTGTCCTCAACAGTGCCCGCCGCTATTCCCAATATCTACAGCTTGTTCAAGTGCTGTCCTCTCTGTCCGTTAAAGACGTTATGAGCCGAAACTTTCGCGTTGTGGATGTAGAGATGTCCCTGCGAGAATTTGCAGAACGCTATTTATTATTAGCGGATGAGCGGGAGGTTTACTTCGCTGATTGTGATGGTCGATACAAGGGCCTTGTTCAGCAAGAAGCAATGCGCTCAATTGAGCGTAGCCGCTGGGATGGTGATAACTTGTACGCTATTCTCACTCCGATGGGGGAGCTAGAGGGGGTGCAAGAGGAAATGACACTCCCAGAAGCAATTCGCCTGCTGAAGCAGGATGGTTGTAGTTGGATTCCTGTTTTCACTCCAACGGGAGCGATTGCAGGCACCATCGACAAACGCGATGTAGTGCGCAGCTTGGGAGAGCGTTTGGGCATTTCCCTCTCCCCCGAGTTACTTAAGCAAGTGAACGATACCAACGAATTTCCAGCTGGTTTCCCTATCGATCTTGAAATGGATGCCGTGGATTAGCTACATTCCTCAGGTCTGCTTGGCAGTCGGTCTTCTTACCTGCAAGACATGTCTGATTGAGCCGCAGGCATACTCCAAATTATTGGAGAGCTTTCAAGATTCAATACAATTTCTAGCGACCATCACCTACTATATGTAGAGCTTTACAACTTATATTCTCTTTACCAAGCACTATTTCTTGTTCGGTACACTGGAAGCATCTATTCTTCACCATTGCCGGATCGATATTGCCGTGGATGACTCTAGAGATAGCTCGGGCCCCTCTGACACCTGCAACGATTCTACTTGCCCCACTTCACCTTCCGATCTCCATCTCAAGCGACGCTTGTTGGTGTCTGGAATGATTTTCTTTGTGGGTTTCGCTATTGCAGCAGCCCGTATGGTGGAACTGCAGGTGATACAACGACAATACTGGCAGGAGAGAGCCGGACGACAACAAAATATTTCCATTCGCATGCCCAGATTTCGTCGCACGGTTGTCGATCGCCATTCAGTATTCAGTCCCCATTCAGAAATCTTGGCAATCGATCGACTCACCTATCAATTGTGGAGTCGTCCGTCCCTCTATGTCGATAATGAAACCTATTCCTCCAAGCAGATTTTGATGGAGGCATTATCTCCCTTTCTTGAAACCTCCCCAGCTGAATTACGGAAACTTTTGGACCGTCCTCAATCTACTCTGCTGGGAGAGAAATTATCCGAAAGCGAAGCACAGCGAATCAAGACAGCAGTCGGCCATGTCAACGGTGTGGAACTGACGCCCATCATCGAGCGCAAATACCCACAAGGTTCAGATGCGGCAGAGGTGGTGGGCTACGTCAGACTGGATCTCGAACGACGCGGCCAGGCTGGAGTTGAATTGGCTTGGCAAGACATTTTGGAGTTACAGCCCGCAGAATCCTTGACTGTGACAACTGATGCCAGCCGGAATGTCTTGGCCGATGCTGCGCAGACCCCCATGATGATTACTGACGAGCAGGCTTTGCAGTTAACGCTGGATATGAGACTGCAGCGGACAGCACGGGAGGCTTTACGAGATGCCTATGACAAATTTGGCGCAAAGCGGGGGGCTGCAATTGTACTGAACCCCCATACCGGTGAAATTCTAGCAATGGCCAGCGAGCCCACTTACGATCCCAATTATTTTTACCGTACAAAAGAAGAGGACTTTCATTTTTTTCGCAATTGGGCGGTAAGCGACCTCTACGAACCAGGCTCGACGTTTAAACCCATTACGGTTGCTCTAGCTCTCGAAGCGGGGGCGATTTCAGCCCGCGATTTTGTCGACGATGCTGGTCGCTTAATCGTAGGGGGGTGGCCCATTCATAATTACGACTATGCAGTCCGAGGGGCTCCCGGTCCGATTTCTATTAGCGAAGTTCTGCAGCGTTCGAGCAATGTCGGCACCATCCGGATTGTCGAACGATTGGGTCGGAGGGGGTTTTACGCTGGGTTACGTGATATGGGGCTTGGGGGACGCAGTAATATTGATTTACCTTTTGAACCCAACAGCAGCTTAAAAAATCGCTGGCAGTTTCTCAGCTATCGGGTGGAGGCGGCCACCACAGGATTCGGTCAGGGGGTTTCAGTCACCCCCCTTCAGTTGGCCCAATTGCATGCAGCGATCGCCAATGGAGGCTATGTAGTGACACCTCATGTCGTCCAAGGATTGGTCGATCTCGATAGCGATCGTCTCGAACGATTTACGCAGCCCGGTCGAGAAAGGGTTCTATCCCCCGAAACAACACGGGCCGTTCGGGAAATGATGTTAGACGTGGTGGAATTGGGAACTGGCCAAACCGTCGCTATTCCCGGCTATGACATTGCTGGAAAGACCGGTACCGCTCAGAAAGCCAACCCCAATGGCGGAGGATATCTTCCCCCCAGCGAGCGTATCACGAGTTTTGTGGGGTATTTCCCTGCGCTTGAGCCGCAATACGTCATCCTGGCAGTGGTGGATAACCCTAAGGGTGACAATGCCTTCGGATCTACCGTCGCGGCTCCGATCGTCAAAACCATTATTGAGGACATTGTGGCGAGGGAGGTGCTGCAACCCAAGGTGCACGCAGCGGTCGATCCAGATGAGTAACTGGGTGGGCTAACAGATGGTCTTTTCGCCTCATCCTTAAGCATCGGAGTTTCCACAGTCACTTGGGCCTAGGTAGAGCTGCTATGGCCGCCCACATGTAACGTCTTAACCCACCTCATTTGCTTAGCTCGTACGCACATCTTGGCGGTGGTGAGAATCATCACCGGAATCCAATGGAACATGTAGACAGTTCCCATCAGGGTTTTACTCAGTAATGCCACTCCGGTGATTTGATGATGAGTATAGAGACCTCGGGCCATGCTAATGGCACTAAACAGCACAATGACAAGACTCAGAGGCCATAGAACAAATTCATGGCTGTAGAGGGACGCCATCACAAAATCTGGCACTGCCGCCATGGGCAGGAGATACTGAATCAGGAAAAAGATGGCCAAGTCGAGAGTTTTAGCGTTGCCCAAACGATTCCTGAGGATTCCAGGCCAGTAGTCTAGGTAGCGCTGATATCCCCCCTCTGCCCAACGAGTACGCTGTGGCCAGAGGTTGGACCACCTCAAGACCCCTTCCTCCTGAACTGCAGGACTTGCTAAATAGGCAACATCCTGTTGCAAGAGATGCAGTCTGAAGGTGAGATCGAGGTCGTCGGTAATGGTAGCCTCATTCCAGCCTTTGACTTTTTCCAGCGCCACTCGCCTCAAGAGTTGTCCGTTTCCGCGGAGCTCGCCAACCCCCCCAATGGCCCGCCTCTGCTGCTGAAAATAACTGTCCAGGGCCATTTCTGCCACCTGGTTGCCTGTCCAAAAGTTGTTGCTGCCGTTGGCGATCGCCTTACGCACCTGCAAGGCTGCCACTTCGGGTTTCTCTTGGAATATAGCCAGCGAACGACGTAAAAAGTCGGGGGGAATCGTTGCATCTGCATCGAGCACCCCAATAATTTCTCCAAACGTGAGGGGGAACACCTCGTTTAAGGCACCGGACTTTCCACCACCTGCTCCTTGCGATCGTTGATAAATGCGTAGCTGCGGAAAATCCTTTTGCCACTGTTTGACAACCGCAAAGGTTTCATCTGTACTTGCGTCGTCAACGATCCACACCTCGAACAGCTCGCTTGGATAGTCGAGAGCCTGCAAGCTAGCGAGTAATCCGGGAATTACCAGCGCTTCATTTTTGGCTGGAATCATTAGCGAGACCAGCGGCAGAGTTGAGGCCTCGTGGGTACGTGCTGCAACAGAGTCAGGTATTAAGCTAGGGGATAGGCCATCGGGAGAGCCTTGATGAGCCCTTTCCGCAGCATGGCTCGCAGCATCAGTAGCACCCGCCGATGAACTTATACTGTTCTGCCGATCGAGCAGCGGGGGAGCCGGGAATGGGTCTGCTGTCGTTAGGCGTCCTGCATAGACCACCATCCCTGCCGCAAGACCTAAGATAACCCAGCGGGTTTCCGGCACTAAATGCAGGGTAACCACAGCGAGCCAAACACAAACCAGTACCAAACTAGCCTTTACACGCCTCCGCTCGGACAGGATAAGGGGGGGACTCACATCAATAGCGTCAATGTCGGATCGAAGAGTGGTCTGGCTCAACACGAATGAAATAACTCCAACGCTTGGTAAGAGGCAAATCCGCCCCAACTACAGTTTAAGGATGACACAGTGTTGAAAAGCAATCAGGGTCGATACACTTGTTCTGCATCGACCCTGGCGCTTGTACCAATTGAACGAATCTGTGTCCGATTCCTGAAGCGGAACTTATTTATCCTAGATTGCCGCGAATTTCCTTGATGACATCATCCTCAAGGACAATCTCTACTCTGAGTTTTTCCCCCAGATTGTCCCCTGGGGACACTCGGCAGAAACTATCTAAATTCGTTTGCAGAGTGACTTCTTGATTGAGCTCCATGTTGCTAATCTGATTGAGCTGCTGCAGTAGAGCGTTCTTTTGGTTGAGTAGTTTTGACTTTTGGGTGTTGACCTGAGCCTTAACGGAGGCAATCTGCTGACTCGCTTCAGGGCCAGCAGGCTGGACAGTTTTCTTTTCAATTTCAGCGATCGCGCGTTTACCCTGAAATTCTAACTGTTGCAGTTGATTATCTAAGTTTTGAACCTGCGTTTGAACCTGCTCCTGGGTTTTGACTTTAAAAGCATCAGTCACTACGGCTTTGACGATCACACTCCGCTTGAGTAGCAGGGATGGTGTTGGGGTATTGTCGTCCATGTATTGCGTAAAGGTATCCAAGGCTACAAAACAGATCTTAAGAGGTCCTAACTAGACTACCCTAACCCTGACCGTATAGCTCGGCGATTGTACCAGCGTACTTTTCTGCCACTTGATTGCGCCGGATTTTATAGGTTTGGGTCATCAGACCGTTTTCGATGGTGAAGGGTTCGTCCACGAAGCGACAATCACCCAGTTGTTCGTCGGGTCGATAGCCGGGGCGCTGTTTAATTCGCTGCTGCAAGTCCTCCAACAGGGCCCTGCGTAGTTGGGGCTGTGCTAGTAACAGGTCGAGCGCTGCACTGGACTGTAGCCAATCTTGGCGATCGCCGCTGCCGGAGAGGTGGCTTGCCTGTACGGCAATCTCATCTCCAAACGTTTGTAACAACGCGGAATGATTAGGGTAGACCAAAGCCGCCAACCGCTTGCGATCTTGTCCAACAACAACAATCTGATCGACCCAAGCACTCTGAGCACAGACATCCTCAAGGGGCTGAGGCTCGATATTTTCCCCATTGGTCAGCACAATGACGTCTTTGGCACGGCCCGTCAACACTAACTGGCCATCGGGAGCGATCCATCCAAGATCTCCGGTATCGAACCAGCCATCTTCGGTTAAGACTTTAGCTGTGGCCTCAGGGTTACGATAGTAGCCCCGCATGATCTGGGGGCCGCGGGCACGCACCACACCTCGCGTTTTTCTGGCCTGCAACATAGAAGTTTGACGGGGTAGTGGGGAGTATGTCTCTGGATGACAGATTTGAATCTCCGTCTCCTCTAAAGGAAGACCGGAGGTTCCTCTCATGTTGGAATCAGTTCGACGCACAGTTAACACTGGGGATGTTTCTGTCAGGCCGTAGCCTACCAGAATCTGTATGCCAATGGTTTCGTAAAAAGTTTCTAGATGTCCAGCTAAAGACCCACCCCCACTAACGGCATAGGTAAAATTTGGACCTACGGCCTGACGGACTTTACGGTAAACCAGTTGTTCCCCCAGCCAGTGGAAGGGGAGCATAAGCAGCCTTTGCAATTTCGCCAGCAGGGTAACCGCTGGTGTTAGAGGGTCGGTGTCCAAGGACATATTGTGAATGACACGCCCCAGTTGTATCCACTGGCTGCTGCAGGCAAAACAAAAGGAGATGACCTTTTGAAGGAATGGGGATTTCTCGCGAAATTGACGCTGTGCCCCCTCGTAAACGGTTTCCCAGATGCGCGGGACAGCCACCATATAGTGAGGAGCGAGATTCTTGAGGTCGTCCTTGATAGTTCGTCGGTTGCTGTAAGCCATTTCGCAGCCACGGGATAGCAGGAAATATTCCCCTGCTCGCTCGTAAGAATGCCAGGTGGGCAAAATGCTCAAAAATCTCTGTCCCGCCTTCACTTCTGGTAAGGCTTTGGCGATCGCCCTGACCTGGTGTATTAAATTGCCGTGGGTCAGCATCACCCCTTTGGGACGGCCGGTGGTACCTGATGTATAAATGATCGTTGCCACTTGAGATGGCTGGCAATCAGGGGCACAGAGGTCGCTTGCCGCCCCTTTATCCAGCAGCTCTTGATATCCCGTGCATCCCGGAGTCAATTCATCACTGAGTAGAATAACCGTGCGGATATTCCTGCGACGAATGCTGTCCTTGAGCCGTTCGTACGTACTGCGACTCTCTAGTACAACAGCAGAACTTCCGCTGTGCTCCAGGATGTAATCCAGCTCTGTCAAAGGAGCACTGGCCCCACGAGGGACATCGATCGCACCAACCATCAGGCTTCCCTGATCGGCAATCAACCAACGTGGGGAGTTGTCAGCAAAGATAGCAATTCTATCGCCAGGTTGTACCCCCAATGCCTGGAGGCCCGAGGCAAAGTTATGAATGCGATTGTAAAGCTGCTGATAGGTCAGTTTCTGCTCGGGTTGCGCATGAGGGCTCCATAAAGCGAGTTGCTGCGGAAACAATTTGGCATTGGTAGCCCAGATATCGCTAAGGATGTTTAAGGTCTTTGCAGCAGTTGTCATATGAAGTAACGACGACGGGGAATGGGAACTGAATGTGCGAGCAGGGCTGTCTCCTCGCCGAGGAGCAGATGGCCCAACTATTGCTGAAGTCAAACTAGCCCGGTCATCAAGCCAAGGCAACTCATATCTACGACAAGCCATCGTAATACGACAGCCTCAATATAAAGCTAGATTGAGGAGTCCAGAATATCTGTTGAAATTCGAATAACCTAAGTAGCCTGATACTTGCTACATTTCGACAAGACCTTGCCTGTCGTGCCCGCTTCACGCTGGCCAATTAGCTTTGTTATGTAAATAAATAAACGTACAATCTATTTTCGCCCGTAATCATTCACACCTGCTTCGTGCGTAGATTGGCGGATGTGAAAACAAGGGAATCCCTCTATTCTGCTCCATATGGTTTAGTGGCAATTCATGTGGCCAACTCTCCGATTCCGTTTTCTCAGAATAGCCAACGGACAACCGGTTATATTTTGGTTGCCGATGACTATCCTCTGAATCGATTGGCGGCCAGAAACTTATTGGAATCGGTGGGCCATCGAGTGGTTGAGGTAGAGAATGGCCTTGAAGCACTGGAGGCGATCGCGGCAGAACCTCTAGACTTAGTGTTGATTGACGTTATGATGCCGGGTTTAGACGGGTTTGAGGTGTGCAACCGCATCAAGGCTAACGAACAAACTCGCCTGTTACCTGTCATGATGATGACCGCTCTAGACGATCGCAAGATCCGCGTTCGCGGGATTGAGGCTGGAGCAGACGATTTTCTCAGCAAACCCTACGATTGTGTCGAACTGGTTGCCCGCGTGCAGTCCTTGATTCAGCAAAAGCGCTTGAATGACGACCTCGATAACGCAGCCCAAGTCCTAATCGCTATTGCTCAAGCGGTGGAAAGCCGCGATCCAACAACCGGGGATCACTGCAAGCGTTTATCCGAGATGGGACGTTCCTTCGGAAGCTATCTCAACCTATTGCCCCCACAGCTTAAAGCCCTTGAATTGGCTGGCTACCTGCACGACATCGGTAAAATAGGCATCCCCGACAGCATTTTGGGAAAACCGGGCAAACATACCCCAGAGGAACAGGCAATCATGCAATCCCACGTAGAGATAGGGGCGCGTATTTGCCAACCTTTGCGCACGATGAAGCATGTACTCCCGATTATTCGCAACCATCACGAGCGTTGGGATGGTTCCGGTTACCCGGATGGACTGAAAGGGGAGGATATCCCCTATTTGGCTAGGGTTTTCCAAATTATTGATATTTACGACGCACTGATCTCCGAACGCCCCTACAAACCGGTATTTACAGCAGATAGAGCCCTCTCCATTCTCGAATCCGAATCTGAAAAGGGGTGGTGGGACCCCGTCTTGGTGGATCAATTTCTACAATTTTTGCGCACCTGCGATTGCCCATCCACCCCAAGCAAACTCTTGCAGCCTCAGACTGTTCGGTAGCTGTTGGCTTGACCCATTTCACAGACCCGTCGGAAATGGTCTGCGTCCACAGGCTGGACCGATAGCCTAACTCCTCGCTGTACTACCTTCATGCCAGATAATTCTGGCTGAGCTTTGAGGTCAACTAGGCTTACAAATTTGGGAAAGGTCTCAACGTACTCGATATCTACCATGAACCAGGTGGGATTCTCGGGATCGGATTTTGGATCGTAATGTTTGTCCGCTGGATCCCAAGCGGTAAAGTCTGGATATCCGGTGCGACAAACCTTGGCCAATCCCGCGATACCTGGTGGTTTGGTATTGGAGTGATAAAACAGAACTGAATCCCCCACTTGCATTTGGTCGCGCATGATGTTGCGTGCCTGATAATTGCGTACCCCATCCCAATGGGTTGTGCCCTGCTCCTTCAAGTCATCAATGGAATATTCGCTAGGTTCACTTTTCATCAGCCAATAGTGCACGGCCATTCCCTACCAGACACTCGTGACATCACCTTAGCGCGGGAGTAAGAGGCGCACTAGCCAATCAAAAACGTTTCTTCGGGATATTTCAGCAAGTGCTCTGCGGGAGTCTCACGATATAAGGCAGCCATGAGCAGGAGGATGCCCACTCGCCCGCAAAACATGGTCGGAATCAAGACCCAATGAGACCAGGGAGAGAGTGCAGAGGTCCCGACTGTAGAGAGGCCCACTGTTGCGTAGGCAGATACAGCCTCAAACAGTAAATCGAGAAACTGAAAGCGATCGCCATCAATGATTGCCAGAAGGGTAGTACACAATGCCACCATGGCTGCAGACCCCATCAGAACACCAACCGCCTTATTCACCAGGCCGTCAGGTACTGTTCGCTTAAATAAAATGACAGAGTCCTTGCCTCGTAATGCGGACCGGGTACTGGCTAGCAATGTTCCGACTGTTGTGGTCTTAATACCTCCACCCGTACCTCCGGGGCTAGCACCGATAAACATCAAAATAATGACAATAAATAATGAAGAAGACTCTAGGGCTGACTGGTTAATACCGTTAAAGCCCGCTGTACGGGTCGTCACAGACTGAAAAAATGCAGCTAACAAGCGGATATGTAGGGGCAACTGCTCGATCGTGTTGGGGTTATTCCACTCGGTCCCTAGGAAAAAGAGTGTTCCCCCAAATAGCAACAGCGTGCTAGTCACAACGACAACCTTGAGATTTAGCGAAAAGTTTTCTCGTAGTGCAAGGCTTTCTCCCAACCAAACCCTGCGCACGTATTCGTATATCTCATAGATGACGCTAAACCCTAGTCCCCCCAAAAGGATGAGGCCCGAGACTGTCAAAATTGTGAAGGGGTTGCTTTGAAACTGAACCAAGCTATCTGAATACAGGCTAAAGCCAGCATTGTTGAACGAGCTGATGCTATGAAATACCGCTGCCCAAAAACCGGCCTTCCACCCCATTTGTGGAACCCAAGTTTGAGCCAGCAGCAGTGCTCCCAATGACTCAAACAGAACCGTCATGCCGACGATGGCAGAAACCAGCTGACGCACGTTAGACTCACCTAAAACAGCACCAACGGTCTCCTGTATGTTCATTCGGCTGCGCAAGCTGACCCTTCGACCCACAATCAGCAGCAGAAAGCTGGTTGCGGTCATGTAGCCCAAACCACCTACTTGAATCAAGGCCAAGAGAATGACTTGACCAAAAAAGGAGAAGTGAGTTCCGGTATCGACAACCACTAACCCCGTCACACAAACAGCCGAGGTCGAAGTGAACAGCGCTACGAGCCATGAATTCCACTGGCCGGATGCGGTTGACCAAGGAAGTGACAAAAGAAAGGCTCCAACCAAAATTGTGGTGATGAAGCCTAGACAGATGGTTTGTGGTGGAGTTAACGATCTCGTTAATTGCTGCCACCAGTTTGGGGCACCCAGCATTACGTTAAATGGTGGTTTTAACCTGCATGTTGGCCGCTTGCAGAAGCGTAGTGGCTTCTTGCTGTGCTTGTTGGGCTTGCAGGCGTTCTTGCTTGTCACTGCTGCTGGCTAAGGTTGAAATTGCTGCGTCAATACTGGACTGAGCAGCCTCTTTGTCAACATCCGCCCCCAATACCGCACCCTTCACCAGAACAGAGACAGTATTGTTTTCGACTTCTGCCAAACCACCCATGATAGCCATGGCAGTCCAACTACCTTCCGAGCGCAATCTCATCACGCCAGTGCCTAGGGCCGTAAGCAAAGGGGCATGGCCTGTCAAAATACCCAGTTGCCCGGAAGTAGACGGCAAAATGACCTCATCGGCTGGAGCATCCCACACGGTGGAATCTGGACCGATCACCTGAACAGACAGCGTCACCGCACATTCCTCCCAACGGTAGGCGAATTTCTCTACTGATACAAAATTATAAGGGAATGCGGCTACTCTCCCTCTGGAATTTATGCGACCGATATCAGGTAGTTAGGGGCAAGTCTCAACATTATCGTGTCACCTTATGCAGGGCAAACGCATACTCATCGATGAGAGGATCGAGGCTCGTCATTTGGGCAGCCAAAAATGTCCCAGTCTGCAGAGCCATCATCGTCACTATTAGAGCATTTCAGGAATCTAGAAGACCCACGAGCAGATTATCTGGTCGACCACCAACTCCTCGACATCATCGGCCTAACGATTTGTGCAGTCGTCTGTGGAGCCGACACCTGGGTCGATATCGAGAACTACGGTCGGGCTAAGCAAGAGTGGCTGAAAGGATTTTTGGAGCTGGCTAACGGGATTCCCTCCCACGACACCATCGGGCGTTTGTTTGCAGCCATTGACCCGGAAGCCTTACAGGTGTGCTTCTTGAGTTGGGTCAAGTCCATTGCCCAAGTGAGCCAGGGAGAGGTCATCGCCATTGATGGTAAAACCGTGAGGCATTCCTACGATAAAGAGGTTGGCAAAGGAGCCATCCACATGGTCAGTGCCTGGGCAACTCAGAATCGTTTGGTTCTGGGGCAAGTGAAAGTGGACGAGAAATCGAATGAAATCACCGCCATTCCCCAGCTTTTGAAGGTCTTGGCCCTCAACGGTTGTATCGTCACCATCGATGCCATGGGAGCCCAAAAGGAGATTGCACGGCAGATTGTCGAGGAGGACGGCGACTACATCCTCAGCCTCAAAGGGAATCAGAGCAACATTCACGAGGATGTCCGGCAACTATTTGACTGGACACGCAAAATTGGGTTTCGAGATATTTCTCACGAGTTTCACCAAACCGTCAATGGAGGACATGGCCGCATTGAAATTCGTCGCCACTGGCTTCTGGATGGGGTTGAGCATCTGGAAGACTCTCAGCTCTGGGTGGGGCTCAAGCGAGTGGGGTTAGTAGAAGCAGAACGACGCTTGCCAGGGCAGGAGCCTACTGTCGAGCGACGCTACTATCTGCTCAGTCTTGATGGGGGGGTCGAACGCTTTGCTCAAGGCGTTCGCAGCCATTGGGGCATTGAAAACCAACTCCATTGTGTTTTGGATGTGGCTTTCAACTAAGATGCTTCTCGAGTTCGCAAGGACCATGCACCTGAAAACCTAGCTCTAATGAGACATGTGGCTCTCAACCTCTTACGCCAGGACTCTTCGGCTAAAGGCGGTATCAAAGCCAAGCGCCTCAAAGCTGGATGGGACAATGATTATCTCTTGCACGTTCTCTCTTCTTGAGTATGCGTTTGCCCTGTCACCTTATGCTGTGCAGAGGACGATCGGGAGGGAATCGTGCTATGGCTTTACCACGCAACATGGGGAGACACTACCGATCTAAAAGCCCGGAGAGTAAGATGAGCAAGCATTTCTAGATGACTGCTTGGCATGGCCGAACTTTCTGATGCCCGTCGGCACCAACTTGTGACCTTTCTGCAAAATTTGAGCGGGGATATTCCAACCGGCAGGGTTGATTTTCATTTGCTCGATCTAGCGCTGATCCATCCCTCGCTCAATTCTAAGCAGAATAACGATCGCCTTGAGTTTCTGGGGGACGCCGTTTTGCGGTTGTTGGTAGGAGAGTTCTTGTACGCCACTTATCCTCGGTTGACTGTTGGACAACTGGCGCTGTTGCGTTCCGATTTATTGAGCAATAGTTTTTTTGCCCAATTAGCGGGACGTTTTGATTTTGAGTCAGTACTGCAGTTAGGGGGAAGTGCATTTAAAGACGAGAAGGGGAAAGACAAGCGTCATGCCGATGCATTCGAGGCAGTTGTGGGGGCGCTGTATTTAGGATTTCAGGCATCTGAGTCAACGGCTGGGCTGCAGCAACCCTCTGGTGCGATGTTGCGATCGTGGCTGCAGCCGCTGTTGAAATTGCGAGCAGACACTCTACTGAATAACCTGCAACGGCACAATGCCAAAACGGCCCTGCAAGAGCTCACCCAGCGTCAGTGGGGGAAATTGCCCAACTATCGAGTTCAACAGCAGGATACCGCTGGTGCGGAACAATTTAATGCGGAAGTTTGGCTGGAGTCGCAATGCTTGGGTAAGGGGAAAGGACATTCAAAAAAAGCGGCTGAAACGGAAGCAGCTATCGCTGCACTCAAAACCTTGCAATCATCCAATCCAACCTAATTGTCGCTATTTCAATAAACACCTAAATTTGCTCCTAAACTTAGAATTTTGCGGAGATTTTCTTACTTGTAAACTGCACTTTTCAAAGCCCAGGGCAAATGCATACTCAAAATGAGAGGATCGAGGCTCGTAAATCAAGAACCAGACATGTCCCTGTCTGTTGAGCCATCATTGCCATTGTTAGAACAGGGTAAACGCAAGAAAATTTGAAACATTTTGTGGTGTTGAGAGACGATCGTAAACGTTTCAAGCATGAAATTCACGACCTTATTGCATCTATTCTTAGCACTAATTGAGAATGTAGTAGTCTTATTGATTCTTGCGCTGCCCCTGCGAAGAACCAATCGAGGTATTAGAGCATCCCTATCAACGTCTCGATCAGTGCGGGCCAGCTTTCCGACTGTGCGTTGACATCAGAGGTCATATCGGCGGAATAGAAGGACGCTTAGGCTCCTACGCTGGCGGGGTATCTCGCCGAGGTCGCGGGATCGTGCTGCCAAAAGGCTATAGCCACAATCGCAGCTCAGTCGTTAATATACATCCTCTTGCATTCTTTGGACTGTTCAATACTTAGTTCTACAGGGGTAGAGTAAATATTAGGCTTATAGATTGGTTCTTTCATGACGGATGGGCGATTGCTTTCAGAACAAACTCTACCGAGCGATCTGGACTTGAGCTCTGCAAAATCTCTCCAACTTCGGAAAAAAGAGTTGTCTGGCTTATCTCTCAGAGGGATGCACCTGAATGGTGCAGAGCTGTTTGATGCGGACATGAGTCACTCCGATTTGTCAGAATCTTCACTGCGAGGGGCCCTTCTTAATGGCAGTAAACTCATAGAAACCAGTTTTTACAATGCTGATTTGAGAGAAGCCAAGTTACGAGCGGTTAATCTGACTAGAGGGAATTTAGAACTCTGTTCTTTGATCGCAGCAGATTTGACGGTTGCTGACTTAACCTCTGCAAATTTAAACTTCGCTTACCTGATTGGAGCACGCCTGAGAGCGGCAAACTTGACTGATGCTTCCCTCAGCAACGCAAATTTGCACGGGGCAAATTTGTGGGGAGCGAATCTGAGTGGAGCAATTTTACATCAAGCCCATTTAATTGCTACTGATTTGAGCGACACCAATCTTAAAGAGGCTAACTTAAGCGGAGCTGTTTTTGCCAGCAATACTCAATTCCCTGAAGGCTTTGACCCTGTGGAGGCGGGAATGGTTGAATACAACAACACGGAATCTACAAATAACTATCCACTCCAGTAAAACCTATCGTTGCTGTTCTCACTCAAAGGGTGACTCCATTTGCAGCGGACTTTCCTCAACGGGCAACATACGTTCGGCGTTCGAAGAAGGGTCTTTTGCTGAAGATATGTTTGGACTATTGGCGGCTTGTAGCGATCGCCCCAAATAATTGTTCGTAGCCCACAAGATGCGATCGCCATGGATAAAGCTCGCCTGCAGGCCTATGCGAAACTCATTCGGGAATTACTCTACTGCCCCAGCGGGGAAGAGTGGATTCGATTGAGGCAGCAGGAGCATCTACTCGATCTCACCTTCGTTCATGTAATGGAACAAGTGGCGAAACAGTTGGTGGTCAAGGGGCACCGACCAGAAGCCAGATTCTTGCATAACTTGGCGGGTCAGCTCTATCACACCCTCAATCAAGCGGCTGTTCAAAGCGAGCCAGAGACTTCTCCCAAAGTTCAATCCCATCTTGCCGTTATCGAGCAAATGTTCGCTGCCCCCGATCGCGCCCAAGAAATTTTGGCTTCCCATTCAGAGTTGGTTGGGCCGGAGTTGGTCCAGATCGTGAAACAAATGGCTAAGAAGTCACTTGCAGAGGGAGATACCGAAACTGCAAAGCTTATGGAGAAACTCGCCGATGAAGCGATCGGGACATGGTTACGCCACCACGCCATTCATCCCAACTTGTGGGTCCAAGGCGATCGCCAAGACCCCCCTGAGGCATCCAAACTCTCATCGGATCGTCCAGACGATAGCCTCCCGCCACAGGTCCAAAAACAGTCCGCTACCGAGCCCAGTTCTATAGCGGAGCCCAGTTCCTCTGCTGAGCCCAGCTCTAAAAGCGACCTTCTTTCCACAAGCAACCTTCATTTAGCAGCAGCAGGAGAACCGCTAGTTCAATGTCTCGAACGCATTGCCACGGCGTTGGAACAGTTGCAGCTCCATCGCGGCGATCGCCCCCCCAATCCGGTTTGGTACATGGAGGTGTTGGAGCGGGCTAGCCAATCCGATTGGGTTTTAAGTACCGAAGAGGTAGAGGGGTTGATTGGCGTCAAACCCCGCTGCTCTGGGAACCAAACCACGTTTGAGCGCGGAGGATGGCTATTTAATAAAGTTGGAAAGATCGGTTCCCAAACCAGTTGGCGGGTTAGTAAACTCCCGTCACCCTAACCGGCTCCCTTTTCTCATCTACCGCTTTCACCCTCTCAATTAATACAGCAAGACCTTTGACGCTAGACCCACCAAGGACGCTGCCCAGTACGCGGGTCCGTTTCTGTCCAAGGACTCATCCACACTCTGTCGCCCTCTACTTTGACGCGGACCAGCTTGAGAGGAAGACCCGCTGGCACCGTGCCGTCTGGCGCGTAGCGAGAACCGTTGAAATCGCGACGAGTGCACGAGTGTCAGGTTGCTCAACCAAAATTTGCGAGGCGGGAATCGGATTGCCCAATTTGTCCTTGGTTTGCACAGTCCTCATGGATGAAGCAGACAGGGGAACGTTTGTGGAACATTCACGATCGCCTGCCACCTTAAAAACTCGGCGCAACTTTCAGGAGATCGAGTGAGTGAGAGGTATGTAATAACAGAAAGAGGCTTTCAATCGTTGCTCGAAAACCTGACCTGCTCGCAATGTCGAACTGTTTTGTTAAGTTGGCTGCATATCCGGACTGGCAATCGGCATTCCTCGTAGACGCTTGGCAGGATCGGGCCAACTTGTCAGAATTGAAACTCCAGGTCTCAGATGTCGCCAACAGTTGTTCTGAGTATTGACTGCCATATCTGTTATGCAACTGAATGCTGGATGTCACATTTCTTTTGAAGCAAGCGAGCTGACCCCACTCATCTTAATGCTCAGACCCCGTAGCGGTTTCGGACAGTGGGTCATGAAGGAAGACTATTTATTAGCCCCCCAGGTTCCAGTTGTCGAATATACCGATAGCTTTGGCAATTTGTGTCAGCGATTGATGGTACCAGAAGGATCCCTTGAAGTTAGCACCACAGTTCAAGTGGATACGGCAGATAAAGTTGACATTGAACCCGGAGCACCTTTCGTCCCGATTCAAAACTTACCGGAATTCGCGATGCAATTTTTGTTGCCGAGTCGCTACTGTCAATCGGATTGCTTGGGAGAGTTGGCTAGCGAGATCGTGGCAGATACTGCCCCGGGATACGATCGAGTCACGGAGATTTGCCGGTGGATTCAGGAAAATATCAACTTTGCCTACGGAACGAGCGATGCCTCTACGTCCGCTGTAGAAACACTCGACAGACAGGACGGTGTTTGTCGGGACTTTGCCCATTTAGGAATTGCTCTCTGTCGCAGTTTAAATATCCCCGCACGCATGGTGGTGGGATATCTATACCAGTTAGAACCCATGGATTTACATGCTTGGTTTGAGGCCTTTGTTGGCGATCGCTGGTACATTTTTGATGCAACTCAAAAGGAAGTGCGCGGCAATCGAATTGCAATTGCATATGGCCGCGATGCGGCTGATGTAGCATTGGCAACCCAATTTGGCTCGTTGAACTTAACTGAAATGAGAGTTTGGGTCAATGCAGCTTAACAGAGTCTTCACAAGCACATCCACGCCCAGCAAATTTCTGATGCGACATTGGATTGAGAGCGATCGGAGAAGGCGACTGTAAGAAGCCGCATCCAAGGTAGAATTCCCTCCAAGCCCTTCTAACAAGAACGAACAGACGATAGACTCCACTGTTTTATAACGAATCAATGGCCACTTCGGTATGAGTATGCTTGTCAGAAGCTTGAGGGGGGTGAAAAAGAACTAAGTATATTTTCCTGGTATTTTCCTAGGGATTAATTGAACTCTTTGCTGGCAAGGATTTTAAGGCTGAACCTGAGCCTATTAAGTTCCAATACTTGATATCTCTTTATATTATGCCCTGTTTTATAACGTATCCTGATGTGTATTGACTCTCCTATGACGTCTTAATCTTTTTGTTGGTAAAACTATCGTAATATTAGCGATCGTTACGTATGATTCCAGTTAAGTTGGTTGGTGAAAGCACACGCTTGAGGTGTTCGTGATGAGTACATATCAATCTTTCTATGAACAACCTGTTTCTAAGGCGCCTAAAACGATACATTCTATTGTCGAATCATCTCTACAGACTCACACTCTAACCCTTCAACAGGAGACAGACCTCAAAACTCTCCTCCAGCACTGCGAACCCCTGACAGTTGACACCTTAGAACCGGTCATCACCTTACTAACAGCCATCACCGATAATCAAGTCATCCCCACCCCCTCCAGAATTTGTAGGCTCATTCCCGATACAAAAGTTCATTAGTGGCATCCAATGGGTCAAACGTTACGTTCAACTTTCCTGTCTATTGAGAGATCGAGAAATCATTATCTGAATCGCCTGACATAACAACTCGTTGTGGGCTACTGGCTTGCTAGAGTTTGCTCATAGTTTCTAGACGCGGAGGTGTTAGGAGAATTTAACCATGCTGTTTCGACAACTCTTCGATCGCGAAACCAGCACCTATTCCTATCTGATTGCAGATTTGGGCATCAAAGAAGCCGTTCTAGTCGATCCGGTTCTGGAGCAGGTCGATCGCGATATCAAATTGTTGACAGAGCTAGGGCTAACGTTGCGGTACAGCCTCGAAACCCACGTTCACGCCGACCATATTACGGGTTCTGGCATGCTGCGCGATCGATTGGGATCTCAGAGCATTGTGCCGGAAGGTTCACCGGTACCCTGTGCGGATCGCTTCATTGCCTCTGGTGAGGTGTTGCAACTGGGCCGACTTGGTATTGCCGCGATTGACACTCCTGGACACACCAACAGCCATATGGCTTATCTCGTCAATGACGATCGCGTCCTCACTGGAGACGCCCTCTTCATTAGGGGATGTGGACGCACAGATTTCCAAAGCGGCGATGCGGGTACGCTTTATGACTCGGTGACCAACAGACTTTTCTCGCTGTTTGACAACACACTGGTCTATCCCGGACACGACTATCTAGGTCAAACGGTCTCCACAATCGGTGAAGAAAAACGCTGGAATCCTAGGTTTACTAACCCCGATGCACCAAGGGGGACGTTACGCGATCGCAACAGCTTCATCGAGCTAATGGACAAACTCCACCTCCCCAAGCCACAAAAAATTGCAGAGGCAGTTCCCGCCAACGAACATTGCGGCAAGCCGCTTTCTACTGTCTAATTAATGATGTAGAGCTCTTGCAGCACCCGCTTCGGTTTTCATTAACAAGTCAGTGTCCAATTTATTTAAAAGAATGTCACGATTGAATTGCAGCGGAAACATTTCCTGACTTTAAAGTGCAAATACAGGCCTGAATTAATTGTCTGGCGTTATCAAATCATTTGGCTGGAAAGGTAACTTTTTGGAGAGCCATCTCTTGGTGCAGTCGCTTGGGGCACTCTTCCCAGTTCTTTTCTGGGCAGCTAAGGTGTCGACAGTCAAATTCACAGGCGGAAACATCTGCTGGGACTTCAGTGGCAATGCTAGCTTTTAGCCGTTCGATGAAAGCCGATAATTTAGAGAACATGCGCTTTACCCATGGATTGGAGATCTGTGGAGTCTATCTGTAGAATAAAATTTACAACGCGCTCATATGCTGATGTATTGTGCATAACTTCAAAGTAAACTTGATCGGCATTTTTTTCGTCTTCAACCGCTTGCTAGATAGGGGATCTGAGTCTTCATGAGGAATATATTTTGATATTTTGACTGCGTTGCCTCTTAGGCCTACCAATAATTTTACGCTGAATAGTTCTGGTAAAGTCTTCTAAACAATAAACTCTTTACAATCGTAAATGGCCTACTTTAGCTTTAGATTGTCTTCAAGACTATCTCATTTAAAAATGTCCATAATGTGTTTGAAGTTTGTCCGCATCTGCGCTGTGCTTGAGCCATATTAGTGAACCCATAATCTCGATACAGGTTGAGGGCAAAGTTGCAAGCTAGGGCAAAGGTCTGTACGAGAGGAGTCGTGCGAATCCGAGACTTGCCCTCTGCCTGAGTGACATCTCGAGCATAGTGAACCTTGTTTTCGCCTCCCCCAATAGCCGCGAATTCGTGCAGCTATTTCCGCTGTGTTCTCTGAAAAAGAGCAGAGGTAATAACGAGTTTTGTGGGTGACCACATTCATATTGTGCAACAGCTGTTCGCGTATGAACTGCACTCGAATGACGCTTTGAAGCCCCGGCCAATCTGGCAGGTTCTCGATTTGATGACAAACTTGGGTGACTCGGCGTTCGACGCGCCCATGTCCCTTCCCGATCTCCAGGTATTCCTGCTCGGGGGCAATTTGCTGCTGGACGGCAGCAAATAGGTTCGGCTGATTCCCCTTCAGGGCTGCCAAATAATGGTTGCCGCTCTCAACAATGGTCTGGCAAGTTTTTTTGCGTGTCGATCTCGTCAAAAGCAAACACGACACCCTTGAGGGCCAATTGTTCGATGAAGTCTGGAAGAGCGGTAATCTCGTTGGTTTTGCGCTCCACCTCATAGGAAGGCAAGTTTCATCCTCGCTCTACAATGTAGGCACTCACGAGCATGATGGCTGGATAGGGCTTGCAGTGTAGGTTGTCGTCTTCTCTTAGATAGGAGTCTTTAAGGACTTTGCCATCCATGGTGATGGTTTCTCCAACCTCTGGTTCAATCTCAAAAAATTCGGCTAGACACTGAGAGTAGTCTCGATAGTCAACATTGAGTAGGACATGGCGGATGGTGCTGTAGGACGGCAATCGCCGTTTGGATGGGTCAAACCAGGCTAGTAACTGGTCTCGGTAGCTCTTCAGCCAGTCGCCAATCGCTAGAAATCCTTGATTGCCCGCAACTACCGCCAAAGTAAACAAGGCTAAGCAGAGCGTCTGGGTATACCGTTGACCGACTGAGCGGCATGGGTCCTCAAGCTGTGCAAACGCTTCCACTATGGCTGGCTTTGGCATCACACTTACAACCTCAATGCCTCACCATAAACTCTCATGCTTATGAACAAAATAGCCTTGCCCGATCCCCCCACTGCCACCTTGATGACAGAGTCTTACAGAAACTGACATCAACAAGGCTATGACAAGGCTCAAGCTTTACAGCAAGCAATGTTAAAGACGATGGACACTCACCCACACCCCCGCGATTGGGCCGCTTTCACCCCGATCGGAGAAGTAGATTAACCGCGAGAAGTCACCAATCCATAAAGCATTCAGCAGTGAGAGCCTTGCCGTTACCATCACTGCAAATCAAGACAAACCTACAGATCCATTAAAGTAAAGATATATAAACGTTCCTCAATCAGGAATTGGCCCCATGGACATTCAAAAAATCCTCTACGTCCGCCTCCCCTGCAATCCCATCTTTCCGATTGGGGCCGTTTACCTTGCCGACCACGTCCACAAGCAATTTCCCCATGTCCAACAACAAATCTTTGACATGGGAACCTTTCCTCCCCTCGATTTCCGCACCAGGCTGTTCGACAAAATCGACGAATTTCAACCAGACCTGATCGTCTATTCGTGGCGCGACCTCCAAGTCTATGCCCCCGTTAACGGCCGAGCGGGTAACCCCCTGCAAAATGCCTTCGAATTCTATTACGCCAAAAACCCCATCAAAAAAGTCCGCAGTGCCATCGGAAGTCTCAAGCTGGTTTCCGCTTACTACGGCGAACTATGGCGCAACCAAAAATTAGTCAGGGACGGAACCGATCGCGCCCGTCGCTACAATCCTCACACCCGCGCTGTTTTGGGGGGCGGTGCCGTTAGCGTCTTCTACGAACAGCTCAAGAAATCCCTACCCAAAGGCACCATTGTCTCGGTGGGGGAAGGGGAAGTTTTATTGCAAAAATTACTCAGCGGACAAAGCCTAGCCACCGAGCGCTGTTATATCGTCGGCGAAGCCGAACCCCGTCCGGGTCTGGTGCACGAGCAACCGGAAGCAATCGAGAAAACCGCCTGCGATTACGACTACATCGAGAGTATCTGGCCCGAGTTCTCCTACTACTTTGAAGGAGGGGATTTCTACATCGGTGTACAAACCAAGCGTGGTTGCCCCCACAACTGCTGCTACTGCGTTTACACGGTGATTGAAGGGAAGAGCGTTCGCATCAACCCTGCGGATGAGGTGGTTAAAGAAATGCAGCAGCTCTACCAACGGGGGGTGCGTAATTTCTGGTTCACCGATGCCCAATTTATTCCCGCCCGCAAATACATGGCAGACGTCGAGGAGCTGTTGGAGAAAATCCTGGCAGCAGGCATGACGGACATTCATTGGGCAGCTTACATTCGCGCCGACAATCTCACGCCGCGTCTGGCTGAGTTGATGGTCCAGACGGGGATGAACTATTTCGAAATTGGCATCACCAGTGGGTCTCAAGAACTAGTCCGCAAGATGCGTATGGGTTACAACCTGCGTACTGTCTTAGAAAGCTGCCGCTACCTGCGAGATGCAGGCTTCGATGACCTTGTCTCCGTCAACTACTCCTTTAACGTCATCGACGAGCGGGAGGACACCATTCGCCAAACTGTTCGCTACCACCGCGAGTTGGAAAGCATTTTTGGTGCCCACAATGTCGATCCAGCAATTTTCTTCATTGGATTGCAGCCCCACACCCACCTCGAAAGTTACGCCATTAAACAGGGGGTTCTTAAAGAGGATTACAATCCCATGAGCATGATGCCCTGGACCGCTCGCAAACTGCTATGGAACCCCGAGCCTATGGGGGGCTTCTTTGGGGAGGTCTGCCTGCAAGCTTGGGATCGCAATGCGGACGATTTTGGTCGAGAAGTGTTCGACATCCTTGAAGAGCGTTTAGGGGCCTCTCAACTGGAAGAAGCGATTTCGGCTCCATTAGCGGGAACGTTTGTGTCTTAGATTCGGGATCTGACGTTAAAATAGCCTGTTCCACTCACCTGCGAGCTGCGATAGTCATTGAGCGCCGCAGTTCGTAAATCCCTAACCCTGACACTGCCAAGATAAAGGGTAAAAAATAATAAATTCCGCGAAACACCAGTAACCGACCCAACGTGGTGGGCTCGTCAGAAAATTGCGTCAAAAAAAATAGCATCACCGTTTCAAATACCCCTAATCCTCCTGGAACGGTACTCAGCAATCCCAACCCCAAAGCCACTACATACACGCAAAAGAATTGTGGAAAAGCAATCGATTCTTGCAGGTCGAGAAGCACGTACAGCGCTGCCGACGCACACCCCCAATCAAAACCAAAAACTCCAATTTGGCCTATTGCCAATTTCAAACTGGGCAAGCGGTAAGTACGCTTTCCTAACTGGACTGGAGCCCGTACGAATGCAGCTAGAGCTAGGTAGACAGCGGCGATCGCCAAAAACAGTCCCCCCAAAACCTGCAACGACCCCAAGGGAATTGCAATGTGTGCCGGAAGGGGGAATGGGGCCAGAAAGAAGACAGCTCCAGCGATCGCAAAAATTCCCACCCACAGACTGAGGTTCGTGAATACAGTCACTTCCGCAATTTCTAGGGCAGACACGTTCCAAGGAGAATACAGTCGATAGCGCAATGCACCGCCGGTCAAGAACGCAAATCCAACGTTAGGACTGATGGAGTAAGTCACCAATCCCGCAAAGGCAATTTTGAACGGACTGAGGCCATGACGAATGTAGCGAAATGCCAATAGATCGTACCCGGAGATCGCCCCGTAACTGAGCCCCGTCAACAGTATCACCGCCATCAGTTGCCAACCGTTCACCCCCTCCATTCCAGCCAGCATATCTTGAAAGCGATAGTCCTCAATCTGAACGGCAATTGCCCAGATCGCTAGTCCCAAAATGCCAATACCAAATATTGAGGAAAGTAAGGGGAAAAGTTTAGCCTTGAACGGTTTCATACGGATTGGGATCCGGTAAAGAGAAAGCTGGACTAGAAAGTGTTATCTCGGATGTATCAACTGTCTAACTGGGCATACTATTTTCTTTATTGCATCCATCATCCCATAGGAACTGTGGTCCAACAGGCTGACTTTTCACTCAGTCCAAAAGACCACAACCTGGCATCATTAAAGTCAAGCACGCTTAATAACTGCCTACCAAAGTTTTAAGGGGGAACGTGGGCAGGCTGAAAAGTGCCATCCAATAAGTGGCCAACTCTTCGTACATGGACAAACCTCAACTTTATTACCCAGAGCAAAGCTCTTATGAGGAAGCGTCTACGTGCGCCCATTCCTCACTAAATTACCTACAGGGCAATCGGAGAGAAAAAACTTCCAGCTCCAACTTGATTCTGCATTCGTTGCCAGACACAACTATCACTTTTGCTAACCAGCTTTTCTGCTCTGTTCTAGATGCATATTCAGACGTCATCGGTCAACGATGGATTCATCTGCTTAGCTTTGACGAGTCATTAGACGATGTAGAGCGAAAGATTGCTTCACTGACTCCAGATTATCCAGTTTTTGAAATCAACACCGAATATAACATTGCTACTACAAACGATTTCAGTCCCTACAACAATTTAACCAGTCAGCCAATCGGCTCGATTCAATGGATCCATCTGGGGATTTTTGACGAACGCGGGCAATTAACCCAAATTCAATCGGTTGGCAAAGATATCACCCAGCTAGAACAACAATATTTACGGGAACAAGCCCTCAATCGCGTCTTTCAAGACATACATGAGTCTCTGGATTTAGACACCATCTTTGCGACCGCCACTGCAGAAACAGCTCGACTGCTCAACAATCTCGACTGTTTTGTGGTGCAATACCTGCCAGAAGAAGGGGTCTGGAGACATGTAGCTGAATTTCGCAACAATCCCGACAGTCCTACAACCATTGGATTTGAGGTTACAGATCGAGGGAATCCGTATGCAGAAAGCCTCAAACAGCGGCAGGTGGTTCGAGTTGAAGATACAGCACTTCTGGAGGATGACATTAATCGGGATGTCGCCGAAACCTTACCAGGTGCCTGGCTACTGATTCCTTTAGCGATCGAGGGTAACCTTTGGGGTAGTTTTGTAATTTCTAGCCACTGCCCATTTGTCTGGTTCGACGAGTCAGTGGAGTTAGCTCGCTCTGTTGCTAACCAATTGGAGATTGCCATTCATCAGGCCAATCTTTTCCAACAGGTCCAACAGGAATTGTTAGAACGCCGACGAGTCGAAACGGCTTTAAGAGAGAGCGAAGCCAGGTTTCAAAATATGGCGGCAAATGTGCCTGGGGCAATTTTTAGATATCTTCTCCACCCTGATGGCTCGGATCGTGTGTTGTACATGAGTCCGGGATGTTACAAAATCTGGGAAGTGGCCGCCCAAGAGGTTACCAAAGATGCCAGGGTTCTATGGGAGATGATTCATCCGGAAGATTTGTCGGGCATGCAAGCCTCGGTAGCAGAATCTGCAGATACGCTGAAACCTTGGTCTTGGGCATGGCGAATTACAACCCCGTCGGGGAAAGTCAAATGGCTAGAAGCTGCTGGCAAACCTACCTTGCAACCCAATGGAGACCTGATTTGGGATTCGTTAATCCTCGATGTAACCGATCGCAAACGGGCCGAGGAAACATCTAGAGAACAGCAGGCCCAATTGGATTTGGTGGTTCAGGCATCCAATATCGGCTTTTATATTTCAGATTTGCGCACGCAGACATCCTATGTGTCTCCAGCCTATAAAGCTCAACTGGGTTACCCCCCCGATGCCCCAGAAGCCTGTCCTGCTGATTGGAAAGAACGCCTCCATCCAGACGATCGGGAACGAACAATTGCCGCTTACCGGGCGTTTATGAATCGGAAGGCTCCATACAACATGGATTTCCGCCTCCGCCACCGGGATGGCAGTTATCGATGGATTTACAGCGATGCCCAATCGATTTGCGATCGATCGGGAGATCCGGTCAAAGTTGTGGGTATTCATCTCGATATTACCGAGCGCAAGCAAGCCGAAAAAGCCATACAAGAAAGCGAAGCGCGCTATCGCTTATTGGCCAACAACATGAAAGATTTGGTTTGCCTGCAAGAGGTGAACGGCCATTATCTGTACGTCAGCCCGTCCTGTGAAACCCTTTTGGGCTATCGATCTGAAGAAATGGTGGGGCAAGATTCCTACACTTTCATTCATCCCGACGATCGCGCTCGCGTCGCCAGAGAGCATCGCTCTGTGCAGTCTAGACAGAGCGAAAGACTCAATCCCATTACCTATCGAGTGCACCAAAAGTCAGGGGACTATATCTGGTTTGAGAGCCTAATAAAGCCCATATTGGATGACAATGGACGCATTATTCGCATCCAAACCACCTCTCGAGATGTCACCGAACGCATCAAATCTCACGATCGATTGAAATACGATGCCTTGCACGATGCCCTAACGGGCTTGCCCAATCGCCATCTCTTGATGAAGCGATTGGAACTTGCCATTCATCACGCTAAGCGTCTTGAAAACTATCACTTTGCGGTCTTATTTCTCGATCTCGATCGATTTAAGGTCATTAACGATAGCTTGGGCCATCTGGTCGGCGATCGGCTACTCATTGCCATTGCTCGAAAACTGGAAACTTGCCTCCAAAAGAGCGATCTTGCTGCACGCTTGGGTGGGGATGAATTTGTCATTCTTCTAGAAGACATCAAGGATAACAAACAAGCTATTCGTAGCATCGAACGTATTTTTTCAACATTGAATTCTCCTATGATGCTCGAAGAACGAGAAGTATATATGAGTCCTAGCATTGGAGTTGTCTTCGACACGGAGGACTACGTTCATCCCTCCCAATTATTGAGAGATGCCGATATAGCGATGTATCGAGCGAAGTCGCAGGGTAGGGCGCGGTACGAAATATTCAATGCCGAAATGCATACGCAAGCCCTCGAGCGGCTGAATGTAGAGAACGATTTGCGTAGAGCAATTGAAGCTCAAGAATTCACATTGCACTATCAACCGATTGTTGAACTCGCCACAGGAAATCTCGTTGGGTTTGAAGCTTTAATCCGCTGGCAAACTCCCACTCATGGACTCAAACCACCTGGGGAGTTTATCCCGGTGGCGGAAGAAACCGGGATAATTGCCTGCCTCGACTCCTGGGCCCTCCGCACCGCTTGCTTTCAGCTAGCTAGATGGCAGTCTGAATTTCCCGAACTTTCACATTTGACGGTCAGCGTCAATCTTTCAGCCCAAGACCTATGCGAACCCAACCTGCTGTCAGACATCGATCGGATGCTCGAACTATCTGGTTTAGAGGGTAGCTGTCTGACAATAGAAATCACCGAAAGTATGTTGATCGACAATATTGATTCGACCATTTCTTTGCTAAGAGAAATACAGGATCGGAGCATCAAAATCAGCATTGATGATTTTGGTACAGGATATTCATCGTTAAGTTACTTGCACCGCTTACCCATCAATAGCCTCAAAGTCGATCGCTCGTTTGTGAACCAGATTGAAGCGGGCCAAAGCAATCATCAAATTGCTGAAATAATTATTGCGCTGGGTAACCAATTAAACCTCAATACAATTGCTGAAGGAATAGAAACTCCGAAACAGCTGGAGTTATTGAAAGATTTGGGATACGAGTTTGGCCAAGGGTATCTGTTTTCAAAGCCCGTTTGTGACCGAGCGGCAGAAGCATTCCTGCAGAGTAAATGCCTGCATGCCGCTTAAGTCTTTCCATATAGCCTCTAACATTTTAGTTGGGACATCAATCTCTAAGCCCCGCCATGGATTGGGATAGCTAAAATGCCCTAAGCGACTTGACAGTCGCTATAGAACAGAGAGAAGTGGCACACTAGAGTCATCTTGGCACTGGAGACTGACTATGGCGATCGCCACAATTGCCGTGATCGATTACGAGATGGGCAACTTGCACTCTGCTTGCAAAGGGTTAGAGCAAGTCGGTGCAGATGTGACGATCCTGCAACATCCCAACCACCTAGAACGGTACGATGGTTTGTTGCTACCAGGTGTGGGGTCATTTGACCCGGCGATCGAGAGTTTGCGCAAACATGGATTCGAAGAGCCAATAAAAGCAGCGATCGCTCGTAACCAGCCTCTGATGGGGGTTTGCCTCGGGATGCAGTTAATGTTTGAAGGCAGCAGTGAAGGGCAAGAACCCGGGCTGGGACTAGTTCCCGGTACAGTTCAGCGCTTTACCCCCGAACCGGATATCACCATTCCCCATATGGGTTGGAACCGGTTGGCCTTCACCCAACCAGAGGCCGCGCTATGGCAAGGACTGGAAGGTTCCCCTTGGGCCTATTTCGTCCACTCCTACTACTGCGCCCCCAGCGATACCAGTTGGACAGCTGCCACCGTCACCCACGGCAAACAGACGGTAACCGCTGCGATCGCGAAAGGGACCGTGATGGCTACCCAATTCCACCCCGAAAAATCTTCGAATGCCGGGTTGCACATGCTAGAGAATTACGTCCGCTTTGTGGCTAAGACAGTGAAGCAGCCAGCGGCGGTCTAGCACATACGCATAGAGAAGGGTGTCTAGCTAATGGGAGCGGTTCGAGTTAGCAGAACTAGCAGAAGTAGGTTGAACGCTGCAGGTGATTTCGTAGTTTTCCAACACTGGCTGAGCCGCAAACAGGGGGCTCATCTGTTTCAAAATCGCATCGTGCACTTCCCCTTTGCTGGCATCCATCGCCGCTTGAGTTTCCCAAAAGATGACGGACATGCCGCGATCGCTATTGGGTTCCCTCAGTAAATAAGCGCCGTGAAATCCATCGCTGTAGGTGGAAACCGCTTTTTCATAAAGCTGCTGGGCATCTTCAAACCGACCTGACTTAAATTCCCCCATGGCTACTGAAGCATAAGGATGGGAGAGGTGATCGTGAAAGTCAAACATCTGTTCTCCTGCGCGTACCGCGCGATCGCAATGCTGTGATCTGGGATCAATTGTCGCTGAATTGATGTGAGATTCTCTTGAAGATGCGTGAACTGTAACAACCGATAAGAAAGCAGCCGCCCAAAGAAAGGCGACTGCCAGAGAAACAAATCAACGTGTCCTAAGCTTGCCTAAGTCCGACTACAGATCTTTGTTACACTTTAGCGACGAATGAAGCTTTTCTTTGCAGCAGGCAACGGAGATGCAGTGGGAGATCCCTGAGGCACCATCATGGTAGTGTTTTGAGCGGTAGAGCCCAAGCGCATGTTACGCAAAGCCAAGCCGCGCGGGGTGACGTAGCGCTCGTAAGGAACGGTATCTTCCCCAAATACCTGCTCGTATTCCTTACTGTCCACAATCGCATCCACAACAGCGTAGAAGCCATCCTTAGAGGCAATATCAAACAGAGGGTTCATTTCTTCGCGCCCCTTGGTGGGACGACCCAAAAGATGGCGATGCAGGTACTCGATTGCCTTCACTACGTACAAGGGCGCCCAGTACTTATCACGGTATAGCTTGGACTTGGCCAACTGACGCACGAACTCGCGGACAGTAATATTGCCATTCTCAAGCTTGTTTTCCCATGTCTCTAGACGCTGGCCGCTATAAGGTTCAAAGCCATAAACCCGAACGTAGCAGGCGCGCAGGACTTGCTGGGTGGAAGATTCGCTACCGGTTGCCCCTGCTCTGTTACCAATCGAAATGCTGCGACGGGAGGGAATGTCGCCGAGGCGAATGACAGTGGGCGCCAAGCCGGAGGAACGGAAAGTGGGACCATCAGTGGCGGCACTTTGGAATTCGGGACGGATACCGCTGGCTACTAAAAGGCGCTGAACGTTCTTGTTGATTAACGCAGGGCGATCGTTGAGGTTGACAGTGTCTTTGGGGAAGATGGCTCCAAACTGAATTTCCAGACCGTCGTTTCCATTGCCGTAGGCGTGCTGATCGGGCAGAGGGCCTTTGTAGTCAGAGAACAACGTGATGAACTGAGGGACTTTACGGCGAGGGGCTGCAAAATTGTAGAGACTGAACTTAGCTCCCCAGTTGGCGCTGGTTTGGGCTTCCACACCCAGCTTGCGCAGGTAAGGAACCGTCTCTTCTCCGAAGTAGTCCCCGTATTCCGCACTGTCCACCAGTGCATCAACTAAGGAGTTTAGACCTCCCTTGGTGACAATTTCGAAGTACGCGGAGAACTCTTCGGTGGTCTCGGGGGCACGGCCCAAGAAGTGGCGGAAGGCCAGTTCCACAACGCGACTGTTGACAAAGGGCTCGTAAAATTCCTTGCGATAGGCGGGAGATTTACCCAGGCGGCGGACAAATTCTTTAACGGAAATCTCACCGTTCTTTACTTTGGACTCAAGATCGCCCACTTTAGTGCCGTAAGCACGACGGACGTCCCGCTCAAATACCTGGCGGTAGGTAGCCTTAATGACCGACTGCTTTTCCTCTTCAGTCATGCCGGGCTTCATGGTGAACTTCAGTACCTGCTCGGCAGCTGCGTTGTATATCTCGGGCAGTTGCAGACCCTGCAGCTTCACGCCAGTGGATGCTTTGCGCTGGCGAATCTGGTTGGAAAGGGTGGGGGCGTCGAATTCGGTCAAGGCGACGTCAAAATACTGGTCAGATACGGCTTTAGCGTCAGGGGCATCCTTGAACAAATTGCCCGCCGTTTGCTTCATCACGCGCAGAGCCACCAGCGTGGATTCGGTGGAGCAAGCCTCCTCAATAATCTCTCGCAGGCTGCGGGTATTATTGGCCAAAATGCTGGGATCGCCCGCCACGATTGCATAAGTGATGTATCGCAGGAACCAAGCCATATCCCGCAGGGACTTGGTCATGTTCGAGACGCCGTAGCGGTTGACGTCAATAGGACGGAAACCTGGGGGGACTTCGACAGCAGTGGCACCAAACAGATCGCGCAGGGCAAAGCCGAATCCACCGCCAGCTTCAACGACAAAGTCAGTTCCCAGCGCGGAGGCTTCACCGGTACCGGTCATCACCATGTCGGCGATCGCCTCAGGCTGGCCTGTGTCTTCGGGCTTTTCCAAATACGCCATTGCGGTACCGCCCGTGAAGATACGACCGGCAGCACTGCTAACAATATTTTCGTAGTTTTCAGAAATGACTTGGGCAACCTGGAGGCGCAATTGACCGCCACGGTAGAAGTCCGTCAGCCGTTCCAGTTCAGTTGAATTGGGGAAGCGATCTTGCTGCTCGGCTTGAGTAATAGTTGAAACTGCAACAGTTTGGTAGAGGCGAGGACGAGAGACAACCGTACCTGCTGACGCATTAATGCCCATCGATATGTAAACTCCCTTTTTTATGCCAATGGGGCGCAGCTAGAAGGGGAACCGCCAGCCACACCTGATGATATTTATAAACTGCAATTCATTCTACGACCTTGCCCCAGCGGTTTCGGTTTTGCACGGAACCTGCGTCAAGAATAAGATTCTCCGATCGCAAGAGCTGCAAACCACTATGGATAAAGACATAGAGAGATGTCCAGACAGGTTCCAGAATACAGGTGCGCTTTCAGCGTCTGGATGCTTTGTTGCAAGTTGTTACAAACCTGAGGCAACGGTTGTGAGGGCTGAAGAGTCCTTCAGCTAGACCCCCCAAAAAACTGTTTGCCTGCGGTCTTCCCTGCACGTTCGGTGCTGTCAGCAATCTTATAAATGGGCAGTTTATAGGGTGATGCCGTATTGAGATACTCAGCGATGGTGCAATCCTTCCCCTTCACTGAACATGAGTCCACTGAGGTTTCATGTACCAGGAATGAATCCCGCACGTCTATAGGGGCGGGAACCATCGCTAAGCTCACTGTAATCGTTCAGAATCGCACCTATCGCATTACCGGATTGGTTACAGATGGTGCCTTTGGGGGATGCGGTTTGGTGGTAGTGACTCAAGCCCCTCTGAAAGCCGAACTGTCCTGCAGTTTGATGATGGGCAGAGAGGGGCCGATTGATGCAAGGATTGCTTGGGCCAGAGTTTTAGACTCTCAGGTTTGGCGGTTGGGACTGCAGTACTTGGACTAACTGGCTGTGGATAGGTATCTCATCTGCCCCGTTGAGTTTTTATGAGTACGATCGCCACCTCCAGATTTCCCCCACTCAACATTTTGCAAAACTCTATTGTTTGTCCGATCGGCTAGCGTAGGGGCAACAGGGTTTTCTGGAGCAGATTATTGGAGAAGATAGCGCGTGTCTTGCCGTTGTTGTTGGTTGGCTGGATTTGCTGGAGTCAACCAACATTTGCTCAAGAACTCAACCAACTATTAACCGTAACCGGCGAAGGATCGGTGGCGGTAGAAACGGCGATCGCCACCATTCGTTTAGGGGTATCGGTGACAGGAGAGTCTGCGACTGAGGTACAGCAGCAGGTGGCTGAGCAGTCAGATAGTTTGGTGAAGAAGCTGCAGGACTTAGAAGTCAGTAACCTGCAAACGACAGGGATTTCTCTCTATCCGCAATATTCAGAGCGAGGTGGGCTGCGCATTACTGAGGTGCGCGGCACCAATACAGTGCAGTTTGAGGTACCAGTAGCGGTCGCAGGGGATACCTTAGATAGCGCTGTCATTGCTGGGGCGTCTCAGATTCAGTCTGTGACGTTTCGACCTACGGATGAGGATGCCGAGGCGGGTCGAAACCAGGCTTTAGCGTTGGCGGTGGAGGATGCGATCGCCCAGGCGGATGTGGTGTTGGGGTCTCTAGGGTTGGAGCGGCAGACGATTCACTCGATTCAGGTGAACAGCAGTTCCCATACCCCTCCTCCGGTACCCTACGAACGCGCAGCAATCAGTGCCGCTTCAACTCCAGTGATTGGCGGAGAACGCACTATTTCTGCAACCGTAACAGTAACTGTGCAGTACTAATTACGGGATTCGTACAGGGGATAGGAGCTAGATACCATCCAGAGCAAGGGGGGGAAGATATTGCAGGCATCAAGTCGCTAGCAACGGTACAAAACCCAGCTGTAAGGCCACTGGTGCCATACTCCGGTTATTCTTCGGAAAGATTTTCCAACCCCTCAATAACGTTGATTGAAACAATGCGATCGCCAATGGAAATGGTATCGACCCAATCCATCCCTTCCGTGATGTATCCAAATACTGCGTAGCGTCCGTCCAGCTGAGGAACGTCTGATAGGGCGATATAGAACTGAGAAGAGGCGGTATTAAACGCAGTCGATCTGGCCATCGCTATGGCTCCACGATGGTGGGGCAGGGCTAGAGCGGGGGACTGGACCACTTCGTTGTAGTGCAGCTTGAATTGGGGGACATCCTCAGCGGCTCGTGACTTGGTAGCAATTTCTAGAGGAATTTGACGGGGACGCTGGGTTTGAGGATCCACAAAGCCACCGGTTCCATTCCCCAAAGGGTCTCCTGCTTGAACGACAAACGGCAGAGGATCTTTCACCACTCGATGAAAGCTGAGGCCATCGTAAAACCCATCTGCTGCCAGCTGAACAAAATTCCCGGCAGTCAGTGGAGCTGCATTCCCCTCCAATTGCAGGGTTACAGTGCCCAAACCCGAAGCGGTTTGCACTTGCATCTCCAGCGTAGCTGTGCCCCTTAATTTGGGTCGGTTTTGATAAATGACTGCGATCTGTTCTGGAGAGGATGAGGTGGGAGGTTGTAGGGAACTATTGCAGCCCACTAGTAAGGCTGTTCCGACAATCAGTCCCAAGAGAGAGAAACGCAGACGGGAAAATAGCAGTATGAGATATTGCATGAGTGGCAGGGGAAACAACCAACAAGAAAAACAACCAGCAGAGGCATCAGTTTTTTAGCTGGTGAGGGCAATCAACCAGAGCAGTCCTCCCCCCAGCTGCTGTCATTATTAAAATGCCTATACATAGAAATGGGGTGGACAATTGCCATCCCCATACTTTTGTTAGATATTTATTGATTTGTTACAAGCTTAAAGGGAGCTAGTTGGTTGTGTTGTCTCCACCATCAGCGGGGAGACTGCCGATAAAGTCGTTAGGGCTGACCCCCTGTAAAAAGCGACGAAACTCTTCTCGTTCGGCATCGTCAGCATCTTGATCGACTGGAATGGACGCTTCCGCAATCACTTCTTCCATGGCCCAGATGGGGGCATTGGCCCGCAGAGCAATGGCGATCGCGTCGCTGGGACGAGAGTCTAATGTGTATTCCTCTTCCTCTCCTTCTTTGCTAAGGGAAATTGTGGCAAAGAACGTGTCGTCTTTGAGGTCGCACACCACAATGCGATCGACGGTGTAGCCCAGTTGCAACCAGGATGCATACATCAAATCGTGGGTCATGGGCCGAGCTGGCTTTTGTCCATCGAGAGCTTGCATGATGGAATTAGCTTCGGCTTTGCCCACCCAAATGGGTATAGCGCGTCTCTCGCTAAGATCGCGCAGAATTACGATGGGGACTCGATTGGCAGCATCAATTGCAATTGCCGCAACCTCCATTTCCACCATAAGTCTGACCTCCCGCCGCATGGGTACCCCGATCCTATCTGGGGCATATGGCTTTGACAAGCAGGGGATAGTTGCCTGAGTGCAGCTGTAGGTAAAGGATTCAAGTATTTCTTGACGCAAGGAAAATACACGATCGCGTTCGATCGTGCTTCGTAGCAAAAATACATGCGATGGAGAATGGAATCCCAGACATACCAGACTTCCATCATCAAGTTAAAATCGGCAGACTTTTGGGAGAATAGGAGGGGCTTGGGCTGTGATGCAGTTGCTATCTGCGAGGCAGGTAATCTATCGTGTTAGCTCGGGATCGTGGCTTGCACGATGCGGTAAGCAAAATCAGCTCAGTGACATGGTTCTGGCGACACACAAGTCTGCTCGCTCTAAGTTTTGTTCCAATTTCGCCCTATATCCCTTCTAAAACATGTTTACAGGACTCGTCGAAGGAACAGGTCTGCTTGAGCCCCTTAACGAATATCAGGTCAAAATCCGCTGGATCGAAGCCTCTCCCGAGATGCTGAGGGATCTGGTGCTGGGGGATAGCGTATCTGTGGATGGAGTGTGCCTAACGGTAGCTCGAAATATTCCCGATGGATTTATTGCGGATGTTTCCCCCGAAACCCTAGTCAGATCGACGTTGGGCAATCGCACCAATGACTGTCCGGTGAATTTGGAGCGATCGCTCACGGTGGGAGGCAAAATTGGCGGACATTTTGTCACCGGACACATTGATGGCGTGGGCCAGTTCTGCCAATCAGTAAAATCTGGCGACTCCTGGGAGCTCAGTTTTGCGGCTCCCCCTACGGTGGCTAAATACATCGTTTCGAAAGGCAGCATTGCCATCAACGGCATCAGCTTGACAGTGGCTGAAATTGAGCTTGATGGACAGGGGTTTAAGGTGGCGGTGATTCCTCATACCTATGAATCCACCAATCTTTCGTCACTAAGTTCCGGAGATTTCGTCAATTTGGAGGGGGATATCTTAGGTAAATACGTCGAGCAATTTTTGAGAGGAAAAATGGCAGAAGCAGCCGAGTCTGCAAGGGAGGAACCGGCTATCGATTTAGATTTTTTGAGCCAGCATGGTTACAAATGAGGAGAAAGTGCGAATTCTTTATTGCCAGTAGAGGGTTCCAGCACTAGTAGGATGAAAAGTTAATTGGCCGCAAGAGGAACACTATGGCGCTGACGCAGAACGAACTCAAGAAAATGGCAGCTGAAAAGGCTGTAGAACGGGTAGAAACAGGGATGGTGGTTGGCCTAGGCACTGGGTCCACTGCTGCCTATGCCGTCAGTGCTATTGGCGAGCGCATGAAGACTGAAGGATTGAAAATCATTGGCGTTCCCACTTCAGTGCGCACCTTCGAGCAGGCCACAGAGTTGGGGATTCCGCTGGCGACCTTGGAAGAACAGCCCCAGCTGGACGTGGCGATTGACGGAGCGGATGAAATTGAGCTCAGCTCTTTGAACCTTATTAAAGGGGCGGGTGGAGCACTGCTGCGTGAAAAGCTGGTGGAGGTCAGTGCCGATAAGCTGATCATTATTGCAGATTCCACCAAGAAAGTGGACAAGTTGGGCAGCAAGTTTGCCCTTCCAGTTGAGGTCGTGCGATTTGGTTGGAAGAGCACCTTTAGCCGGTTGGAAGCGCTGGGATGCACCCCCGTGCTGCGCACCGTTGATGGGGGCGATCCCTACATTACCGACGAGAAGCATTACATCCTCGACTGTCAGTTTGGCCCTATGGACGATCCTGTTACGATCGCCAATGATCTTAAACGCACTGCTGGTGTGGTGGAACACGGCCTATTTATCGACATGGTCTACGAGGCAATTGTTGCCACCGACAGCGGTATTGAAGTACTGAGCAAGTAGCCTTCACCGATCGTTCTCCTGAGTTGAACTCCCCCTTTGGCACGACTCCCCCTTCCATGTCGCAGCTCCTCCAACGGATTACCCAGGCTCACCTGCGGGTACTCGATCTTGAACCCTACCGGTTCGAGGGATTGTATCTGGATGGAGTTGAGCTACCCACCGTAGCTGGCAATCTGGCTGCTATTGAAAGGGGGAAACAGTTTCATCAGCTATTGCAGCAGCAGGAAATGGGACTGCCGATTCAGGCATTAATCGAGGCCGATCCCGATCTCAGTCGATATTTCCAGGCGTTTGCTAGCTGTCCGCCTCCATTGATAGAAGGGCAGCGCCGTTCCGAATATCCACTCGCGATGCCTTTTCAGGGGGTTCAGCTTTACGGCATTCCGGATCTCCTTGTAGAAGCCAGCGATCGGGCCCAAATTGTGGATTGGAAAACCTACAGGCGATCGCTGGATTTAGCGGTGTTGCAAAGCGATTGGCAGACCCGTCTTTACCTGTTTCTGCTAGCGGAAACCCGCAACTATGCTCCGGAGCAGCTATCGATGCTCTATTGGTTTTCCGAACAGCCGTCGCAGTGGGTGGAAGTTTCCTACGATGCCGATACCCACGCTCAAAATGGAGCAACTATTAGGGGGTTGCTCCATTCGTTGAGGGGGTGGATAACGTCTGGGTTTCCGACAGCTCCTTGTACTCAGGTCGATGCCCCCCAGAAGCAAAAAATTGCGGCTATTCCTCCCGTTCCGCTGCCCTAGTTGAGTGGCGGGTCTGAGTTTCGGTTCTACAGGTGTTGCTCTCAACTCGTCTGTTCTTAACGTGTGTCGATAGGACTGCTCTACAGTCTTTGATAAGCTGATGCCGTTTGCTGGATGAGGTTTGGGAATGGATTGGTCTAGAGCGGATGGTCGCACCTACAATGCAATTCGTCCAGTTTCATTTCAGCGTCACTTCACCAAATACTCTGCTGGTTCAGTACTGGTAAAGTTCGGAGACACCCACGTTCTCTGTACGGCTTCAATCTCTGAAGAGGTGCCCCGATTTTTGAACGATACCGGAAAAGGATGGCTGACTGCCGAATACCGACTGTTGCCCAGTTCCACCCAGGAGCGTCAACAACGGGAGCTCTTCAAGATTTCTGGACGGACGGCGGAAATTCAGCGGCTGATCGGTCGCAGTCTGCGGGCAGCTATTGACTTTGAGAAACTCGGGCCACGCACCATCACTATCGATGCGGATGTTCTGCAGGCGGATGGAGGTACCCGCACTGCCGCAATTACAGGGGGCTACGTGGCGTTACAGGATGCTTGCCAGATGCTGATGATGAAGGGATTACTGGAGGAATTCCCCATCGCTCATCAGGTGGCAGCGTTGTCGGTAGGGATGGTGAACGATACGGCGATCGCCGATCTCTCTTATATCGAAGATTCCTCTGCTGAAGTGGATCTCAACGTCGTAATGACAAGTAGGGGAGAATTTATCGAGATACAAGGGACAGCGGAAACTCAACCGTTTGGAGGGAATAAGCTTACTTCCATGTTGGAGCTGGCTCGATCGGGTATTGGCGAATTATGCCAACTGCAGCAAGCTGCACTAGTGGCCATGCCGGAGTAGTCTGTTCCCCTCTCCCCTCCTCTGGTTCCAGCTAGGGCATCGCTGACTCAAGCTGCCCATTACAATTTATAGAGAACGGCTTGAATGTCTGGATGTGGGGTGAATGTCAGCGTCCTATTTTGGAAACCTGAATGACTGGTCTTGGCGGGGATACTCCATTCGCTACAGTTACACTCCAACCCTTGAGGTAACGGCAGCTGCCCCCGCGTTACTCGTGCACGGGTTTGGCGCTTCTTTGGGCCATTGGCGATCGAATATTCCTCTACTGAGCCACAGTCGCTCGGTATACGCGATCGACCTTTTGGGGTGCGGCGGTAGCTCTAAGCCCACAAATATCGAGTACACCGTCAATTTGTGGGTGGAGCAGCTCTACGACTTTTGGCGGGAGCATATTCAGCAACCGATGATTCTGTCTGGCCATTCTTTGGGTGGCCTTGTTGTGCTAACAGCAGCGGCTCGGCATCCCGAAATGGCTAAAGGGCTGAATTTGATTAGCTGTGCGGACGGCCCCCATCCCGAAGAGTATCCGCCACCTATTGCATGTGCTATCCAGTGGCTGACAGAGGGAATTGTGGGGTTAGTTGGCTGTCCCTGCACTTATCCGTGTCTGTTTGACCGCCTCCGTCAGGAAAAGCCCCTCAGAAAGGCCATCCGCAATACTTACAAGATCGAGGAGCGGGTGGATGACGAGCTGGTGAAAATATTCCAGCAGCCAGCCTTCGAAGATGGGGCACGGGAAGTGCTGTTAGAGCTATTGCGAGCCATTCTCACCCGTCGTTTCGAAAGTCCCAGGTTACTGTTACCCAAAGTTCGCGTTCCCATTCTGATTGTGTGGGGGAAGGAAGATCCCGCGGTACCGAGCTTTTTTGCGGATAAGTTCGTGCGGTGGAATCCCGCCTGTCAGCTGGTGAAGCTTCCGGGAATTGGTCATTGTGCCCACGATGAACTGCCGCAATGGGTAACCGCATTAATTTCCGAATGGGCTACTAGCTTGGAAATGGGTCAAACATTCACGGTCGTCTAGCGACTGGATGAAAAGCCCGAAAATAGGACTGTCGAGGAAATTCTTAGGGGATTCTCAGCGGTTTTAGGGGTGGCGATGACCACAATGGTGGTAGAGGGCTGAGTTCAAGTCTGTGGTTGTGAAGTGGCATAAGTTCGGACTGAGTAGCATGCTGTCGATGGCTGTCATTGTGGGCGGCTTAGTTGTGGCTGGCTTAGTAATTCGTGCGGGAGGATGGGACAACTTCAAGCTGAATTATTTTTCTTGGACGCAGGTTTTGCACGATAACGATCGCGAGTTTCGCGATTTGCAGGCTCGCCAGATTGCCCCGCAGGAGGTCAGCCGCATTGACCTCAGCCAACTGTTGAATGGTGGCCCGCCCAAAGATGGAATTCCCAGCATTGACGCGCCTCGCTTCGATACGGCTACCACAACGCCGTTTGACGAGAGCGAATGGGTTATTGGTGTTGAGCTGAATGGGGAGGCCAAAGCGTATCCCTACGGTATTCTGAACTGGCACGAAATTGTCAACGACACAATTGGCGGCGTGCCCGTTTCAGTCAGCTATTGTCCGCTGTGCGACACAATTCTGGCCTTCGACCGCGAAGACAGTACGTTTGGTGTGTCCGGCAAGCTCTACCAAAGCTGCCTTGTTATGTACGATCGCGCCGACGATACCCTGTATTCTCAACCCTGGGGACTGGGGGTGGTTGGTCCCAACGTGAATCGCTTTGTGGAGCGGATACCAGCGGTCAAAACCCGGTTAGGGAATTGGCTAGAGAAGTATCCCGATAGCTGGGTGCTATCCACCGAGACTGGCCATAGACGCGATTACAGTCGTTACCCTTACGGCACCTACAATCGCGACGACCGCATTATTTTCCCGGTGCGCAATCAAGAACAACTGGCAGAAGTCCCCAAAGAAATCTTGACGTATATCTGGCAACCTGACGGAGAAACCCCTCACAATCTCTTCTCGGGCGATAGTCTGCAGTTTATCCATCGGGACTTACAGGCAGCAGGAGAACAGGAGGTGGAGTTTAACGGTGGCCGAGCAATTGTTCGCTGGGACGAACAGCTACAGACGGCGATCGCAGAGGATGTTAAGGGCAATCCAATACCAAGCTCCACCGCTTACGCCTTTGTTTATCCCGCTTATTTCGGGTACTAATACCGAGTACACTGGCTACCCCACTGGATCTTCTGGGGGGAAAGGTAGCACCTCTGGCAAAATCAGCTGCATGAACGCTACATCGTGCCAGCGATTGTTGAAATAGCCAATCTCTTGATGGATGCCCACCATCTCAAACCCAAATTTGCAATGGAACCGGATACTCTCCCTGTTGGCGGCCATAATTCTGACCAATACGTGGTGGTAGCGATAGTCTATGACTCGTTCGAGCAATGCCTGCTGTAGCTGAGTCCCATATCCATTACCAGTCTCGCTCAGTGTCAAGTAAATCGACGTTTCGCAGCATACCCGATACCCCACCCGATCGCTGTATTTCTTGACGGCTCCCCAACCGATGACGCGATCGGTCTCTGCCACCAACAAGACTTCGCGATCGCCCATCCCTTCGCAGGTTTTCCGAAATTTTTCGGAATCCACCGGGTGAATATCCATCGTGGAGCGCCCCTCGGCAATCGACTCGTTATAAATATCGGCGATCGCTTGAAAATCTTGGGGCTGGCAGGGGCGGATGGTGAGACGGGTCATTGTAGTGACTGCCTATGACAATTGGTAACAATGGAGAGTTCCTCAAGCATTGACCCTAGGGATTGAGAATTAGCCTTGTCACCTGAGATTTAGCAACGCTGTTATCTCTTGCAGCTTGGCACAATCGAGGGGAATAGACGGTGTTGGAGTTTGGGAGTTATGGCTAATGCCTTGATTTTGGGGGGAACTGGCAGGATTGGGGGTAGCGTGGCTCACGCTGTCAGCCAATTGCCTGAAGTTTCAGTAACGATCGCCGGTCGCAATCGCGAACGAGGGCAACAGATTTGCCAGCAATTGGGGGCAGGCAGCGGGTTTTTATCTTTGAGTTTGGCGGACAGGCAAACCCTCAAGGAAGCGATCGCCAACACCGATTTAGTTATCCACTGCGCTGGGCCTTTCCTCTACCGCGATGCAACTGTGCTCAAGCTCTGCATCGAAACCGGCACTAATTACCTAGATGTAAGCGACAGTCGGGAATTTACAGAGCTAGCGCTTTCACTTCGTCCTCAAGCCCAAGAGGTTGGCATCACCGCTGTCATCAACTCGGGCATCTTTCCCGGCATTTCTAACTGCATGGTGCGTCAAGCTGCCGAGCAACTGGAAACCCCCAAAGACATTCAACTGAGCTACATTGTTGCCGGATCGGGTGGTGCCGGATTAACGGTAATGCGCACCACGTTTTTGGGGTTAACCCATCCGTTTTCAGCCTGGATAGACAGCACCTGGCAGTATGTGGAGCCCTACAGCGATCGCCAAACCATTGTGTTCCCCCATTACGGTAAAGCCCCCGTTTATTGGTTCGACGTCCCAGAAACCTTAACGTTAGCCGAGTCATTTCCCACGGTTCGAACAGTGGCTACGAAATTCGGTTCCCTGCCCGATCTGTATAACCATCTCACTTGGCTGATGGCACGCGGCCTCCCCTCTAAAGTCCTGAGCCACCCATTTACCATCGAATTTCTTTCAAAGGTGAGCTTTGGCATGACCCAAGTGAGCGATCGCTGGACCGGAATTGGCGTGGCCATTCGGGCAGATGTTGTGGGCAACACAGCTGCTAAAGAGATAGCAACTGCCACATCTAGCTTGTTTTACAAGGACACAGCTGCTGCGGCTGGGATTGGAACTGCCAGTGTTGCAGAACTCATTCTGCAACACACCATCGATCGGACTGGGATTTGGCCGGTGGAACAAGTGATGACGACCCCTGCATTTGAGCAAGCAATGCGTTGTCACAACCTGCCACTCAACCTGACAATGGATTGTTGTCAGCATCCCCTAGAGACAAATACTAGACAGTAGAGGTCTAATTTCTATAGTACTCACTCATAAACCCACGACTCTTTACGCTTCAATCTGCCTATGATCTCGTTCTTAATTGGGGAACTCGCAGCTGTGCAATCGGGGGATCGCAGCTCGGTGACGCTGAATGTGGGGGGAGTGGGCTATCGAGCATTCGTTCCCCAACGCCTCACTCAGCAACTCGGTGCGATCGGCGATCCCACTCAGCTGTTTACCCATTTGGCGGTGCGCGATACCGAAATGTTGCTGTACGGATTCGGCAGTGCAGCCGAACGGGATCTATTTGCCGAACTGATCAAGGTATCTGGAGTCGGACCTGCTCTAGCGGTTGCCCTCCTCAATACCCTGTCGCTGCCCGAGCTGGTACAGGCGGTGGTGACCGAAAACGTCCGTATCCTCAGCCTCACCCCCGGTGTGGGCAAGAAAACCGCCCAGCGACTGGTCTTAGAACTGAAAACTCGCCTGTCTGCCTGGCGAGATGCCGCCGATGTCCCCGTTGCCCCAGCCGGAGGACCACCCACATCTATCTACTCGGAGGTGGAAATCGCTCTGCTTGCCCTTGGGTATAGCTCTGCCGAGACAGTACGTGCTCTCCAGGCCATCGGTCAACAGGAGGGCGATCGCCTGGGACAATCAGTGGAGGATTGGCTGCGCAGCGCAATCGCCTACCTAAGCCAACAGGATTGAAAGCTCCTTCATGTCGAGTCTCTCCGAACTTCCGTCTTCCTGCCGACAAGTGGGCATCTTGGGTGGCACCTTTAACCCCGTCCACAATGGCCATGTGGCCATTGCAGAAGCAGCCATGCAACAGTTTGGGTTAGATGCCACCCTGTGGATTCCTGCCGGCATCCCCCCCCACAAACCCTTAGCAGGCGGAGCGAGCAATCAAGACCGGCTCGAAATGGTTAAACTCGCGATCGCCGATCGCCCCCACTTCTACTGGTCGGATATCGAACTACAGCGCCAGGGCCGCTCCTTTGCGGTTGAAACCATTGAGCAGCTTCAAGACCAATATCCCCACATTCGGCAGTGGTACTGGATTATAGGAGCCGACGCGATCGCCGACCTCCCCAATTGGCATCGGGCCGCAGATATAACCCGCCTCTGTACCTGGATTGTGGCCCCACGCCCCGACACTCCCCGCACGGGCCTGTTAGAAAAGGTGCAAGCAATACTCCCTCACCTACAGGCTGAATGGTTGGACTGCGAGGAAATGGAGGTATCCTCCTCAGATATCCGTCAAGCATTGCAGCAGGAACGTCAGGCAATTGATGTTGTCCCCGCAGCCGTCGCCTCTTACATGCAAGCGCATCAGCTTTACGCCTCTCCAGAGCTGAGATAGCTCTGGAGGATAGTTCGTCCCAACCCTTGTGCGACCGGTTTTAATCCCCTTCCAGGGCCTCGCGTACCGATAAAGACTGTTAAGGAACGTGATAACATCTGGGGTAATTTCCCAGCTACAGGATCGGATATTTCCGTTTGCACTTTAGCTACCTAGGCAAGGCGCTTTTATGGATCCCTCCCCCACAATTCCCCATCGCGACCTGCCCAGTCCGCTACCCGTGGGGGTGATTGGGGTTGGCAATATGGGCCAGCACCATGCCCGGGTGCTCAGCCTAATGAACGACGTTCAGGTGGTGGGGATCGCCGACGTAAACGGCGATCGCGGCCGCTCGATCGCCGAACGCTACGAGGCCAGTTTTTATAGCGATTACCGCGATTTACTCCCCCACGTCTGTGCTGTTTGCATAGCAGTACCCACCGTATTGCATCACGAAGTGGGTAGTAATTGTCTCGAGGCAGGCGTACACGTGCTGATGGAAAAGCCACTGGCTGCCAGCATCAGCGAAGCCGAGGATCTCGTGAAACTTGCTGCTAAGCAGCACTTAACGCTACAGGTGGGGCATATTGAACGGTTTAACCCCGCCTTTCAAGAATTATCAAAGGTACTGCAGCGGGAGGAGCTGCTGGCGATCGAAGCCCATCGCATGAGCCCCTACTCCACGCGGGCCAACGATGTCTCCGTCATCTTTGATTTGATGATCCACGACATCGATCTGCTGTTGGAATTGGTGCCATCTCCCGTTGTGGGGGTGACCGCCTGTGGCAACAAAACCGCCCATTCTGGTTCTAAGTATTTGGACTACGGTACAGCAACAATTCGGTTTGCCAATCATGTGGTTGCCACCCTCACCGCAAGCAAGGTCACCCATCGCAAAATCCGCTGCATTGCTGCCCATTGCAAAGAATCTCTCACCGAAGCAGATTTCCTCAATAACGAAATTCTGATTCATCGTCAAACCACCGCCGATTACGTCACGGAATACGGACAGGTGCTCTATCGGCAGGATGGCTTGATCGAGAAGGTCTACACCAGCAATGTAGAACCGCTGAGCGCCGAGCTAGAGCATTTCATTGAATGCGTTCGTGCTGGCAGCGAACCTTCTGTGGATGGAGAACAGGCCCTCAAAGCGCTGCGTTTAGCCAAAGAGATTGAGAGTTTAGCATTAGGGTCTCCCACAGTGTCAGATCTGAATGGCAAATCTATGGGGCAGCCCAGCACCGTTCTGACCTAACCCCTCAGCCTCCAGACTCAAATTTTCAAATGAACAGCGGTTAAGCGTCAGCAAGTTGATTTTTGATGGCTGCAGCCCGCTTTTCGGCATCCGCAAACACCCGCTCCGGGTCAGACAGCATCTCCCCTGCAGACTTCTCAAGCACTTGGGTGGACAAGCCCACCCGGCCGCGGGCTTCGTCAATGCTAACAATGACCGCCTTGACTTCTTGACCCACCTGGAAGATCTCATCGATCGCGCGCACAAAGTTTTTGCTGATCTCTTTGATGTGCAGCAGCCCCGTAGTGCCGCCAAAATCCACAAAGACTCCGAAGGGCTTGATGGAAACCACCGTGCCTGTCACCAATTGACCGACTGACAAATCTTGTGTCAGTTCAGCCCGGCGGGCCAACCGCTCTGACAGGACTAGCTTATTGGTGTCGGGGTTAACCTCTAGATATGCCAAGGTCAAGGTCTGACCCACCAAAGCATCCATACTCTCGGGTTGAGAAAGGTGCGAACGCGGCACAAAGCCCCGCAGCCCTTCTAACTGCACTAACGCACCACCCCGGTTGAGCTTGGTCACAGTAGCCTGAACGGTATCGCCGTTAGCCTGAGCGTCCTGCAGTCTTTGCCAAGCAAGTTTGACCTCTAGACGACGAATGGAGAGGGTCACCTGCCCATCAGCATCCTGACCGCGGATCACCATAAACTCTCGCTCTTGATCTGGCTCAAGGGCATCAATCAGGCTATCCAGAGGCTTTAGAGAGGCCTCGCGCAGAGGCAGCATCCCCATGGACTTCCCGCCAATATCCACATACGCCCGATCGCGATCGACAACAGCAACCCTGCCATTTACTATCTGACCCACCTCGAAAGAATAATCAAAATCTTCGAGAGCTTTGGCAAAATCGTCGGCTGAAAACATGCGCTAATCCGAGAAGCTGAAAGATATATTAGGACTGATGCACTGTCAAGGATTCCCCCCCACATGATGCTGCGAGGCCCTTCCTTAGATACAACTTGTAAAGTTGCTGCGTCAGTCATGCAAACACATACGATGAGCGATTGCAGCTGCTAAACACGGAGTTCAGCACCCATAAAACTCTATCAGTAGCCTTTGCATCTAGCCTCAAATTTTAAGTCCCACTTAGAATGAGGAGAATTCGCTTGAGAATTTCGGGAGTTTCCCCATGCCAAAACCAATCGTGACAGGGGGGTGGCCAGAGGAAGCATTTGTGGGAGACGTGCTGGTGTTTACCTTGCAAGGGGAACATTTGAATGAGGTCACAGAGGTCAGGGTTGCTCCCGCTGCAAAAGGGGTCAAAACAACGATTGGCGATCCCTACGAACGCTTGAAGGACGAAGTTGAGCAATCTGATACTGCCTTAACTGTGACCATTGAAGTTGGCTATGCCGTCTATCCTGGAGAAAAACGTATGGAGCTCATTTCTCCAGAGGGCAACAGCAATGCGCTGCCCTTCTTAATCATGATGTGAAATCGATCGGGATATGAAACGGAATGATTGGGACCGTACTTTGCTGCCGTTGGCTCTTTACTGTTGACCCTTGATAGTGGGGGGCCTTAGTCGATATCGATCGGACTGTGTTTCCCACCGACTAGATCTTTGTTATCCTTGACCTCTACCAATTCCAGTCCCTATGGCGACTTCCGAGGATTACAACTACTATCCAGTCTCGTCTTCGGGTGAGCAACATTCGCCTGGATTTCGGCAGCCCAAACAGTCCCAAGAATCCGGCACTCCCTCCACTTCAGAGCAGGGAACTGCAACTACGGGCGGATTTACTGCAGCACAGCCAGAGGTTGAGCGAGAGACTATAGAAAAATTCAATCCCCAGTGGCACCATCGTGAAGCTTCTAGCGAGCAGCTAGCCACTCAACACCCGACATCCCTTGCAACTGGAAATCTGGAGTTTGCATCAGTCGATGCCCTCAGGCGTCTTGTGGAACATCTCAACCGCGAGCGCATTAAGGTTCAGGAATTGATGGGCTCGTTAAGCTTTGCCCTGCGGTCATTTAGCAACATCAACCAAATCCTTGAGCTGATTCCTCTGGTGGCCAGCCGCATTGCCGATGCCGATGGCGCGGCTTTAGTGTTGTTCGAACGGGATGGTGCGATCAAAATCTCCCGCATGTTTTGTAGTCAGGGTGGAGACTGCTCGCAGGTGAAACAAGCCCTTCAGGAAGCAGTGCAAACCGTTGCGGCTCAGATGGTTCACTTCGCTAGCAACCCGGAGGAGAACCATCGTTACACCGACTCAATCCAAGCAGATCATCACCCTCGACCCAGTTCGATCGAGCTAGCACCACGAGGAAAAGACCCAGGAGAACAATTTGAACAATTGCTGGACGAGCAGGTCGGCATCAATTTGGGGGAGGATGTGCAACTGTTTGGAACGTCATTACTGTCTCGCAATGTGGCCCGAGGTCGGTTGTATGTCTTTAGCCACCGTCCTGACTACATCTGGAATGCAGAACGGCAAAAACTGATTCGACTGGTTGCCGATCAAATGGCAGTGGCGATCGAAAACGACGATCTGAATTCCGAACTCCGCTATCGAGCTCGCATTGCTCATGAAATTGCCATTGGCTCCGAAATCCAGCAACGATTACAACCCCAAAGGTGTCCAACAATTCAGGGGCTGGATATTGCCGCACGCAGTCAATCCGCCAGTCCAGTAGGAGGGGACTATTACGATTTCATTTCTGTTCCGGAACCGGCAGTTAAGTCCTCTGAGGCAAGGGGCGATCGCCCCATCAAGCATTGGGGGATTGCCATTGGAGATGTCATGGGCAAGGGGGTACCTGCAGGACTCTTGATGATGGAAACGCGGGGGGTACTGCGGGCAGAGGTGTTGCACGATCGCGAACCGGCGCAGATTTTGCAGCACCTCAATCAGGTTACCTACAGCGATATGGAGAACTCCCGTCGCTTTGTCAGCCTGTTTTATTCGGAATATTGCCCTAAAACCCGTCAATTAAGGTTTAGCAACGCTGCCCATAACCCCTGCTTGTGGTGGCAGGCTGCCACAGGGGAGGTCGAGGTGTTAGACACGGAGGGCATGCTGATTGGGGTGGAATCGAACAGTCGGTACCAACAGCGGTCTATCCAATTGCAGCCGGGGGATGTGGTGCTGTACTACACCGATGGAGTAACGGAAGCTGTCAATCCCCAGGGAGATCGGTTTGAGGAGGAGGGGCTGGTTACAGCGTTACAGACGACAGCTGCTCGCTGTCCAAATGCCCAGCAGATTCTCGAACAACTGTTCGAGCAGGTTCGTCAATTTCGACAAGGGTTAGAAGGGGTTCAGTTTCGAGACGATATGACGATGGTGATTCTGAAAGTTATGGCCCCCTGCGCTTGAACGTCTACCGATGAGTATTCATTGCAGACAGAAGCTGAAATCCAAAAACAAGCAACAGTGTATAAAGCCTCACCGACCAATAACTGTTTCAAACATCGTCAAGAAACGCCGGTAAGAGTTGGGAACCCAACCACAGTCTTTGGGTAGTCTAACGCTCTATACTCGTTTGAATTGAGTTGTTTTTTACAATGAGCTACACCATGGCATATCAATCTGCCGATGCATACACTAACTCAGTAGCCACTCCGTCTAGCCAGCTTGGCCAGTCTTCTGCTCTCAACGAACCCGATTTACTCCCCCCAGCGTTATTGCCCTCTGAGACCTCAACCACGTGGGAATCGTACCCGATCGCCCAGGACTTCGATCAGGATGTGTTGGGGGACATCAAAACGGGCTTCGACAATTTTGTGGACAGCGGTCAAGTGTGGGCACTGCTAATTGGCTTGATTGTTGGATTTGTGGTGCGAGGTCTCACCCGCTAGGCTTCTTGCACATACCTACCGAACCAAGACTCTTGCCCAGCGATGGAGTCAACCCGATCGCCAGACTGAAACCTCAAGTATTTGCCCACTATGGGGGTAGCCCTCTCGTACAATAGTCAAGCTTGCCAGACGAGGACAGCTTGCTGTGGTTGAATCCACCTCACCGACCCCAAAAACCTGGAGTCAGCGTTTTGAAGGAAGTCTGCATCCGGAGATCGCCCGATTCAATGCCAGCGTCAGCTTTGACATTCAATTGCTGGAGTTCGATATCACCGGTTCGCAGGCCCATGCCCGCATGCTGGCCCACTGCAACATTATTGAGGCTGCCGAAGCCGAGCAAATCTGTACGGCATTAGAGCAAATCCGGTCGGAATATCGCAACGGGACGTTTCAACCCACCATCGATGATGAGGACGTCCATTACGCCGTAGAGCATCGCCTGGTTGAACTGATTGGCGATACCGGGAAAAAACTGCATACGGCCCGATCGCGAAACGATCAAGTGGCTACTGACTTGCGGCTATATATGCGCGATCGCATCGACCAAATTGGCGATCGTCTCCGAGACTTTCAATCGGCGTTGCTCCAGCTGGCAAAGCAACATGTCACCACGCTGATTCCGGGCTATACCCACCTGCAGCGGGCACAGCCTGTTAGTTTGGCCCATCACCTGTTGGCTTACTTCGAGATGGCGCAACGGGATCTGGAACGGCTGCAAGACGTGCGTAAGCGCACCAACCGCTGTCCGCTGGGCTCAGGGGCTTTGGCCGGGACAACCTTGCCCATCGATCGCCACTATACGGCCAACCTATTGGGGTTTGACGACATCACCGCCAACAGCTTGGATTCGGTGAGCGATCGCGATTACGTGGTGGAATTTCACGCGGCTGCCAGTCTCATCCTGGTGCACTTGAGCCGCTTATCCGAAGAGATAATTGTATGGGCCTCTCAAGAGTTTCAGTTTGTACGGCTGACTGACGCCTGTGCCACTGGCTCGAGCTTGATGCCCCAGAAGAAAAACCCCGATGTCCCCGAATTGGTGCGCGGAAAAACGGGACGAGTATTTGGTCATTTGCAGGCACTGCTGAGCACCCTGAAGGGGCTACCGCTGGCCTACAACAAAGACCTGCAAGAGGATAAAGAGGGCCTCTTTGATGCGGTAGACACCGTGATGGTGTGCCTGCAGGCGATGACGATTCTGCTGCAGGAGGGTGTGGAATTCCGACAAGACCGGCTGGCCCAAGCAGTCACCGAAGATTTTTCTAACGCAACAGATGTGGCTGACTATTTAGTGCGGAAGGGAATTCCGTTCCGCACTGCCTATCAGCTGGTGGGCAAAATCGTGAAAACCTGCTTATCAGAATCTATGCTGCTTAAAGACATGCCCCTGGAGCGCTGGCAAGAATTTAGTTCCGCATTCGAGTCCGACATCTACCAGGCGATCGCCCCCGAACAGGTAGTTTCTGCCCGCATTAGCGCAGGAGGGACGGGGTTTGATGCCGTCAGATCGGCCTTGGCCACTGCTCAATCTGTGTATGAGTCATCGCGTTAAAGGCTGCCACTTGTTAGGCAGCCTTTAACGATTAGCGAGGCATCTCTTATCCGAGGAAAACCACCTTAGTAGGGCGAGTAATCTCCGCTTCTTGGGCTAGTGCTGCGTAGGCCACGAATGTGTTGAGTAAAGCTGATATCTCTGCCGCTATCTTCCCTCACATCAATAGATACCGGCTCGCCAGCCACCTCTACACCCTCAGAACGGCTAGTCCAACTTTCAGCAAATGGATTAGCTACACCCACTTGGTTGGAATGATCTGCATCCATTTCAGCTAAGCGGTTTAAAATTCCAGGAGAGGCGCTAGCAGGGGCTGCTACCATCGCAACAGAACCGGCAACTACAACTGCTGCAATCGCTAAATTTCGTAGAGTCGTCATAATCGGATTCCTCCGAAGAGAACTAATTGAATAGGCCGATAGCTTAGGGTCGGAAGAATCACCCCCAAATAGAATGTAAACTTCTTAAGCTATCAAATAGTACAACAGAGCTAATGTATTCTCTGCTACATTTACATTAAAAATCCTTCCGCTGAGAATGCTCTGGGGACAAGACTGAATGCGCATGAGTGTTAATTGAGAATTTTCTAATTCTTTACTCAGGCTAAATTCAGGAAAAAAAGAGTAGCAGGTTTATAGGTCGCAAGAGTTGCTGCCGTCTTCGCTCGGGGCTTTAGACGCAGAGCGATCTACCAGTGTTGCTTTCGCATCTGCATTTATCTGCCATCAATGGACGCAATGTATCGACTTCTAAATTGAATCCCAAGACTCACCAGTGGCCTCACCAGCGAGACATTCAATCTCCCTTTTAATGACATCTGCTTGCTGTTTGATGCTTTGACCCAATGCAAACTGCACTCTAGCTCTATAGAGGGCTTCCTCTGGATGGCTAACTTTGAAGTAGCGGATGCCCATCAGATAGTCTGTCAGGTATCTCAATCCCAACTCGAAGGGAATCAGTCGGATGGCATCGTAGAAATATTCGCGATCTCGTTCGCTCAGGAATTCACGCGCGATCGACCAATAGCCGCGCACAATTGCCTGGAAGTTGGGCAAATGGAAGCGAACATCGGACAAGTGGCGAGCATTAGACCCAGCGGGGTTGCAGCCCGATCGCAGGCAATCTCCAATGTCGTAATGGACTAGCCCCGGCTTGACCGTGTCAAGATCGATGAAGCCAATGGCTTGTTCCGTTGCCGGATCGAACAAAATATTATTGACTTTCGGATCCCCATGAATCGGTCGCAGCTTGAGAAAACCAGCGACTTTGGCATCTTCCAAAACACTGGCCCACCTGCGGCATTCCTCAACAACGTGCATGCAATCTGCAGCTTTATCTTTAGTAGCAGCGGGGATTCCAGCAGCAATGGCAGCATCGTACTGCGCTAGATATTGAGGGGTAATGTGAAATCCCTCTAAAGTGTCGGCCAGGAGATCGCTGGATAAGTCACTCAGTAAGCAATGGAAAATACCGAGGGCAATCCCCACTTCACGGGCTTGGGCGGTAGTTTGGATCGTATCGAGGCTGATGCTGCGATCGATATAACTAATAGCCCGCCACAGGCTGCCCGAGGAGTCGTAGGTGAAGGGTTGGCCAACAAACTGTCCCATAGTCGTGGTGAGAACTTGAGGAATTTCCCAGCGGCGATCGCGGAGAAGTTGCAGACTCGGAAGTTTGGCTTTGGCATGCTGGGTAAACACCATCAGGTTGTGCATCACCTGCTCAGGGGCAGCAAAAACCTGTGAGTTGATTCGCTGCA
>JBFRWN010000014.1:0-25400 GCA_051439605.1 Synechococcus sp.
CCAATAGCAGGTGGGTTGGGCTGAGCAGGCCGTCCATTCAAGTTTTCTGTCGACGTCCTTATTGCTCTAGCTCAACAAACACCTAGATTCCAGCACCTCACGTCCACAGGTGCAAAATGTCAGTTAAGAATCACCTCGCTCTCATCAGCAACCGGTATTTTAATCTGTGGGTGTTTGATAATATAGCTAAGCACCAGTGCGGGTGTAGTTCAGTGGTAGAACGTCAGCTTCCCAAGCTGAATGTCGTGAGTTCGAGTCTCATCACCCGCTTACCCAAAAAACTCCGTCAATGCCTTTTCTATAAAGCTTTTCATCGCCTCAGAGGCTTTTCCTTGTCCAATCTCCTTAGGGCTTGATAGGGCATTTTAGAGGCAAAATTGGGGCATGATTCAACTACCTCAAAGATAGGGTAACAGTCCGATCGGAGATCTGATTGTGAAAAAGCTTCTTTGGTAAAGAATTGAGACTTTGATGTCTGACTGAAAGTGTTATCTCGGGATGAAACATGTCGATTTTTAAACTTTGCATCAAAATCGGGAGATTCGATACGACCTCCATAGCTCCCAAATTGATTGATCTCCTTCCAGTCATCGAGGGTAATTGTTCGAGCAAGGACCGGTAGTTCTGAAACAAAAGATAAACAGCGCTTGATAAAAGACCGATTATAAAAACACCATGCTTTGATAGATTCATGTCATTCACCAGCAGGGAAGTAGGAATGCAAGCGTCAGGACAAGGATGGAAGCCATAGCCAAAAGAATACGTAAGATAACTGGGACTAACTTCCCAAGTAGCCAAAATCAAGGAAGAGGTTCTTCGCGAAGTGGACTTCAACACTGCGTGAGGACAAAACGGTTTCGAGCTACTAGTTTTCAAGAACAGCAGGGGGAAAGCCCGTTGATGGTAGACAGTTAACTGTTCTTCTATTTATTTCTCATCATCGTCAGTTGGATTTTGTGGAGGGTTGAGCCCTTGCCCGAAGGGATAAAAGCGAAATGCTGGCGAAACGTAGTTACCGGGCAAATAGTTTTCCGGAATCGTGCTCTGGTGCCCGTCCCGCATGGCCGAGTAATGGGGGGACATAATTTCAATATCGACTTCGTTGCACTTGTCCTGAATGTTTTGGTGTAACTCGGAATAGACTCTTTTTATCTGTGTTGTGTTGTTGGTATAAGCTCGCAATTCGTAACTGACATAAAAATCATCCAGACTCGTTTGCAAGACAAATGGCGCAGGCTCGTCAACAATATCCGAGGTTGCCCGTGCTGCATCGATCAATGTTTGATGAACCTTGCGCCACGGTACGTCGTACCCAAGAGTAATTGTAGTATTGAGAATTAAGGGTTCTTTAACGTCCCTTAGGGTAGCGGTGTAATTGACAATACTGCTGGTCAGCATGGTGGAGTTCGGTATAGTAATAATCTCGTTATTTGGAGTGCGAATTCGAGTTGAAAGAACAGTTTTTTCAAGAACCACGCCGATATATTCGCCCAGTTTAACCCGATCGCCGATTTGAAAGCCACGGGTGTAGATAATGATATATCCTCCGATCACGTTGGCGACAGCGCTAGCACCTCCCAGAGTAATCAGAGCACCGAATAAGAGAGAGAGCCCTCGAAAGGAAGGAGAATCAAACCCCGGGATGTAGGGAAAAGCTAATACTGCTGCGATCGCGACGATCAAGATGATGGTTAATTTGTACGTTGGCTCGCTCCACTCTTCGTAGAAACCGGGAATTCTCAGCGTTCCGCTGTCAATCGCACTGAAGAACAGCCGACAAAACTGAATAAGGTAGTAAGCGAGCAAAAAGATAACCGCGATCGCAAATAAATTAGGCAGGAAAGCAACGAACCCATTCAATATCGTTTCTAACGTACTGTAGATCGAGTTGAGTAAGTTTTTACCCAGTCGCTCGGTCTGATTGAAAAGGCTCAGGGCAAACGGAACGTAGATATAAAGGAGAGAGAGGACAATCGCCCAGCGCACCAACCTCAGCAAAAAGATTAAGGCGCTAGCTTGACTTTCGGCGGAAAGCAGTTGTAGATTTTGTATTCTAATTGGGCGAAAAAATGTGTCTCTTGAAGCACTAATTCTACGAAATACGATGGGAAATATAAACCTCAAGGCAGAAAGAATTACCAGCAGCACCACTGTCGATATTGCCAAATAAACCAAGCTAGTCAGCAGCTTTTCCGTACTCCGTTCTTGTCGATACTGAGTCACGCTCTCTTTAATAGCTTGCAGGCGTTCCTCAGCCAGCTCATTCAATTCGCGGTTATTTGCTATGGCATCATCGTTTGTCACTCCAAAAATCAATCGATCTTTTTCTGCCATGATAAAGATAACTTCTTCAAAATCCGATAGCTTAAATGAATCCACCGGGATTGAAAAGTCTTTGGCGATCTCTTCAATTTCTTCTGATGCGATTTCCGCCCGCTGAGCTGCAGTCGTCGTTCGCCCTCCAACCATGACCCGAAAAATTGTCCTTCCATCAAGAACAACCGGGAATCCCTCCTCAGCAGCAGTCAGTTCTTCCTGACCGATTTGTGGCTCGACTTGCCGATCTTGCTCTTCCGCTAAGTCTTCCTCAATAGTTTCAGAGGGACTTTGCGATACGAGGACCTCTGAAGCTTGTGGTTCTTTGTTATAGAAAAATGCTACTGGTCGCGAAAATCCTATAGGGGCGATCACCGCCGCAAGAAATGCCACCAAAGCCAAGGAAAGAAATGTTCTAATCAATCTTTTCATCGTCCTTCTCATATATGGTTATTCAATTGGACTCATTTTGCCATCGACCTCAGATCGTTCTAGGTAACTGCCATCAATATCGTTACCCTATTTGTTCGTTCGCTAAATCTGCTGTCACTATGATTCTTTTTTTAAGGAACTCCTGTAACCGATCGGTCTTTGTGGAGTCACCATAAAAGGCATCTACTTTTAGCTTTCAAAATGAGTTCAATTTTCTTCATCTCCGCTCCTAAGAGCATCTTTTTTTACCGCCAAAGCAAGCATTTTATATCTTGCTGCCTGACTGCCATCCATATCTTAAGAATCCAATTCTCGGACAAGTGTATACGAGCGATTGGCGATGGTTACATATCTATATATGACTTTTGCAAAAACCATTGTGTGTTAAGCAATTTTTACTGATAAAGTCTAGATTGTCACTTCATAAGAACAATATATTTACTATTCATGAAAAGGATGTAGCAATGAAAGCATTCAAAAACGTTTCTGCTAACTTGCTCTCTTCAATAAGTCTTTTTAGCTACACCCTGCTTGCGTCATTGCTACTCGCATCCCCGGCACGATCCGCAGAAGAAATCAGCATCAGATATAGTGCTGCCGAGCGGTCTATATCGGTTGCCGAGCTTGACAAATTCGTGCAGACCGGCGAGATTTCCCGCGGCTTGCAGTGGTATGCCGATCGCCTTACGCCAGAGCAGCGAGCCACACTTCGTGCTGTATTGCAGGAGCCACTGGCAGTCGATCCCAAGGTGTTGACCACCTTTATCGAAGACCCCACTGGAGACGCTTTGCTACGACGCCTGTTGGCGATCTTTTGGGGGGCGCTGGACGAAGAATCGCTGCTCAAAGCGCTGCGATCGTCGTTGGTCTTGGCAGCAACGGACGAAGCTGAAGGGCTGACAGTTATGAATGCCATCCGCAAGTACCCACTCACGAAGATCCGGATCGATTTAGCTGTCGGTTTGACAGCGGCCAATCAGGTCAAGGAGATTTTTATCGATAGCAACAAAATTTTTACCGCCATCCAGCAAAAGGCCGACACGGGATTTATTTCCCTAGATGATTTGCCGACTGCTCCTGAAGAGCCGGGGCCGCTGAAATGGGAAATGCGAGAAGTGACCTTTACGAACCCCGAACGGGATGCGGCAGAATTGGTGACTGCGGATATTTACTTGCCGGAAGGGCTGGATGCAACTGCCCCGCTGATTGCGATCTCTCACGGTGTTGCCTCCAGTCGGGCTACATTTGCCTATTTGGCAGAGCACCTAGCATCTCACGGGTTTGCTGTTGCAGCGGTTCAACACCCCGATACCGATACGCTGCGATTTCAGCAATACATTGCCGGTTTTGCCGAGCAACCCGATCCCAGATTTTTTATTCAGCGGCCCAACGATATCACCGCCCTGCTGGACGATCTCGAGCAAAAAATCGCGAACGACCCCAATTGGCAGGGGCGATTGCAAACGGATAACGTTGGCATCTTCGGCCATTCTTTAGGGGGCTACACGGTTTTGGCCTCCGGCGGTGCGCAACTGGACTTCGAGTACAACCAACAGCAGTGCGAAGACCAGCAGGAAGAAGTCTTGCCGTTTAACTTATCGCTGTTGTTGCAATGTCAGCTACAGGAATTACCCGTCCAAGAGGGCAACTTCCGCGACGATCGCGTAGCAGCTGTCTTAGCGGTCAACCCCGTCAGCAGCACGGTCTTCGGACCGAACGGTATCGGTCAGTTACAGTTGCCGACCTTGATGGTGGCCAATTCCCATGACTTTTTTGCCCCTGCCGTAGACGAACAGATCGAACCGTTCACCTGGCTGGAGGCCGAAAACCGACACCTATTGTTGGTGGAAAACGGAACTCACTTTTCTTTCTTGCCGAGCGGCGAAGGGGGAGTGTTCGATGTCCCCAAAGAGTTGATCGGCCCAGACCCCGAACTGGCCCACCCGGCAATGCGCTGGTTGGCGGTAGCGTTTTTCGAGACCTACATCAGCGGATCGAACGAATTCAAACCGTACTTGACAGAATTCTTGGTGCCATCCGATACGGAGGATTTTGATTACGCCTTAACCGAATCGTTTACCCAAGAGGAGCTGGATGCAGCTGTGAAACTAGCAGAGTAGCACCTAGACCGACTCGGGTTATTTCAGAATTTCTGGAGGGATTTCCTGTCATCCCCTCCCCCAACCACGTCGAGGGCGAAGGTTTGATTTCTCAATTTCCTCAACGCTACTTCAGTTTTAAGAAATTGAATTTAGCTGTCTACTGTAAGCAGGCAGACGAAAGTGACTCAGCCCATTGAGAAGACTGAGTGCTCACAAACGTTGAGGGGCTCTGCCCTGTTTAAGCCGCTCTGGGCTGAGTAGAACTAGCAACTGGTTGCGGGTTTCGTATGTGGCTGATAGGAAATATTGAACGATATATCAGAATTGAGTATTCGACGAGGCAAAACGATCTGATTTCGTATTTTTTCTCGATCCTTTTCTCAATATTCTCGTTTTCTAAGCACGACAAATCTAGATCTATTCTCTCGAGAACTCAGGGATAATAGATAATGAGAACGTTAACTGTTACAGAAATGCCAGAGATTGATCATCGTGTACGCTAGCCTTTTCAAGGCATAGTGCAATTGACTAATACGTTCAAAGCAGATCAGTAAGCGCCTGAACTTATCTTCCCACGCGAACACTCTTTCGATGGTGTAAAACCGTTCCTGAAAGATTTCCGGCTCGAAAATACGTTTGCGTCCACGCTTTGGTGTGGTTCTGCCGCGAGGATTTTCTGGAATATTCGGAACCATCCCACGATTGAAAATAGCTTTTCGGTTTGCTCTACTATCGTAGACCCCATCCAAGCTAACAATTGTATTGTTCAGATTGAGTCCGACTTTCTTTGCGATGCGGGTCACTAGCGGCAGTGCTTTCTTCAACAGCGGCGACTCGTTACGATTGCCATGAGCTGCCACAAAAGGGGCGATTACATTACAGTTGCGATCGCAGAAGGCTACAACTTTATCCCCTTTCATATGCTTGTGTCCGCTGAATCCGAGATTATCGCCACCCTTCTTCGCTGCTGTCGTCGTACCATCACCGTGGATGACGCTGACCTCGAGATACCCTTTCTGATGAAGTATCGACACAGACCCTGCAAAAATGGCATCAAAACACCCATTGATTTCAAATCGTCTAAAGGCCCGATAGATGTTTGTGTAGTGGATCTCTGGTCGCCCATCTTTGGTCTTCTCGATCGGCAGCTCTTTCCACTGACACCCGATGTACAGCAGTTTAAGAATGTAATTGAAGATTACGTGTAAAGATAGCTTCGGTTGAGGCCCACGACTGCCAATGTGCAGGTGGGGCAAGACAAATTGCTCAAACTGCTCTAAGCCCAAATGCGTCGGAATCCCTTGCCACGGTTGAGATTGGGCCATCATCACTCCTATCGCCTGACAACCTCAAGTGACTTTAGCCGCTTCTAGGTTGCGTCGCAGGAATGCTATGTCTGTTAGAGGCTTCCAGACAAATTCACTCCTGGGGCAAAACCCGCAACCAGTTGTAAGGCATGCGAGCATCCCAGAAAAGTATCCTGGACTAAGAGCAAGGGACGCAGATTAATCTTGGCTATCCTCTCTATTGCGATCTCCTCACTCTCGATCCAGCCTTTTTGAATGGTTCGCAACCCATTCTGCCAGCCTAAGCTGCTCCGTATCCGAGAAGTCTCCACTCGCGGCAACATCACGAAAGATTTGCCAGCATCAACCTCATTGGCCACAAACTGAAAGCCGTTTATCGTCCGAAACACGTCGATTGCCGCTGGGACAAATCTTGTCTATCCAATTTTTTTTCAAGAGCGGCTAAATTCACGGTCTATTCATCCGCTCGCCCGACCGAGCCGTTCAATCCGCCTTAACCCTGTTTCAGATACGTTTCGTAGCGTTGCAACAGGCTTTCTTTACCCAGGTCTTGCTGCCAGTACTCCACGATCGCATGGCCAAAGGCCCAAGCATCACGATCGGGGGCTGCCGTCTTGTTAACGATTAGAGGCCACAGCTCAAGCAAATTTACAGACCGTTGCTCGCGATCGCCCAAAATGGCAACCAGTTCGTAGGCCATCTGTACTTTGCCAATCGCAGTGGGTAACACCTCCACGGGAATTTCCTCTGCCAGCAAATGGGCCAATGCGGGGGAGCCAGTCACAACTGTAGAGATTGCTTGTAGGATGGGGCTTTTGACAAATCCTGCCAGCCCTTGGGTTGTGGTCATCTGGAAGCTGTAGCGATCGATGACCTTCGCTGCAGCGATTGTCCGAGCCTCGCGATCGCGCAGACAGCGAGCTAAGCGGATTTGTTTGGCCGGATCGATGCTGTCCAGCAGTGCAACAGACAGCTCGTCAATCCCCCAGTTATCCCGACCTGAATCTCTATCTCCATTCACCACTGGCAGCGTGAGTTCGCACCGATCGCCCAGTTCTTCAATCCGGTAGGCAATCGCCTCCCGGATATTGCGTTCTTTGAGGCGATCCCCTTCCCGCCAATCGTAAGGGGGATCCCATTCCCGCAGCGGGCGCAGCCGATCCACCTGAGTCACCACGGCGATCGTGGGCAGTTCGGGATGGTGGTCCACCATCTGTTGCAAAAAATCAGCATCCATCTGCAGGGCTGGATCGAGGGCAGGATTGACCAGCAATAGCACATCCGCCTGACCTGCGTAATCTAGAACCTGCTGGAGATAGTCTCCTTTCCCCACTTGTTCGTAGCCGGGAGTATCCCACAGAATCAGGCGTTCCCCATTCTCTTCCGGCCCCATCCATTCGTAAGCCTGAATACTGGATGTGCTGGGTAAAACATTCACCTCAGCCAAGTCCGTTTGAAACAACGAATTAATCAGGCTGCTTTTTCCCGCGCCAGTTCGACCCACCATCAAAATTTTGACCGGAGCTATGACGATTGCCTCGTCTGGCTCTGCCTGCGCCAAAATGGATTTGAGGGTGCGGGTTTGTTCCTCAGCGATCGCTGACCCCAGAATTGCAACTTCAGCCCCCTCGGCACCGTAAAGGGCGATCGCCTGTTTGCAGAGATTGTGCAAAGCGGCTTCCCTCAATAGCTGATTGAGGTTGGCTAATAGCTGCTGGTTGGCTTGAGTAGTGGACTCGCGCCCCAGCTCTTTCGCAAGGGCCGCCAATGGATTCAGAACCCATTGCGCCCAGTTCCACGCGGATAAAATTTTGCGGGCGGTGGGTTCTAATTGTCGATAGGTTTCGTACCCTCGGTAGGCTTGCCCCACCGTCACTTGACCCAAAACCGGCTGCAACTGTTGCATCCAGCGATCCATATCGTCTACAGTGCCGCGAATCAAGCCGTAGGCCTGGGGAATGTAGATATTCAGCAAGGGATATTTGACGTCGGGGTGGTAAACCTTCGCGATCGCCTCGACTAGCATTAAGCATCGCTGCCAAAAAGTTGACCAATCCTCCCATACGGGGGCATCTTGGCGAGCCTGTTTCAAAATTGACTGTAATTCCCGTTCGACCTGCGCCACCTCTGCAGGGGTCTCCGACTTTGTCTCCCCATCCGGTGCTCCATCTGGCGGCACAGTTTCTAGCGTTGCCAGCAGCTCATCCAAGGCTGGAACATCGAGGTCTGGACGATTCGCAGGCGCTGTCCATTTGACCAACAACCAGCGCCATCCCACAAGAACAATGGCCATCAGCCCCCACACCCAGTTCAAGTTCCACTGATGGATTTGCCAGCTGGCGGCGGTGAGGAAAAAGCCTGCGATCGCGACCAATGGCAGAGAGAGCACTAACCACTGCCATACTTTCAATTGCGTCACTAGCATTTCCTCCAAACAATCGTTTCCATCGTGGAAAGGGAGAACCGAGATCTTGAGGGGGGTTGTCTTCTACAGATTGAGCTCCGTGACAATGTGGCTATATTCCAAAGCGATCCACAAGCCCCATTCTTTCTAGCAAACTCAATCCATGAATAGAGGCATTCAGCTCATCAATAGGACTTCTTCTCACAAGCATGCAGATCTTGGCTCGTTCCAGGCACACCTCACGATGCTCCCTAACGACCCCATGGACTCTACACGCCTAAAGAGGCTGTTCCCAGCCGTCAAAGCCCCTAAGCGATTTCAGGTCTGGGTAGAGCAAGCACGCAGTTGCAAGCCACTGCTCAGCATCCCAATCCTTGAGCTAGCCTAGAGATATGAAGAAATGTTGCCAGCTGGAGCAATATTGTGACTGACACCGTGATTTACGACGGCAACTGCAATCTCTGCGTCACTTTGGTGCAGGCCCTGGAACGATTAGACAAGGGCCAAACCTTTACTTATCTTCCGATGCAATACCCGCAGTTAGAAGCTGAATTTGGGGTCACCGAGCAAGACTGCGAACTGGGGATGATGGTGATTAATGGCACAGATCCTGCATTGCGCTGGCAAGGGAGTGACGCCGCTGAAGAAATTGCCCGACGCTTACCCCTTAGTGCACCTTTTGTGACGACCTATCGAGCGTTGCCGGGGATGAAATGGGCTGGAGATCGCATCTACGAACAGGTGCGCGACAACCGCTACGCCTGGTTTGGACGCCGCCAGACAACCTACAATTCTCTTTACGCTGCTGCTTGCAAGTCCGGGACCTGTCAACCTTTTCCCGCAGTCGACTCAGCCATCGAGACTGACGCTAGCTGCTAACTCCGCAAATGTATTCAGTCGCCAAGCCGCATCCTGCTGGCGATTGGTTACAAGCTCCAACAAGCGTATGCCCGATGCGGGCAAAGCGCTGAGGCGATCGCTCAGCTGTTCCCACGTCTCGATGCGCTCGTGGTCAACACTGTAGGTGCGGCAAAGACGGCCAAAATCAATGTCCTGCGGCGTGGCAAAGAATTCTTCAAAGGGCGGTTCGAACTGCGAAATCGGTAAGAGATTAAAAATGCCGCCGCCATTGTTGTTCACCAACACAATGGTGAGATGCCCCTGGAAGTGCGATCGCAGCAAAAACCCATTGGTGTCGTGCAGCAGTGCTAAATCCCCCGTCAGCAAGACCGCAGGTCGATTTTGGTAGGCCATACCGAGTGCCGTAGACAGCGTGCCATCAATACCGTTGGCCCCCCGATTCACAAACGGTTGCACCTGCGTTTGCGCCGGTCGCCAAAACCACTCCACATCCCGCACTGCAGTGCTGTTGGCAATAAACAGTGGTGTGGAGGAGGGGAGCACCTGCGACAGCAACCAAGCCACCTTGCCCTCGCACAGGCGATCGCAGTTGCCCATCAGAGCATCAATCGCGATGCCCACTTGACGATCTGCCTTCAACCAAGATTCTAGATAAGGGGAGGATGGCTCGCTCTTGCCCACCATTGCCCTAGCTAATCCGAACAGATCCATGGCTAATGGAGTCGTCCGGTTGTGCAACGCATCTAAATTGCGATCGCCGTCATCCACTTGCCACGTTATGAAATCCCCATCGGCCAACCACTGGCGCAGCATTTTGCTGGTGGGCAACGGACCAAACTGCAAAACGTACTCGGGGGTCAATGTCTCCAACGCCTCTGCATTTCTGAGAATGAAATCGTAATGGGCAATTTGATGGGGGTTGAGGGGGGCAAAGTTACGCAGTGGAGACAACCCTTCTGCCAACACCGGCCATCCCAGAGCTTTCGAAATACGGGCGATCGCTTGACAGTACCCCTCCGGGTCGGCAGGTTGGACTGGCCCCGCCACAATGAGTCCTGTCGATGAGGAGGTCCAGCGCTGCAGCAGATCGACAGGGAGTGCGACAGCAGCAGGTGGTGGTTGCCAAGCCGAAAGTCCCTCAAAAAAAGTACCGGGAAAATGTGTCTGAAAGGCTTCTGCCCGACCATCAGCGATCGGGGGTAATGGGTCTCGAAACGGAACGTTGAGGTGAACTATACCGGGGACGGGCTGCAGAGAACGCCGCCAAGCATGCACCACGGTCTGACGCAGATAGCGCAACTGTCCCAAATCCTGCTCTGGTACAGCCAGTTCCGTCTGCCAGTTGGGGTAATTCCCATACAATCGAAGCTGGTCGATGGTTTGACCGGAGTAGCAATCTCGTAATTCTGGCGGGCGATCGGTGGTGAGAACAATTAGGGGAACGCAACTTGCCCATGCTTCCACAACTGCAGGAAAGTAGTTGACGCCAGCGGTGCCAGAGGTGCACACCAAGACCACCGGTCGTTGCGTTTGCTTGGCCAAGCCCAAGGCAAAAAATGCCGCCGAGCGCTCGTCCAATACCGGAATGGCCTGCATATCCCCATCCGAGTCGCGAACGGCTGCAGCAAACGCCAGCGCCAACGGTGTCGATCGCGAGCCGGGGGACAGCACTACGTAGGAGAGCCCCAGCCGTCGCAGCGTTTCTACAACTACCGACGCCCAGACTGTATTAACCGTGCGAAAATCCACCCGCATTGGCTACACGAGCGCCCGCATCAGCGCCTGCAGCTTTAACTGCACCTCCGCCCATTCCCGTTCGGGGTCGGACCCATCCACAATCCCTGCCCCGGCACAGAGACGTACTCGATCGCCCTGTATCAAGGCTGAACGAATCCCCACCGCCAGCTCGCAGTTTCCCCGACCATCTAGCCATCCCAGTGGAGCTGCATAGAGTCCTCGCTCGAAGGACTCCCATTCTCGAATGCGATCGCAGGCTACCTCTCTGGGTTCCCCAGCCACAGCTGGCGTGGGATGGAGGGCAGAAAGCACTTTGAAGGGATGAATGCTAGCTGGCAGCTGTGCGCAAATACGGGTATGTAGGTGCTGGATATTGGGCAACTGCAGTAAATTGGGGCTGGCAGCAGCGGCAGCGGAGATTCCTAACCCACTCAGTTGCTGCACAATCGCATCCACCACCACCTGATGCTCTAGGCGATCTTTGCTACTATCAGCCAGCAGCTTAGCCAGCACCCGATCCTCCGCATCCGTTTCTCCACGGGCAGCCGAGCCAGCGATCGCATCAATGGCTAGCCGATTCTGGTGCACCTGCATCAACGCCTCGGGACTGGCCCCCATAAACTGCTGACCGCCCTCGTTCCCCAACGAGAAGACATAGCATTTGGGGTAAAGCTGGCGCAGGTTATGAAGAGACAAAAACGGCTGAATGGGCTGCGAAGCCTTTAACTCCATGGCATGGGCCAACACCACTTTGCTTAATTCGCCAGCGGCGATCGCCCTGAGGGCTGCATTCACCCCCGTGCGAAACTCTGTAGGGGCTTCATCTGCAACAAATTCACCCTTGCGGAAAATAGGTATGGCCTCTGGCCAAGAGATCTCGGGAGCAGACTGCAGTTCTGCGGCTAGAGTCTCGAGCTGCGTCTGCACGACCGCCAAGTTCGTTGCGCCATCAACCGCTGCATTCACTGTTGCCACACAGCAATCTGGTTGGTTGACCACCATCCAGCGAGGGACAAATACCGCCGTACCAGGCTGGCGATCGGGTACCCCTGACTCAAAGAAGCTAAATCCACAGAAGAAATGTGGACCAGCGCCAGAGGATGGAGCAAATCCATCGCTCTGGCTGTTAGCCAATGTGGATTGAACGAACGCTTCTGTACTGCAAAAGCGATCGCTGTCTCCCTCGGGCATCTGCATCACAGACCCACCAGCCGCAATTTCTGTTCCTTGGTTCAGCCAATAAAAATGCTGCTGAGGGCAAGGCATTTGGGCCAGTACAGAGAGGGGATCGAGTTGGGGCAATTCGAATGAAAAGCTAGCCAGTTGGGGGACACCCTTCAATCCCGCCTGCTGTTGACACTTAGCCAGTAGCCGACGCAGTGTTCGGCGATCGAGGGCTGGCGAGTGAAAGGGCAGGGTTACTTGCATTGCGATTGGATAAAGTGCAAACAACCAGCGGTCGAATTGGCCGCTAGCCTTGGGTCTGAAATCGTTATGGGTCAAGTTGCACAAACATTGTGCCTTGTGAAGGGGCGAGGGTCGCTCAGTCTTAACTCAGGTTCACCTTTTAGCCATTTTTACTCATAGCAGTGCCGAAATCACCCAACATTCGCAGAGCAATCGTCAGAAACACCAAGCGATCTGAATCACTAACGGGTTTCTCGCCTTCCCAAGCCCTTAAGTGTCCGCCAGAATTGCCAAATAACGACGCACCGCTTCGGGCATCCCCATCTCTAAAGCATCGGCAGTCAGGGCGTGACCAATCGAGACTTCTTCAATGCTGGGGATTTTACAAAATTGCCCTAGGTTATCGAGGTTGAGATCGTGTCCAGCGTTCAAATCTAGCCCCACTTCGCGGGCAACTTTGGCAGCTTCAGCATAGATGGCCCAGGATTCATCGGCCTTGCCGTCGCGGTGGGCGGTAGCGTAGGGCTCTGTATAGAGTTCGATGCGCTCTGCCCCTATCTCGCCAGCCAGTCGAATTTGCTCGACATCGGGATCCATAAATAGGCTGACGCGGATACCGACATCCTGGAGCTGCCTCAGGATAGGACGGAGGCGATCGCCGTCGTTAGCAATATCCCAACCGTGGTCCGACGTGAAAGCATTGGGATCGTCCGGGACAAGGGTTGCTTGGGTGGGCTTGACGTCCAACACCACTTCCATAAAGCGCCCTAAAAAGGGATTTCCCTCGATGTTGAACTCGGCGTTGGGGTAATCGGATTTGAGGAGAGCGTCGATGTCATAGACATCGGAGTAGCGGATGTGGCGCTCGTCGGGTCGTGGGTGAACGGTGACACCGTAGGCACCGGCATTGAGCACCATGCGGGCGGCTTTAACAACGCTGGGGATGTCAAGATTTCGACTGTTGCGCAACAAGGCAATTTTGTTGATGTTAACGCTTAGTTGGGTACCCATTTATGGAAATCCGTAAGTGATTCTCTGGCGGCTTTAAATGTTAACTTACGTTTTAGTCGGACTCAATTCAGTCGATCGAGCCTTGTTGAGAAGTTTAGGATCTCCTCCAGCCATCAAGTAGGTAGCAACAACATGCTCCTGGAATTGCGATGTAGCATGGCAAAAATAAGTCTTGAGTCTGTCTAGTATGCTGCCTGTCTACTACAGCGAAACGTTTCTCCAACACCTGACTGGTCCGGACCATTACGAACGTCCCGCTCGACTGACTGCAATTGTGGATGCTCTAACCTCTGCGAACTTTAGCGATCGCCTCGATTGGCGGGAGCCTTCCTCAGCCAGCATGCAAGACATTGCCAGAGCCCATCCCCTCACTTATGTCGAGGGGGTCCAACAGTTGTGCGACTCGGGGGGAGGGATGTTGGACCCCGATACCCCTGTTTCTGAGCAAAGCTTTGCAGCAGCAAAACTCGCGGTAGGAGCTTGGATTGACGGGGCACGAGAGGCGATTGCCACCGGAAAGCCAGTGTTTGTATTATGTCGCCCCCCTGGCCATCATGCAGAACCTGAAGAAGGCATGGGTTTTTGCGTGTTTGCTAATGCGGCGATCGCCGCCATGTGGGCACTAGAGCAGCCAGGTATCGAGAGAGTGGCTGTGTTTGATTGGGATGTGCACCACGGCAACGGTACCCAAAAGCTTTTTTGGGGCAACCCGAACTTGGCTTATGTTTCTACCCACCAAGCACCGCTGTATCCAGGCACTGGAAAGGTGGAAGAGACTGGCGCGCACCACAACATCTGCAACGTTCCTCTGTCTGCTGGGTCGGGGTGGAGAGAGTACGAGCAAGCCATGAAAGACACCGTGCTCCCGTTTCTCAAGAAATTTCAGCCCGACCTGCTGTTAGTGAGTGCAGGGTTCGATTGCGGTGATGGGGACCCGTTGGCGGAGATGAAGCTGTCGCACTCAGACTTTGGTGCCATGGCTCGCATGTGTTTGGGGATAACCCAAAGGTGTCTATTTGGTTTAGAGGGCGGTTACGCACTAGATAATCTGGCTACAGGCTGGGTAAGCGTCACCAAGGCTTGTTTAGAGGTGGTGTAGGTTTCGGCTAGCTTGGCTATGTTGTGTTGCAGTCAAAGCTAAGCATCGGCTTCCCAGGCGGGGTGATTCATCAGTTCGTTCATGACCCTGACTCCGCGCAGTTGATTGGTGAGTGGCAAATGTCCCTTAGGGGCACTTAAATCCCAGGTGAACTCCCCTGGGTACCGCGTCCAGTGGTTACCCTCTTTCCAGCCAATTTCCACCCAGAGGCGATCCCAATTCTTGTTGAGGTTCTGCCACAACTTGCGCTGTACTGAATAGCCAAACTTACCGTCAGAGTAGGCCCGCCACAGCGCGTCGATCGTGCGCAGATCGGTCACCGGCAATTGAGGAACTTCTGAAAAATAGAGCCACTTTCGTTTCTCTGCAGCTGGACCAGCCAACTGACACATTAAACGGACAGAAGCTAGATCTGCTTGTTCAAATTCACCAGCTGCCAATAATTCCTGCAGTCGCGAAAAATCCAGGTTGCGCTCTGATTTTAATGGGACTGGAGATTGCGTCATGCATTAATGCTTTGAATGGGTGCAATGGGCGCTTGGAGAAGGGTTACAAGACCTGAGCAATCAGCGCGATCGCCTCCCAGTATAAAGTCTCGCGTTCCTCCGGTGTGCCCCAACTCCTGATGCAACGTCCACAGCAGTCCTATTCATAAGAGAAACCCCCTGCGTTGCAGGGGGTTTCTCTCAAGTCCTAGTTGAGTCGGACGGCATTATCCAAATTGGGCAGCAGTCGACGCAATCAAGAATGCAGCATAAGTCAGGATATAACCCACGGTGAAGTGAGCCAAACCAACTAAGCGAGCCTGAACGATGGACAGAGCAACGGGCTTGTCCTTCCAACGAACCAAGTTCGCTAGAGGAGTGCGCTCGTGAGCCCAAACTAAGGTTTCAATCAGCTCTTGCCAGTAACCCCGCCAGGAGATCAAGAACATGAAACCGGTTGCCCAGACAAGGTGAGCAAACAGGAACATCCAGGACCACACAGCCAAGTTATTCATGCCGTAGGGGTTGTAGCCGTTGATCAATTGAGCGGAGTTGAGCCACAGGTAGTCCCGTAGCCAGCCCATCAGATAGGTGGAGCTTTCGTTGAACTGAGCAACGTTACCGCTCCAAATACCGAGGTGCTTCCAATGCCAGTAGAAGGTAACCCAACCCAGGGTGTTCAGCATCCAGAACATGGCTAGGTAGAAGGAATCCCAAGCAGAGATGTCGCAAGTACCGCCACGACCGGGGCCGTCGCAAGGGAAGCTATAGCCGAAGTCCTTTTTATCGGGCATCAGCTTGGAACCGCGAGCATCCAACGCACCCTTGATCAGGATCAAGGCGGTGGTGTGCAGACCCAGAGCAATTGCGTGGTGAACCAAGAAGTCACCAGGACCAATAGGTAGGAAGAGGTCGCCGCCAGGAGCGTTGATAGCCTCTAACCAACCGGGTAGGTAAGGCGCGCCAGTGGATGCAACGCTGTCAGCATTAGCCAGCAGTACGTCCATGCCGTAAATAGCCTTACCAGAAGCCGCCTGAATGAACTGCGCAAACACAGGTTCAACCAGAATTTGCTTCTCTGGAGTACCAAAAGCCTGCATGACATCGTTGTGGACGTACAGACCCAAGGTGTGGAAGCCAAGGAACAAAGTCACCCAACTCAAGTGAGAGATCAACGCTTCTTTGCTGTCCAAGATCCGAGCCAAAACGTTATTCTTGTTGGCTTCGGGATCGTAGTCACGAACGAAGAAAATGGCACCGTGAGCAAACGCACCCACCATTAGGAATCCGGCAATGTACTGGTGATGCGTGTACAGAGCAGCCTGAGTAGTGTAGTCAGAATGCATGAACACGTAAGAGGGCAGCGCGTACATGTGCTGCGCAACTAAAGAGGTAATCACCCCTAAGCTAGCTAGAGCTAAGCCTAGTTGGAAGTGTAGAGACTCGTTAATGGTGTCGTACAAACCAACGTGACCAGCACCCAATGCACCACCCCAAGGAGTCCCTTCAGGAGGGTTATGGGCGGCCAGAATCTCTTTGATGCTGTGGCCGATGCCGAAGTTGGTGCGATACATGTGACCCGCAACGATGAAGATCACGGCGATCGCCAAATGGTGATGGGCGATGTCGGTCAACCACAAAGACTCCGTTTGGGGATGGAAACCACCCAAGAAGGTCAAAATTGCGGTACCAGCGCCATCACCGGTGCCGAATACGTGGCTAGCAGTATCGGGGCTCTGTGCGTATACGCCCCAGTCCAGCGTGAAGAAAGGCTTCAGGCCAGCAGGGTGAGGCTTAACGCTTAAGAAGTTGTCCCAACCGACGTGGATGCCGCGAGACTCGGGAATTGCAACGTGTACCAGGTGACCGGTCCAAGCCAAAGAACTGACGCCAAACAGACCGGCTAAGTGGTGGTTGAGGCGAGACTCGGCGTTCTTGAACCAAGACAAACTGGGACGGAAGCGGGGCTGCAGGTGCAACCAACCGGCGACCAAAGACAATGTCGCGAGTACGAGCAGGAATACCGAACCGGTGTAGAGCTCGGTATTGGTGGTCATACCAATGGTGTAGAACCAATAGTAAAGACCGGAGTAAGCAGCGTTAACGGGGCCGTAACCACCGTCTTGAGTAAATGCTTCGACAGCTGCTTGGCCGAAGTGGGGATCCCAAATAGCGTGTGCAATTGGAGTCACACCGCTGGGGTTGGCGATCCATTGTTCAAAGTTACCTTGCCAGGCTATGTGGAACAGGTTGCCCGAAGCCCACAGGAAGATGATTGCCAGGTGGCCGAAGTGAGTGGCGAAAAGCTTTTGATAAAGCCCTTCCTCAGTCATGCCATCGTGGCTTTCAAAGTCGTGTGCGGTCGCAATCCCGTACCAAATCCGTCTAGTCGTCGGATCTTGCGCGAGGTCCTGGCTAAATTGTGGAAATTTAGTTGCCATCAATCCTCCTTGCGATTACCCGATTGCGCCGTATCTAGCCAGGAAGAATGCCCACGTTGTGACAATTCCACCTAGCAGATAGTGAGCTACCCCAACCGCACGACCCTGAGTGATGCTCAGTGCGCGAGGCTGAATGGCCGGAGCCACTTTTAGCTTGTTGTGTGCCCACACGATCGACTCAATCAGCTCCTGCCAGTAGCCGCGGCCGCTGAACAAGAACATAAGACTGAAGGCCCAGATAAAGTGCGCGCCCAGGAACAACAGACCGTATGCAGACAGAGCGCTGCCGTAGGAGTTGATCACCTGAACTGCTTGAGCCCACAGGAAGTCGCGCAACCAGCCGTTGATATTGATAGCACTGGACGCGAAGTTTCCGCCTGTGATGTGAGTGATGCTGCCATCCGGATTCACAGTTCCCCAGATGTCAGATTGCATTTTCCAGCTGAAGTGGAAGATGACGATAGAAATGCAGTTGTACATCCAGAACAGGCCGAGGAACACGTGGTCCCAACCGCTGACCTGACAGGTGCCGCCACGACCGGGGCCGTCACAGGGGAAGCGGAAACCCAGCTTGCCCTTGTCGGGGATCAGGCGAGAACTGCGAGCAAACAGAACACCCTTGAACAGAATCAAGATGGTGATGTGGATGGTCATGGCGTGGATGTGGTGAACCAGGAAGTCCGCCGTGCCCAACGTCATAGGCATCATCGACACCTTGCCAGCCACCGCAACCACGTCGCCGCCAAAGACGGGGCTGACACCGGCACCCACCAGAGGAGCGGTATTCACAACGGTGTCACCTACGGTTGCAGCCGTTGTGGTGTGGATGTTTTGGATGAACTGAGCAAAGATGGGGCGCAATTGAATTGCGGTATCGGAAAACATGTCCTGAGGACGGCCCAACGCTTGCATGGTGTCGTTGTGGACGTACATGCCAAAGGCGTGGAATCCCAAGAACAAGCTGACCCAGTTGAGGTGGGAAACAATCGCATCTCGAATGCGCAGCGTGCGATCAAGAACGTTGTTTTGGTTCACAGCAGGATCGTAGTCGCGAACCATAAAGATAGCCGCGTGAGCTGCTGCACCGACGATCATGAACCCACCGATCCACATGTGGTGGGTGAACAGAGAAATCTGAGTGGCGTAGTCAATGCCCATGTAGGGGTAGGGGTTCATCGCATACATGTGCTGAGCAACGATGATGCTGATGGAGCCACCTAGGGCCAAGTTGATGGCCAGTTGAGCGTGCCAAGAGTTGGTCAGAACTTCGTACAGACCTTTGTGACCTTGACCACCAATAAAGAACGGATCTTTATGCGCTTCTAGAATCTCTTTGATGCTATGACCGATGCCCCAGTTGGTGCGGTACATGTGACCGGCAATGATGAACATTACAGCCAGCGCGAGGTGGTGGTGAGCCTGGTCGGTCAGCCACAGTGCGCCAGTCTGAGGATTCAGACCACCGTTGAAGGTCAAGAAGTCGGAGTAAGCACCCCATTGCAGGGTGAAAAACGGCGTTAGCCCCTTAGCAAAGCTAGGGAACAGTTCCGCCATTAGGTCTTTGTTAAGAATGAATTCATGAGGCAAAGGAATTTGATCCAGAGGTACACCAGCATCCATCAGCTTGTTGATGGGTACTGCAACATGAATCTGGTGTCCAGCCCATGCCAAAGAGCCCAAGCCAAACAAACCAGACAAGTGGTGGTTCAGCATGGATTCGACGTTTTGGAACCACTCCAGCTTCGGAGCTTTCTTGTGGTAGTGGAACCAACCCGCGAACAGCATCAGACCGGCCATAAACAGACCGCCTAATGCAGTACACCACAACTGGAATTCGCTAGTGATGCCAGACGCACGCCAGAGGTGGAACAGACCAGAGGTAATTTGAATCCCCTGGAAGCCACCGCCAACGTCGCCGTTCAGGATTTCTTGACCAAAAATTGGCCAGACCACTTGAGCGCTGGGTTTGATTGCAGTGGGGTCTTGGAGCCATGCCGTGTAGTTCGAGAACTTGGCTCCGTGATAGTACATGCCGCTCAGCCAAACAAAAATTACGGCCAGTTGACCGAAGTGAGCAGCAAAAATTTTACGAGAGACGTCTTCTAGGTCACTCGTATGACTGTCAAAGTCGTGAGCAAGAGCGTGGAGGTCCCAGATCCAAGTTGTTGACTTGGGTCCGCGCGCGAGTGCGCGATCGAAGTGACCAGGCTTAGCCCACTTCTCGAAAGAAGTAGGAACCGGGTTTTCGTCAACCGTCACCTTCACCTCTCGCTCCTTCGGCGATGTCGTCATCAAGAACTCCTCTCTTGCGACAAGGAACGAAAGTGCATCCAGATAGCCTTAAAATTTGGAACGATAAAAAGCTCCAAGCCAGACTCCCAGGACTTAAGGAGCATTATAGGCCAGGGTATTTGCACCCCCTCTTGGCTTAACAATAATTAAGCCCGCAACCGCTTGCAATTCAATGTTTTTGCCGGTCCTTATCAGCTATTTGCAGAGAATATCGCGCAGATATGTAAAGTTTTGAAACAAGTTTCAGCCTATTTTGATGGGTTGAATAGGTGAGGAATGGCTGGTACGTACGTTACTATTCGCCTTGTCCGAGCAGTTGTAAAAAGTGTCATTTACTGTTGCTCTAGAAGTTCGATCGGTAGACCGTCTGGGTCGGCGACAAATGCTACTCGATAGTGGTGCGCTCCGATGCATTGAGGGGTAGGAGGCAGTAAAAGTCTGACTTCCCCCAGCTCGTCAATCGCTGCTTCCAGAGACTCAACTAAAAAAGACAGGTGATAGAAGCCAACATACTGTTCGTCGGCGAAGGGATCTGGAGGCGGTGCCGGACGGGGAACTTGAATCAGTTCGATGCGGGTGTTTGAGCCAGTCATCCAGCAGGCCAATGTCGATCCGGTTGTAAAGCGTTCGCTCACTTCAAGCCCCAAGCGCTCGTAAAAGGCGATCGCCTGAAAAATGTCAGCAGTGCGAATGGACGTGTGATGAAGCTGCATGGCGGTAACGGGATTTACCTCATATACATATAGGTGCAATCGTTACGGTACGCGCGATCGGGAGTCAAAGATGGCGGGAGTTGAAGTGATAGCGATCGATCTGGGAGGTACTCATATCAAGGCAGGGCGATTTTCGGATGGCGGAGACTGTTTCGCTTGGGAAAGCGTAGAGACTGCTCAACCGGCAACTCCAGAGGCTGTGATTCCACAGATGGCGGCGCTAGTGACGAATCTCGACCCCGACCGGGTGACGAAAGCGGTGGGAGTGGGTGTGCCGGGACCCACGGATATAGCCGGTCGTAAGGCATTAGTGGCCATTAACTTGCAAGGTTGGACCAACGTACCGTTGGCCGATCGCCTAGAAGTACAGGTGAAGCGACCGGTGATATTGGCCAACGATGCCAATTGTGCGGGTTTGGGGGAAGCTTGGCTGGGGGCAGGGCGCGACAGTCGCTTGTTTATGTTGCTGACATTGGGTACTGGTGTCGGTGGGGCTGTGGTGATTGACGGTCAGTTGTTTACGGGACCTTACGGTGCCGGTGGTGAATTGGGGCTGATTGCAGTGCATCCTGATGGACCGCAATGTAACAGCGGCAATCGCGGTTCTTTAGAGCAATACGTTTCGGCGACGGCAATTCGGCGGCGAACAGGAATGGGTGGACATGAGCTGGATCGGCGGGCTCGGGAAGGGGATGTGGAGGCGCTTGCGCACTGGCAAGAGATCGGTCGGGATTTAGGGATTGGTCTCAGCAGTCTGATTTATGTGTTGACGCCGGATGCGATCGCCATAGGAGGCGGGGTGTCAAAATGCGCGGATTTATTTTTACCCGCAGCACAAGCAGAGATAGAGCAACGGGTGTTGCCAACGTCGCGAAAGGGACTCAAGGTTGTGGCGGCGGAATTGGGAAATCGGGCTGGATGCGTGGGGGCGGCGAAGTTGGCCTTGGACTTGATTTGAATTCGATTGAAGCTGGAATAGAGAAAAAGAGATGCAGCATTGCTTGCTTCTCCTTTTCTTGTCTTGGTGGCAACAGTAAAGGGTTGAGTCTGGGCGGAGGCTATAGCGACTGTCAAGTGGCTTAGGACATTTTAGCTATCCCAATCCATAACGGGGCATAAAGACTTACGTCCTAACTAAAATGTCAAAGACTTATAGGACCTGAGGTAGGGCCTCTAGCAGGCGATCGACGTTTTCACGGCGGCTGTTATAGCCCATCAGGCCGATGCGCCAAACTTGGCCACCCAGTTCCCCCAAGCCGTTACCCAGCTCGATGTTGTGCTCGTTCAACAGCTTGAGGAAGACCTCTTTGCCGTTGACCCCTTCAGGGATGCGTACAGTTGTCAGGGTGGGCAGGCGGTATTGGCGATCGACGTGGCATTCCAAACCGAGCTCCGCTAATCCGTTCCATAAATATTCTGCTGTATCTCGGTGACGTTTCCAGCGGGCAGTCAGCCCCTCTTCTGCAATCAGGCGGAGAGCTTCGCGGATGGCATAGGTCATGGAGATGGGAGCGGTGTGGTGGTAGGTGCGATCGTTGCCCCAGTACTTGCTCACCAGCGCCATATCCAAATACCAATTGGGTACTTTGCTCTTGCGATTGTTCAACTTCTCGACAGCACGGGGCCCCATGGTAAACGGGGAAATTCCAGGAGGACAGCTGAGGCACTTTTGACTGCAGCTGTAGGCCATGTCTACCGCCCAGTCGTCCAAGAAGATGGGAATACCAGCCAGGCTGGTGACGGTGTCGGCCAGGAGGAGGCTGTCATATTTGCGGCACAATTCGCCAATACCGTCGAGGGGCTGGCGGGCACCGGTAGAGGTTTCGGCATGGACGAGAGCCAGGATGGCGGGTCGGTGTTCTTCGAGAGCTGTACGAATTTCATCCAGCGTGAAGACTTCACCCCAAGGGCGGTTGATAGTCCGCACGGCAGCACCGTAGCGCTCCGCCATATCCACCAAGCGATGGCCGAAATAACCGTTCACACCAACGAGCACAACATCGCCAGGTTCGATGGTGTTGGCCAAGGTTGCTTCCATAGCTGCACTGCCGGTGCCGCTAACCGGAATCGTGAGCTGATTGTCTGTTTGCCAGATGTAGCGCAATAAAGACTGAACTTCACCCATGCGATCCAAGAATTCCGGGTCGAGATGGCTCACCTGACGGGTGGTCATGGCGTTGAGGACTACTGGATCTGCGTTGGATGGCCCCGGTCCCAACAGCAGCCGTTCGGGCATTTTGAGCGGGTCGAGGGACAGGCGATGGCGATCGCTTACAGCTACGGTTGCAGTCATGAACAAATGGGAATAAACATTGTGGGGCTTGGGGTTGAACCCGAAGATGAATTATCCCATACTCAGGGGATTCAAACGGAGTTTTGTAACATTCGATGCAGTTTGGGGAATCGTCAAACCTTTTTGCTGACGGTACCAGCGTGTTTTTGTCCTTGGCCCTTCGTCTTCTCTTGTCAACACTTTAGATATCAACTCGCAAGTTTGAGGTCGAGGAGAGTTGATCGGGGGTAAACGGCTCGAAGTCTCCCAGCCATTTATGGCCGGGGGGGGGTGAGACTTTCCCCCCAAAACGCTCGCTAGCCCGATGGAGAGCGTACCACCTCGGAACTGTATGGTTCTAGAGCTCCACCCAGACGCTGCCCTCTTCAACCTTGGTGGGATAGGTGGGGAGTGCCTTTTGCTCTGACATCTGCCCCATCAATTTGCCGACTACAGGTGGGAAGGGCGTCCAGTCTTTGACTTGACCTGTTTTTAGATCGAAAGCGCTACGGTGGAAGGGGCAGACAATCGCCCCATCGTCGGTGACCTTGCCCCGCTTCATGGATAGTTTCATATGGGGACAACGGGTTCCCACCGCATAAACATCCCCTTGAAAATTCACCATCAAAACTTTGCCACTGTCGGTTTTGACAACCTTGCGAGCCCCTTCAGCTAGCTCGCCCTCGGAAAGAACTTTTACCCAACTCATTGTTAAACTCTGGTATTGAATCAACGGCAATCTGCAACCCCTTCATTGTGCGGCAGAACACTGTGATTGTGCGATATTGTCGAATTTCTTGCACATGTGGGCTGGGTGCTAGGGCTACGATGTCTGGGACTTTTCAGGCTTCCAACTGTAGAATGTCAAGCCGGTGTGTCCGTATTCTCTGCGATCGCAAGCATGTAGTTTGCCAATGTCTTCCGGCAATGTTTGTTGGGCAGCATGCTCGGCTACGAGTTCTCCATCCGCTGCTAGCAGTTCTAATTTTTCCACGATTGAGATAATTGGCACATAAAGCTCGCTGGCATAGGGGGGATCGAAATAGATGCAGTCGAAGGCTTGGTTCTTCCCCAGCCTTTCCAGAACCCGTCGCACATCTCCTTTCAAGATCTTGACGTGTTGCCCTCTGCCTGCAAGTTGCTGCCAGTTGCGCTGGACGACTCTACATGCCAACGACGATCGCTCGATCCCTACCACCTCAGTAGCCCCCCGGCACAGGGCTTCTGCCCCCATTGCCCCCACTCCAGCGCACAAGTCCAGCCAGCGGCAGCCTTCGATTCGATCTCGCCATATGTTGAACATCGCCTCCCGTACCCGGCTGGATGTGGGGCGGGTGTCTTGTCCTGATAAGGTTTTGAGAGGGCGGTTGCCGTAAACTCGGATACTCATGGACTAGCTGCAACAAGTAGTTTCAGCTTATCTACTAGTGACCGCGTATTGATAGCTGTCGATATCGCACGAAGTGCGCGAGTCAGCTTTGTGCTGACAGCGCATTCTCCTTGTATTTCCCACCACCTCTTTTCCTTTGCAGCATGACGGATTTTTTCAGTTGGTTGACCCCCTCACACTGGACCGTAATGGCTATGATGCTGGGGTTTGCCACGGCGCACAGCGGTCTGGCGGCATTACGTCCGCGCGGAGAACGGTTGATTGGGGCGCGGGCCTATCGCGTCTTATTTGCTCTAGTTAGTATTCCCTTTGCCACAATCCTGATTGTTTATTTCTTCAATCATCGTTACGACGGCGCGCAGATTTGGATGGTGCAGGGTCTGCCTGGTATCCGGGAATTTGTCTGGATTGCTTCGGCTATTTCCTTTGTGTTTCTCTACCCCTCCACTTTCAATCTGTTGGAGATTGCTGCCGTTAAAAAACCCGAGGTGCATCTCTACGAAAGTGGCATTATCCGCATCACCCGCCATCCGCAGATGGTGGGGCAAGTGATTTGGTGTATTGCCCATACGTTGTGGATCGGGACCACGTTTAGCATGGTTACCTCCATCGGGTTAGTGGCCCATCATCTGTTTGCGGTGTGGCATGGCGATCGCCGTCTAGAATCCCGCTATGGGGATGTATTTTTGAAGGTCAAAGACCGCACCTCGGTAGTCCCGTTTTTGGCGATTGTACAGGGGCGGCAAACGCTGAAGCTAGGAGAATTTCTCAAACCCGCCTATGCAGGTATTGCCCTGTTTGTTGGGTTGCTGTGGTGGGGCCATCCCTGGCTGATGGAAGTCACGGCAAAACTGCCACTTTAAAGGACGGACTTACAAGCCATCGTGCGACACCGAGTGAAACTAGATATTTCGATGGCTGATTCCCTAACGGGTTGCGGTGTTCTGAGGCTCGGGGATCGAGAGCCGATTGCGTTTCAAACGTTACTCGCCTAGCGAACAAAGCTAGTTCTAACGGTTTCTGTGGTAGCGGCGTATATTGAAGCACTAATGAATGTTTGATAGATCGTAGCTTGTCCCCAACTGGTCAACCAGAATGGCTTCAGCTCAACGAGGCGACAAGAGTATCTGT
>JBFRWN010000015.1:0-85377 GCA_051439605.1 Synechococcus sp.
ATGTTTCACGATTGGTACGTAAAACACTCTCCTTTTCCAAAAAGCTCGAGAATCATATCGGAGCTATCTGGATGTTTGTCCACAACTACAACGCATCCTTACTTGTCTAGGACTACCACTTACGGAATGCCTCTAGATCCGAAATCTTTGGCTGAGGTCCCCGGTGATAGTCACGGATGGCAGAGAAGCTGCCGGTTTCCTCACGGCGCTTGAGCCAAGTATCGAAGGTATTGCGACTGATGTTAAGGGTGCGGCAGATTTGACTTTTTCGCTCGCCTCGCTCGAGAGCTTCCACAGCTTTTTGACGTAGGTCATCGCTATAAGGGGACGGCATAATTCACAGTTCAGGAATCGTCTCGACAACTCCAATAATGTCCTGACTCGGTCCTCGGCTGCAATAAAGGTATGGAGACCATCAACTCGCTCAGAAAAAATTAGCTTCCAGATTTATAGAGACCGATGGCCTGTACCTGGTTGGTCCCTGCTTGAAAGGCAAATCCAATTCCTAATGCATCGTAATTGATGAAATAGTAATTTTTCTCTCGATTAATGCGGCTATCCACGGGAAAAGGATTCACTTCGTTGTAGCCGTTTTCCCCTGGTGGGCCGTAAGTGGCAACAACTTCGGAATAGGTAGACCCGACGCCAATTCCCTCCACCGTCATGGTTTCGGGGGCGTTCATGTAGACGCGATCGGCAAAATAGTTGCGTAAACTGTCGCGATCGCGGTAGCCAAACACTACATAGTCTTCCAGGTAATAGAGTTTGAGATCGCTGTTGGGGCGAATGACGTTGTTCCCAGAACGGTTAGTGACAGAGTCCACAATTCCCAAATTGCCGGTACCGGGATTACCTAAATTCATTCCCAAAGAGAATCGACCCACACGCCCTTCTTCAAGAGAAATGGTGGGGGGGCGCCGTTCGGCAAGGTTGCTGGGTAACAGGGAGGGTACCCTTGCTAGCCAGTCATCGCCGGGGGATAGGCTCCTCTCGGGAATAATCCCCTGCTCCACATTTTTGCTCGTTCCTTCTATCAAGGGGACGGGTTGCCAGCGGGCGATCGCCATTTCCACAGAAGCATCCGAAGGTAAGACGTAAAATTGAGTTTGCACCCCAGCCCCTTGGGTGGGTTGACCGGCGATAATGGTGTTACTGCCGTTATCTAGCGTCGCTGCCAATAGGGTGGCTCCCCGTTGAGTTTGTCCATCCACAAAAACCACTAATGGGATACCGGCGGCAATGGGTTGAGTATTACCATCCCAAAGACTACGTTCCCCCACGCGATTGGTGCTGAAAACCAATGGAGAGATGCTGCGGGGCAGAAAGAGTCGGGCGATATCGGCAACCACTCGAGGGTCGTACCCCACAGAACCGCGTAAATCTAACACAATTCCGTTGGAATAGTCTTGCCGGTAAAGGATTTGGCGAATTTGACTGGCGACGGCGGGGGTCAGTTCTGGGAGAGCGAAGTAGATGATTCCTGGGCTGAGCTGTTGAGAAGGGACAGGGGGACGAGGGCGATTAAGCAGCTGATTGAACTCGGCCGGTTCGAGAAGGCGATCGCCAGTGGTACCGTAACGAGCTAAAAAACTGCGGATGTAGTTATATTCTTTTTGAATTGGGGGCTGCCCTGGAATAGAGGACTGTTGAGCTAGCTCTTGCTGCAACTGCTGGAAGCTGGGCAGATTCGATTCATTGGCGGCGAGAGACTCCACCACATACAAGTCTACCGTTTGGCGCAAATCCTCAGCTGGTGGCAGCGCCGCTGATGATGACGCTGGTGATATTGGGGCGGCCGTTTGGGGAAGGGTGGCATCTCCACTGGGAGGCATGGGAGCAGGGGCAACATCTCCACTGGGGGCAGATGGAATGGGAATCGGGGGAAGGTCCTCTTGGGCCATTACGAAGGGATTGCCGCCAACCAATCCCACCATCAAGCACAAAGGTAGCCTACTCCACACAGCAACTTGAGTGAATACAATTCGCGTTAGTCCTTTCACACTATCTCCTCGATTGCAACCACTCGGTAAACCGACAATTTGCACCGTAAATCAACTTTGTCTTTTGTCGAGCTAGTTCTGCTCATCAAAAGCCTGCCTTCCAAATCCATGCTGGGCCTGGAATTCACAGAAAAAATCAACATTTTCATGACTCTGACAGACTTGCAAGCCGTCGTAGGGGAGTTCTCGATTCTCTATTCGAATACGGTGGTATCGGTTGAGGATAACAGTACTGCGGCACTAAAGCGATCGCGTTTTGTTAGGGCACCTATAGGAATGACTGGGTTAGCTGCTGACTGCATCTCTAGCGAGTGGTGGAGAGGGTGAAAGACACTTGGACAACTGGCTTTACTGGTAGGATGACAGTGTTTTGCAGACCCCAATGGCAAGGGTATGCGGCAATTTTTACACTTCAATTTTGAAATCTGGATATCCAACCGATGAGTGAAAAAGCGATCGTCCGAGACTACTTCAATACCTTAGGGTTTGACCGCTGGCGGCGGATCTATGGCGACGAGCAGGTGAACCGCGTGCAACGGGATATTCGCAAAGGACATGCTCGCACCATCGATACAGTACTGACTTGGTTGGGGGACGAACTCAAAGGCCAGACAATTTGCGATGCCGGATGCGGTGTCGGCAGCTTAAGTATTCCGTTGGCGAAGCGTCATGCAACTGTGACCGCTAGCGACATTTCCGAAAAGATGGTGGGCGAAGCCAAAGAACGCCAGCAGTTGGAATTGGGACAAACGGACAACCCTCAGTTCTCCACTTCTGACCTAGAGGCGATTTCAGGCAGTTACGATACGGTGATTTGCTTGGATGTGATGATTCACTACCCCGAAGCCGAAGCACTGGATATGATCGAGCATCTCACAACTTTGGCAACCGAACGGCTCATCTTCAGCTTTGCCCCCAAAACTCCATTGCTGACGGTGTTGAAAAAGATTGGAGAGTTTTTCCCTGGTCCTAGCAAGACCACCCGCGCCTATCAGCATCGGGAAAAAGCTATTATCGAGCGACTGAGATCGTTAGGGTATGCCGTACAGCGCAGGGAAACCATTAAGTCCCAGTTTTACTTTTCTTGGGTCCTGGAGGCGAAGAAAGCTTAAGGACATTTTCCCCAACGCTAGCGAGCTTCCGATGCAACATGGCCTCAAGGAATATCCCCCTAGACCATTCCTTTGCTATTGATTCTCTTCAAAAGCGAGAGTTCCGGAATAGTCATTCCAGATAATCCCATGTAGGGACGGGGGAGTTAGCGAAGCTATTAGGTTAGCTGACAAAAACCGAGTCGGTGAAGGTGCCGTGCAAACCGTAAGGCACGTGATGTTTGAGATGTAAAATGGTTTCCGGAGCTGCCTGTATATGTTGCGCGTCTAAAATCACCACGTCAGAACGCTCGCTCACCGCATCAAATACCATCACAATAAGCCAGCCGTCATCCTCTGAAGTGCCATTGGGGCGAGGGACAAAGACTGGATCGCCCCCCAAATATCCACGGGGGGCAAAGCTGTGGATCTCTTGTGTGCCTGTTTCCATGTCTACTTTTACGATCGCCTGCAATGGGGCATTACCTGTTGCACCGTGGGTGCATCCTGCGTAGGTGAAGCGTTGTTTTTTACCCACATAGCTGGGATGTAGGGTGGGAAACTCGCAGGGACGATTGACGATGACCCTGTGGGTGACATTGCCAGTCTTCAAGTCAATTTCGTAGCGTACCAAGCGTGCATGAGGGACATCTTCGAATACCACTTGACGAAAATCGACATTTGAATCTAGAGAGAGGTAATCGTCATAGCACAGGGAGTCGATGACCAGCCGTTCGCCGTCTTCCCAAGCATTGGCGTGGTGAAAGATAAACCCTGGGTCGGTGGTAAAGGTGCGGGATTTCCCTTGGCGATCGAAGACCACAATGCGGGTGTTGGCCTTAGGGTCCAGCTCGATGCAGGTCGCTGCTGTTTTGAGACCGAGGGCTACCGGAACGGGATTAAACGAGACGGGGTTTTGGAAGAAGATGCGGTAATTGGGGGTGATAGCAAAGTCATGCAGGAAGCAAAAGCCAGGGACTTTTTCAGCGGTAACTTCCACCAACTCGCCGTTGGTATCTACCCGGTAAAAGTAGATTGAGGAAATGGGACCGGGAGATACGCCAAATGCCAGCAGATCGCCGGTGTCTGGGTCAATTCGGGGGTGGGCGGTGAACTCTTGTCCTTCTCTCAGTGCTCCACCAAACTGTTCTTTCCCCAAGGTCTCCAGGGTGGCGGGATCGAGTCGATAGGGGGAATCTGCTTCCCACAGGGCTAAGAGCTTATCTCCTTGATAAACCACGTTTGTGTTGGCTGGATTTTTAAAGGAGAAATCAAACCAGTTATTCCAGAAGCCTCCTTCCCGCTGGGTGCCAAATACGCTGCGGTAGAGAACTTTACCCGCTTGCTGTTCCGCCAGATATTCGGGAGTTTTAACGAAGCGATTGCGAAAGTGTACCCGCTCTCCACAGAATGAGATAGCGCAGATCATACCGTCCCCATCAAAGGGATGACTGTAGGGGCGCTCGTTGACATCCAAAGCTCCGGGACCGTTGCGAAATAAGGTGCCCACTAGCTGAGGAGGGAGGTTGCCCTCAATGTCTTCGATCCAGTAGTCTCGCTCTTGTTTGAGGGATACGTAACCCTTGCTCCAATCTTTTGTTGTGAATGCGGGGGAGGAGGAAGGAGCGGCAACCATTCAGTGTGTTGGGGAAACAATTACCTTTTATTTTCTCTAAAGTTATGTAAACTGTCTATTTGTTAAGGTACTGAATTTGGCGACTTGACGGTCGCTATAGATCTCAAGTCATTGCTCGTGACCCGAATGAAAAGAGACTCAAGGACGCATCATAGTTTTATGACTTCATAGATTTTGCAACTCCTCAAGAGTTTCCCAAGCCCATCCCCCTTAATATAGCCTTGGGCGTATGAACATAAATGCTCATACGCCCAAGGGTAGGATACACTTCCTGGAAAACTAACGCGCAGCTAGCTCCATCTATAATTCAAGGCTCTAGCTTTCAAGTTCCTCAACATCAGATTTGGAAGCATTTTTCTGCTCTTCTTTCAGAATTGCTTCTTTAGCAGTAAAGTCATCAACCAACTCCTCGTCGCTGGAAATAGTCGATCCTCCGATAGAAGGAACTGGATAGGGACGTTCCCCATCATCTGGCAGTATGTCAGGATCTTCAGTTTCTTCAGTGTAGGTATTGAAGCCCGTACCAGCAGGGATGAGACGGCCAATGATGACATTTTCCTTCAAGCCTCTTAGCCAGTCTGACTTGCCTTCGATCGCAGCTTCTGTCAACACGCGGGTGGTTTCTTGGAAACTGGCAGCAGAAATAAAGCTGTCTGTGTTCAAGCTCGCCTTGGTAATTCCCAACAATACAGGGGTGTACTGAGCGGGGGCCATGCCCGCGATTGCCATTGTGGAGTTCGTCTGCTGGATCTGGTAAAGGTCAACCAATTCACCTGGTAGCAAAATGGTGTCCCCACCATCATCGACGCGAACTTTAGAGGTCATTTGGCGCACAACCACCTCGATGTGTTTGTCGGAAATGTCCACCCCTTGAGAGCGGTAGACGTTTTGGACTTCGTTCACAAAGAAACGCTGTACTTCACGGATGGCAAACATGGCTGCTTGGTCAATGCCCATTTCATCCTTGTGATACTCAAAGAAGGCCTCTAAGAGATCGTGGGGATTAATGGGACCATCGGTCAGGGGTTCACCCGCTTGGACCTGCTGGCCATCCGCAAAGCTTGGGTTTTGACCTGGTAATAGCGGGTAATCAGAAACGGTGCCATCCCCCTCCAAGACCTTAATGTCCAACTGGTCCTCTTCGCGAGTCAGTTGCACCACGCCAGAGCTTTTGCAGAGAACGCACATCTCCTTGGGTTTACGGGCCTCTAGCAATTCCTCAATTCTAGGTAAGCCCTGAATAATATCACCCGTCTTGGCTCGCTCGTAAACCAGCAGGGCAAGGTTATCACCCCGCTGCACGAGGTCACCATTTTCCACTTGAAGAATGGCACCTGCAGAAACCAAGTAAGGCCGACCAATCCGCAAGGTAATTTTGTCATCAGCAACGGCCATTACCTGACCGGATTCAGGGGCGATAGCTCCTTCAGTCAACACATCACCAACGCGCACAATATCCCCTATTTCGTAGGAGGAAGGCTGAGGCAAGGGTACAGTTACCAAATCGTCCTCGGTAATCGTCAAGAGGCGACGTACAGATTCAACACCATCTCGCAAGCCTCGGATAATTCCAGCACGTTTGGCTTGAATCTCGGTCCGAGCCACTACAGAACCGGGCTCAATGGTATCCCCTTCTTTAACCAACAAGCGGGTGTGAGTCCTTCCCTGAGTCAGGTCGGCTTCGTTATCGCGGCGAACGAGTAACGTTTCCAAAATCACCAGTTGCAGACGCTGAATATCGGGATCGTTATCATCCTCAGCGAGCTCAATATCGGCTTTCAGATGGGGGGCTTCAGTCGCGATTTCAAGCATAAGCTGGGTTTTCAGCAGCTCTACTCCGTTGATAGACTTAACCCGCTCACCATCTTTGAACGGCACCCGTTGAATAGCCCGCAGCCGGATATCTCGCCCAGCTTCGCTAGCAGATTCTTGACTGGGCACAGAGGGCTCATCAGGAATGGCGAACTCCTCCACAGGCCGTAAGAGAACCTGAGGTCCTTCAGTAGTTTCTAATTGCTCGACATAAACCAGTGATTCGGCTGTCACCCCAGTTACGGCTGGCTGACCAGGCTGAATCAGCGTTCCAGTTTTGATTTCCAGATCTTCTGGGTTATCAATCAAGTGGAGGTTACCAGGCTTAATTGTGATTTCCCGCAGAATGTCATTTTTCTGTGTGACTTCAACAACTCCGCTGGTTTGGCAGAATATGTCCTTAACAACTTCCGTACCGGCATCAACATACTGACCGTCTTCAACGTTCAGAAGCGATATATCTTTGTTAACCTCGTGGGATTCCTCAGGAATCCACAAAATAGTACCGCCCTTCGTAACCTCGTAACCCTGCTTGGCTTTGCCTCGCTTCGCTACCTCCAAACCTGCATACTTGATCAGTCCACCAGTCTGAGTACGGAATTGTGTCTCCTGTAGTTCGGCCACAATCTCGTTGTTGCCAACTTTCGTACCAGGAGTGGCCTTAAGCAAGAAAGATTGACCGGAGGGAGTATCTAGCATGTATTGTTCGCGGCCTGAGTGAGACTCTGCACGCACCTGAGCACGGTCCAGCACAACAGAAGCGGTGATGATCTCAACTTCGCGTCCACCCTTGCCATCTACCTGTTCGGGGAGACGAACCGCGCCGCCATGCTCGGTAATTAAGGCGGTTTCTGCTATCACAGAGTTTGCCTCGACGCGATCGCCATTTTCCACTATGGGCTCTGCACCAGGGGGTAAGTTATACACTTCTCCAGACATGACCCAGATAATGCCCTGGCGCTGAACCATGAACGTGGTGTTGCCCTGACGGTCGGTTTTCTCCTCAAATGGGAGGCTTTCAAAGCGGACTTCCCCAGAGAGATCTGCCGCAACGTCTTTTTGAGCTTTCTCCGTACTCTTTCGAGCAGTTTTACCAGAGGCGGCTACCTCGGCAATCATCTGACCTTCTTTAACCTGTTGGCCATCTTTGACAAACACCGTGGAGCCAGGGGTCGCCTCAAAACTCTCCTTTTTGCTACCTTTGCCCAACAGGGTAATAGTATTCGCCAGCTCAACCTGTAAGGCGTCGTCTCCGTGGCGGGTGCGCAGCGGTCGGGTGCGGAATTTTTTAGGGAAGGAAATCTTGCCGTCAAAGGGAGCCTTGATCTGACGAGCAATTTCTCCCGTAAACACACCACCGGTATGGAAGGTACGCATGGTGAGCTGGGTACCGGGCTCACCAATAGACTGGGCGGCAATAATCCCGACAGCTTCACCAATATCAACAGGACGAGAATGGGCCAGGCTCCAACCGTAGCACGCGCGGCATACCGAGCGATTGGATTCACAGGTGAGGGGAGAACGTACCATTACCTGCTCGATGCCGGCAGCCACAATTGCTTTGGCCAATTCGTGATCGATTGTTTCGTTGCGGGCAACCAACACCTCACCCGTTTCGGGATGTACAACATCCTGAGCGGCATTGCGGCCGATCAAACGTTCCTCAATGCCGATGATCTCCTTATCAGAGTCCCGCAGGGACTCTAAAACGATGCCGCGATCGGTACCGCAGTCTTGGTCGCGGACAATAACGTCCTGAGATACGTCCACTAAGCGACGAGTGAGATAACCAGAGTCAGCGGTCCGTAGCGCCGTATCCACCAATCCCTTACGTGCACCGTAGGAGGAAATGATGTATTCCGTAACCGTCAAGCCTTCGCGAAAATTGGTCTTAATTGGTAAGTCAATAATTTCGCCACGCGGATTGGCCATTAGCCCCCGCATGCCAACCAACTGACGCACTTGAGACACATTACCACGTGCCCCGGAGCTAGACATCATGTATACCGAGTTCAAGGGATTATTCACTCGGAAGTTTTCGATCATCGCGTTTTTGATGTCATCGTTGGTTTGGTTCCAGGTGTCGATGACTTTTTGATAGCGTTCAATTTCCGTGATTTCACCACGGGTGTAGCGCTCCTGGGCACTCTCGATTTCAGCTTCAGCTTTAGCCAGCAGATCTTTCTTTTCAGCAGGAATTTCTAAATCTTCCACGCTAATCGATACGCCAGCACGAGTGGCGTATCGAAAACCCAAAGCTTTGAGTTCGTCAGCCATTTGAGCGGTGCGCGCAGTACCGTATTCGGAAAATGCCCAAGAAATTAATTTCTTCAAACCGCGCTTATCGACAATCTTGTTCCGAAAAGTGGGTTTCTGGGCGGTTTCGTTGTGTCGCAACTGTTTGGTCATGTTTGCGTGGCCTCGATTGCAAATACTGGATGAGATGGGCTAGTGCCGAAAAAAGCTGCAAATGAAATGTTTAGCCAAGCACCACACTAGTGGTGTCCGGAAAGAGCGATCGCCTAGACCGCCAAAGACTCCTGAATCACCTTGTTGAAAATAATCCGACCGGGGGTAGTGAAAACGTACTGAGAGAGGAGTTCACCCTCCGCTGTCTCGCGGATTCGCAAATTCTCGAATTTGGTAATTTTGCTACCGTCAGGCTCAGTTGTGACCTCCGGCTCGCCTTCCCCGCCTCCTTCTACCGGATCGTCATACCTAAGCCATATGTATGCATGGAGGTCCACCACACCTTGCTCGTAGGCGACAAGGGCATCTTCCATACTGCCAAAGAATTTGCCCCGACCCCTTTGTTTTTTGGGATTATCGGCGGTTAAGTAATAACAGCCCAGGACCATATCCTGACTGGGGGTAATGATCGGCGTTCCCGTTGCAGGGGATAACACGTTGTTTGAAGCCAGCATTAGCAGGCGTGCTTCCGCCTGAGCCTCCAGCGAGAGAGGAACGTGAACTGCCATCTGGTCGCCATCAAAGTCTGCGTTAAATGCCGGACATACCAAGGGGTGCAATTGAATGGCACGCCCCTCAACGAGTAAGGGTTCAAAAGCTTGGATCCCTAAGCGGTGAAGGGTAGGTGCACGGTTCAACAACACGGGGTGACCATCAATCACCTCTTCCAAAACGTCCCAAATAGCCGGATCGTTCATGACGATCATCTTCTTAGCCGCTTTGATGTTGTTAACAACGCCGCGCTTGATTAGCTTGTGAATCACAAAAGGCTGGAACAGTTCGATCGCCATTTCCTTCGGCAAACCGCACTGATGTATTTTCAGCTTAGGACCAACAACAATAACGGAACGACCAGAATAGTCCACCCGCTTACCGAGCAAGTTCTGGCGGAAGCGACCCTGCTTACCTTCAATGATGTCTGACAGGGACTTGAGAGGACGATTGTTCGCACCAACCACTGTGCGACCGCGACGACCGTTGTCGATCAGAGCGTCCACAGCCTCCTGAAGCATCCGCTTTTCGTTGCGGACGATAATTTCGGGGGCCATGATCTCCTGCAGGCGCGCCAGACGATTATTTCGGTTGATCACGCGACGGTAGAGATCGTTGAGGTCAGAGGTTGCAAAACGACCACCATCCAACTGAACCATCGGTCGCAAATCCGGAGGAATCACCGGAAGTGCTTCTAGAATCATCCAATCGGGACGAGACTCAGTAGCGATGAAGTTATCCAAAACCCGCAGTCGCTTAATCAAGCGAGCCCGTTTTTGGCCGCGAGAAACAGCAATATCTTCCCTTAGCTTCTCCGCCTCTTCTTCCATCTTGATGTCTGTCAGCAGTTTTTGAACTGCTTCTGCACCAATCATGGCCCAGTCTGGAGGCAACTGGAGTTCAGATCCCTCCTCGTAAAGCTGATCTTCAATCTCGATAAACTGATCTTCTGTCAGCAGCTGCTTATAGGTAAGATTTTCCGCATTACCTGGGTCGATAACGACATAGGCGTTGAAGTAAACCACCTGCTCCACGTCCCGCAAAGGCATGTCGAGCAGAGTTGCAATATGGCTAGGAATACCTTTGAGATACCAGACATGGGTGACGGGGGCCGCCAGATTGATGTAACCCATACGATGGCGACGGACCCGAGACTCGGTTACCTCTACGCCGCAACGCTCGCACACAATCCCACGGTGGCGAACCCGCTTGTACTTCCCACAATGGCACTCCCAGTCCTTTGCAGGTCCAAAGATGCGCTCGCAGAACAAGCCATCCATTTCAGGCTTCAACGTTCTGTAGTTAATTGTTTCTGGTTTGGTGACCTCACCCACAACGGTGCCGTTGGGCAAAGTCCGCTGCCCCCAGTCTTTGATGCGATCTGGAGACGCTAAACCAATCTTGACGTAGTCAAAACGCTGCTCGAGTTTACTCATGTCGGTGTCTCGATAATTCCCAAAATGGCGCAGTACAACTTCCAGCTGCGCTACTGTCGATCGCCGTATTCCGGATCGCCAGTCACAGCATGCGGGCTAAAGATTATTCCTCGCTGTCTCCAGCTGCAGTCAACGCTGCCTCTTCGAGCGGCTGCAGCTCTTCAGAAGCAGGCTCAGTCTCAGCTGCGGCAACAGCCACTTCTGGAACCACTGGGGCAACTGCAGCGGATTGGGCCACTGGCTGACCATCTGCAGGGGCAGCCTGAAGATCTTCCGTGGTCACAGACTCGTAGGTGGGTCGTGAAGGGGTACGACGGTGGCTGGAATCAGCCATCAAGTCCACCTCGGTATGCTCGGTGGAACCATCCAAATTCGTATCTACTTTATGCACGGAAACATCCAATCCAAGAGACTGCAGCTCGCGCATCAGTACCTTGAAGGATTCAGGGGTCCCTGGGCGCGGGATGGGCTGACCTTTAACGATCGCATTGAGAGCCTCGTTGCGGCCAATCATGTCATCCGATTTAACTGTCAGCAATTCCTGCAACGTGTAGGCGGCCCCGAAGGCTTCCAAGGCCCATACTTCCATTTCTCCAAAACGCTGTCCCCCCTGCTGGGCTTTTCCCCCCAAAGGCTGTTGGGTAACCAAAGAGTATGGCCCCGTGGAACGAGCGTGGATTTTCTCATCCACCAAGTGGACAAGTTTCAAAATGTAGGCGCGACCCACTGTCACAGGTTGATCGAACAACTCTCCAGTTCGGCCGTCGTACACTTGCATCTTGCCGGCATAGGCCCCTTCATCGGTATAGATCCAATCTTTACCGGTTTTCTCACGTGCCTCAGTCAACTTGGCCCGCACCGTTTCTCGAGAGGCCTCCTCTCCATGCATTTCATCAAAGGGCATCAGCTTGAAACGCACCCCGAGGTTGCCCGCAGCCCATCCCAACAGGCACTCGAATACTTGGCCAACGTTCATTCGGGAGGGCACCCCTAAAGGATTGAGCACGATGTCAATCGGTGTGCCATCTGGCAGATAAGGCATATCTTCGCAGGGTAAGATACGAGAAATAATGCCTTTGTTACCGTGGCGTCCAGCAATCTTGTCCCCCACCTGAATCTTGCGCTTCAGGGAGATGTAAATCCGCACCACCATGTTGGCACCAGGAGGAAGTTCATCCCCTTGCTCGCGGGTAAAGACCCGGACATCAACAACGCGTCCCTTCTCACCATTCGGAACTCTGAGGGAGTTATCGCGAACATCACGAGCTTTTTCACCAAAGATGGCCCGCAGAAGCTTTTCTTCGGGAGGCTGATCGGATTCCCCTTTAGGAGTGACTTTACCCACTAGAATGTCACCCGATTGAACCCAGGCACCCACGCGAACAATTCCTTGCTCGTCTAGGTTGCGCAAAGCGTCTTCACCAACATTAGGGATTTCCCGGGTGATTTCTTCTGGCCCTAACTTAGTTTGTCGTGCTTCGATTTCGAACTTTTCGATGTGGACCGAAGTAAAGACATCGTCATACACAAGACGCTCGCTAATGAGGATAGCGTCCTCGTAGTTGTATCCCTCCCAAGGCATGTAGGCGACTAACACGTTTTGACCTAACGCCAATTCGCCACCTTCGGTCGCGGACCCATCAGCCAAAACTTGGCCAGACACAACGCGATCTCCGACCTCCACTAGGGGTCGCTGATTCAGGCAAGTATCCTGATTTGAACGCTGATACTTTTGGAGCTGATAAAGCATCGCGCCATTCCCAGAGTCTGGTTGGACCACAACTTCCTCTGAAGTGACATGGGTTACCACGCCGTTGGCGCGACAAACAACTACCATGCCAGAGTCACGCGCAGCTTGGGGCTCAATTCCAGTACCCACCAATGGACGTTCTGGCTTGAGTAGAGGCACAGCTTGTCGCTGCATGTTTGCCCCCATCAACGCACGGTTAGCATCGTCGTGCTCCAAGAAAGGGATCAAGGAGGTACCCACAGAAATTACTTGTACGGGTGAAACCTGAACATAGTGCACTTCGTCAGGATGAGCAGTACCAAATTCCTGGCGGTATCGAACTGGAACCAATTCACCTTTGATAGCGTTGTTCTCATCCAGAGGAATATCTCCCGGTGCAACCCTGTACTCGTCTTCCTCATCAGCCGTTAGATAGACGGAGGCGCGATCTTTGAGAACCACGCCATCTTTCACCAACCAGTAGGGACTTTCGATGAAACCGTAAGAGTTAATGCGGGCGTGGGTAGCCAAAGAGCCAATCAAGCCAGCGTTGGGCCCTTCAGGAGTCTCAATGGGGCAGATACGACCGTAGTGGCTGGGGTGAATATCCCGAACTGCAAAACCAGCTCGCTCGCGGCTCAAGCCTCCAGGGCCAAGTGCAGACAAACGACGCTTATGAGTGAGCTCGGCCAAAGGGTTGGTTTGATCCATAAACTGCGACAGTTGACTGGATCCAAAGAACTCTTTGATGGCAGCTACCAACGGCTTCGGGTTCACTAGGGAAGCAGGAGTCAGGCTATCCGCTTCAGAAACCGTCATCCGTTCGCGAATAATCCGCTCAAGACGGTTTAATCCCACCCGCACCTGATTCTGCAAAAGTTCGCCAACAGAGCGTATGCGGCGATTACCCAAGTGGTCGATATCGTCGGTTTGACCAATATCGAACTCAAGATTAATCAGATAGTCAATCGCAGTCAGAATATCAGTGGTGGTCAGAACGCGGATATTCTCAGCGATATTGAGATTCAGCTTGCGATTGAGCTTGTAACGACCTACTCGACCCAGATCGTAGCGTTTGGGATCGAAAAATCGGGACTCTAGAAGTTGTTGTCCCCCGGCAACAGTGGGAGGCTCGCCAGGACGTAGCTTACGATACAGCTCCATCAAAGCTTCTTCTTCGCTGAAGTTCCCTTCTTTTTCCACGGTTTTTTGAATGTACTCGGGGTGGCGCAAACCATCGTTGATCTCCGCATCGCTTAACCCCAAGGCCTTGAGCAAAACCGCAGCAGACAACTTACGAGTTTTATCAATCCGCACCCAAACGAGATCGTTTTTGTCCGTTTCGAATTTTAGCCAAGCCCCGCGGTTGGGAATCAGGCTGGCGTTGTAGGTGCGGCGACCGTTTTTGTCGATTTCTTCTTTGTAATAAACACCGGGGCTGCGCACAATTTGGTTGACGATGACACGCTCTGCACCGTTGATGATGAAAGTTCCACGATCCGTCATCAACGGCAGATCGCCAATAAACACATCCATGTCTTTAATCTCACCCGTCTCTTTGTTAATCAGGCGGGTGGGGACGCGGATCTGAGCTTGGTAGGTGGCATCGCGACGCTTGGCTTCATCAGCATCGTAGCGTGGGGGATGAATCTTGTAACCTTTGGAGGGGTCCCCGCCTTTATAGTCGGGGAGAAAATGCAGTTCCAGCTTGCCGGTATAGTCAACAATGGGAGAGAAGCTTAGTAATTCCTCTTCAAAGCCTTCGCTCAAAAACCACAAAAAACTTTTCCGCTGAACCTCTACCAAGTCGGGCAGAGTGTTTGCGGAAATCGCAGTTGTCAAACTATTCATGCGTTTCTCAGATGGGTCGCGCTGACATCAGACCTCCAATTATAAAAATTGGTGGCACCTAAGTCAATCTTTCGTAAAAAACTCGCCGCTTGATTTAAGCAGCTTCGACAATGGTCGGATTTTGTTGGGTGGAGGATACGTCCGGATGCGGCAAGCAAAATAAGTAGCGTGCATTGGTTGCAGTCTGGGATGCAATTTCCTCGAACGATAGTCCGCGGATTGCTGCTAGATGTTCAGCAACGCTGGCTACAAATGCAGGTTCGTTACGTTTGCCCCGATGGGGCACTGGAGCAAGAAATGGACAATCTGTCTCCACAAGCAGGAGTTCTGGGGGAACCACTTCAGCGGATGCGCGAATCGTAGCAGCATTTTTGAAAGTAAGCACACCACTAAAGCTGATATGCATACCCATCCGCACAAACCAACATGTTTCCTCGGGAGTTCCCCCCCAGCAGTGCATTACTCCCCTCACTGGCCCCATGTCCTGTAGTAAATCTCGAGCCGCTGCCGCCGCATCCCGGCAGTGGACAATTACGGGTAAATCCCGTTCTCGAGCAATCTCGATATGGGTTCGGAAAGCTAGTAGCTGTTCTTCAACATTGTCAGCCTTGAAAAAATCCAGCCCAGTCTCTCCAATCGCCACAACTCTGGAATCTGCATCGACACATCGACGGATCTCATCGGCGGTGGAAGCCGTCCAACGGTCCACATCTAAAGGATGCATTCCGACGCTCAGAAACACTTCTGGGAAGCGATCCGCAATTGCCTGTAACTGTTCAAACTCAGCCGGGCTACAGCAGGAATGTACCAATTGTCGAATCCCTGCTGCTCGCCAACGTTCGGCCACCTTATCTAGATCTGAATCGAATCGGTTGAAATTAAGGTGGACGTGACTGTCAATCAGATCGACAGTCTTTGCTTCCCCATTTATTACAGGGGGTGAGGGATCGGTCACAGTTGGCAATGTAAAACTCTAGCTAGCAGGTGCAGTCTGGTTGGTAGCGGCCTTATAGACACGAGATAGGCGCGCCTTACGTCTAGCCGCAGTATTGCGGTGTAAGACACCTTTGCATGCAGCCTTATCAATCTTGCTAATGGCGCTGTTCATGATAGCATCCAGCTCCTCTACAGACACCTCAGGATCGCCAGCGGCCACTTTCTCAGCCGCAGCAAAGGCTTTCTTCATCAGGGTGCCGATCGCAGACTTATAAGACTTGTTATACAAGCGATTACGCTCTGCCACCTGAACTCGCTTGATGGCTGACTTAATTTGAGGCATGAAGTTTCAATTAGGACAACAGCCCCTAATTGTAGCATTCTCATTCTCGCATCGATAGATAGATTCCAGATTGCGCACAATGAAAAAGGCGTACTTCCAGACGAAACGACTGAATCGAAGGACTATGCCAGTAAAACTAGTAACCATTATCGTTGAGCCGCTGGGCCAACTAGGAATGATTGTCTAGCCCAGCGCGTCAAGCAATAGTAAAGCGTTGAAGAATTCGAACAAGTCTTGGAGAGAGCTGGGAAAGATCTCGGAGCGTTAGCTGCAATTCCCTATTGAGATGGTGGAACGCCACCAGGCGATCGCTTGCTTGAAATATGGCTATTCCGTTCGGTTCGGGATTGTTCCCCGTCCAGACGGGCCAGCACCTTGAAACCCGCGGTCAAAGGAGTGGCGTCCTCTTCGTCGCGTGCGCAATTCTTCCAACTGCACTTGCTGCTCGGGGGTGAGAATCGACAGAAACTCCTGTCGGCCCTCTTGTCGGATTGCCCTCATTTCCTGCTTCTGGGCGTCCGTCAAGTTGAGCTGACAAGACAACTCGCGGGCAGTTTCTCGCGCTGCTTTTGCTTCATGAGAAATTCCCTGTTGTTCAGAGGTCAGCACCGCTTGCATGCGGTTGAAGCGATTCTCTTTGAATTCATCTAACTGGGCTTGCTGTTCGGGGGTGATATTCAGCTGGGATGGCAATTCAATATCACAGAACCTAAAAGGCTCAGCGTCTGCGGACAGTGCAAGCCCCGCGACACAGATTGCGGCAATACCGGAGGAAAGGGCAGACAATTTCACGATGGTTTCAACCAATGACTTCCCCTATTCAGACCGACTGGTCAAGAAAAAGGTTCAATCGCCAAAACCGGCGATCGCCAAAGAGTGATATGCGTCAAATTGGCTAATTGTTTAAGCGTCGGCGGCCTCGCGATCCAAAAATTCTTGCACCGCATCTACCAGTTCCTCAATTGAGGCCGTCAGCACCTTTGCCGAGTCCCTTAACATTAGATTTGGGAAAATTGTTCGGTCGGGATACTGGATGGCAATTTCCGAGCGAATGCCAAAAATGGGTTTACCCATCGCATAGGCATATCCCACCTCGAAGGCAGTACCGGAATCGGAATCAACCCCCGATAGATTGGCCACTACGTATCGACTGTTCTTCACTGCCTCTATACAGGTAGAAAAGATATTCTCCTCATCCTGAGGACAATCCCTCTGCGGTAAGAAGGTTGTGCCAAGCTCGGCGATCGCCGCTTCAATCTGCTGCTGGTACACCTGTTCGTAAATGTTGAATAGTGGACCAGCGATATAAAAATCTATGGATTGCGATGAATTCACCTTAGACCTCCTCTACACTCAAAAACATCCAGCGGAGCGCTTACGATGTATGAAATCAATTCTGCTACGGAACGGTACGAGACTTTTTATTTACTCGACAGAACTACAGATTCTTGCGTGACGGTTGTACCCGAGCGGGGGGGGATTGTCACTGGCATACGTATTGGCGATCGCGAACTGCTGTATTTAGATCGCGATCGGTTTGCCAATCCACAGCTAAGCGTCAGGGGGGGGATTCCCATCCTGTTTCCAATTTGTGGCAACTTGCCCGACAACCTGTACGTCTGGGAGGGAAAAACCTACAGTCTTCCACAGCACGGATTTGGCCGTACGCTTCCCTGGAACGTGATCTCTACAAGCCAACCCCACCAGAGGGATGGCGCTAGTCTTACCCTCACCCTTACCCACAGCAGAGAAACCCTTGCGGTGTACCCATTTGAATTTGCAGTTGAGTTTACCTATCGGTGGGCTAACTTAACGCTGTCAGTCGATCAGAAATTCAAAAACTATTCCGATCGGATCATGCCATTCTCAGTTGGATTTCATCCTTATTTTTCAGTGATGAACAAGGAACTCCTGAAATTCAATCTCCCTGCTCAAAATTACTACGATCGCGCCAACGATATCAGCAGTCAATTTCTAGGAAAATGGGATGCCAGGCTAGATGAAATTGATGCGGCATTTGAGCCTATCGAAAATGGTACTTCTCTAGAGGCAGTAGCTAGCGATGGAGATTACCAGGTCACTATCTCTGCTAGCCCCACCTTTCGCTATCTCGTCTATTGGTCTCTTAAAGAAAAGCCTTTCTACTGCCTGGAACCCTGGAGTGCTCCCCGAAATTCGATGAATACCGGGACTGACCTGATTCGCTTGGAACCTGGAGTTAGATTACAAACCGAACTGTCATTCGAGTTTCAGATAAAACCTTCTCTGTAGGTATTTTCTCCGAAAAGATATCATTAAATCTGGTCATTGCCTGAACCCACCTCTTCAAAACTGATGTCCGGACCTTTTGGAACAATGCGGTTGGGATTCAGCTCGGGCAAACCAGCATAGTAAAGCTGTTTCACACGATCGATACTCGACACCTCTTTCACGTTCGAATAGTTGTACAGATGCTTTAAATAGCGCCAGAGATTAGGGAAATCCACAATTCGCTTGAGATTGCACTTGAACAATCCGTGGTAAGCCAAATCGAACCGAAATAGTGTCGTATACATGCACCAGTCCACCAGTGTCAGGCGATCGCCACGCACATAGTCCTGTTTCCCCAGGACCCAGTCCCAATGCTCTAAATGTTCGAATAATGCCGTTACCGCTGGCTATTGTACAGAACTACTATCCATGCCCAAATAGTCCAAATAGAAACTATCTTCATGATGGAACAACCAGTCTATTGTTCCAATGCAAACTATTTTGGAAATCAGAAAAAATTCTCAATCGAGTTTGACCGTTTTTTTACAAGTGGCAGGCTCGAGACAGGGCGATCTCCCCACTCCTGTCAAACTTCGATCTAAGATTCGAAAACGGTTTTGAGCGTGGTTAAGGCGCTGGAGATTTTCTGGAGTTCTTCGTCAGAGAGGTGTTGAAAGCGCTGCCCAAGATAGTGAATGTGCTCGGGAAAGCAGCATTCGAATAGCTCTGTACCCGCCGCTGTCAGCTTGACCGTGAAGCTGCGGCGATTTTGGGGAGGGACCTCCCGCTTGACCAGTCCTTTTTCTTCCAGGCGATCGACAATTCCTGTCAGCGTTCCTTTGGTGACGAGAGTTTGCTTGGCCAGCTCCTGCATACTCATGCCTTCGGTGTCCCCTAATTTGGAGATCGCGCCAAATTGGGCAGGGGTTAGACCCATGCTGCGCACGTGGCTGTCGGAATAACGGGTGAAGGCCTGGTAGGTGCGCGCAAGCTCGCGCAACACAGGCAAAAAACTTGCTTGTGCTGCGATTTTTGGCGATCGCTCTATCGGCTTGGCTCTCACTCTAATCACATCAACCTTTCGCAACAAAATGACCCTACCGCATTGAGCTAACGGAGGGTCATGGGGAAATGCGCAAAAGTATCGCGCACAGGCTCAGTTTTTGATGGTTGTTTTAACGCAACCAGCAGAGCGACGAGCCTAAGGCAACGGACTTAGACGACATAAGCTTTCCAGTCGAGACCGGATGCATCGCTGACCATAAAGTAGGGGTTAAGCAGGTTTTCCTTGTTGTATTGCAGCGGCTCACCCTCCATGTTGCAAACGGTTCCTCCCGCCTGCAAAACCACTGCGTGGGCGGCAGCGGTATCCCACTCCATCGTCGGGCCAAAGCGAGGGTAAAGTTGAGCTTCACCGGTCGCCACCAGGCACAACTTGAGGGAACTACCGGCAGAAACCTTATTCAGGGCACCGGTAGCGGCTTCCAGCCTTTCTAAAAATGCAACTGTCTCGGGACCGGCATGGGAGCGGCTAGCAACGACAGTGATAGCATCCAGGCTTTCGTGGGTTTTGCTGACCTGCATGGGCTTGGCTTCAGCATCACCATTTTGAACGAAGGCACCCTTGCCTTCGGCCCCCCAGTAGGTGGTGGTGCGAGCGGGGGCGTGCACCACTCCAAGAATAGGTTTGCCTGCTTCGATCAATGCGATGTTGACGGTGAACTCGCCGTTGCGCTTGATAAATTCTTTGGTGCCGTCAATGGGGTCCACCAGCCAGAACTGGGTCCAGCCAGAACGCTCGTCATAAGCAGTCTTTTTCGATTCCTCAGACAAAATCGGAATCTCGGGGGCGAGAGCTTGCAGCCCCTTGGTGATGACGTCGTTGGAGAGCAAATCAGCTTTGGTCAGCGGAGATTCATCGTCCTTGTAGGTGGTCCCGAAATCTTCTTCGTTGTTATATATTTCCATGATGGCATCACCCGCATTCTTTGCAATTTCGATAACGCTGGGCAATAGCGCGTTCAAATCGGAGGTCATAGTGGCTCTTCCGGTGAAGTGAGTCAACAGCTTGCTAGAGTACCCAATCGGGTACGAACGGATGATAAACCAGTGCGATTGCAAAGACTGCCTTGAAAATAACGGATGTCGGTGTGACAAACCGCTATGATTGCATCTCGTATTGTGGTGTGAAGGTGTAAGGCTATGGGGGCATCTCTGTTATTAGGGCTTTTGACGGCGGTTGGGGGCTTGTGGGCCCTTTTTGAGTTGCTGTATCGCACGCGGGAGGGGGATGCGATCGCCATCGACCCCCAAGGATGGACCTGCGATCGCACGGACCCAGATTGTTACCGGCTCAAGGGGAAAATGGTGGCCACCAACCACAACCCTGTTTACGAATGCACGCTGGCGGATCTCTCCCCCGAAATCAGACTGCTGGGTGGTGAAAGCCTGACGGGTATCACAACCCAAATTCGGTTGATAAATCCCGAATTTCCCCGACCCGACAACTATTGGAGTGCCACACTTATCAGCCCACAGACGGGCCTGCCCATCGAGTTTGAAATTGATATTTGCGGAGAAGGCTTATCTCGGTTAGAGGCGGCTTGGCTGAAGCTGAACTTTATTCAGTACGGTCGCCAACAACGGATCGAAAAATCCGGTCATGCCATTATTCCGCTGGCGGATCCGGTCCCCAGCACCGAACGAGACTGGCAGCAGCGGGATGGATCGTTGGTGTTACCTATTCGCACCCCTCTACTTACCAATCAAGACAATCAACCGGATATCGTCGAACGGTACGTGAAACCTTTTAGTCAGCCTGGGGACTATCTGGTGTTGGCGGAAACGGCAACGGCGATCGTGGAGAATAACTACCGCTATCCCGGGAATGTTCGTCCCGGTTGGCTGGCTCGTCGCCTCTGCTTCTTTTTCCCGTCTAAAACCAGCTTGTGCAGCGCCTACGGCATGCAAACTCTAATCGATACGTCGAATGCTTGGCAGGTGGCTTTTGCCTTTGTGCTGGGGGCTGTGGCAAAGGTTGTAGGCATCGGTGGAGTGTTTTATTCCTTGGCCGGTTACCAAGCAGCCCTGATTGACGATGTCACTGGAACAATTTCCCCTTACGACCAATTTATTGTTTTGGGGCCCTCAAATCCGGCAGCAACGGTGGCCAATGTAAAAGAAAAAACAGGAATGGAAACGGCAATTGTAGATGCTAACGATCTGAAAGAAGTTAAAATACTGGCATCGACCCCTGGTGTTGACGGCGACACGTTGGTGCGGGCGTTGCGGGAAAATCCGGCAGGCAATGCTGACGAACAGACCCCTGTTTTGCTGGTGCGTCCCTATTCCTAAAGTCGATACCTTATGCCCCTCTGCTGATTTTTCAGATGCGGAGAGATGAGTCAGCTAGATACTCAGCCCATTTTATCCCCTTCTTAAAGGTCGCCATTATGCCCGACGATGACTTGAAAGAGATTCAAATTCGTCCTGTTCGCTATGGTGACTTGGAGGCGATTGAGGCACTGTTTGAAGAGGCTTTCGCCGATGAATACGGCAGCCGGTCGGTGGATATATCCGCCCAAATTCGTCGCATCCGCCGTTGGTTCGCTCCCCTCAAAGTCCTCAGCTTTTTCCCCAACCGCTTTCAGCACACGTTTACGGTTCACGTAGCCGAGCGGGATGGCGAAATTCTAGGCATGGTTCAAGTTTCCCCTTTTAACCAAAACCGTACTACCTGGCGCATTGACCACGTAGCGGTATCCAACAAGGCTCAGCGCCAAGGCATCGGCTCGAAATTAATTCGCCATTGTGCCCAGCATTTCCGCGAAGCTCGTACCTGGATGTTGGAAGTCAACATCCATAACAAGGGGGCCATGGCACTGTACCGGCGCAATGGGTTTCAACAACTTGCTCAGCTTACCTACTGGTCTATCGACCCTTCCATTCTCGTCGAACTGGCCAAAGAAGATATCTCTCCCCTAAACCTGAAGCCGGTGAGCAATGGGGATGCCTATTTGATCTATCAGTTAGATACGGCGTCGATGCCTCCGCAAGTTCGGCAAATCTACGATCGCGCGGCTAGCGATTTCCAACGCAGCCTTTTCGAGACATCCATCGATACCCTCAAGCAGTCAGTTAGCAATACGGAACGGGTGAGAGCCTACGTATACGAGCCCGATCGCAAATGTGCCATTGGTTATTTCAATCTCAAGCTGTCTCGCACCGGCAATCAGCCTCATGTGGCTCAGCTGATGGTTCATCCAGCTTACACTTGGCTGTACCCCGAGCTTGTCAGCAAGATGGCCAAACTAGCTCAGGAATGTCCCCCTCAATCGCTATATGTCACTTCAGCGGACTATCAGCCAGAGCGGGAAGAGTTCTTGATGAAGATAGGAGCGACGGATATGGAGCGCACTCTGCTCATGTCCCGTTCCGTATTTCATAAAGTGAGGGAGTCGCGCTTGAGCTTAGAAAGCTTGCAGCAGCTGAATAGTGTCATTCGCAGTTTGCAGGTGAAACAGCCCTTGCCCGAGCGCATCGATCGCATGATGCAAGAAATGCAGGATAAAACTCCTCCCGATTCTCAACAGCAGTCTTAAGAGTTGTGACTTGGGTGGATAATTTTTGGGGTGCATCGCATATGCCCCCTCTTCATGCCAAACTCGATGGAAGGGCGATTGTTAAAGCGCTGAGAGCATTTATAACGCCATATACTCAACCTAAATCTTCGGCAAAGCCGGAGCCGTTTGAGCGAAGATCGCCTTAAAATCGAGAAGCCATTCAGATCGGGTGGATCGGCATCGCTATTTGCGATTACGAGCAAATCCCGTTACTCACCGCATTTTGATAATTGGAGTTCAGAATCCAATGGTTGCAACCACCGTTACTGCCCGCGAATTCTTTAAAGAAGCATACGAAAACCGTTACACCTGGGATTCCAACTTCCCCGGTTTCACCGCCCAAATGACCTTGGAGATGGAGGGCAAACAGTTCACCGGTGGCGCCCGCGTTAACGCCGACCTCACCTTCGACGTCTCTGGGTTTGCAGACACTGCAGCCGAGAAAATGGCCCAAGGGCAACTGTGGGAGATGACCATCCACCGCGTCAACCACAGCTTTGAAAAGAGCCACGGGGAAAACACCTTTGAATTTGGTGAAACCGACGAGTCTGGTGCCGTAGAGATTCTGGTGGGCGGCAAAGCTCACGGCAACCTCTATAAAGTTCGCGATCGCACCGTTTGTCTTGTATACCGAAAAATTCGCGACGTCATCGTGACCATCAACACCCATAAGGTTATGGATACTGGGGCTGGCTACCTAGCCACCCACTACGACTCCATCTACGTCGATGCCGAAACAAAAGAAGTCACAGGGGATAGCAAAACCTTTGAAGACACCTTCGAAGATATCGGCGGCTACTACATCCTTACCCGTCGGACGATTACATCTGGAACGGGCAATGACAAAGCAGTGACCGATCTGAAGTTATCTGACGTGCAGTTATTGACCAATGGGTAATAGATTGCGGAGAAACGCTCCTCCTCCTAGAAGTTGACAGGGTTGGCAGCCAAAATGAATGCGCTATCTTTGAGAAGTAGGTGTTCAGCAGCGCGCAGACTTGTTCGCTTCGTTCTGTTGCGTCGATACTGTGGTCTCAGATTATACTGCTAGATGGATAATGTTGATTGGTGTGTTATTGCGGCGAGCGTGATTCAGCCTAAGACCTTATCTGAAAAGCATCGTATGCAGCTTTGCACCTCTAGATTCAGAGTGTAGCGATCTTCTCATCGAGGTTTTCTTAGAGAACTTCGAATCGTGAAGTTAGCGGGCAGAGTTAGTCATCTAGGTGTTTTTCACCCTCACCCTCCCACGAAGATGTCTCATTCTCCTCAGCCCGATCGTTCTGATTTTGCAAATGCCCATCGTTCGCATCAGGCATATTTAGAAGATATGGATTATTACGACGAACGCCCAGGTTGGGGCAGTGGTCTGTTTCCCTGGATAGCAGGGCTGGGTATCTGCTTGGCATCTGCTGGGGTAGGTGTGGCGTTTAGCTGGATGATGTCTCCCACTCAGACTGCAAGCAATCGCGACAATGAGACGCTGCAGGCTAATACCGCTGGTAGCAATTCCACAGTTGGCGAACCTGAAGAGAGCGATCCCCTGGGAATTCCCCTAGAAGAGTTGGCGCTAATTCCAGTAGACCCTCTGGCTAACAGCCAAGTACGCCCCTCACGCTTGCCTGGGTCTGTGTCTGAGCCTTCTAATTGGGCGGCAAATCCTGCTTTTCGGCGCAGGAACGATTCTTTAGAAGAGGGGGATGATGCTCAACAGAATCAAGAATCCGAACGCTCATCCAATGAGATCGTCGAAACCGAGCAGGTGGAAACCCGCAATGTAGGAGCGACTACCACCAGCAATCCACGTTTGGATTTGGGACCTGACTTAGGGGAAGGTACCTTTCTGGTTTTGATGACCTATCAAGGAGACAACAGCTTATCTGAGGCTAGAGAACATTCTCAAGGGGCCTTCATCAAACAGTTAGAAGGTGAAACCTACGTCCAACTGGCTGCGTTCGATCAGCTAGAGTACGCCCGACACATGGCCGATCGGCTTCGCAGACAAGGGGTATCGGTGTTGATTCTGCAATAAATCCCCAGGCCATTCAATGTGGGGTCGTTCAGCGCATCTACTTCACCATCAGTACAACGCTCGATCGGCTCCCCACTCTGTAACGATAGCCAGCAACTTCATCAGCAGCATCCAACTGACAAAATGAATCGGACAGCGGCAGTTCAGTGTCAATCACTCGATACCATCGCTCCCCCTTACCCAATACTGGCAGCTCAAAATCTAGGGGTTCCCAATAGGCGTTGAGCATGACATGTAGGTATTCTCCAGCGTCGGGATGGCGTAATGAGAAGGCCAAACTGTGGGAATGTTCCCCCCAATCGGGTTGGCATAAATTTACCCCATGCCAACTGATGTGGGGACGGTGGCTGCCGTAGGACACCTCTAATCTTTTTTCTTGGCTAAACAGTTCGAGCTTTTGCGTAAAGTCGATCAGTCGCCGCACAAAGCACCACAGATCAAATTCGCGATCGACGGCATCCCAATCAAACCAACTAAGATCGTTGTTTTGACAGTAGGCGTTGTTGTTGCCCCGCTGAGTGCGGCGGACTTCATCTCCCATCAACACCATGGGGGTTCCCTGGCAGAAAAACTGAATGGTGAGCAAATTCTTGATTTGCCTCAGTCGGAGGGACTGGACATCGAGATCGTCTGTCTCCCCTTCTATACCGCAGTTCCAACTGAAGTTTTGGTTGGTGCCGTCTTGATTGTCTTCACCATTATCGTGGTTGTGCTTTTGGTTGTAGGCCACTAAGTCATTGAGAGTAAAACCATCGTGGCAGGTGATAAAATTGATACTTCGATTAATGTCAGTATCATCTTGGGGATAGATATCGGGACTGCCCAAAATGCGATTGGAAAGCCGCTTTACCACCCCGTTGTCTCCGCGCACAAATTGGCGCAGGTCATCCCTAAACGGTCCGTTCCATTCGGTATACCAGTCTGCAAATTCGACAAATTGCCCCACGCTATAGAGACCGGCTGCATCCCAAGCTTCGGCAATCAGTTTGGTTCCCGCCAGCACAGGATCCGACTCGATCGCCCACAAAATGGTGCTGGTGCCGACGTCTTCGGTCAGGGGTTCGCCATGAATGTTGCGCGCTAGGGCAGATGCAAGGTCAAACCGGAAGCCGTCTACGTGCATCTCCGAGACCCAGTAGCGCAGACTATCCAAAATCAGGCGGCCAACAATGGGATGGTTGCCTTTGATAGTATTACCGCAGCCGCTGTAGTCACTGTAGTTGTTGGGTTCCTCCGGGTCGAGGATGTAGTAAGTCTCGTTGGCGAGTCCCCGAAATGACAGGGTTGGACCCCGCTGATCTCCCTCGGCGGTGTGGTTAAACACAACATCCAAGATGACTTCGATACCCGCCCGGTGCAGTGCCTTGACCATGTCCCGAAATTCGTTGACGGGACCGAGGGGACTGCGATCGCTGCTGAATTGGGGATGGGGGGCAAAAAACGCTAGGGTACTGTATCCCCAATAGTTCGTCAGTCCTGGGCGGGAATCATGGATGTCAAAGGCATGGACGGGCAGTAGTTCGATTGCGGTAATGCCGAGATTCTTTAAGTAGGGAATTTTCTCGATTACTCCTGCAAAGGTGCCTCGTTTTTGAGGGGGAAGTCCGGAGTTAGGGTGTCGGGTAAACCCTCCAACGTGGAGTTCGTAAATGACGCTGTTGCCGTAGGGAATGCGAGGATGCCGGTCGTTCCCCCAATCATAGTCGCCGGAATCGACCACGACACTGCGTAGCGATTGGGTACAGTTGTCTTGGGCGATCGCGCTGGCGATGGTGCGGTCGTAGCGCTCCGTGCGGGCGATCGCCTTGGCGTAGGGGTCTAGTAGAACTTTGGTGCGATCGAAGCGCTGCCCCCGTTCGGGCCTGTAGGGACCGTGGGCTCGATAGGCGTATAACTGGCCAGCTTTGAGGTTCGGAACAAAGATATGCCAGTAGTGAAAGGAGCGATTTTGATCCGGCACCAGAGGCAGAAGGTGGGAAGGTTTGTCAGCTTCAACGGTTTCAAACAGCAGTAACTCGATCGCCGTAGCGTTTTTCGAAAATACAGAAAAGTTGACCCCATCTGGATACACGGTGGCACCCAATGGGAAGCTACGGCCCTCTAACGTCTTCAACTGCATAAGGTGCGTCGATCCTGGTAGCTTGCCAGCTTTTTCAGGCAATTCACTAAAAGCATACAAACACCCTAGCCAATCGGCTTGGAGTTGGGGGTATTGTTTGCTATTGGCCGATGTTTTTTGTGGCTACCTTCCCCTGCGTCCCCATTGCCGTACATCTTCTGCCGCAGCCTTTAATGACAATCGAAACTATCTTCGAAGTAGAGTTTAAACCTCTTGCAAAAGTCCTAGGTGCTATATTTTGAGGGCCTTGCCCAGAGGAATTAGGTGGTAGAAAGTTACTTCCCTCCCCCCGATCGCACAATCGAAATTAACAGCCAAACCCCCAACACACTAGCTGCCAAAAATAACCCATTCCCCACCCAATACAACTGACTGCTGGAATCCGGCGTCGCGATCGTAGCCGCGCCAATAATCAAAGCACCGACCACAATGCTGAACGATAACCGATTTGCCGAAGTTTCAAAACTGTGCCGCAACCCATCTACCTGTTGCAGGTTTAGATTCCACTGCAACGTCTCCGATGTCAGCCGCTCCAACAACACCTCCACCTGACGAGGAGACTGAATCGCCAGCGACTTGAAATCTAACAGCATCCTTAATGCCGTCGGGAGAGGCCGATCGCCAATTAACCTCGTTTGCAACAGGTCCGTTGAAAGCGGCTCAATCTCGGTTACAAGGTCAAAATCGGGATTGATTTCCCGTGCCACCCCCTCTAAATTGGCGATCGCCTTTGCGCACAATCCCATATTCCCCGGCACCCGAATCCTGTTGTTTCGGGCCGTCTCCAAAACCTCGTAAAACAACTCACCAAAATTAATGCGGGATAAGCTCACGCCCGCATACCGCCGCAATAGCCGATCGAAGTCATTCTGCAATTTCACCAACCGCACCGGATCTTCTGGTGGAGAAAGCCGTAATACTAACTGGGCACAGCGTTGCGGGTCGAGGGTGGCGATCGCCAGCAGCAGTTCGATTAAAATCTCCTGCGTCTTCGGATCCAAATTCCCTGCCATGCCGCAATCCAGCAATGCTAGCCGCCCCTCTCCCAAATACAGAAGGTTCCCCGGATGGGGGTCGGCGTGGAAAAAACCGTCTACACAAATTTGCTGAAAGAAAGCTTGCAGAAGTAGGCGGGCGATTGCCTGACGCTCCAGCTGCTCATCTCCCCCATAGGCTTCCCCCGAAATCGCCGCCTTCAAAATCGGAGTGCCATCAATCCAGTCCAGCACCAAGACCTTCTCCGTAGTGACTGCATCAATCACCTCTGGAATTACAACTTGATTCGGTTTAAACCACCGACTAGACAACAAAGCCCCCCGAAATTGATTTGTATTCTTCGCCTCGCGGGAAAAATTCAGCTCCGCCATCAGCGATTGAGTAAACTCCTTCGCCAATCCCACAATGTCGTAGGTTTGCCCGAACTCCGTTGTAGAAGCCAGCCGCGCTATCAACATGATTAGGTCCACATCCCGCTGCACCAGCAGTTCCAAACCAGGACGCCGCACCTTCACCGCCACGTTGCGCCCATCCGGCAACGTGGCCCTATGTACCTGGCCAATTGAGCCAGCCGCGATTGGAATCGGATCGAACTGTTCGAAGACTTCGCTGAGGGGGCGATCTCCATATTCAACCCTTAGCAAAGCCTCAACTTCTGCCCAAGGGGAGGGTGGTACGTTTGTTTGCAAATCCGAGAGGGCCTCAATATAACTAGCAGGCAACAAATCCGGGCGAGTGCTCAGCAGTTGCCCTAACTTGACGTAAACCGGACCCAACTCCACCAAAATATTGCGCAACACTGCCGGAGGAGGTAACACCGGCTCCCCTGCCCTCCCCCCTGTCAAAAGCTGGCGCATATAGCTCCAGCCATTCCGCAAAACAACTTCAACAATTTCCCCCTGACGGGAGGTGGTGTTAGCAAAACGTGACAGCACTCCCTGACCTCAATTCATACAACTGTAATGTCGCTACCACCCTATCCTCACGAAGCCAAGCCGTCTGTGTCTTTCATTTTCAACCTCAGTAGTTCCAATCTATTCAGCGCTAGCAGTACAGTAGGTGTCGAGTTCACCAGCAATAGCGGAGAGCAATCGCATGCCCATCCCCAAAAACCGCACCATCATCGAAACTAAAGCAGCACCGGCCCCAGTCGGCCCCTATAACCAAGCGATCGCCGCCCAAGGCTCACTCATCTTTACTGCCGGTCAAATTGCCCTCGAGCCCGCCACCGGAGCATTAGTGGGCAACGGAGATGTCGCTGCCGAAACCGAACAGGTGCTTAAAAACCTAGCCGCTGTTCTAGCCGCTGCAGGCACCTCAATGGGCAACATCGTGAAAACGACGGTCTTTTTAGCGGACATGAACGACTTTACTGTTGTCAACGAAGTCTACGGCAAGTTTTTCCCCTCCGACACCGCCCCAGCCCGATCTTGCGTCGAAGTGGCCCGTCTCCCCAAAGACGTCAAAGTGGAAATTGAAGCGATCGCCCTGCGTTAATCCTTAAGTTCCCCCCAAATGCAAGTTAGCGAATCCCTTTAGCTTTTGAGCCGATCGACCTAAAATTCAAGCTTCTCAATCTGAGACTTGACGGAGGCTGCCGAGGCGTTCAACGCCTCCAGTTCTTCGTCAGTCAAGGTGACTTTAATAATCTCCTCGATGCCTCCAGCCCCAAGCTTCACCGGCACCCCCATACACAATCCGCTCAATCCGTATTCCCCTTCCAGAACCACAGAGGCCGATAAGATACGGTGACGATCGCGCAAAATCGCATCCACCATCACCGCGACGGAGGCAGAGGGTGCATAATAGGCACTGCCGGTTTTCAGCAAACGACCAATCTCCGCTCCTCCTTGGCGGGTGCGCTCTACAAGATTAGAAATAGTTTCGGCAGACAACAATTCCGGTAGCGGTACGCCACTTACGGTGGTATAGCGAGCCAAGGGCAACATTAAATCTCCATGTCCCCCCAACACCATGGCCGATACATCCGCCGCCGAGACGTTCAACTCCATCGCAATAAATGTCGCAAACCGCGCCGCATCTAACACCCCCGCCATCCCCATCACCCGCTCGCGGGGCAATTGGGTGCTCTGAAAGACCAGATAGGTCATCACATCCAGAGGATTTGTGACCACGATAAAAATGGCGGTGGGAGCGTGGGCGATCGCTTGGGCTGCCACTTTAGTTACAATGCCAGAGTTAATACTGAGCAGGTCATCCCGCGTCATATCGGGGGTGCGAGGACGACCGGCGGTAATGACGACAAGCTGGACCCCAGCAATATCGGCATAATCTTGGGTACCGATAATTCTGCGATCGTGGCGCTCTACAGCTCTAGCCTCCATCAGGTCTAAAGCCACCCCTTGAGGCCGCCCCTCAATAATATCCAGCAGAACCACATCGGCTAGATTGTTTTCCACAATCCGTTGAGCGAGGGTGCTTCCCACCGCTCCTGCACCAATAATCGCAACTTTCGAATGCACAGCGAACAGCCACCTCTTACTGTGTTGACGACTCAGAAAGGGGTAAGTTTATTCGGGACTTACCCTCTAAATTGATCTTCACACAGCCCTCATATCGTTAGAGAAATTGAAAACAATTCGCTACAACTTCTCCGTCCCAACAACCGCATAGAGGACGCATCAGCCGACTGTAGCAATCAGAAGTTTGAGAAAACAGGATCACTAGCTGCAAAAAAAACATAAAAACTTACTATCACGCCCAAAAAGGCGGTGAAATATTTCTAGAAAAGACTATCCTCAGTGTTTTGAAAACACATTCACAGACTAAAGCAATCCTACTCAGAAATTATAAGCAACATTAATTGAGCAGATTCGATCGCATCTAGCCCTCTGCTAGCCAATACCGTTCTTCGTTAGACTCACTTGGGTGACAATCATACGCATAGGGGAAGTTCCATCAAGTCAGATCGGCCCTTTAACTTGTCATGCAACAATTAGGCGAGAGATTTCATAGGAAGTTGAAGTTAAATCGTCTCCGCGTAAAGATAGACTACAGTCAAGTAATATAATCATATGTAGCTGTACCGAAACGCCTATGTTTGGCTATTATCTGCATGACTAATATGAACTCTACAGTCATACGAGTATTGATTCTGGACGAGGAAAATTTCGTCCACAAACTGCTGAAAACATACATGGCCAACGATCCTGACATTCAACTAGTCAGCAGCTCTAATGGCAACCAATCATCGATCGCTGCAGTAGAGAGCCTTAAGCCTGATGTAGCCATCCTGGATGTTAAGCTAGAAGATAGCGACCACTTCGAAACCGCCCAAGTTATCACTCAGCGTTTTCCCGAAACCAAAGTACTGTTACTCAGCAGCAATGAGGACTCTGAACATGTTAGGCGAGCCATTCAAGCTGGTGCCAAAGGTTATCTTAACCCGGCTTCACCACCCTTAGAGATCATTGATGCCATTCACTACATTCATAAAGGTTTTTTACAATTAGGACCCGGTTTGTTGGAGCAGGTGCTGCAAAATAATACCCTTCAGTCAAACAATCAGGCAGCCGATCTCACATCCAATAGCCAAACATTACAACAATCTTCAAAAAGTGAAATAGAGAATCGAGGCCCATTGAAGCTTGACGTACTTCGTTATGAGCAACAATTCTCTATCCTAATGGCACGCATCAATAAGCTACAGACAGCCATGTTGGTCCTCTGGTTAACACTTGTAGTAGTCGCCGTTCTGATCGTATTAAATATCTTAAATATTTTTTCTTTTCGGTAAATTCTTTGTCGCGCAAATCGGCCTAGCCAATAATAATATAGTTAAGGTTTCATCCATATGTACGATCCTAAACGATTGGCTATGCGGATCTTATGCATAGGCATTGCCAGCTTAATTATTACTGATGATGGTAAGTGTGCAGCATGTTTTCGTTCCTCAGCTTGGGCAGGCAAATGAAAAAGCTGCAAGACTATATCAAGAATCGATACTGAGACTTGCACTAAAGCTTTCTCATCACATCCGTAATATCTGAATCCATCGCTTAACTGAATTCCTAGCAATCGGAATGTAGATCGCTAGCCGTAATCAACACAAAAGGCATCAATGCAGATATCAATCTAGATATCGGACTATCAATATAACCGTCGGATTGTTACTATTTTAAGTGTCACACTATATTAGCCATCTTTGGAGTAGTAGGTGAATCAAATGGAAGAACTTAGACAAATCGATAGCGAACTTGTGCAGCTTAATGCCAGACGGCGGGAACTGGAGCAAAAAAGGCAAAAAGCCGTAGATCAGACAATTGAAAATCTTTTATCAGAACTTGAGTCATTGGGCATCAATCGAAGCTATATCTCTAACTACATCAACAACTCAGTTGATGCGAATGAGGTGCAGTCATCATAGAGCTCTTACAAACCGGGCAATAACTCTGATAAAGACTCTATTTGCAAAAATAAAGTGTGTAGCAGTGCAAGGTTCACTACGGTATACTCCCTAAGTATCTTGCAGCAAGAGGTTTTCCTGTATATGCCCGAGCCTGCCAGGTGAGGGTATTGAATTTCTTGTAAAGTTTTAATAATATCGAGAAAAGTAGATTCAGATGCTAGAGCGATTCTAACGATCTTGTATACAGGCGATGCTAGAGTAAAGGGAACTTTTCTAAGGATAGATTATTCCTAAAGCTCGTCAACTGCATTTGAATCAGATGTCCATCGCAATTTAATCAGCAGTGTAGAGCTAACTAAGCAGCACTTTCCCTTCCTCTATGTCCAAAAACTAGTATCGTTTCGCATTCAGAATCGCAAAGAGCGAGCAACCCAAGGTGCAAGGGGGCATAACTAAGCAACAGTCCTTTCAGCTTAATATCTATTTTGAAGATAAAGTTATGCTAGGAATTCGCCGGACAGCGGAAGGTCAAAATCATTTTGTGGGAGGTGGGCAATCTGAGCTAGAGAACAACTCACTTCCTTTTAGTCATCTGTTTTGACAGTACTATTTCGATAGGGAACATCCGGACAATCGGCAATGAATTCCTGTCTATTGGGATAAGGCGATTGTGTTCTGCTATGAGCAAGTATGTTGTCTCTGCCCTACTACATGTACTACGACATGGATGATGTCTCTTTTGAAAATCTTTAGCTTCTGTCTCTGAAAACTCCCGTAAATATATGTTTGAGTGCTTTTCCCCCAGCCGCGTCTGAGCCATGAACACATGCGAATTACTACAACGTTATTCCGATGGAGAAAGAGATTTTCGCAGGGTGGATCTCAGTCATGCCAACTTGGCTGGAGTAGAACTCATTGGTATTCAGTTAGATTGGGCCATTTTGAACGGAGCCAATCTTCGCGGGGCAATTTTGCTGGAGGCTCAGCTCAGTGGCACGGTGTTGTACAAGGCCGATTTGGAGGAGGCTACTCTCACCGAAACAGATTTTTACAAGGCTAAGCTGCACCACGCTAACCTCAGAAAAACCATTCTTTATCGTACAAAGTTGCGCCGCTCCAGCCTCCGAAATGCAGATTTACAGGAATCAGTCTTGGTGGAAGCCGACCTCACAGAAGCCGATTTGCACGGGGCCAATATGCACGAAGCACGATTCTTTAAAACCAAGATGCCGAACGGTTACATTCGAGATGACGATGCCGAATTCCCGCTGATAGCCAGTGGGTTAAATCTAGGCTAGTTATCGGTTTAGCCTCTCTTTTAGGATAGACAGACCTTTATCCAGCCAGGATTCTGGAACGCTCAGATGTCATAAGCCACTTGATGGTTGTATGGAACAAATTTTCTGGCCAGCTATTCATGACCGACGACGGGCTTATGACATCGCAAGTCAATGCCAATACGCAATGCAGTCCATACTTAAAGACGGAGCTCAACGCGTTAGGATGGCAAACACGAGCGCAAACATCAAGGTACAATCTGCATGGTTTTTTGGGGTTTTGTTCAGGTATGGCGACAGCAGTTCGGGTGGTGATCGTACGGCATGGCGAAAGCACCTACAATGTCGAGCACCGCTTTCAAGGCTCGCTAAATAAATCGGTTTTAACTGAGCGGGGCCAGAAACAGGCAGTCAGTACGGGCCAGGCACTCCAAGATTTATGCTTTGATGCGATCTTCAGTAGTCCCTTGCAAAGAGCCAGCCACACCGCAGAGGAAATTGCTGGAGTGCTGGCTACAGCAGGCAATTCTGGTGCCACAGTACAAACAACACCACTGCTCAAAGAAATCAGGCTCTACGACTGGGAAGGGTCAACCTACGAGGAAATTCAACAGCGAGATCCGCAGGAGTATGCGCTATGGAATCTACATCCCCAAGCCCTTGCAATTAAAGGTCACTACCCTCTGCGGGATTTGTGGCAACAAGCCAGGGATTTCTGGCAGTTTCTGCAGCACCAAGCCCTCTCCAACAGCAAAGATGGCAACATCCAAACAATCTTAGTTGTTGCCCACAGCGGCATCAATCGTGCTCTAGTAGGCACAGCCTTAGGCCTCGATGAAAGTGCCTACCGACAGTTCGGAATGAATAACTGCTCTATCAGCGTGCTCAATTTCATTGACGGTTTGGAAGCTCGGGCACAGTTGGAGTCCTTAAATCTAACGGGACATGTGGGGGATTGCTTACCCCCTAGCAAAGGGGGAATTCGCCTTCTATTAGTACGCCACGGTGAAACCCAATGGAATAAAGAAAAGCGATTTCAAGGGCAGCGGGATATCCCCCTCAACCCTACAGGTGAACAACAAGGACGGCTGGCTGGGCAGTTCCTGAAAGAACAGACCATCGATATTGCATTTTCTAGCCCCCTCAAGCGTCCTTGGAAAACCGCTGAATTTATTCTGCAGGACAACACCTTTGCCCAAGCGAGTGACCCGCCTCTGGGTCTCATCCCCGTAGAGGCACTCCAGGAAATCAGTCATGGACTGTGGGAGGGATTGCTCGAACGTGAAATTGAAGCCCAGTTTCCAGGCAAAATGGCAATTTGGCTGTCAACGCCCGGAGCTGTTCAAATGCCCGAAGGGGAAAATCTAGACCAAGTGTGGGATCGATCCTTCGATGCCTGGCAGGAATTGGTTGAGAAGACGGCGGCAGTAAACGAATCAGCCACAGCTTTAGTAGTAGCCCACGATGCCGTGAACAAGGCCATATTGTGCAAGCTTTTGAATTTGGGGCCGGATGCCTTCTGGTATTTCAAACAAGGAAATGGAGCTGTCAGTGCCATCGACTATCCCAATGGGCCTGAGGGGTTACCGGTGCTGAGGGCGTTGAACATCACCAGCCATCAGGGTGGGGTAATTGACTGTACAGCGGCTGGAGCGCTGTAGACCTCATCGCATTTACTCCGATCGATCGCGCCTGCCGACAATCCACCCAATCTATCCCCGCATAACTTAGGGAGAAGACTATTGCTTCGAAACATCTGCTTCCCCCGAGAGCAGATAAGTCCTCAATCCTGCCAATCAAATCGATCAATCGAGCTGATTGGCCAGGTAGCACGGAAAGTCAAGCCATAATGGTATCCGTGGTGCGCTTCATCTCCTGCACAATGGTGAATGCCGCCTGCAAATTTTCCAATTCGACCTCGGTCACATCATCGGTGGACAAGATCGAGGCCATAGCCTGAGGACCAAACTGCAAAACATCTCCCACTCTCAACAGTCGGCTTCTAGCGGTCTTTCCATTGAGGCGCAGACCGTGATGGCTGGGCCGACTGGCACTCCCCCCATCCAACGCAAGGTACTGAGGACATTGGTCGGTCGGTCCAACACGGAAAAGCCTTGCGTGGTGGCGGGACGCGTAAGGATCGAACAAACGAATGGCGCTACTATTAGCTCGTCCGATTGTGTAGCGTTGCTCGGACAACACGATGGCTCGGCGACCTGCACAATCGTCCATCACAATAATCAATGACGATTGCGGGGATCGAGGGTAGGTCATTTAAATCACCTCCCATTCAACCAGAATGCGTAAATAGATGAACATACAACGGAAAGAAATTGTCAGTATTTTCACTTCACCTGAGTAACGTATACCACAAGCCAGGGCATTGCCGGTAAAAATACTGACAAGTTAAAGTATTTTTTAGACTTTGCAGTGCTTGTGACTGCTCAATTGCGTAGAGAACTTATAGGGGAAATTTGTTTGGGTAGAGCCTGAACCGCGAGTAGGTATGCGATCGTGCATAGCTCCACTTGTAATCATTCAGAGACTATTACAACCAAGAGTTTAGCTCCAAGTGTTGTGCTCTCCACGTCGTGTCGGATGGAACATATGGCAGCTATCAAGCCGCTGAGGAAATTTGATGAAACCGACACTGGGCCCATCCTCCACTGTCCAAAACGGAATGGCCACCACTATCGCTGACATATCCACATCGGCAGGGATAGTTGAATATGGTAAAGGTTCGCAGCTGGTGCGCGATTCTGGTCATTGCTGTTTGCTATTCAGTAAGGTTACCGAACCGTTAGTACGGTGCCAGCCAGTACCTAGACCACTTGTTCCACTTCAATAATGTCGGGGATAGACATGCGCAGCTTCCGTTCAATACCCATCTTGAGAGTGTAGGTGGAGCTAGGGCAGGAGCCGCACGCACCGTTGAGACGCAGCTTAACCACGGGGCCATCTAGCTCAACCAACTCGACGTTACCGCCATCTGCAATCAGATAGGGACGTAACTCGTCTAACACTTTTTCCACATTTTCGGGGGTCAGTTCGAGAGTGTCGGCTGACATGGGTGCCTCTCCGATGAAATCTAGCTAGTTTTGATTTCATTCTATTCCAACTAGTGGAAGGTAGGCTTTGCATTACTCTCTATGATGCGGATCGAGATAACCCCTTGCGAACCAAACTGCAATGCCTATGTTGAGTCCCTTGTAGTCGTGCCCCCTAAACTCTGATAAAGTTGTCCCCCCGAACAATCTTCCGAAGCCTCCATAACGCTGGCTTCAGAGAATCACCAACTGGTCACCGCAAGGAATCTGTCCCGCGGAGCTAAGCCCCGCATCGTAGCGATCATCTCACTCTTACTAAATACTGCTCGCCATCACAAATTACATTATTTTGGCTTGCAAATCGCGCTCCTCTGAAAACCTTGCAGTCAGTTTTTTTAGGACCGGCACGACTGTGGGAGACTTTGTCCGGCACGACTACACAAGATTCAACAGACCCAGTCTCCCCCTAATCTTCGCTTTCATCTGTTGCTGTTAACCAGTTCAGGACAATTTCATTCCATCCTTCAGCTCCAGGCAACTGTGCGCGCTCCCAGGTGTCGGGATAGTCATTCCTTTGACCTTCTACAGAAGATATCTGACTTGGCAACAGTGCGGCATGGTGCATCAACCTCAACCAGCCAAAATCGGTTGGATCGGTACCAATTCCTAGGGAGCGAACTTGACCCACATGATCCAGATAGCAATCTAAAAGCAACTGGACTGCAGCTGTCATGTCGGCATTGCCGGTTAAGTACCACTGTCCCCTCAGACTGGGGGTTTGTAATTGAGAGATTTGCAGGTGGTGGCGGGCAATAGCCTGCTCTAAAGGCTTTGGAGCTCCTGTGTATGTAAAGATTTCGCTGTATTCTCGCCGATGGGCCAATTGAGCTTCTTCAGGGGTGAGCCCAAACGCCAACGCCAGCTCCCCTTCAGACCAGTCGCCAAACCCAATGATGTCCGCCCGAAGTTCTACTCTGACATCCTGTAAAACCTGCCGCAAATGGCTGTAGGGCAAGCCAAAGACGTGGAGGAATTGGCCTTCATGCAGTTCCCATCTATCGTCCAAAATGCTGGTGGGGAAATAGCGATCGGGAACTAAAACAGCAGCACCATTTTCGATCGCAACCGGATGATTAGAATCTAACTTTTCCTGGAAGGCATCAATTTCAGCACGGGTTCGACGGGTCACAAGGATGAGCGGAATGTTTCGCCGCTCGATCGCCGCTAGGGCTGGGCGCGCTGCCCCATAACCACCAGCATCAAGCAGGCTGCCATCAAGGTTAGTAAAGATCACTCGCACTGGATGCTCTACCTCAAGATGGCACGATCGAGTAGAGAATCTCGCTTGGGCTGATAGGGGGGGAATACAAGATGGTTGGCCTCTCCATTGAAAGCAAGATATCTTGCTTCACACAAACTACCAGAAAGTTCAGAAATGCTCTAGGTTTGGCCCAAGTGTCTCTGCCAATCCACCTTAGGGTACTCATCTTGCTGGTTTGTTTGTGCGGCATCAGATTTATCCCATTCATGACGAGACTGACGAATTGCGTGCTTAACGGATGGGATATCAGTCCCAGGTACAGAACCATTCTTCCGATCGCCCGTGGGGATTATGATTGACACGCGATCGCTATTGACGCCAAGAGAAGACTTAGATGGGGTCGCTTTTGTGTCATGCATAACTGCATAGTGTTGTTAGCGCAGACGGTTCACGACTGTTTGGCGGGGCCTTAAAAGACGGTGTGCCCATACTGACCCATCCACTCCCTTGTCCCACTTCACAGCATTACTTCTTAGATAACGCCTTTAGAGGTAGAGTCCCGGCATTAGCTTTTTTATAGAAACGCCAGTTCCTGATATGAGTTGCCTGTATTAGGCAGTCGGTCCTGAAGAACCTAAGTATTCGGTCATTTTTTGATAAATTCTTGTGGCTGATTTACCTCTTTTGAGGTGTGGAAATGGTCATTTCCCCGTTTCTGTAACGAGGGATTGTTCAGATTAGCACTTAAAACATGGCGGTTAAAGTTATGATGGTTGGAATATTGCTGTAAACTTAGAAACCGACAGTGTAGCCATGACCGACCTGAAAGGTTTTTCTACCTCAAAAATTCGCTGGCTTCCCACCCTTAGCCTGTTTGCGCTTCCTGTTGTGATTGCCGCGATCTGGGGCTCAATGCAAAAGCCCGAGTATCGAGCTAACGCTAAGGTACTATTTCAGGCAGAAGAATTTTCTGAACTAACGGGTGTGAGAGAGAGCATTGGAGAGTTCACCTCCCTTGCCCGTCAGAATCCACTGCTTACCGAACTTGAAGTCCTGAAATCCCGCGATTTGCTAGAACGAACGATTGAGCAACTTGATTTGCGTGGTGAAGAAGGGGAGCTACTGCCAGCCAAAGCAGTCAGTCAGAACCTGTCGGTCAAGGTTGTCGGAGCCGCTGACGTGATCGATATGTCCTACGTATCAGAAGACCCTGAATTACCTGCGCAATTCATCAATACATTAGCTGAAAATTACATCCTTAACCTTGTTGAGCGCAAAACCGCTCAGCCCATCGAAGCCAGAAGAATCCTAAGAAGACGATTACAAAATGTTCAAGAAAGACTGGAAGCATCCAGTAATGAATTGAGGCTGTTTCAAGAAAGTAATAACCTGATCGATGCTTCGGGGTATTCAAACTTTGTGATCGACACTATTGCAAGCTTGGATAATCAAATATTGGAGACACAGGCTCGGTTAGACGAGCTTTCAGTTCGCATCAACAGTCGTGCCAGTACTCTTGGGGTAAACACCCAGCAGGCAACGTTGGTTCGAACCCTGAATCAGGATCCCACTGTTGCTGCCACCATTGAAAACCTGGCCGCAGCAGAAAGCCAACTGGCTCAACAAAGAGCATTTCACAATGACTCCAGCCCGATTGTGATTTCGCTTCAGGAAAATGTGCGGACCCTCAGATCTCAGCTCGAGCAGTTAACTGCTTCCTACGGTCCTAGTGTGAGTACAAACCAACTGCTATTACAGGCCGATCGCGTTCAGCAGATTTCTTTGGAAGCGATGGGTAACGAGGAAGTTGAGCGCATGGGGCTCACCTCTAGGCTCAGTGCTCTTCAGGCCTCCCGAGATGCGTATTCATCGCGACTGCAGGATTTACCGACTTTAGAGGGTGAGCAAAGCCGACTTCAATTGCAGATTCAAGCGGATGAAGAAGAGTTAGCCTTCATCAACGAACAACTACAAAGATTGGTTGTGGCAGAGCGTTCAACTATAGGTAACGCCTCATTGATTGAGACCGCGCAACCTCCGACCGGTCCTGCTGGGAACAACATGCGGGTATTCATTGTGGGTGGAATTTTGTTAGGTGGTCTTTGCGCCTCCACCTATAACTTCTGGCAACAGCAATTTGCCACTGACTCTGAGCTGAAATAAGTGCAGCATGTGTCGGTCAAACCCCTCAAGATTGACATGTCTACACCAACCGCTCAGCGATACTTGCAAGATATTTACCCGATCAATATTAAAGGGTTGAGCAAAATGTCTATGCTCAACCCTTCTTTTCTCAATTTATCTAAACTGCAGTAACTACTGCGGTGCGTAAACAAGGTCTTGCCCTTTGTGGGCTCAGTTTTATGCGGATAAAGTATAAGGGTCAAGGCTGTCGCTAGCTGCTTGGAGTCTATCTAGCGGTTTGTGAACATTGTTCGAATCGAACTCTCTGTTGAAAAAGAGGTTTTGTTAGCTTGACTGAAATGTTTACAAACATAGCAACCGTCAAGTTGTTCGGAATATCTTATCTATCCGGCATCCTAACGGGACAGCACTCTTGATGTCCTAACTAAGAAGGCCATAGAAACAACTATTTACGAAACAATAATATTTAGGAGTGACTAGGCGATGTTTGAAGATCCTTACTGCCCGGATTACCTCCGTCGCGATGTAGTCGATGGAGTCGATCCATTATTTGCACAGCGTTGGTCTCCTCGTGGATTTCGGAAAGTTGAAATCCCCCCCGAGATCCTCACCACGATTTTCGATGCTGCCCGTTGGTCCCCTTCCTGCTTTAACGATCAGCCCTGGATCTTTATCACCTCAACAGATGAGAGCTCGTTCAACCAATACCTCGGTTTACTGGTGGAAGGAAACAGAGCGTGGGCTAGAAATGCCAGCGTTTTGGGGTTTGCAGTCACCCGGCGCCACTTTGCCCGCAACGGCGAGCCCAACGACTGGTCGGCATTCGATACCGGAGCTGCTTGGATGGCCATGACCTTGCAAGCACGCCTGTACGGACTTTATACCCACGGAATGGGGGGGATACACAAGGATGCGATATACAACCAACTCAATATCAATCGGGATAAGTACGCGGTCATTTGTGGGTTTGCCATCGGAGCTCTCGATCGCCCCGAGTCATTGCCGCAAGAGTTGAGAGATCGAGAGATATTGTCATTGCGTAATCCCCTCTCCAGCATGTGGAATCCTGCCGATCTCAGTTAGGTCGGACTTCAACTTCCTTCCAACTCCAACCTTTCATGACGTTCTCAGGAGAATATCGAAGTCATTATGTCATCTGCCAAAAACGTTTTGGGGACCGATCTAGAACCTTGCTGCACCTCTCCGATGACCGGATTCTATCGAGATGGATTTTGCAATACGGGAACGGGGGATTACGGCGCACATGTCGTCTGCGCCGTAATGACTCCAGAGTTCTTGACTTACACGAAAGCACAGGGGAACGACCTCAGTACCCCCGTCCCCACTTACCAATTTCCGGGCCTGAAACCCGGCGATCGGTGGTGCTTGTGTGTCTCTCGCTGGAAGGAAGCGATGGAAGATGGAATGGCACCCAAAGTAGCACTGGAATCTACTCACGCTGCAGCTCTAGAGTACGTTTCGCTGGATGAGCTGAAAGGTCATGCGATTGAAGAATCGTAGTTGAGCGCCTCTCTTGCGGAGTTCCAGCTAGTATGTTGCTGACTGATGATGGACCGGAGAACAGTCTGTGTCAGCGGAATAGCGATCTTGCCAACCAAAACAAAGCACTGAGCCCCAAGCTCAAAAGAATGCTCGTTGCCAGTGGGAAATAGAAGGTGAAATTATCCCGCTCGATCGCGATATCGCCAGGCAATCGTCCTAAAGGTACGTGCTTGAAAGTGCCGCCACTCAGCCACAACAAACCACCCACAAGCACCAGAACCATCCCAACCATCAACAGCATTTTTCCGAGTTCTACCATCTCTTGCTCGCTGCTACTCAGGTTATTCAGTACCATCCTCACATGGCAGATTGTATCGAGGAAAAGAGAGCTATGGCGACCGTCAAGTCGCTGAGGACATTTCAGCTATCCCAATCCATGACTAGGTATAGAAACTTACGTTCTATCTAGGGGCTTGGGACGATGGAGGTGGAACTGACAGAAAGAGACTTGGGCAAACTTACCCAAGCAACAAAAACCTGGAAGTGGGGAATAGGGGCCACCTCCAGGCTTGCTGCGAAAGGATATTCAGTTGTGCGAGGAAATCCTCGGCAAGAGCTAGGCTTTACGATCGAAGCGCTGCTTGATGCGGGTTGCCTTACCTACGCGATCGCGCAGGTAGTATAGCTTGGCGCGGCGTACCTTACCGCGACGAGTGACCATAATGGACTCAATTCGGGGGGAGTGAATCAAGAAAACGCGCTCTACACCCACCCCTTGAAAAATCTTGCGCACGGTGATGGTCTTATTGCTGCCACCGTTGCTTTCGGCAATCACTGTGCCTTCGTAGGGCTGAACCCGCTCCTTGCTGCCTTCACGGATGCGCACCCCTACTTTTACGGTGTCGCCTATGTAAATCTTGGGCAGATCGTCCTTAATATGCTCGGACTCAATCGAGCGGATAATCTCTTGGGCGTGCATGATTTATCTCGAATTTCGCAAAATTATATCTTATCACCCTACATAAAAAACCATGCAGATTTTCTATATAAAAAACCATGCAGATTTTTCAGGCTAGACGGCGCTCGCCATTGCAGGGATGCTGGTATCGAGAGTTTGAGGACTGAGGATTGTCTAGCGAGATCGTCGCTCAACTGGAAGCATTAGTGGGGGACGAGTCAGTGGTGGCTTGGCCGGAGATACCTGTCCCCCTGAAACTGCACTTATCACAACTATCCTTCTCTGCGCAGCCTCTAGAGGCAGTGGTTTTTCCCCACACAGCAGCAGAAGTCTCTGAAATTGTTAGTTGGGCAGCCCGCGATCGCCATACTCTCGTGCCAATGGGGTCTGGCAGCAAGCTGGGCTGGGGCGGTCTACTGCCTTCTCCCCTTCCTGAACGGGGCTTGTCATCCACCATCGCAGTTAGCACCACCCGACTCAATCAGGTGGTGGAGCATGCCATTGGCGATTTGACTCTGACAGCCGAAGCCGGTTTGCCTTTGCAGGAAGTGAGCCAACTGTTGGTTCCCCACCGTCAGCAGTTGGGGGTAGATCCAGCGTTTCCCGCCCACAGCACTCTGGGAGGAACGATCGCCACAGGAGATACAGGCTCTTTGCGGCAGGCCTACGGTAGCGTGCGCGATCGTCTATTGGGGGTTGAGTTTGTGCGATCAGATGGGCAAGTGGTTAAGGCAGGTGGGCGCGTGGTGAAAAATGTTGCGGGCTATGACTTAATGAAGCTCCTGACGGGCTCCTACGGCACGTTAGGAATCATCACCCAAATGACCGTTCGCCTGACCCCCACCCCCGAGTCCTCCAGTTCTGTCCTAATCGTGGGGGCAACTGCTGCCCTCGCATCGGTAGCTCGGCAAATCCGCGCTTCTAGCTTAGTCCCCACTCGCTTTGATTGGGTGTCTTCTCGTTCTTTATCCACCTGCATCGAGATGTCCGCCCCCCCTTCCAGTGCTTCCCTGCTGCTGCAATTCCAAAGTATTGCAGCCAGCGTAAGCCAACAAGTTGGCTGGACGGTCGCGCTGGCACAAGCCGCTGGACTCACCGCTACATCATTCGATGCAGCGGCAGAACCCGGTGTATGGGAAACAGTCCAAGCATCCCTCCACAGGCGCCAACCCACTGTCTTGGAGAATGACAACCGCCCTAACCCGCAAAAGATTGTGGGTTGCAAGTTCGGCCTCCTCCCTAACCAAGCGCCAGACCTGTTCGCAGCCTTGGACACCTTAGCCATCCCCGCGAACATTCAGATTCACGCCAGCAGCGGCATCGGATGGATCTGTTTCCCCGATCCTCATCCCGATCCTCAGACGTTATTGAATCTGCGTCAGTTATGCCAGCAGAACGGTGGCTATCTCACCATCCTGCAAGCCCCTCCATTCCTCAAACAGCAGTTAGACATCTGGGGCTATGCTGAGGTCAGCCTTGGGCTGATGCGGGCGATCTCCAAAAAATTTGACCCAGACGCCATTTTTGCTCCTCAGCGTCTTCTACCACATGCCTAGAGAAAACATGTTTTAACGAATCTAGCGGCTGTCTGCAGATGAAAGCACCACCACCAGTTTTCAGAAGGTTGCCGATCTTTTCAGCACATTTCCGATCCAAGCCCTGAGCATTTGCCGCCCATTGAAATAACCCATCCTCAATCCTTTATTAAACTCGACTCGCTACACCAGCCATCGTCATGTCAACCCCATCGCCTCTCGCCAATACAGAAACGGCTAGCAACCCAGAAACGGACACAGCCACTAGCTTTGATAGCAGCCATCCCCCCTCCACCGAATTCATCGATGCCTGCGTCCATTGCGGCTTTTGTCTCAGTACCTGCCCCAGTTACCGAGTTCTCGGCACCGAAACCGATTCCCCCCGCGGGCGGATCTACCTAATGGATGCCTTAGCCGATGCTCAAATCGAACTGACACCGGACGTTGTGAAGCATTTTGATAGCTGTCTTGGCTGTTTAGCCTGTGTCAGCACTTGTCCTTCCGGCGTGCGTTACGACGAACTCATTGCCGATATGCGAGCCCAGGTGGCTCGCAATCACCCGAGATCGCCCTCTGAGAAAGCCCTAAGGTGGCTAGTGTTCAATCTGTTCCCTTACCCCAATCGCCTCCGCCCTCTGCTACGTCCCCTTCAGCTGGCGCAAAATCTAGGGCTCACCAGTCTAGTGGGTCAATCTAGTGCCCTGAAGCGCTTCGCCCCCCAACTGGCCAGTATGGCATCGATTTTGCCCGAGGTGCCCGCCAGCGCCTTCGATCGCCCAATGCCCACCATCGTTCCGGCTCAAGGGCAACAGCGGCTGCGGGTGGGCATGATTCTGGGCTGCGTGCAGCGGGTCTTATTTTCGGATGTGAATCAAGCTACAGCCAGAGTGCTGAGCGCAAATGGCTGCGAAGTGGTCATTCCCCCGTCTCAGGGATGCTGCGCAGCGCTGCCCTACCATCAAGGGGAAGAGGACCAGGCAGCGGTACTCGCTCGTCAAATGATTGATAGCTTTGCTGGCGAAGATTTGGACGCCATCATCATCAACGCGGCAGGCTGCGGGCACACCCTGAAAGAGTACGGGAGAATTTTGCGAGATGACCCGGAATACGTAGACAAGGGAGAAACCTTTTCCCGCAAAGTAAAAGACGTGCAGGAGTTCTTGTCAGAAGTCGGCATCACGGCGAATCTAGCTCCCATTCATCACGAATCGCTTACCCTGGTCTATCAAGATGCCTGCCATTTATTGCACGGGCAGAAAATCTCTTCACAACCCCGTCAACTACTGCGCAGCATTCCTGGCATTGAATTGCGTGATCCCGTTGATGCGGCCCTGTGCTGCGGAAGCGCTGGAGTTTTCAATATTTTGCAACCTGCAATTGCAGAGGAATTAGGAGAACAAAAAGTCCGTAATTTGATGGCAACCGGAGCCTTAGCGATCGCCTCTGCCAATCCAGGATGTACCCTGCAAATCCAAAAGCACCTCAAACAAGCAGGAAAGAATGCTCCTGTTTATCACCCCATACAACTGCTGGACTGGTCGATTCGCGGCGAACAGATTTCTCTCAACACTTCAGTCTATTAAATCTAAAAACTGTTCGGAGTGGACTGAATACTTTAACCACTTTCCTCACAATAAATATATCAACAGGTGATGAATCAGATGGTTGTTCTGCAATCACTGTTGGCAACGTAGCTTGCTTCTCTCCGCAGTATCATTGCTCTAACTAAGGTTCCTCTGAGCAATTCTTTCAATTTAGATCTTCTGACGCCTGCTGAAATGGGCAAGTTGTGCAAGCATCTTAACCCTTATTAGCTAGCAAACCTTGGAGCGGGGATCGCCTGTTTTACAAGGGCTTCAACGATCCCCAAAACCTAAAGAGACTATTAACTCTTGTGCCGATCCCTCACCCTAGGCCTCACAATACGAAGGGATTCGACATCATCTGTGTTTCAATTTGCCGAGTTTCTGCATTATGGTTGCGGTCTACTTTCCATACGTCGCCAGTTTTTGTTATTGCCTTTGTCAGTTTCAAAAAAATTGTGGTATGGATCTTTGACTTTACCAGCCTTACCCACCAAACCAATTAAAAACAAACGAATTAACTTAAATTTACGACGGCATTAAACAGTTTTCCAGGAATTATTAGGTGTTCTTGCACACTGGCAACTGTGTTTGAAGCAATTACAGTTATGAGTACGGAGGAAACCAATCGCTTTCGAAGCCATTGATAAACCTATACTTTAAGGAAAATTTCCTATGAAATCTCCTCAACCACTCTCTATCCTGTCCGCACATCCAGTTACTCCCTTGTCGAACTCGATCCCTCCCAAAGGATTTTCTTCGAATGCCTCTTTTTGGGTTGCTGAATGGGGGGATCGTTCAATTGAGGGAACTCTCTCAGAATGCCTTGATTTCATGGGCATTTATGGCTCCGCCCGTAATTTTCACATGCGAGAAGCCAGCCGTACTGGTCTAACGGGTGGTGACCTATGGCAAGTGCGATTGCTATCCGAACAAGTGGTGGCCAGTTAGTTTCACCTTTAACTACTCATGGTCTCTGGTGATTTTGTCTGCCTAGCCCAAAGGTGAGGTTCCGCAAGCTCTATCCTCCCAAAGTCTTCCTCCCCCTGAGAATGTGTCTTATGGGCATCTTGGCCAACCGCGGTCAAGGTGCTTTTTCATATTTTCAACACACGTACCGGATCTTCTTTCGCCAACAAAACCAGTACTCAATTCCCGCCCATGTCAGTAGCAAGATCCACCAGCCCACAATGCCCGCCAGCAGATTGTCACCAACCCCCGTCACCCAACTGGGGACTGCGGAGGTATAGGATAATAACCCAGCAATATTGACCAATGAGATGGCAAACACCCATCCCGCATGCAACCCAATCGGCAACCCCAGACATTCCCCTGTTAAGACCTTGGCACGCACCAAGATGGTTCCCACTAAAATCAGTCCAAAGGTTTGTGCCCCCCACTGATGGACCGCCGTAAATACTGCAGTCGTCACAACTCCAGCTAGCCAACCTTTGTAGTCACATCTCAGTTCCTCAAACAGCCAGCCACGAAACAGAAGTTCTTCTGCAAAGCCCACTGCGGCAGCAGTAGCAACCGCATTGGCTAGCGCCGTGAGAAACGCCTTGGGTGCCATTGACGTCCACTCCAGCCATCCCAGCCAACCTTCTAGCAATAAAGGGATGAACACTCCCGCAACGCCGCAAATAAGTCCGATCGCAACCTCCTGCCGAAACCCTTGCGAAAGGGAAAGTCCCAAAGCCCGGTACGGATACACGTGGCCATGAACCCAACGCCCCCAGCCCCCAAAGGCAGAGACAACGATGAGGTACAGGACAAGAGTTGATACCCAATCTGGTAAGCCAAACCCGCTATCTAACAGCAGCCAAAGCAGCAAAAAAGGGATGACAAATACTGGAATTCTCAGCCATGCAGGGTGCGATCGCACCCAAGCACAATACCTCCGTAGCATTCTCGAACCAGCAGATTCTCTCAAACCAGCTCCCGATTAGCAGTCGGGTTCAATCGAACTGGTTAACCCATGGGTTTGCAACTGCTCTTTATAAAACTCGGCATGTTCCTTCGGAACAACAATCACCACCGCCATACCATTGACATGCGCTTCCATCATGATGTCTCGTGCTTGAGGGGGCTGCATCGCCGGGATGAGTTTCACCAATACCTCGATGACATACTCCATTGAGTTGAAATCATCGTTATGTAGGATGACCCGATACATCGGCATCGGCTTCCGGGCGGTTGAGCTCTTGGGCTTGACCTCCGCGAATACCATGAGAAGCAACTCCGTAACTTTACTTTTTGTATAACAACCAAAACCACATATATTCTGCGAATTTCTTCATAATGTGGCAAGAGGAAAATACCGATTACAGTTTCAACAGTTCCACAAAGTAGAACACCAGCGGGGCCGTAAACACGTAGCTATCCCCCCGATCCAAGATGCCTCCATGTCCGGGAATCAAATCCCCTGAGTCTTTCACACCGGCATTGCGCTTCATCAACGACTCGGTTAGGTCGCCGAGGAGACCGGTCACCCCAATCGATAATCCCATGAGAATTCCCGTCAATGGCCAGCCATGCCACTGCAGCCACCAAGACCCCAAAACAGCAATCGAAATACTGCCACAAATCCCCGCCATTGCCCCCTCAACAGTTTTTTTAGGGCTGATAATCGAAAGCTGGGTTTTGCCAAACTGCTTACCCATAAAGTAGGCGCCAATATCTGCTGCCCAGATACAAGCAAAGGCCATCAACCCCAATTTGAGGCCGTTCTCGTGGGCTCTGACTAAAATCCAAAAGCTGGGCAAGTAAGCACAGTAGAACAACGCCAAAATCGAAGTTGCAATATCGTTAATGGTGGCGACTTTGGGCTTAAACAGCAGATAAAAGCAAATGCAAGTTCCCGCCAGCGTAAAGCTCAAACCAGTCCATTCCGGACGCACCTGCTGAATAAATACCAGCGCCTGGCTGGTGACTAGCGTCATCCGTTTTGCCGGTGCTGCACCAGTCGCCTGAACTAACTTGAAAAACTCCAATTGTGCCAGCAACACAATGACCGCAATCATGGCGGTAAAGAACCACCCTCCCAGAAACGAGAACAAGAGTGCCATGGCAATAGCTACCACAGCGCTGGCCAAACGCAGCTTGAGCTTTTCTCTCACGTCAACAGCACTCCTTGCAGCGATGGAGGCCGGATCGGTTCGGAATCGACATTAGGAAGGGACAAGTAACTATCCGAGAGAGAGCTAGTGTTTAAGTGTAGCCGAGCCTTCAGGATTCTGATTTCTAGGGGTCTGGCGCCATGGGAAACTAATTTGGCAGCGCAGGAAACTTAATATCTTGTGGCTTTGTAGGTTGTGCCCTGGTCAAACAGCTGGAGGAGACCTCTCCGAGCTTGGTTTGTCGCATCGCTCAAGAACTGTTTGCAAAAATGAAAACGGTAAAGGGATTTGTGGCCAAGTTTAGCCACTGACACTGATATCCGATACATACTTCCTCCGAAGTCACTGCCAACCTAACCAGGCGGACCTCCAGCCAATAGAATAGAGAGGCTCTTTTTTGAGAGGCTGCCGTGACCGCTTCCAGCCCTGCATTTAGTCCCGAAGAACTAAAAGCCACCGGAATTTCCACTAGTGAATATCAGTCCATCGTGGAGCGTATGGGGCGGGACCCCAACCCCAACGAACTCGCCATGTTTGGAGTGATGTGGTCAGAGCACTGCTGCTACAAAAATTCCCGTCCGCTGCTGAAACAATTTCCCACCACGGGCGATCGGATTCTAGTTGGTCCGGGTGAAAATGCCGGAGTTGTGGATCTGGGAGATGGCGATCGCCTCGCCTTCAAAATTGAGTCCCACAATCATCCATCAGCCGTAGAACCCTTTCAGGGGGCCGCCACAGGGGTGGGGGGCATCCTACGGGATATTTTCACCATGGGTGCCCGACCTATAGCGGTGTTGAACTCCCTCCGCTTTGGCCCCCTCAACAACCCGCGCAATCGACGATTATTCGCTGGAGTTGTCAGCGGCATCTCCCATTACGGCAACTGTGTCGGAGTCCCCACCGTAGGGGGAGAAGTCGACTTCGACCCAATCTATTCCGGCAACCCACTGGTTAACGCGATGGCCCTCGGTTTGATGGAGACTGATGAAATCGTTAAGTCTGGTGCAGCAGGGTTGGGTAACCCTGTGCTGTATGTCGGCTCTACCACAGGTCGAGATGGTATGGGGGGGGCAAGCTTCGCCAGTGCGGAGTTAACGGACGAATCGGAACAGGATCGTCCCGCGGTTCAAGTGGGGGATCCGTTCCTGGAAAAATCTCTGATCGAAGCTTGCTTAGAAGCCTTTAAAACCGGTGCGGTGGTTGCGGCCCAAGATATGGGAGCAGCAGGGATTACCTGCTCAACTTCAGAGATGGCTTACAGTGGCGGCGTGGGCATCGAGTTCGACCTCGACAAAGTCCCCGTAAGGGAAGCCGGGATGCGCCCCGATGAATTTCTACTCTCCGAATCACAAGAGCGCATGCTGTTTGTAGTCGATCCAGAGAGAACTGAGGAACTGATTGAAATTTTTCAACGGTGGGGGCTGCACGCAGTTGTAGCAGGTCGCGTGATTGAAGAACCGGTAGTACGCATTTTCCACAGAGGGGAAATTGCCGCCGAGGTCTCTGCATCTGCTTTGGCCGATGACACCCCCCTATACAAACGCGAAATCGTTGATACACCAGACTACGCCCTTACCGCTTGGCAATGGAGCGCAGCGTCTCTTCCGAGTGCTGCAGAGGCGGGAATCGGCGATCGCAGTTGGAATGACATTCTTTTACAGCTGTTAGACGACCCTTCTATTGCCTCCAAACAGTGGGTCTATCGGCAATACGATCACCAAGTGCAAAACAATACCGTTTTGGTACCGGGTGGAGCCGATGCTGCCGTTGTCCGCATTCGTCCCCAAACCTTTGGAGTAGGAGATATTGAAACAGTTCCCCTCTCGCACAAAGGGGTAGCTGCAGTTGTGGACTGTAAAGGACGATACGTCTACCTCGATCCCTACGAGGGAGCAAAAGCCGCCGTTGCAGAAGCCGCCCGCAACCTCAGCTGTGTTGGAGCAGAACCGCTAGCAGTCACTGATAATCTCAACTTTGGCAGTCCCGAAAAGCCGGTGGGCTACTGGCAATTGGCTGAATCTTGCCGGGGAATTTCTGCTGCTTGCAAAGCCCTTCACACCCCAGTTACCGGAGGCAATGTCTCGCTGTACAACGAAACCATCGACAGCGATGGCAACCCCTGCTCAATCCACCCAACCCCAGTCATTGGCATGGTGGGCCTAGTGCCGGACGTTCGCCGAGTCTGCGGTCAAGCGTGGGTTAGCGAAGGGGACAGCATTATTCTCCTGGGCAGCCTGGAAACTCTGGCACTCGGGGGATCCTCTTATCTCAGTAGCATCCACGGCATCACAACCGGTCGGCCCCCTCGTATCGATCTAGAGATAGAAGCTAAAGTACAAACCGCCTGCCGCGAAGGGATTCGCCAAGGGTGGGTAAAGTCGGCCCACGACTGCAGTGATGGAGGGTTGGCTGTAACATTAGCGGAGTCCAGTCTCGGCAACGGCATTGGCGCTTGCATTGTGCTTCCCACTAGCAACCTACGTCTAGATGAACTTCTGTTTGGTGAAGGAGGCGCTAAGATTCTGATGTCAGTTTCTCCCGACCATCTAGCGTTCTTCAGAGAATATCTCACTGTAAATTTACCGAATTTATGGCTGGAGCTGGGCCAAACCAAAGGCGATCGGTTGGACATTCAACTCGCGAGCGGAATCAGTGCAATTTCTCTGCCCGTTACTCAACTCTCGAGCACCTTTAACTCGGCCATTTCCAAGCGCATGCAGCCTTGAGTTCACCCCTCGCTAAGGGAGACAAGTTTCGACTGCCACAAGAGCCGCCTTCACTTGAGCAATACAGGTTTCCACTGGCAACCCTAACCCCATGCATTCCACTGCCACCTTGTAAGCTACCGCTTGCTCCTCGAAAAGGCTTCTGGCCTGTAAACGTGCCCACCGCTCCATATACCCTGGGTCCAGGAGCTGTCCGCTGCAGCGCAAGCTGCTAACTAGTTGTTGCAGCTTGTGTCGATCATCGCGATCTCCGATCGCATTACCCATCTCAGCTTTTTCCGCTACGCCCCCTGCCATCCACATAATGCTGTAACGCTCAACATCGCGGCGAGTCATTCCCCCTTGCTCGAGCCATCCTTGCCAGACAGCATCATCAAGCTGCACCCCCCCATACCCTGGATACCCCTTACGAAACGCTTGCCAAGGATCGAGCACGTAATCTTTGATGGGAATGTCCAATTGGCAAGCAGCTAAGAAATGACCTGCTTCGTGGGTGAGAACGCGTTGCTTCTGCCGAGAAGTTCTGCCCTCCCACTGCGCCCCCAATAATTGTGAAAATCGCCCCTGCATCACAGTGCGATCGACCAAAGCTGCACCCAACACGAAACTCGTCAGCCCAACAGGCAGTATCTCCCCCATCCCCAAAGCTGGCGATAGCAGAGCAAAGAGCGAGAGGGCAAAAACGGCGATCGCCATTCCCGATGAATTGGAAGGATGCATACAAAAATATCCTTTGGGAACCATATCTATGAAGAAAAGGTCGAAAGGAGCATGCTCCCTCTTTATCAAGTGTCCGAGCAAGTTGAAGAGCTCCCTACAAGTGTAAGGAGTCAGTAGATTTTCGGGTAACTCTAAAGTAATAACTCCGTTATCTTACACAGTATTCTTGCATTTTCTGAAACAAGGCTTATCTTAGCTATGTTCACCAAGACTCTCGATACTGCTCGCCTGCCCCCACAATATTGGAGTCATGTTTCACAAGAGAATTGGAACGATTGGCGTTGGCAACTTAAGAACAGGCTTAACACTCTTGAGGACCTAAGTAAATTCATTGACCTTACTCCCGAAGAGGTCCAAGGTCTCGGTGCACCCGAGCGATTTCGAGTCGATGTCACCCCCTATTATGCAAGCCTGATTGACCCCACCGATCCCAATTGCCCAGTCAGGCGGCAAATCGTTCCTACCGGTCGAGAGCTACAAGCTTTTGCAGGCATGATGGACGATAGCCTCTCGGAGGACGAACATAGCCCGGTTCCTGGCTTAGTGCATCGCTATCCCGATCGCGTCCTCATGCTCTTGACCACCCATTGTGCTAGCTACTGTCGTTACTGCACTCGCAGTCGCATGGTGGGGGATTTCACTAAAACGACTCAAAAGCCCATTCTTGAACAACAATTGGAGTACTTGCGCCGTACCCCCCAGGTACGAGATGTTCTTCTTAGTGGCGGCGATCCCCTTACCCTTTCTCCCGCAGTACTAGAATACACACTCTCTAGCCTGCGTGAAATAGACCATATCGAGGTCGTCCGTATTGGCAGTCGTGCCCCAGTTTTCCTGCCTCAGCTCGTGACAGACGAACTTTGCGACATGCTGAAAAAGTTCCACCCGTTGTGGCTCAACATTCACGTCAATCATCCAAAAGAAATCACTCCCGAGCTCAGCCAAGCCTTGGCAAAGTTAGCCAACTCAGGTATTCCTCTAGGAAACCAAAGTGTCTTACTAGCAGGCATTAACGACAGCGTAGAAATCCAAAAGGAATTAGTTCACAAACTCGTGCGCAACCGAGTACGTCCCTACTATTTGTACCAGTGCGATCTCGTCAAGGGAGCTGGCCATTTCCGCACCAGCATCGCCAAAGGGTTAGAAATTATTGAGGGATTGAGGGGTCACACCAGCGGCTATGCGGTCCCTACATTTGTTGTGGATGCCCCAGGTGGTGGTGGCAAGATACCGATCAATCCCCAATACCTGATTAGCCACGGGAGCAAGCGCGTTGTGCTGCGCAACTACGAGGGTTATATCTCCACCTACGAAGAACCGGCCAATTACGATCCCGATTTGATTTACAAGATGCAACCCCATGCCCACAGGAAAAAAGCAGAGGACCAACAGTCTGGAGTTTCGGGATTGCTGCAGGGTGAGGCGAAGTCTATTAAACCAGAGGGATTCGACCAAATTCACCAACGCGATTGATAGGTTCACGTACGAAAGCTCACTTCACCAACAAGGTCTTCAGCTTTAGTGCGATAGCGATTTGGAGCCAGCGGCAACAGTTGCGATCGCCTCTAGCAAATGGCCAATTTCCTCTTCCGTAGTGAAATAGTGGATAGAAGCCCGGAGCGATTCAGGGTCTTGCATCGATCGCACGTAGATACCTTGCTGCTCCAGACATAGCTCCAGCTCCACGGGATCCCGATCGACCACAGTAAACGGTACCAAACCTGTTTGGGGCAAGTGAAGGTTACAAACCTCTACTCCAGCAATCGTCTGCAGTTGTTGCCATAGTAACTGAGCCAGACGTATCTGCCGTTGATAGCGATCTTCAAGTTTACCGAATTGGTCATGCATCTCTAATGCCGCCTTAAATCCCATTCTTAAGGGGTAGGCTGCGGTGGAAACTTCAAATGCATCTGCCCCCTTGCCATAGGTTTTGCACCATCCAGTGAAGGTGGGGCGGATGGCAGCCTGCCCGCGTTTCGATAAATAAAGTGCCCCTACCCCCGCAGGACCGCACAGCCATTTGTGCCCCGTAAAAGCATAAAAGTCGACTCCAAGCTCTCTCAGGTTGAGAGGAAGCACCCCAGCGGATTGAGCCGCATCCACATGTAGCAATAGCCCACGATCTTGGCAGAGTGCCGCCAGGTCTTTCAGAGGCAAAATCGTCCCAGAGTTCCACAGCACGTGGCTGATACAAACCATGCGCGTGTTGGGGCGCAGATAGTCCGCCAAGGTCTGAACGCAATTGTCACCTTGACTGAGGGGACAAGTATCTAACTCGATGCCAAACCGGTGCCTGAGTTCTCGCGCAATTTCCCATACACCATAATGCTCGGCATCTGAGAGCAGCAGGCGATCGCCCGCCTGCCAATCCAGCCCCCATAAAGGAATATTCATGCCCGCAATTGTGCTCTCTGTGAGAGCTATACAATCGGGGGTGGTTCCAAGATACTTGGCCATTGCTAGACGCAGGCTATCTTGCTCGGACATCAGCCAGTTGAAGGCGGCTTTTGAAAATGGCCCCAGTTTGCTACAGATGTCGTAGGCATTGAAGATAGCCTCTCGAGCTGGCTGGGCTAGAGGCCCCTGACCACCGAAATTGAGATAGGTTTTCCCTGCCAAAGCAGGAAACTGGCTGCGATGAGTTGCCAGAGAGGCATAAGGTGAGGTGGAATTCATGCAAACGTTATGGAAAGTAGATCGAGCACGAACCCATTGCTCGAAGATGATCTTCAGATAGTTCAGCTAGATATGGCACCTTAACCTTTCACCTAGACAGTGGATCTATGCCCTCGAAAAGCCATCAGCGGTCAAAGGGCCACAATCGAGCGAGCTGGATTTCTATCCTATTCAGAAATTGAGCAAGAACGCACCATCGTGCTCCGATAGAAACCCTTCAGGGCAGTCCGTAGAGTTTAGAACTCTTCGTTGAATCCATCACCACCGGACTGTTGCTCTTTGCGAGAGCCCAATAGTTCTAAGCGGTCGACCCGAATAACTGGCTTTTGGCGATCATCCCCGGTATTGCGATCTTTCCAGCGATCGAACTTTAAAGAGCCTGTGATACCGAATAAATTGCCTTTGCGTATATAGTCACCAGCAACCTCAGCAGTGCGCCCCCACATCTCCAATTCAAACCAGTCGGGCTTATCATCGCGCTTGCTGCGGCGGTTCACCGCCATCGATACATTACAAACAACGTTGCCTGACTCGAAATACCGCAGCTCGGGATCTCTGCCAGCACGTCCAACTAAAGTCACAACATTTAAGCTCATGGCATAGTTCCTTCAACGACTCAGAGTCCGCCAGATAAAAATTGATTGACCAGCCCGAGATAGACTTGCACGATCGCAACGCTATTCGGGCTTAAATCGCCATCAAAATCAAACTAGCTAAGTACTAGAGCATACTGTAGCTCAGCGAAATCCATAGCAGGACAGTGTGATTGACTAAATTTATTCACCTCTTTTCAGACCAACGCGATGCATGGCTTTATCCCCCCCCACCGTTATCTCCCCTACCTAACCTGGACAGACATTCGCGACATTCCCCACAAGCAGGATGTAGTCATCCTGCAACCCATTGGCGCCATCGAACAACACGGTCCCCATCTGCCCCTGATTGTCGATAGCGCGATCGCGACGGCAGTGATAGGAAAAGCCCTAGAACGTTTAGGTGACGAGATTCCGGCGTATTCCTTACCACCGCTGTATTACGGCAAATCCAACGAACACTGGCATTTTCCCGGCACAATTACCTTAAGTGCCACCACACTTCTGCAAACAGTCTCCGAGCTTGCAGAAAGCCTCTTTCGAGCAGGATTTCGCAAACTAGTTTTGGTCAACGGACATGGGGGGCACCCTCAGGTGTTAGAAATCGCTGCTCGGGATATTCACCAAGTCCATGCCAGCATGATGGTCTTTCCGTTGTTTGTGTGGAACGTCCCCAACGTGGCAGCAGAGCTACTGACACCGCAAGAATTAGAACTAGGTATTCACGCTGGTGATGCAGAAACCAGCTTAATGCTGGCGATTGCACCGGAGCAGGTGCAGATGGACAAAGCTCGTACAGAATATCCGCAAGGGCTCCCTCAAAACAGTCTGTTGAGCATGGAAGGTCGGTTGCCCTTTGCATGGGTCACCCGAGATCTCAGCAGCAGTGGAACAATTGGCGATCCCACCCTTGCAACCCAAGAGAAAGGGCAAAAAATACTGGAGTCTTTAGCGGCAGGTTGGGCAAGGGCGATCGCTGATATTTATCTGTTTCAGCAACCCCAAGCAATTGACACTGCACATGACAGATAGCCATGGCCATTTCAATCGGGACTGCGGGTTCAGGCCCAGCATGGGAATCGAATCAGATTGACTATCGCCGGTTTGCGTTTGTGTCGACAATTTTAAACGCGAGGCTAAGAACCACAAAAGAGCAGTGTGCGCGAAAAAGACCTTAGCAGTAAAAGCTAAGGTCTTTAGGGGGGTATTTCGGCGAATCGGAGCGGCGGGATTTGAACCCACGACCCCTACTACCCCAAAGTAGTGCGCTACCAAGCTGCGCTACGCCCCGGAGTCGCTTTGCTACTATAGCACCCGTTGGAAACCCTTTGACAAGAGTCTGTACAGAGATCTCCAGGGGAATAAACGCATATTGCTGCAGCGATTCCAAGGAGAAAAGCGGAACTGTACCCAGAACAAATTAAAGGCCCACGAGCAGCCCCTGGTAACTTGACGATCGCTATACTTTCGGGGAAAGGAAGCCGCTGTAAATTGTAGCAATATCAATATCCCGCCTCGAACAAAGCCTAAACAGGAAAAGCAAGTTTTCTAGCAGCAAAAGCGAGTGCTATCCCCTAAATAGTTGCAAGAGCAGTGCGATCGGGACAATCCCCTTCATCAAATGACATAGAAGCACATGCGGACAGAATGACTTTGCGATCGAGACCAATGAGTTGACCTAACAAGTCAGCAGGAATGAGGGACATTTCCTTTCGACCAACCAGCGCGTGAATTTGCTGTAAGAGAAGGCGAGCACGGTTGATTTCGGATTTCTCTTGCATCAGGTGCTGCAGATAGTTTGACTGGTTCAGGCGAGTTTGGAATGCCTGTTGGCGCTCTATGGGGGTTTCAGGACTACAGAGCTTGAGAGAACCAAAACCAAAGATACCCGTTACTGAGATATCGATAGTTCCCCCCAATGCACTGCCAGGGCAGATGAGCTCTGTGTAAAAACGCTTTATTAAAATGATGCCACCACGACAATCGGACATCAGTCGGTATAATTTGCGGTTTTTGCAAAGCTCTAGCCCCAACCAAATGGGCCCTTGAGAGGAGTAAACCGCTTCCGTGTTCGAGCAAATGTTGGAAGACAATTGACCAAGCCCCAACCATTAACTTAAGCGAGTATGAAGCATCGATAGAGTAAAACACTCGGTTGGAATGCTGAAATAACTGGAGCTGAATAGGAATCCTCAGTGAATACCCCATGGCTTGTGGAATGAAATCGCAATCTCAGCTCACATCGTTCAACAATTCAAGGGCCCTACCCTTATACCCTTAAGACACCTCAGCTCGTGGGAGCTCCCCACCTAACGATAAGACGAACCACTATAGGCACAACAACGATGACACCAACCATGCGGGTCAGGTGCATCACCAATACGGTTGGACCTTGAGCTCCCATATCTAAAGCAATCAGGCTCATATCGGAAATCCCCCCGGTGCTGAGGCTAACAGGGCCGTAAGACGCTCTAGCCCCAACCAGTGAGAAATTGCTAACCCAGACGCAATACCGGTAAAAAGCGTAATGGTGGTGCAGAAGAGAGCGGGTCTCCAAAGGTCTTTCAGGCCAGCTAGAGCATCGGTAGTGATGGTGGCCCCCAACAAAATTCCCAAGCCCACTTGCAGAATAAATTTCATCCCTTGGGGGGGAGTCGGCACTTCGAATAGCTGTAAGCAATTCATGCTACCGACTGCCATCAGAGCCCCTACCAAAGCCCCAGCAGGAACTTTCAGCTTGACCGCGATCGCGCTTCCCAGCAGAGCCACTAATAGAGTCCAGATTATAGTTCATGCGATTTTGTGAGATGAGAAAAAAGTTTTCTCGAAAATGCTATCTATAGGGGTTGTGCAGAGCGCTGTAAGGCCAATTATTTGTTTTTATGTAATTTCCAAGATTTTTTTACAGTCAACCATTAACGCTTCCGCAAAGTCCACCTGAGAGTCAGATAGAGACCATCTTCATGGGGCAAACCCTGAGACACAATGGCAATCTTCAAGCAGCGGTAGGATCGAGGAATCGCTGATGGGCTTATCAAACAGTAACGTTAAGCGGTGAAAATTTCTGACATTGCTGCACCAAGCTCACCGGATCGACTGCACCAAAACCCGATGTTTTTGCCAGGGACAGCGCAGCTTGAGCATGCCACCAAGTGGCAATACCAGCGGCAAGCTCTGGGGCAAGTGCTTGGGCCAGAAATCCTCCGATCAGCCCTGTCAAAACATCACCACTTCCACCGCGAGCCAAGGCTGAGGTGCTGCGGGGGTTCAGCCACAGGCGATCGCCGTTGGAAATGACCGTACATGCACCCTTCAAAAGCACCGTTGCTTGGTACTCTCGTGCAGCTGAACGCACCGCTGAGAACCTGTGTTCTGGATCGATCTTGGGAAAGAGGCGGCGAAATTCCCCCACGTGGGGAGTCAGGATAGTGGGCGCAACCCGCTGCTTTACAAGTTCTAGCGAGGTCCTGGCTAAGGCATTCAGACCATCCGCATCCAACACCAGCGGTATATCCAGTTGGCAGACCTCGGCCAGCAATCCCTCTATATCCCGATCGAGGCCAGGTCCCATTGCGATCGCCGAATACCGACCCTTTTTCAAGTCAAGCCTGATTGATTCTCGCTCGATCCAGTTTGCTCGTCCCCCTAAATCTGGAATTGCAGCAATGGAACCAGTGACCGTTTCCGGGCAAGGCAAGACCAAAGCCTCCGGAACCCACTGACGCACTAACATCTGGATGCTCTCTGGCACCGCCACTGTTAGCATCCCAATCCCCGTGGGTCTTGCCCCTAATGCCGTCAATAAAGCGGCCCCCGAATATCGAGCGGATCCGCAGACCAACAGTAGGTGTCCGTGGCTGTACTTATGGGTATTGGGGTTAGGAGGATGCAGTACTGTCCCCCAGCGCAAAGGAGGTCGGTTAGCGCGCACCCAGTCCGCAGTAATACATTCTTGGACAGGAGGGGAGCCTAAGACACTCGAAATAGCTGTCAGGGGCAACCCAAAATCAATTAGCTGGGGATCGCCAACAAACGGTAAAGCCCGATCCTGAAACAGCCCTTGCTTCCACAATCCCAAGCAGTAGGTCGTAGAAGAGCGAATAGCTACCCCTAAGACCTCACCGCTATCGGTATGGATGCCGGAAGGAACATCGATACTCACAATGGGTAGCCCAGATCCATTGGCCCACCGTGCTGTCTCTGCCCAAATCCCTGTCAGCGGTCGCTCGAGACCAAAGCCAAACAGGCCATCTAGCAATAATTGGCAATCGTGGAGTTCGGAAACCGTATCGACCCAATCCACCCCTAGCGATCGTAAATATCGTCCGTGATTATCCGTTAACGGCTTGGCGCGCTCGCCAGGCATCCATACTTTGACTCGGTAACCCGCCAGCCATAATTCTCGACCCACTACCAGAGCGTCTCCGCCATTGTGTCCTGGTCCCACCAGTAAGCCGACGCTGGGAAACTTGGCTTGTGGAAAACGCGCATGAATCTTCCCAAACAACAAGCCACCGACCTTTTCCATCAACGCTGCAACTGGCATCCCCGCAGCAAAGACAGATTGTTCGATGGCTCGCATTTGAGCAGCCGTGACCAGGAAGCGGTTGACCCTGTTCGACTTACTCATTCAAGTTCACGGATGAAATAGCATGCATAAGCCAGCATGATTGCCAGCAAATAAAGAGAACGCTATCCAGCAATACCTTGGAAGTCCTGCAGGAAGCTGGGCAACGTAGCCAACACGTCTGAGTTCTCAATCAACAGATAGGCGGTGATGGCGCCACCAAATCCACCAATTAAGAAGCCAGCTGCAAAATCGCTCCAATTTTCTTTGCTACCGATAAAGCTGTCTTCATCGGTGACGTATGAGTAGATGGACAGCGCCATGGTCATCAATAGCACGATGCCGCAGGCAGACAGGAAACCTGCCAGTAAACCAATGGGCTCATTGCGCAGAGGACCCAGAATGGCAAAGGGGCCCACCAGCCAGTAGCCGTGAGCCATACCAATTTCCAAACCGCGCAGCAGAGGAGACATGCCTGGACGGTTATAGGGCAACCAGTTGATAAAAAACTTAACAGCAGGGGAATCATTGACCGGAGTCATCATGTTCCCAATTTGAGGGTCGCCGCCAGGGGCTGAAACAAGAGACTTAGACTGAGTCATAGTACTAAATATTTCCTGCGTATAGATTAAATCGACATCTCAATCTTTCCGATTGAAAAGCAGATGTTCGATTCGGTGGCCAAAAAACTGAAATGTACCGAAATGTAAGTCTAGAAAACGAGAAGGTCTGGAACAAAGCGATTGATTTCAATCAATAGACCGGCCAGCACAAGAGTCGTTAACGCTGCCAGGACTGGTGCAGTACTGAGGTAAGTTTTTAACTTGTCGATATCTTGCATGGTTCAAGTCCTCAAAAGAATAATTGTGTGGGAACAGATTGAAACATTAGGGCAAGTGTTCCCACATTAATATCGATGCTAGAAAGCAGAATTAGCTGGTCGGGACCATTAATTGAATTAGCGGGGGGAAATGGGCACAGCCTTATCATCTTCGCGAATGGCACCGGAAGATATTTCGGCAAAAGCCAATGCAGGCCAAGCTACGGATTTGCTAACGGCAGCCAAAGCCATCGGCAAATCGATAATGATTTCTTTGGTGGTGGCATCACCGCTTTCGCGTGCTGCAATCAGGTAGCTGCGACCGGCCCAGCCAATGAACCCTGCAACATAGAGAAACATCAGGCCGGGAATGATAAATTCCCCTGCATGATTGAGGCGACCATCGGTTACGAGGTGAGGTAGACCTTCTTCGCCACAGAGCAAGGAACTGTAGCGGTCGAAGCGGGCATTCGTTTGTGCAATTTGGCTTTTAATCAGGGTTGCAGTCGTACTGCCGGGCTCGGCAGCAGACAGCTTCGCTTCTAACGCAGAGATGCGATCGCTCTGACGCTGGGTAAATGCAGGTACGTCGCTGCAAGTGTTAAGGCCAATCAGACCTTCTGCATTCGCGACCTGGGGAACCCCCAAAAACAGCAATACTGTAAGCAGTATCGTAAAGAGTTTTGCCATGAAATTCTTTTCCCACTGTGACGCATCAAGTTAAATTAGGCTTCCAACTGGAAGGAGCCTAACTCGCCTTGAATCATACTCCTTCACATATCGCCCGTAAACCAAAGTAAAACGTCTTAAAAACCCCGATGGCAACTGTTCTAGCAATTGAAACAAGTTGTGACGAAACTGCGGCAGCAGTCGTTACAAATCGCAATATTTTGAGTTCTATTGTTGCCTCCCAAATGGACATTCACGCTCAATATGGGGGGGTGGTGCCAGAGGTAGCTTCTCGGCAGCACGTTCCGGTTTTGCAACCGACAATCGCGGCAGCCATGACCAATTCAAGATTGGACTGGCAAGACTTAGATGCGATCGCCGTCACCTGTACCCCAGGCTTAGTAGGAGCCTTGTTGGTGGGTGTCAGCGCAGCAAAGACCTTGGCAATGCTGCATCGAAAGCCACTGATTGGGGTGCATCACCTTGAAGGACATATATTTAGTGGGTTTCTGGCACAACCTGATTTAGAAGCCCCGCTGTTAGCACTCTTAGTGTCGGGGGGACACACCAGCTTGGTGCATGTGAAAGCAGAAGGAGAGTACGAAACCGTCGGGCAAACCTGCGATGATGCGGCTGGGGAAGCCTTTGACAAGGTGGCCCGCATGCTGGGGTTAGGATATCCCGGTGGCCCTAAGATCGATCGATTGGCGAAACAAGGGGACCCGACTCGATTTCGATTACCGGAGGGCAAAGTCAAACATCCCTACAACACCAGCTTCAGCGGTTTAAAAACGGCAGTGCTGAGACTAGTACAAAAACTGGAAGCTACCGGAGATGCTATACCGTCAGCGGATGTAGCAGCTAGCTTTCAAGCGACTGTAGCCAGAGTCCTGTGCAAGAAGGCGATCGCCTGCGCTCGGGACTTACAGCTCGAGACCATAGTGGTGACAGGTGGAGTAGCAGCTAACAGCGAATTGAGGCGTCAATTGCAAGCGGCCGGACAGGCCGCAGGAATTGCCATTGTTGTGCCCCCCTTGTGGCTGTGTACGGACAATGCAGCCATGATTGCCGCTGCCGCAGCTTCTCGATATCAGCAAGGATGCTATTCACCGCTGAATTTGGGGGTGCAGTCACGCTTGAACCTCGAGGAGATTCGAACTTGCCTTTACAAACCCTGTTCCCATCGGGCACGACGAGCTGCTGATGTCTCAACCGCCTCATCCTGAACCACCCAGGTGGTGACAATCTCAATTTCTTCAGGAGACCAGGAGCCCAACTTTTCCATTGAATAACCATTGGACCGCATAAACCGCTGTGCTAGGGATTGGCTGGCTGCACGTCTGCGAGCGTGGGGCTGAGTATATTTTGGATCGATCAATAGACTGCTTTCATTGCCAGGCTCTACAACGCTCAACACCCCTGAATACGTGTCGAGGAAAGAGCTACGCGACGCTTCAAAGCCACCGTGGCAACCGACACAGCTCACATGCAACAGCGGTTGGACATCAATATCGTAAGTATATTGAGGCTCGGTTTTAAAGGAAAATTGCACTTCATCTGCAAGCGGCAGAGCAGCTTGAGGGGCCAACATCACGGTGTATTCAGTGCTGAACTGCAGCATATCTGAGGGTTGCAGTACCAGTCGATTGTCGGCAACGTTAAACTGCAAAGACAGCTCGGGCTCGATTGACAGATCCAGTTCTTCCAGATCTTCATCAAGAATTGCGTCACTAAATTCCAGCTCAATGCGACTGGTAACTGGCACGTCTACAGACTGATTGTCCGGCAGACTGGACACCAGCTCAATCGTCCGAACAGGAGGAACTGACTCCCCAGAGGGTGCATCAGCCGGACTACTACCCGCTTCAACCGGAATGGGTGGGAGCTGCTCCCCATCGCCATCAGGAATTGTTTGAGGATAGCTATTTTGGGCGTAGAGCTTAGCAGGCTGGTGAGCGGTTAGAAACCGTGGTGAGTCCGAACCCAAACCACTCTGAGCGAATGTCCAGCTGAGAAATAGGACTGTTAGAACGAACAGCCCCAGCCGAATCCACTTTCCATAACGAAATATTTTCATGGCAATGAACGAATCAATCTCCGATTGGCAGGACAACTGAGATCGCTGTATGTAGCTGTTGCCATCTCAATTAACAACCGACAGGGGTATGCCCAGTCAGGGTTCTGTATAGCTGAGATGTTCTAAGCGACTTGAGGATCGCTATAGAAGTTTCCTGACTGTGCAACCTTAGCAAATGACAATGAGTTGCCAGACGGCCAGTGCTTTTTTCAAAGACACGTGAGGCTTCTGACAACTCAACCAATGGGGTCAGGACAACCAGTGCCGCCTATTCTTTCACAATGTGTGGAGTCATCAGCAGAACTACTTCCCTGCGATCGCTTTCCGTACTTTCGTTCCTAAACAGAGCACCCAGAAGAGGAATATCACCCAAGATGGGTACTTTCTCAACAGTGACCAGATCTGTATCTTGAATCAGACCCGACAGCACAAACGTTTGACCGTCACGCAAGCGAATTTGCTGGGTGTTGAGGGTTCTTTGACTGAGCAAAGTAATCGTGGTTAACCCTAGCTGTTCTTGGCTGGCGGGGGAAGAGACTTGAGGTGATAAGTCAAGACTGACAAAGCCGTTATCGTCAATCCGCACGTTACGGACTGACAAACTGACCCCAGCATTCCCAATAACTGCGGTCTCAGTGGTCAACAGTGTTGCTGGGTCGGTGGTGATTTCAACGTTTGTAATGACCTCATCACCAATTGCTATTGTGGTGAAGCCCCCATCACTCACCAGCACTTTAGGATCGGCTAGAACTTTCGATCGATTGTCCTCAATCAGGAGATTAATGTTTATTCCTCCCTCCAAGGGCTCCACTCGACGAGAGTCGTAATCGAGAAATAATCCACCCGGACCAATAGTCCCCAGGAAGTTCCCAGCGTTAAAGAAAGAGTTGACATCGAGATCGAAGTCACTCCCAAGATTGAAGTCGATCAGCTTGAAGTCAATTATCGCTTGGCGCTTGCGAATATCTAGCTGGGCAATTTTGGCACCAACGAGATCCAGTTGGTTGGGGGTACCAACAGCCGTAACCGAGTTGGTACGAGTATCGCCGTAGAATTCGACCCCCTCAAAAGGCCCCCCTTCACCAGCTAGTTCTTCGAGGGTATTGAGGATGCCGACGACTTCAATGTCCTCTCCCGTGACCGTGCCCACTTCACCAATAGACGGTTCCACTCCGCCAAAACCAAGGGTAGTGTCTTCCACATAGGCCTGGTTAAGACGATAGGTCCTCAGAGTTTTTTGTTGCACCCCTGGAAGAGATTGGCCAATAAAGATAGTGCGGCCAACCCGTTCTGCCTGCAATTCGTTCAGCCTCAGCACAGAGTTAAACACCGTTTGGAGAGGAGAATCTACCACGTCCAACGATACCGTTGAACCCGGAGGAACATCGTTTAGAACCACATCTAAACCAGCCCGTCTCACCAGCAAGCTAAGAACGTCAGCGACAGGAGCCTCTTTTAGCGTCAGGGTAACGAGTTCTCGGCTACCGAGTTCCACCGAAGGTGCCATCAAAATGATGTCACCCGTAACAATGTCACCGACCGGCGGGGCAGCTGCAGTCGTCAACCGGTGGGTAGGGTTACTTTCCGTAATCGGAGTTGGCACGCTAGGGTCAGTGGATGGCGTTGCAGCAATTTCAGGAGAAACAGAACCAGCAGCCGCATTGGGGTCAGCACTCTCATCAAATACCGAGGGGCCTGAACTCGAAGGCGCAGCTGCACGATTGCGGTAGGTATCGATTGGGGACAGCAGACCGTTCTCAAGATAAACACCGCTCTCCGTCGGTTTGTTGAAGCTCTCTGCACCGCTCTGTGCTGGCGAGTGAGGGGCAGCAGCAGTTTCATTCTGAATACTGCTACCAGCATTTGGGGACGGTTGCGCTGTGGACGACTGTGGAGATTCTATGGACGGGACATTGGCGACCTCTTCTCGATCCTGCAATCCCTCAAAGTCAAAGATGAGCTGATTGTCCGTTCGTTCAGACAGAAGACCTTGAGGGGCATCTGCCCCCCCCGTGACGCGAATCTGGACGCTGTCCGATCCAGTTTGGCGGGCTTCAATTTCACTCACCCCGGGCACAGGATTGGGCTGCCTCAGTTGCTGTGAACCGTCAGGCAAGTCTAATGTAGCGTTGGCAATATTGCCCACCCAGGCATTCCCCTGCTGTGAAAAAATCACTTGGGGCTGACTGTCTCCTGACAAGGCGATCGCCAACCGGACCGTATCACCCTCTTGAGTGAGGTCAATCGCTTGAATGGCTGTGGTTTGGCTAGCGCTATTGGCCGCTCTCGCGATCGGCATCCGAAACTGTGGAGCTAGAAAGCTCACAGCAGTCAACGGTAAACTCAACGCTAAACTTGCTGCTAGGCAACTTTGCAATCGACGTTGCATACTCATCTCTTCACACCTCAAAAAATCAATTGACTCGAACGGAGTCGTCACACCAGAAAAATGTTCTCTGTTTCCATCGCTCGTTCAATCCGAATCCTGACAATCTGGACATCTGAAAACCCATGAACAAACCATGAGATAGCAAAACCAAGAGATATGCAGATTGGGGAACAGATAGATTGAGAGATAGGCAGAAAGCTAGAACTAGGGAACCATTCGCATTACTCCTGAGTAGGTTCTTCAGCTGCAGGAATCGCCACCGGAATTGAACTGTCGTAGACAAAGGCATCCAAATTAAACCGAGTGGTTTGGATCGCCGTTTCGCTATCGACATCCACGCTTAAATTGGAAACTTTAAATAGGGTTTCCAATCGTTCGATGTTGCCCATCAAGTCAATCCCCGACTGATACGACCCGCTGTTCACGGCAATTTGGGTCGAGTTCTGAGTGATTTGGGGTTGAATTGACGCAGGGACATTAGACCCTGCAGGTTGAGGAGCACTGGGCACAAAACTAGAGAGTACGAGGTCACTTTGCTCAACCAGGCGACTGACTTCCAAAAGCTGAGTATTGACATTCTCTGGAGTGGGTAGCAAATCGCTAATGGCAGCATTCAAAGCCCTAGCGCGCTCGATTTGAGCATCTAAATCCTGCAAGCCTTCGATCTTCTGTTGGATGCTACTCAGTTGCGATTGCTTCGTTTTGAGCTCTTTTTCAATCGCATTCATCTGTTCAAAAGTGGGCTTTAGGGAGAAAAAGCTGAGAGCACCGACACCAATAATGCCAAGAGCACCGACGATTAACCCCATCCGCACTGGAGTGAGCTCTAGACCCAACACCGTAACAGTGGATTGCGCCCGATCGAGGGCTGCCAACTCTTCCGGAGAGGGAACATATTCCTCCTCACCATCAAATCCGCCGTAGGTCATCACTGCACCTCCAAATCGCGCAGAATCTCAATCTTTCGTACCAAACCACTGGAACCACTAGCGGCCAATGCATCCAGCAGTTCATCGAGTTTGCGAGCCGTCAACTGAAGCCGCAGCCGATAGTTGACCACGCTCGCCTCTGACCCTTCACCTTCCCCCAGGACTGCACTTTCAATTACGGCATTGGCCACTAATGGGGATTGCAGCAATGTGAGTTGAAAGTCGTTAACGCTCTGAAATTGATTGGACTGCCCCTCAAGCGTCACGGTTTTGCCGCTCGCAGAGATTTTGGTCAGCCAGATATCTGAGGGAGCTTGATTGCGAATGTCTTCCAGGATGGCAGACCAGGGTTGGACATCGTTGAAAAACGTCTTGAAGGCTTCTGTGCGAGCATCAATGCCCGCCAGTTCAGCTTGTAAGCGTTCTAACTGCTGTAATTCCGCTTCAGCACCGGCCAGCTCTTCATCGATCGTGACCTGTTCAGCTTTGAGGGTGTCTAAGCGACGACGAAACGTAAAGTCCGCCACTGCATAGGCCCCCAAAAGAATTAAAGAAATGACAACCCCAATCAAAATGGCGTTGACTCCCCCCAACAGGCCTCCTCCGACGCCGGAGCTTAAAGCAGAACGCTCGGTGGGGACTGGCCCCTGGTGTTCCTGTCGCTGCTTAAGAAAGTTAATTTCTGGAGTATGCACGGTATTTTTCTCCGTTAGTTCTCCCGAAGGCCGAGCCCGACAGCCACCCCAAGGGAGGGCCGCTCTGCTTCAGAAATATCGATTGAGGATGGGATGGAGACCCCACCCAGCGGGTTGGCTAGAATCACGGTTTGGCCCATCTGCTGGCCCATGAACACATCGATATCCCCCAATGTGGCCCCAGCTCCAGCCAGAAGAATTTGAACCACCGGGGCACTGCCATCTTGACTGGCATAAAACTCGATGGAGCGCTGCAGTTCATCGGCGAGATCCACCAACACTCGGGCTACAGCAGAACTCCCCGGGTTTCCAGCAGGTCGTTCTCCTAAATCTACATCCACCAGAGGGAGCTTGATAGATTTCAGCAGATTATCGGCAGTAGACGCCGGAACGTTGAGTGCCTGCCCCAGCACCTCCTGCATTTGGGCGGTACCAATGCCGATTGTGCGCGTAAATTGGGGAATACCGGAGACAATAATGTCAATCTCAGTGGACTCGACACCAATTGCCGCTAAAGCAACTGCCTCTTGGGGTCCAAATTGAACCAACTGATCTTGAATCGACCGGATAATGGCAAAGCTTGACAACTCAATGGATTTTGCCTCCAAGCCTGCCGCATTCAACACCTCAGCGTAGTTATCCACGATTTCTCGGGGGACAGCAACCAGCAGCACCTCCATTTCTTCTGTGCCATCTGGGGAAACTTGTATCCCGAGCGGCTGATAGTCAATATCGGCTTCATCCCGTGGAAATGGAATAAACAGCTCGGCTTCTTGATTGAGCACTGTATCTCTTAATTCATCCTCCTGAAGATCGGGGGGTAATCTGAGCAGCCTGACAATCGCCTCGCGTCCGGGGATAGCCCCAGCTGCAGCAGACTGTTTAATCCTGTTATCCCCCAGCAACTGCCTAAGGGTGGAACCGACCGCGATTGGGTCGAGGACCCTGCCATCCTCCATGGCTCCGACAGGCATAGGTGTACTGGCATAGTTGGCAAGCTTGATGCCTGCCCCCTGCTGCTTCATTAGAACAACGGAAATCAGCTCGGGGGTTAAATCCACCCCCAACAGATTATTTCTACCGCCGCCAGAAAAGAGATTTTTGAACATACTCTTGAGGGCAGATTTCTGACCTTAACACTACGGCTAGTGGAATAGTACCTAAATATGCGGAATGCAACCACTACATGTGCGAATTAAACACCTTGCATTGAAAACCAACATAGAGTAACGGGTTCAGGGTTCATCCTTGAACCCATTAGCTGGGATTTAAGGTTATCTTTAATTTTTATCTAGCCAAACACCTGTCGTCTGGAGATTGTTACTTGAGCTGATGTTTCATCACGAATGCAAGAAAAACCTAGATTTTTCTTAATACTTCCCTTGCAGGTTCCGTTTCTTAAGACGCTTTAGCAATAGAAAGCGATAGAGCATGTCTCATCGTTCGAAGTTCGATATGACCCAGGATCGGTACAGAGACGGGTGCTGAGGAATCTGCCGTTGCAGACAAGTCAAGCGAGGGTAGTACTTCAAAATCGCAATACCAACCACGCGATCTCGGTGAATGGGGCCAAACCTTCGGCTGTCAGAGCTGATTTCGAGATTGTCCCCTAGGACGTAATATTCGCTGTCATCTAATACGTAATCCATGTCCCAACAGACGATAGTCTCTCCAGGGACTGCGGCAACCCGCTTCAGGTACGTGCGACGGTCGTCACTAAACACGATCGCGTCCCCTAGTTTGGGTCGGGTGCAGTGCCAAACTAACAGGCGATCGCCGTCAGAAAAGAGGGGTAGCATGCTACCCCCCTGAACTCGATATCTAGAAACAATAGGCATCGTGTTTGGAGTGGGCCGTAGAGGCCAAAAGCTCCGTAACTTGAGATTTAGGCGTCTTGCCTAAATGCAAGACAACCCAAATTAAGCAGCTTTCGTGGCGCGGAAAATATCGCCAATTTCAGTCACCATGGACTTGAGCTGATTTGCAGCAGCTACATCGATGGTGCGCTTAACGGCGGAGCACTGCTTGGTGGCCTTGTGGATTTTCTCGGTTAGGTCAGGGTACTTCGCAAAGTGCTCGGGCTTGAAGTAGTCAGTCCAAAGGATAAGCAACTCTTTCTTGCACTTCTGGGCGTACTCTTCGTTAACGCTAGTCATACGGCTAATGGTTTTGTCGTAAGCAACCTGAGCAGCAGAGTCACCTGCAGCAGGTGCTTCTAGAGCAGCTAGCTTTTCGTGCATTTTCACAACGGTTTCAGCAGCCCAGAACATAGAATCGGGCTCGTATACACCGCAGGGAACATCGCAGTGGGCGCTAGCAGCAGGCAGGGAGGAGCCATTTTCTAGGCGATTGACAATTGCTTTCCAGCTTTTGGAAACAAAATTCACGGGTTATACCCTCGCTTTGTAAGAACGTTGGTTGAGTGATGGTTTGGACTGGATGAATCGTCGGTGGGTGTCCAATGCTACGACTGACACGGTAGCCGAGAATCCTGTCACGATCGGCATTCTATCGCTAGGGATGGGTGGCAGCAATTACGTTTTGGGAGAGGGTAATGAATTGCTTGTTGCGGGTTCTCGGCGATCGACCGCTTTGTGGGTATGGCAAAGACGCCGGCTGAAAACTTTGGACGATCGTCGGCAGTTGATTGAAAGGAACCTACTGCACTTTCAGCAAATGGCCCCGACATTTCCCACACCTGTGACGCTGCAAATCAATGGAATTGCGCTGGCGGCGATAGACAGTACCGCATTGGCTACAATCCCAGCGATGTTTGGCATGGCGCTGCACCTCTGCCGTAAAACTATGGCGCTGAGTAACAACGAACTCCGATTGCATGCGATTCACTTCAGCCATTTTGGTCTGAAACAGCACCCCATGGCCGTGCTTGAGATCTGCCAGATAAAGTGCCACCCAAGCGTGAATCATTTCGTGGGCTAGCGTTCCTAGTAAGTCTGGGTGAGGCCGATCGCCCAATAGCGGCCAAGACAGGCGAATTCCGCACTCCAATGCATCCCCTTGCCTCTTAGGTCGTTCCTTCCACCAAAACAATCCAGCCGATCGCGTCATCCGGCTCGACCAGGCCACCGGAATCGTTGGAATCTGGTTTTCAAACAGCTCGCGATTCAGTTGCCAGAATAAAGGATCGAGATCGGGCCGATGACGGAGTTGCTGAGCTTCAATGGCGGTAGTACCTGACATGTGCAATCTGCGCCCGTCCGTGCTTGTTACTAGGTTCACCAATCAATCATGCCAAAGGTCAAATCAGAATGGGTGTGCAGTGAATGCGGCGATCGCTTTCCCCGCTCGTTAGGGCGCTGTACCAGCTGCGGAACCTGGGGCAGCTTGGTGGAACAAGTGGCAGAAACTGCCAGCGCAAAATCCCCACAGGCGCAGTTGCGCCAGAAAACCCGGAAAAGCGGGGTAAAGGCCACTGGCACGCCTTTAGCCGCCACACCTTTACTGCACATCGAACAAGACACGGTTACTCGTATCCCGTCAGGCTACGGAGAATTCGATCGCGTCTTGGGGGGAGGAATCGTGCCGGGGTCGCTGGTCTTGATTGGGGGCGATCCTGGGGTGGGTAAATCGACGCTGCTGCTACAATCCGCCAGCTATACCTCGCAGCAAGGGCGGGTGTTGTATGTCTGTGCCGAAGAATCGGGGCAACAGGTCAAACTGCGGGCCAGTCGATTGAATGTGGATGGCAGCAATTTGCTGGTCTTACCCGAGACTGACCTGGATGCCATCTTGCTGGAGCTGGAAACCTTGCAGCCCCAAGTGGCTGTCATCGACAGTATTCAGGCCATTTTTTGGGGGGAGCTGAGTTCTGCGCCGGGGTCGGTGTCGCAGGTGCGGGAATGTACCAGCGCGCTGATGCGAATTGCCAAACAGCGGCACATTTCCCTGCTGATCGTCGGTCACGTTACCAAAGACGGGGCGATCGCGGGTCCTAAAGTGCTGGAGCACTTAGTCGATACAGTGCTGTATTTCGAGGGCGATCGCTTTCAGACCCATCGGTTGCTGCGATCGGTCAAAAACCGCTTTGGGGCCACCCAGGAGGTGGGGGTATTTGACATGGTGAACGCTGGTCTGAAAGAAGTGACCAACCCCTCTGAGCTCTTTATTTCCAGCCGTAGCGATGTCACCCCCGGCACCGCCACAATTGTGGCCTGCGAAGGGACGCGACCGCTGGTGGTGGAGGTGCAGGCGTTGGTCAGCCCCACCAGCTACAGCTCCCCCAGACGCACCGGCACGGGGATAGAAACCAGTCGCTTTTTACAAATCTTGGCGGTGCTGGAAAAGCGGGTGGGCATTCCCCTCTCGAAGCTCGATGCCTACATTGCGTCGGCGGGGGGCATTAATGTCTCGGAGCCCGCTGTCGATCTGGGGATTGCAGTGGCGATCGCCGCTAGCTTCAGGGATAGAACCGTTGACCCCCACACCGTCTTGATTGGGGAAGTGGGTTTGGGGGGGCAGGTGCGATCGGTCTCTCAACTAGAACAGCGTTTGAAGGAAGCCTCGAAGCTAGGATTTCGGCGGGCGATCGTCCCCAAGGGAAGAGTCCTGCAAAATTACGGTCTAGAGATTGTTCAAGTGAACCGCGTACTGGAAGCTCTAGTAGCCGCCCTTCCAGGGGCTGCAACTGACGATGAGCATGAACCATGAGTCAGAAAGAGTGTTCTTCTGAACCCATCTCTCATTCCAGATTCTTTGAAAACATCAACTTTAAAAACATCAACTATGAAAAACCTGTTCTTAACCCTTGGCATGACCCTTGCCTCTGCCAGTTTGATTGGCTGTGCCAATGAGGTTGCGACTAATGCCGTTTCGACTAACGAGGTTGCGGATGAGCGGGTTCTGAACCTATATTCGGCCAGACATTACGAAACCGACCAGACTCTTTACGACAATTTCACCGGGCAAACCGGCATTGAAATCAACTTGATTGAAGGAAAAGAAGACGAACTGCTCGAACGCCTCAAGAGTGAAGGGGACAACAGTCCCGCAGACCTATTCATTACGGTGGATGTAGGGCGTTTGTGGAAAGCAGATAGTGCCGGGCTGTTCCAGCCGGTTAAGTCTGATGCTCTAGAATCCGCGATTCCTGACAACCTGCGCCATCCTGGCGGTCACTGGTTTGGCCTAACCCAGCGGGCCCGTGTCATTGTGTACAACCCCGAAACCGTCGATCCCTCCACAGATCTATCCACCTACGAAGCGCTGACGGACCCCAAGTGGGAAGGTCGTGTCTGCATTCGCAGTTCTTCCAATATCTACAACCAATCCCTAATGGGTTCTCTGATTACCAACCTCGGTCCCGAAGCGGCTTCTTAGTGGGCTGAAGGCATGGTGAACAACTTTGCTCGCGAACCGGAAGGTGGGGACACAGACCAGATTCGCGGTGTGGCTGCTGGTGTCTGCGATGTGGCGATCGCCAACCACTATTACTATGCTCGTTTGGTGAAGTCCGATAAACCCGAAGACCAATCGGTTGCCGCAGCAACTGCGGTATTCTTCCCCAACCAGGGTGAGGGAGATCGCGGCACCCACGTGAATATCAGCGGCGCAGGCGTTCTGGCCCATGCCCCCCACCCCGATTCAGCCGTCGCATTCCTGGAGTACCTCATCACCCCCGAAGCCCAAGCCATCTTTGCCCGAGGCAACAACGAATATCCCGTTGTAGAAGGGGTTGAGGTAGACCTCGTGGTTGCCGAACTCGGTGACTTCAAAACCGATTCGGCTAGCATCAGCGATTTTGGCGAAAAGAACTCCGAAGCTCTGATTATTTTTGATGAAGCTGGCTGGAAATAGTCTCTACTTACGATTGAAGTGCTTGAACCCTATGAAGATGATCGAGAGCGCGCGCGGCACTCGGGCATCAGCGTCTCTTAAGTCAAACCCGGTATTCCCAGAGGCAGGCAGCAATTCGCGACACAATGCGATCGCTGTCTTGTCCTGTTTTGACAAAGGTTGTGCAGATGTCTAGCACATGGCCCTACCGCACCCCCGGCATTCCCGATCGCGAGTTCAACCGCATTCCCGGCATTCCCCTCAGCAGCCGAGAAGTGCGGGTGTTGCTGTTAAGCCAGTTACGGTTAAGGGAGCAGGGATGCCTGTGGGATATCGGCGCAGGTACGGGGACGATTGTGGTGGAGGCGGGATTGCTCTGTCCAGAGGCAACCATCTATGCGATCGAGCGTGACGAGGATGTGATCGAGCTGATTCGCAGCAATTGCAAAAAGTTTGGGGTCACCAACGTCGAAATTGTCCAGGGCAGCGCTCCGGAATGTCTAAAAACTATCAAGCACAAGCCCGATCGCATTTGTTTGGAGGGGGGACGGGCGATCGGTCAGTTACTGGTGGATTGTTGGGGATATTTAGCCGTTCAGGGGCGCTTAGTGGCCACCGCAGGATCTTTGGAGGCGCTGTATGCATTATCTGAAGGGCTTTCGAAGGTGCAAGCACGACAAATTGAAGTGATTCAGTCAGCGGTCAATCGGTTGGAGACTAAAGGGTTAAGCCAGAAGCTCATCCCTCTCGATCCAGTGTTTTTGCTCAGCGGCGCAAAAGTGGACTGAGAAGCACAGTTGTCTAGACAGTCGCCATCACAGACAACAGTTGCGAGGAAACTGTCAACATCATCTGGGCCAGTCATTACCGGTAATGTTTGCACGTAGTGCCCAACAGCCGACTGCTGAAAAATTTATCGCTTACAAAGACACGTATCTAGGGCTGAATCGTGACAATCCCGTTATAGATCAGCTGACCCGCCTGCAGTTGCAAGCTCCCGATCGCCACATCTGGGCCGAGGTCAATGGCCAAATCTTCTAAGCCTGTGATTGGGGTTTCCACCCCACCCTCCCCCAACCAGGTGGGGTTCACTAATAGCAATTGCGAGCCATTCTGCGGGAGTAGCCCCGTCGTGACAGACACCGGAACATCGGTGCCATCAGAGTTCAGCAACGCATCAATCTTGAGCCGTCCATCCAGGATGGACACCTGCGGTTCCCGCAGTTGAAACGCGACAGACCCACCGCTGCCAACAGGGATATCTACGTTAGCTTCGGCCAATTGCGATTGAATCAGTGGCGCTTGAATCGAGCGGTTGAGATCGAGATCGGTGAGCCGCAGCATGGCCTGAACTGGCAAAGGTTCTACTAATTCGAGACTGCCTCCGCTAAGGGCCTCATCCACCGTCAGGCGAATATCTTGCCCGGTTAATTCCACGCGAGACAAGTAGAAATCTTTGTAGACCAGATTGTCGCCAGACACCTCCGCTTGGGCGATTCGCCCCCCCAGCAGGTCGTTATCAGCCCCCTTGATGTTGACGGACAGATTATCGACGCTGTCCACCTCCGACTTAATCCAACGAGCCACCAGCGGATTGACGATCGCACTGACAAATTGCGCGGAAGCAGGCCAAGCCAACGTTGCCGCAGGCAGTGCGATTGCAGCAGCGATCGCCGACCACAGTTTTAAGCGCATATGTCTTGAGCGCATAACTCAACCTCGAATTCTGGAGTGTTTGACTCTGTGGAGCAGTCTAACGATTTGAGATTGAGAACGGGCAGGGGCGTTACAGCAAAGCTTTTAACGCTTGCAGGTACTCATCAATGTTGCGTTGGTTGCCCCCAAAGTCGCGTTCCCCCATCCGACCTACAGAATGAATCGAAATTTGGGTTTTGCCGGGGTCCGCTTCGCTGGGGGAGATGGCCACGTCGATATCATCCACAAACTTAAAAAAGTTGGTGCGAGAAACCCCTGTCACCACCTGCTGAGCTTCGTCTGCTTCAACAAACTCCCCACGAGACCAATCAGTAAATGCCTGCTGCGCTGCAGAAAAGACCGCTTCGGGGGCAGCATCAACCACGATCTGCTGGCTGGCTTGGTTGTGGGGGCTAGCGGCCATGGCAGGCTGTCCAAATCCCAATGAAATACTGGCTACTAGGGCAATCGCCATGAATACCCGAATCACTGGTCGACCAAAAACCATAACTAAAACCCTTTATAAAAGTTCACTCTTCCCATCATGGCTGCGGATGCGGCGATCGCCCAAATGCAATCGCTGCAAACACGTTTTCTTTACTCAAGCGGTAAAGCCGCGTAATCTGCACTCGCTATACTGCGGTAACGCCAGTCCGTTGGTTTGGGTAGCTAGGTGAGCTTAAAAGACCTGATTATTCAGGAGACCTATCGCAGTGATGACTGTGACCTAGTTGAGGATTTTTACGAGCCTTGCCTACAACATTCGACCACGTACGATCGCGCTGCGGGCTATTTCTCTAGTTCATCTCTGGCGGCGATCGCACAGGGGCTAACCGCGTTTATCCGTGGCGGAGGGCGAATGCGGTTGGTGACTTCGCCCAAGCTATCCGAAGAGGACAGTTGGGCGATCGCCCAGGGGTTAAAGCAACGAGATGAGGTGATTACTCGTACCCTTTTGAGAAGTCTCGATGGAAAGTCCTTACCCGATCTAGGCAAACAACGGTTGGCTGCTCTCACCTGGCTGCTAGCAAACGGGTTATTGGATATCAAGCTAGCGATAGTACCCTCGCACCGAGGCATCTTTCATGAAAAGGTGGGCATTTTTGCAGATGCTGACGGCAACTTAGTGACGTTTAGTGGATCGGCCAACGAGAGTGAAAATGCTCTCAGACATAATTTTGAAGTATGGGAAATTTTTACATCTTGGCAAGCGGGCGTAGAAAGCCGCGCAAGGCGAAGAGCCCAAGCGTTTGAGGACCTATGGCAGAACCGCACGCCAAAAGTCGATGTCATTGATTTTCCGGAGGCAGTGAAGCGATCGCTAATTGAAACCTATTGTCCCAGTCGTCCTCCCACTCAGGAGTTTAAAGTAGCTAGCTCGGTAGGTCCCTATAATTTTTCTCCTTCAGGTACACCAGCTTTACCCAAAGGTTTAACGTTACGCTCCTACCAACAACAGGCTGTAGAGAATTGGTTCAAGAACAAGGGACGCGGCACGCTGAAGATGGCGACAGGCAGCGGCAAGACGATTACGGCACTAGCGATCGCCACCCGCCTGTTTGAGACCATCGAGCTCAAAGTTCTGTTGGTGGTCTGTCCCTACCGCCATTTGGTCAGTCAGTGGGCAACAGAATGTCGAAAATTTGGACTGAAGCCTCTTTTGGCGTTTGAGAGTGCACAACGGTGGCAAGAGAATTTAGCGACACAACTGTATAACGTGCGATCGGGTTCGCAAACATTCCTGACGATTGTGACCACGAATTCCACACTTATCGGTCAGCGGTTGCAATCGCAGTTGCAGTACCTGCCCGCCAAAACATTGATTGTGGGAGATGAAGCCCACAATTTGGGGGCACGTCGGCTAGAAGAGAGTTTGCCTCGCAACGTTGGCTTGCGTTTAGCGCTGTCGGCGACTCCGGAGCGCTATTTTGATGACTCGGGCACGCAGCGAATTTTTGACTATTTCGGGCCTGTGTTGGAACCGGAATTTACCCTCAAGGATGCAATTCGAGCGGAGGCTTTAGTTCACTATCTCTATTACCCAATGTTGGTGGAGCTAACGGAGAGCGAGGCGGAAGAATACGCGACATTGACGGCAAAAATTGGGCGGTGTATCGGATTGGGAGGGGCAGACGCGGAGGAGAACGAAGCGTTGACGGCGTTATTGGTGAAGCGATCGCGGTTGGTGGGGGCGGCAGCCAACAAGTTGGTGGTGTTGCGGCAGCTGATGCAAGAGCGGCTGGATACCTCCCATACGTTGTTCTATTGCGGTGATGGTGAGGTAGAAGACGAGGTAACCGCAGAGACGAGGCGGCAGGTGGAGGCGGTGACGCGGTTATTGGGGAAAGAGTTGGGATATCGGGTGAATACCTATACGGCGGAGACATCTTTGCAGGAACGCGAGCAGTTGCGGCAGCAGTTTGAATCAGGGGAGTTGCAGGGATTGGTGGCGATTCGCTGTTTGGATGAGGGGGTGGATATTCCGGCGACGCGGACAGCAGTGATTTTAGCGAGCAGCAGCAATCCCCGGCAGTTTATTCAGCGACGGGGACGGATTTTGCGACGGCATCCGGGGAAGGATAGGGCGACATTGTTCGATGCCATTGTGGTGCCGCCGGAGATGGGAGAAAAGACCATGGAGGTGGAGCGAGGGTTGTTGCGAAAGGAACTGAGACGGTTTGTGGAGTTTGCGGATTTGGCGGATAACGCTGGCGAAGCGCGAGCACATCTGCTACCACTGCAGAAACGTTATGGGTTGCTGGATTTGTGATTTGTGGTGGGGGAACCCCCTACATCCCCCACTTGTGGGGGACTTGTTAACAGGTTCTCGGATGGCCTTTTGGAGTTACCGATTTTTGTAGATTTTGGAGGCAGTCAATGGCAAAGGAATCGGACACTGTTGAGCCAACGATGGAGGATGTGCAGGAGCCGATTACGACTGCACCGCAGCAGGTGAAGCAGATTATCGAGCGGGTGTTGAGGATCGAGAAGGATCGTCTGGATAACAACAATCGCGGGCACATCAATGAAGACATTTTGCAAGTGGTGAAGGACGAAATTCGGTGAAGCTGATTGGATTGCGGCTAAAAAATTTTCGGCCTTTTTACGGCACGACGCCCGAGTTGAAGCTGGGGGGAGCAGCGGGGCGAAATATTACGGTAATTCACGGCAATAACGGTTCGGGTAAGACTGCATTGCTGAATGCCTTTACTTGGGCGCTGTACGAGTCGTTTACAGCGGCACTGGCATCTCCCGAACAGTTGGTGAATCAGCGGGCGATCGCCGAGGCAGGGGTCAACCAACTGGTGGAATGTTGGGTGGAGGTGATGTTCGAGCACGAAGGTCGGAAATATCGGGTGCGGCGGGTGTGTCGGGCAACACAAAATGCGAACGGCGAGGTGACTCACAGTAAGAGCGAGCTGCAGTTACAAACCTGCGGAGATGACGGACGCTGGCAGTTCATGCTCTCCAATCAAACGCCAGAGGATGCCATCACGCGAATTTTGCCCAAGAGTTTGCACCAGTATTTTTTCTTTGATGGGGAACGAATCGAGCGGATCGTGCGATCGCAGAATCGGGCGGAGATTGCGGAAGCCACCAAGAAGCTAATCGGGCGGGAGGTGTTGGAGAAGAGCATCCTGCACTTAAAAAATGCTCGCAAGACGCTGGAGCAGGAGTTGGAACGGATTGGGGATGCGGAAACGAAGAAGTTTTTGGCGCAGAAGACCGAGCTGGAGGCGAAGCGCGATCGCCTTTTAGAGAGACAAGATGAAATTGAGACAGAACTAGCCCATCATGCCGACCGGCAAAACACCCTGCGGGAGCAGTTGCAGGAGCTGAGTGGGGCGGAACAACTGCAGTTGCGGCGGCAGGAATTGAAAGCCTCACTGGCAGAGCATCGGGAGCTGCTGGCTCAGAGTAAGGAGGTGTTGAAAAAAGCGATTTCGACGCGGGGCTATACCGTGTTTTTGGGGGAGGCAACGGCGGCGTTTCGGCAGATGGTGGAGGGGTTGAGGCAGCGGGGGGAGTTGCCTGCGGATGTGAAGCAACAGTTCGTGCAGGATTTGCTCGATCGCAACTACTGCATTTGCGGCACAGAGCTGCACGAGGGCAGCCCAGAGCGGAAGAAGGTGGGGGCTTGGCTGGAGAAGGCGGGGTTGGCGGATGTGGAGGAGCAAGTATTCAAGCTGGCGTCGGAGGTGGATCGGATCGATCGCCAGGCGGAGGAGTTTTGGGAGGAGGTCGATCGCGAGCAGGCGAATGTTAGCCGCTTTCGGGACGTTATCGGGCGAGTGCAGACGGAGTTGGAGGGGATTGATGAGCAGTTGCGGCAGTTCCCACGCGAGGATGTGCGGCAGTTGCAGGCGCGGTTGGACGAGTTAGAGGACAAGGTCAACGATTTGACGTTGGAGAAGGGAGGAAATCAATTTAAGGTTGCAGAGTTGGACGAGCGGATTCAGGCGTTGGGCAAGCGGATTCGCGAGCACAAGAAAATGGAGAAGGATCAGCGGCTGGCGCAGAAGCGGATTGATGCGGCGGAGGATGCGATCGCCCGCCTGGTTGAGACTCAGAACAATTTAGATCGGATGTTTCGGGTGCAGTTGGAGCGCAGGATTCAGGAGATTTTCGGTCAGATTTCGTTTAAGTCGCAGGTGCCCCGCCTGAGCGAGAAGTACGAGCTGACGCTGGTGGATACCGTCGCCGGGCAGGAGGTGCCTGCCGGGGCTTCGACGGGGGAGAACCAGATTTTGAGTTTGGCGTTTATTGGAGCGGTGATCGATCGCGTGCGGGAGTGGAGCCGCAATCGCAGCAATTTGCTAGTAGCTCCCGAGAGTGGCACGTTTCCGGTGGTGATGGATTCGCCGTTTGGCACGTTGGACGAGCTGTATCGGCGGCAGGTGGCGCGGTTGATTCCCAAGTTGGCGAATCAGGTGGTGGTGCTGGCGTCGAAGACGCAGTGGCGGGGGGAAGTGGAGAAAGAGATGGAGAAGCAGATCGCGCGGGAGTACGTGCTGTCGTTTAATTCCACCAAGCAGGATGGGGAGCGGGATGAGATCGAGCGGCAGGGGGAGAGCTATCCGTTGGTGCGATCGAGCCCGAATGAGTTTGAATACACTGAGATTGTGGAGGTCAACCGCAATGGTTAGTGTTTCGCCCCAACCGTCAATCGTTCAGACCGATAAGTGGGTGAAGGCGAGTTGGGCTGAGTTTGAGGCGGCATGTGCCAGCCCTGCTTTGGTTGGAGGGCGATTTTATTATGTTGGCGATCGCATGAGGATTGAGATGCCGCCGGTTGGTTCTTCCCACTGTCAAGACGATCCTGTAGTGTCGCGAGTTGTGAGCCTATTTGCCACCGTCAAGGGTTTGCGGGTGAAGGAGTTGGGCAACGCCAGTTTTCGGAAGATGGGGGAGCTGGAGTTTCAGCCAGATATTGCCTTTTATATTGGTGACGATCTGAGGTTTCCGCCTAGGGGAACGGCTCCCATCGATCTGAACGCAGTTGGGGTGCCGACGCTGGCGATCGAGATTTCTTCGACCAGCTTGAGTGACGATTTGGGGGCGAAGCGGTTGATGTACGAGGCATTGGGGGTGAAGGAATATTGGGTGGTGGATGTCAGTCAATGCGAGGCGATCGCATTTGAAATGTCTGAGGGATATAGCGGGCGCATTTACGAGTCTCGGGTGTTGCCAGGGTTGCAGATGTCTGTGGTGGCAGAGGCATTGCGACGCAGCCAAACAGAAGATGACGGCACGGTTAATCGTTGGTTGATGGAGACATTCGCGAGTGAAGGTGAAGGCTAATGTCGATTCAGTTGGATGAAAAGATTTTGGCGCAATTATCCGAGCACGGGGTGACGGTGCCCCCCACTCAAGATGATTTGACTACGACGATGGGGAGCCGATGGATACGCCCCGCCATGCTGCTCAAATGCGTTAGTTTATTCCCGTTACGGTTGTGGTGGAAGGATCGCGATGAGGGGTTTGTGGGGGGCAATACGTTTGTCCACTACAGCCTGAAGCAGGTGCGCGATCGCGATTTTAAAGGACCGTTTTTTTTGCGGTGTTGGGGGTGCCGAAGCGGGAACGCAAGAGTTGGGTAGTGTGGGAGGAAAGTAAGGGACCGGATGTGGTGGTGGAATTACTGTCGCCGAGTACGGCAGAACGGGATAAAACCGTGAAGAAGGCGATTTATCGCGATCGTCTGCGATGTGCAGGAGTATTTTGGTTCGAGCCGTTGGGGGGGAGTTGGCGGGGTTCTTGCTGACTCGGGAGGGGTACAAGGTTAAGAAGTTGGAGGGCGATCGGTTGGTTTCGGAGGTGTTGGGGTTGGCGTTGGTGCGCTAGCACGGGGTGTTTGAGGAGATTGAGGCAGATTGGGTGCGATGGGCGACGTTGGAGGGGGAGGTGTTGCCGTTGGAGGAGGAATTGGCGGAGCGGGCGATGCGACAGGTGAAGGTTGAAAGAGAAAGAGCTGATGCTGAAAAAGAGCGGGCGGAGCGATTGTGGGAGTTAGGGGTTGACCCGGATGAAGTGTAGCGATCGGGTAGCTCGTTAAACCATGTGCGAGCTCGGCAATATTGAATTTGGTTAAAAGCATTTCTCAAAGAGCATTTTAAGTTATATTCGTGTATTGTTTAATTCGAATGTTAGCTCGAAAGCATGTCTAGAGCTCAGATTACAGACAGAATCAGAATTGCTCGAAATAAATCTGACTTTGTGATGTCTCTAAAGTCGGTGAAACAACAGGGAGGGCCATTTCAGACGTATGCAGATATCGTCAATTTTGCTGCTGCCATTGGTTTGATGCATATGAAGCGTGAACCTATTGTAGAAGCTTCAAATCATGATCCAGATCCTATTCCACAAGAGCAATTCTCGACTCAAGGGTATGTTGCAATGATAGATCTGGCAATGATATTAGACGACAAAGATCCGAAGAACTTAGCTCAAGATGATTATCGTTCAGAACGAGCGAGAGTTTTTGAGGAATATGCAAATGCAGGACTTGAGATTTTAGAAGAATCGCTAAAGGCAGCTGCAGACTTACAGGACTCTCTTCTATTGTTTCTATCAGACCATCGCAAAGAAAAAATTCTTTCTAGAACTAGTTTTGATTTGAGTGATTTTCTGTCGAGCTAGAGGGGAGTCTTGGAAAAATTAGAGGGATTGGCCTACTACGCAAAAAAGTTTGAGCGATTGCGGGTTGATCGCTCTTACGGAGTTGCACCCCATAAACCAATTCTGCTGCTGTCAGTGATGGAGCTGATTTTCAAAGGAGCGATCGCAGAGAATAGAATTGTACTGTCACCAATTTTAATAGCAACCTTCTTAAAATATTGGAGCTATCTTGGCACGCCCAGACATAATCCCGATATATCTCGTCCCTTCTTTCACATGAGAAGTGGGAAATTCTGGCATCTATATGCCAACTCTGGTTTTGGGAGAGTTATTGCAGACAAGTTAAGGCTTAAAAACTATTCAGCAGTTAAACAGGCGATTTCACATACCTATCTGGATGAAGACCTGTTTGATTCCCTACAAGATAATGTGACAAATACTAGTCTCAGAAGTGTATTGGTTTCGCGCTGGTTTTCAGGTCGCTATGAAGAGACAACTAGAATTTTGAAGTCTCAAGAAATCTTAGATGAAAATGAATACCTTCAGCAAAAGTATGCTTCTTTTTATCACTGTAGCGACTTAGCCTCCACACTTCGCTCGATGGATCGCCAACTAGCATGGTCAAATATTTAAGCTACTACATCAAAAAAATTACCATGTTGAGGGTGGATCGCTCTCGCGGTATTGCACCTTATCAGCCACTTTTGATCTTATCTTTGCTAGAAACAATCGAGCAAGGGTTAACAGTACAGAATAAGTTTTTTCTGGGGCCAGAGCTGATCTCGGTTTTTATCAAATATCGAAATCAGTTATCTTCCTCTATTCATCAGGCAGATCCCGCACAGCCATTTTTTCACATGAGTAAGAAAAAAGGGAGTTTCTGGCACCTCAAACCAAAAGCTGGTCACGAGCATATGCTCTCTTCGAAGATTCGACTGAACTCCCTAAAACTCTTGAGGGAAAATGTTGAATACGGTTATTTCGATTCCGAACTCTTCAGGCTTTTACAAGATCCTATTTCTAGAAATAGTTTGACAGCTGCACTTGTACAGAAATGGTTCCCAGACAAGTTGGATGAAATTTCAAACTTATTACAGATTAGAAGCTTTGAACGGTTACGTCGATCTCTCAAAGAAGCTGGGGGTGCTGTCTACAGTGTTGAAGACTCGGCTGATGACATCGGAATGGTCGTGAGAGATGCTGCCTTTAGAAGAAATATTGTTTCACTTTACGAACAAAGATGTGCGTTTTGTAAGGTTCGAGTGATTGATAGAGATCATAACAATATTGTAGATGGCGCACATATCAAGCCCTTTTCAGAGTTTCGCGATAATCTCCTGAATAACGGGATTTCATTATGCAAAAACCATCATTGGGCCTTCGATCGCGGCTGGTTCGGCATTAATGATAATTATGAAATATTGATTCCGAGCGATCGCTTCCACGAAGAGTCTCCTCAGCACACACGACCCATGAAAGACTTTGCTGGAGAAGTTATCACTTTACCTCTGAGAGAAGAACACTATCCCCGACCAGAAGCATTACAGTGGCATCGTGACAGGTGGGGCATTTGAATTGCCAACGTTCTTATTCATCTACGTCCATCGGGGGATTGGGTATTTGCACGGCGATCGCAGCATTCAAACTACCGAGAATCTCATTCAACTTGCCCTTGATACCGCTGATTCTTAGATCGCGGCGATCGGGCACCTAGGATTTCTGTTTGGGTTGCTGGGGCGATCGCTTGCGGCAATCATCTAAACATTGAGAGGTTGAATCCCTACCCGCGTGAAAACAGACTCAATTTTCTATCAGTTATTCGCAGTCTATCCGGCTAGCTTTTTCGAGCTGGTAGGCTTACCCGCTGCAGAAGCCCAGTCCTATCGGTTTGACTCAGTCGAAGTCAAGCAAACGGCCTTTCGTATTGATGGTGTCTTTTTGGCACCTGGCGATCGTCCGTCAAGCCCCACCTACTACGTCGAAATCCAGTTTCAATCCGATCCCGATCTCTACAAGCGGCTATTCTCCGAAATCTTCCTGCATCTGCGTTACGACACCTCCAACCACCCTTGGCGGGCTGTCGTTTACCAAGAAGCTTTGCGGGAATGTTGCGAGGAAGGAATCCATAAAGGGCTGCATCGTGTGGAGATCGCGGCATCTAATCCACAGAAGATCTCATCCAACTTGCCCTCAGAACAGCCGAATCACAGTCCACACAAACAGCCCCTTCCAAACCTTGACGACACCCAAAGCCGTTATTACGCTGTAATCACAAGTCAAGGCTAAAGTCATGCCAGACCAAAACGCTTCAACCACAAAAGTGCGGAGATCGGGGAATTCCGCCTCGGTGACCCTCTCCAAAGAAATTCTTGAACAATCCGGTATTCAATTAGGCGACTCCGTAACCATTTCCGCCAAAGACGGACGCATCATTATCGAACCCATCGATCCGGATTTTGAAGAAGCAATGCAACTCTACCGGGAATTCAGTTCTACCCATCGCAATGTCATGCGAGAACTCGCTAAATGACAGCTCCTCGATGGCTGACTGCAGACATCGTTATCGCTATCCACGACACTTCGATCGCCCAATTTGGGGGTTCCCCTTGCATTCGAGATCGCGGACTATTGGAATCTGCGCTCGCCAGACCCCTAAATATGTATGCCTATGAAACTCCCGATATCTTTACGCTAGCCGCCGCTTACGGATACGGAATCACCCAAAATCACGCCTTTATCGATGGCAACAAGCGCGCAGCACTGGCTGCAATGGCTGTATTTCTAGGTCTCAATGGCTATACCTTCGAGCAGCCAGGTCCTCAAACCGTTCTCGTGATGGAAGGTCTGGCCCATGGAAGTGTAAGGGAATCAGAGCTAGTGGAATGGCTGAGAAAGAACAGTGTCGAGTGGCGATCGCATTGAAATCTCGTCTAGATCTTTTTCACGCTGAAGTCTGGAGTTTTCTAGAAGGCATTCAGAAGCTCGTAATCCTGCGCCGAAGGCGAGCCTAGTTCGAAAACCATAGTTTTTGGAGCTGACCTAAAGACCTTTGAAGACAATCCCGATCGAGCCTGTTTCAATGCCTGTCGGGCTTGATAGCATGCCAGCATAGAAGTCCCTCTCTGAGATACAAAATTTTCCTGTCAGCTTCGGACGGTATTGCCGAGGGGCCTAGTCACTACAAGGATGAAGGGCAATGAAAGCAGTTGTCATACACCAACACGGCTCAGCAGACGTGCTGCAATACGAAGACATTCCTCCACCTTCTATCAAACCGCGTTGCCTGCTGGTCAAAGTC
>JBFRWN010000016.1:0-73926 GCA_051439605.1 Synechococcus sp.
CCCAAGCGCCCCATGGACATTCTGCGAGTGGAGGTGCTGCAGCCGAAAGGCCGCAGGCGCAAGTTCAAACCTCTCTGGTTGGCCTGGGTGAGGGAGAAGCTCCTGCCGCTGGAACAGCTGTGGAAAAAATACCTCAGGCGCTTTGCCCTGGAACATTGGTATCGCTTGGCCAAGCAGCGGTTACATTGGACCCTGCCGCAGGTGACCAGTCAGTCGGCGATGGATACCTGGAGCCACCTGATTGTGCTGATGAGTTGGCAATTGTGGCTGGCTCGCGATGAGTGTAGCGACTCCCCCTTGCCTTGGCAGGTTGCCCAAGATAAGTTGTCTCCAGGACGCGTGGCGCAAGCTTTTGCTGTAATTTTGGCCGCGATTGGCACTCCGGCTAAAGTCCCCAAACCTCGCGGAAAAGCGCCGGGGTGGCCTCCAGACAAACCCCGCACGCCGAGGACTCGCTATCCGAACGTCAAAAAACGAGCCTCTAAGCGCAAAAAATCAGTTCATTCACCTAGTTCTACTCAGCCCAGAGCGGCTTAAACAGGGCAGAGCCCCTCAACGTTTGTGAGCATTCAGTCTCTTCAATGGGCTGAGTCACTTTCGTCTGGATCCTTACTGAAGGCAGCTGAATTCAATTTCTTAAAACTCCAGTGAATAGCCTCCCGGGCGATTGCAGAATTAAGCAAACAGTTGATTGGCTGGCTTTTCCAACAGCAAACTCGTCAACGTTCGTGAAAGCCCTCAGTTCTGCAAGAGATTGCTACATTCAGTAGAGACGCTAGACATTAGGTGTCGAATAGCTGGAAATGAAAAAAAAGCAAGTCATTGCAATCTTGCGGAAGCACGAAGCCCATATCCGGCAGATTGGGGCAACTGGCCTCTATTTATTTGGCTCCACCGCCAGAGACGAAGCCGGCCCGGATAGCGATATCGACTTGTTCTTCGACTACGCTCCGGATCGGCCGTTTAGCCTCTACAACCTCGTCGATATCAAAGAGTTTGTCAGCAGCCTCTTCAATACCCCAGTTGACATCATGCCAAGAGATAGCATTCACCATCTGGTGCGCGATCGCGCTATTGCTACAGCGGAGCGTGTATTCTAATGGGCCAACCCTCCCGGCAATACAGCTCTGCCTATTTAAGATTGCGGGACATGCAGGCCAACATCGTTCAAATCAAAACCGCCCTTACCCCCATCACGTTTGAAGAGTTTGCAGAGAATTGGATCCTCTATAGCGCGATCGAACGAGGCATCGAACGAATCTCCGAAGCAAGTAGAGGCATTCCTAATGCTCGATACCATCGAGCAACAGTCAAAAGAAAACTAGTCCACATACCTAATGAACTGAAGCTAATATCGAGCTGTTTCAAAGAGTTGGGAGCGATCGCCCGGTCCATTCTTTTCAAGAAGGACTATTTTGGGGGATAGCCTCAATGCCGATCGCTTGAATGGGGTCTAATGGTGCTATCAATCGCGATCGTAAACCCGAGAACGACCCTTTCCCCATGACTGATTTCGTGAATCAAGCAGACATTCTTCGCAAACAGCTGCTTAAAGATTACCGTCAGATTTCACCGCTCGATCGCACCATCGTCCAACTGTTCTCGGTGATTTACGAACCGGTCAGTCGCAGTAATTTTCTCAAGTGTCTCAATCGCATTGGAGTGCGGGACGAAAAAGATCGCCGCTTCACCGCAGGTGTCCTCAAACTGCACCTGACCAAACTCCTGGATCTGGACTTGTTGGTCCAATCCACCAGGCAGAGCCCCCGCTGCAACCCCCTGTTAACCGAGATTGCCACCCGAGATGCCATTCGCGAGGGCACTTTCGAATCTTGGGTAACGGCGATCGAGGAAATGTTGCCCATCCCTACTCAACATTGGGGTAAAAAAGAGCGCTATTTCGAAACCGAAGACCAATTGGTGCGGGAAGTTCGCATCGGGATCTATCGCCAAGATGTGGGCTACATCAAACGTCAACTCGACGACTTCTGTCGTTACGGCATAGTTACCCCCGACGCCATACTCAGCACCATCTACCCGCTGGTATTCAACAACCCCTTCGATCCCGAGTGGTTTTGTACCCTCCCTTTACACATCTACGAACCAGCTCTGATCGCTATTTTTGAGTTCTTAGAATGGAACTTTGTCCCCGCAGACGAACCCTTTGCCCTGCTTGAAGAGGGATGTGCTGCTGAAGGCAACCGGTGTTCGGATGTACTGCGCCTGCTTTTGACCGAGCAGTATCTCCATCGGGGTCGATTGTCGGATGCGCAGGCTCGCCTGGAATCCCTTCCCGCAGAACAGCGAGACGCGGGAGCTATCTATTGGGGATGGTTGAGTTTTGTGCGCGGCAATAACGATGCCGCGATCGACTATTTCACCCAAGCCCTCAAACAGCTCAAAAAAATCACTCGTAAACGCAAGATCTTTCTAGACGGAATCTCTGGCTGGTTGTTCGTTCTGGCGTTGCTGAAAGAGGGTTCTTCTCAATCGCTGCAGGAGGCGCTCTCCTATTGCCAGATCGTCGCAGGAGATTCCAAGAATTGGATGGCTCCCAGCTACACGGTGCTGTCCGGTCTAGTCAAGATTCAGCAAGGGGATCTCTCGCAGATGGACGCTGTCTTGAAAGCGGATATCCCTCAGTTCACCGAATCCACCTATTACGAGCCTCTGCTGGTGGCGCTCTGCGTCTACTGGGCGAGTGCCGATAAAGCCAAATCGAGATCGCAACTGGCTAAACATTTGAGACCCCTCTACAAAGCAGCCCAATCCTTTGGCTACACCTGGCTAGCGATGGAAACTGCCGAACTCCTGTCTAAGTGCTTGTCTCAAGGCCAATACGATCGCCAGGCAGCTGCTTTGCGTCACAACACCGGTATCCAGCCCCTTGTCGACATCCTACGGTCGCAGGAACCTTGGGAACTTTGTTTAAATGCTCTGATCGACCTACAAGCTCCCTCAAAATCAGCGAATACCCCGACAACGGAAAAACGTCTGGCTTGGTTCGTGACCTATTACCCCAGCCAGTGCGTGGTGCAGCCCCGCGAACAGAAAATCGGTGCCAGTGGAGCTTGGAGCAAAGGACGGCCCATTGCCCTGAAGCGTCTCTATAGCAACCTTGAAGACTTCGACTATCTCACCCCCCAAGATCTGCAGGCCTGTGCCTGTATCAAGACGTTCACCTCCTATAGCTCCTACAGATATCGCGGCACCACCGAGTACATCTGCGGCGAACGGACGATCGCCGCTTTGATCGGTCACCCTTACGTTTTCTGGGAGGACACCCCCAGCGTGCGGGTTGAGGTGGTGAAAGGGGAACCGGAACTGCAGGTTAAAAAGTTGAAGCGCAAAGGCCGGGTCGTCCTGGAGTTTGTTCCCAAAATTGGCAATGACAAAGAGATCGTGGCGGTGAAAGAAACCCCGACCCAAATTAAGGTGATAGAAATTACCCCGGAACACCGTCGGATTGCCGAGATTATTGGCCCCAAAAACCGACTGGAAGTTCCTACTGCCGCCCAGGAGCGAGTACTAGAAGCGATCGGTGCCGTCTCGCAAATCGTGACGGTGCATTCCGACATTGGCGGCGGAGCCGTTCAGGCGGAAGAGGTTTCGGCAGAAGCTATCCCCCACATTCACCTGTTACCGGCTGGAGACGGCTTAAAAGTGGCGGTGTTTGCCCGTCCCTTTGCCGAGGGCGGTCCCTATTTCCGCCCGGGGGAGGGGGGCGAAACAGTAATTGCCGAGATTGGCGGCCGACGCCTGCAAACCAGCCGCAACTTACGGCAAGAAACCAAACTGGCGAAAGCTGCGGTATCCGCCTGTCCGACGTTAGCCCACCAGGAAGAACAGGATCGCGAATGGATGGTGCCAGACCCAGAAGATTGCTTGGAATTATTACTGGAGTTGCAGGAGCTGGGGGATGGCGTCGTTCTGGAATGGCCGGAGGGAGAAAAACTGCGGGTCAGCCACCAGGCCAGCTTTGACGATCTTCGTTTGACCGTGAAAAAGCAGCGGGATTGGTTTGCCGCCAGTGGTGAGTTGAAACTCGACCAAAACTTGGTGCTGGATATGCAGACCTTGCTAGCTCTGCTGGAAAGGACCCCCAGCCGATTTGTCCAGCTGGAAGACGGCCAATTTCTGGCCCTGACCCGCGAATTTCGCAAGCGCTTGGACGAAATGCGGGCCTTTTCGGAACAGCACGGCAAGGGCATCCGCTTTCATCCCCTGGCCACGCCAGCCATGGAAGAGTTTTTGGATGAGGTGGGCAGTCTCAAGACCGACAAGCATTGGCGGGCTCACGTCGATCGCCTCACGGAAATGCAAGATTTGCAGCCGCAGCTGCCTTCCACTCTACAAGCGGAGTTGCGGGATTATCAGCTGGAAGGGTTTAACTGGCTGGCGCGTCTGGCCTATTGGGGCGTGGGGGCCTGTTTGGCAGACGATATGGGGCTAGGCAAAACGTTGCAGGCTCTAGCGGTGATTCTCACTCGCGCCCCTGAGGGACCGACTTTGATTGTGGCTCCGACGTCGGTGGGCATGAACTGGATGAGCGAAGCGCAGCGATTTACCCCCACTTTGCGAGCGATCCAGTTTGGCAGCGGCGATCGCCAGACAATGCTGGATGGGCTGCAGCCGTTTGACATGCTGGTGTGCACTTACGGGTTGCTGCAGCAGGAGGAAGTGGCCAAGATGCTGGCGGAGGTGCAGTGGCAAACGATTGTGCTGGACGAAGCCCAAGCCATCAAAAACTATGCTACCAAGCGATCGCAGGCTGCCATGAAGCTACAAGCGGGCTTCAAAGTCATCACGACGGGAACCCCGATCGAGAATCACCTTGGCGAACTGTGGAATCTGTTTCGCTTCATCAATCCCGGATTGTTGGGATCTTTGGAGCGCTTCAATCAACGTTTTGCCACTCCGATTGAAAAATCCCAGGACAAGCAGGCCCGCAGCAAGCTGAAGAAGTTGATTCAGCCATTCCTGCTGCGCCGTACAAAGAGCCAAGTGTTAGAGGAATTACCCTCTCGCACCGAAATTCTGCTGCAGGTGGAATTGAGTCAGGAAGAAATGGCGCTGTACGAAGCGCTGCGAAGGGAGGCGATCGCGAAACTGGCGGAAAGCGATGGAGAAGCAGGGCCCAAGCACCTGCAGGTGTTGGCGGAAATTATGAAGTTGCGGCGGGTGTGCTGCAATGCGCGCTTAGTGGTGCCCGATACTCCCCTCCCCAGTGCCAAGCTGCAATTGTTCGGAGAGACAGTGGGGGAGCTGTTGGAAAATCGTCACAAGGTTCTGGTGTTCAGCCAGTTCGTCGATCACTTGCACATCCTGCGGGACTTCTTAGACGAACGACAAATCCAATACCAATATCTGGATGGCAGCACCCCCGCGAAAAAACGCAAGCAACGGGTGGATGCGTTTCAGGCGGGGAAAGGGGACGTATTTCTCATTAGTCTGAAGGCGGGAGGTACGGGCCTCAATCTGACTGCTGCCGACTACGTGATTCACATGGATCCCTGGTGGAATCCGGCGGTGGAGGATCAAGCTTCAGATCGCGCCCATCGCATAGGCCAGCAGAGGCCGGTGACGATCTATCGGCTGGTGGCGAAGGACACGATTGAAGAGAAAATTGTTTCTTTGCACCAGCACAAGCGGGCTTTAGCGGACAGTCTGCTGGAAGGGGCGGATATGAGCGGCAAGATGTCGACTGAGGATTTGTTGCGGTTGATCGGCGATCGATAAGACATGCCTAAATCTGCCACTTTCACCCCTTGTTGTCACTCGCAGAGTGTCACCAACCTCTACTGGGATTGCTCGATCGCGGCTGTCGTTCGGTCGGTTTCCGCGCACTGGTTTTGTTGATCCTTGGAACTGTTTAACTCCTAGTTTTTAGCTCGACTGGCGATCGCTTAAGTTCGTTTTTCTGGGGAAGTCGAGGTTGGTAGCGATCGCGCAGCACGCGGTGCATGACTTTATGGGAAGCCGTGCGGGGCAATTCATTGACAATTCGCAGGTCTCGAATCTTAAACATGGGATTGAGATGCTGTCCGATCGCTGCCTGCAATGCAGTTGGAAGGTCGTACCGACCCCGATCGAAATCTGACTCCAATACCGCATAAACCACTAACTGACTGGGACCTCCTTCCGGCGGAGAGACGGAAACAGCCGCTGTTTCGCGAACACCCGGTTCGGCATTGAGGACTCGCTCGATTTCAGCGGAACTGACCTTGATGCCACCCAAGTTCATGGTGTCATCAACGCGGCCCTGGGCGCGATAGTAACCGTTGGGCAGTTGCTTCATGAGATCGCCGTGGCGGCGCAGGGGGATGCAGGAATTGGGTACATGCGGAGTGCGATCGAAATAGACTTGATGGTGGTCTCGATTGAGTAACTCGGTGGATAACCCGATAGAGGGCGGAACGATGAATGCTTCTCCGGTGGTGGAAGGGTGCCCCCCCTCGTCGAGAATGGCAATGTCCAGGCCCAGAGCAGGCGTCGTAAAGGTGGAGGGGGCGCAGGGTTGCACGAGAGTACCGGTAATGTACCCACCGCCGATTTCGGTACCGCCGCAATATTCGACGATCGGCTTGTATCCAGCCAGGGACATGAGGAAGAGCATGTCTTGTGAGTTAGAACATTCCCCAGTAGAGCTAAATGCTTTGATGGCGCTCCAGTCCAGCCCTTTCATGCAACCACTGGTTTTCCAGACTCGCACCAAACTGGGTACCACCCCTAACATCGTCACCCCCGCATCCTGAACGAACTGTCCGAAGTCCCGTCCCGTGGGGGCGCCGCAGTACAGGGCAATGGTGGCTCGATTAATGAGGCTGGCGTAAATCAACCAGGGGCCCATCATCCATCCCAAATTAGTTGGCCAGGCCACCACATCGCCAGAGTGAATGTCGTGGTGCAAATAGCCATCCGCCGCACATTTAATCGGTGTGGTTTGCGTCCAGGGAATCGCCTTCGGTTCCCCAGTCGTCCCCGAGGAAAACAAGATGTTGGTGCGATCGGTGGGTCCAGCGAGAACGGCATCGAAGCGATCGCGATCGCTCAAAAATGCTTCCCAGGTCAAATCCCCCGCCCGTAGGGGGATGGAGGAACGCCCCCCTGACGACAGCACGATTGTCTGAGGCACATTGACCTGAACAACTTTGGCATAGAGGGGCAGCTGCTTTCCAGCTCTCTGAATGATGTCCTGAGTGAAAATGCCCTTGGCCTCAGAAAGGCGCAATCGTGTGGCAATTTCATCGGGGGCGAAGCTATCGGCTATCGAAACCACCGTGCATCCAGCCTTAACAATCCCTAAGTAAATCGCCACTGACTCGGCCGTCATGGGCATGACGATCGCGATCGCATCTCCGGGGGAGAACCCCATATTCACCAGTCCGTTAGCCACGCGATCGGTCAGGGCGCGCAGCTCGCCATAAGTGAGCACGGATAGCGACTCTCCTTCCGCTTGAAAGACAATGGCAGGAGCTTCTGGAGCAGCTTGGAAGCAGCTTTCAACGATATTGAATTCAGAACCCACTAACCATTGAGGAAATTCGATGCCGTGGGCAAGGTCGAGGGAGAGGTCGAGAATGGTTCGATAGGTCTGCCGGAAGCGAATTCCGAGACGGTGCACCATTAATTCCCAGAACTGAGCCCGATTTTGGATCGACCAGTCATGCAGTTCGGAATAGGACTCTAGGCCGAGCTCCCGCAAGAGTGCAGCAAGGTGAGTGGTTTGAATCTGTTCTTGGGTGGGGAACCAAGCAGGAGGAACCCCTTGGCTGGAATCCCAGTCGGAGTAGGTGGTTTGGTACAGGAGTTCGTGCAGGGCAAACGGGCGATCGGGGGTCAGCACGGAGCGGATCAGTTGCTGCCAGCAGTCTGAAGGGGGTAAATCGGACAGACATCGGTTAATGGTCGGTAAGAGTTCGACTGCGAGGGTGGGCTCTACACCGCAGGTGACAATCTGTTCGAGGGAGAGTGGTTTAGTCATTGAATTGTCCCCATCGCCTACGTTCAATGGGGTTCGCCACCCTCAGAAATCTACGCTTCGTTCGAACTGCCTATTGAAGGCTCACTCAACGGTGTGGAAGCAGTTCAAACGCCTAATTGCCGCAAGTATGGGTAACAACCCCCTAGTTCTATTCTCTCCTATTGAAATTAACGAGTTTGGATGTTGACCGACTTATTCATCAATTACGAGCAACTGATACGCGAAAAGTACGTCAAAGGACGATCGCCCCCTTGTTGGCACTCCCCGGTCAAACTTGAGACATTGTTAGAAAGAGGGATTCCATTGGTCGAACATTCACCTCTCTCCATAGTCGCTGAGCAGGTTGCTTTTCATGCCCAATCCCATCCGCTACTTAATGTGCCCCCCCGAGCACTACGACATCGACTACATCATCAACCCCTGGATGCATGGCAACGTTCACCGCCTCGATCGCCTGGTAGCCGGCCAGCAATGGCAGCGCTTGTACGAGACCCTCCAGCAACAGGCTGAGGTAGAGCTGGTGACAGCCGCTTGCGGATGGCCCGACATGGTCTTCACCGCCAATGCAGGACTGGTTCTCAAACAGGCGGTTGTGCTGAGCAACTTTCACCATGTCGAGCGGCAGGGGGAGCAGACCCACTTCAAAACTTGGTTCGAACAGCAAGGCTATACAGTGCACCAACTCCCGTCAGGGATTAGCTTCGAAGGGGCAGGAGACGCGCTGCTGGATCGGGCAGGACGCTGGCTTTGGGCAGGTTACGGCTTTCGCACAGCCCTGGAAGCTCACCCTCTTTTGGCTCAGCTGCTGGATATCGAGGTGCTGTCGTTGCATTTGGTTGACAGCCGCTTTTACCACCTCGATACTTGCTTTTGCCCTCTATCCAATGGTTATCTGCTCTATTACCCCAGTGCGTTCGATACCTACTCCAATCGCCTGATCGAGATGCGGGTCCCCGAGGACAAGCGGATTGCGATCGCCGAAGCCGATGCCCTCAATTTCGCCTGTAATGCCGTGGAAATTGACGGTGCAATTACGGTCAACCGTCTCAGTTCCGAGTTGCGCACCCGCTTGGAAGAGCGGGGGTTTAGGGTTGTGGAAGTCGAGCTGACAGAATATATCAAAGCCGGTGGGGCCGCGAAATGCTTGACGTTACGGCTAACGGAGCAGCTGGCCCCTGAAACTGCCGAAAAAGTCGCTGTCTGCAGTCGCATCATCTCTTTAGAAGGGCACCTGCTGGATACCAACCTGCTCAACGACATTCTGGATACCATTTCGGCGGGTGGGGGCAGTTTTCAGATCGAACAATTTCAGTTGGGCAAGCAGAGACAAAGTACCTCAACGGTCAAATTGCATGTCTGCGCCGCCAGTGCTCCGGAACTCGACGATATTCTCAGCCAGTTGATTGCGATGGGGGCACGATCCGCCGATCCTGCGGTGCGGAATGCCCATTTAGAGTCCGTCAAACAAGCAGGTGTTGCCCCCGAGGATTTTTACGTCACTGCCATCTACCCGACGCAAGTATTGGTGGAGGGCCAGTGGCTGACGGTTCACCATCAGCGCATGGACGGCACGATCGCCATCTGTCGCGATTCAGAAGGCAACCTGAAGGCGGACTGTCGCTTAATTCGCGATCTGCAGGTGGGCGATCGCGTGGTTTGCGGCGTAGAAGGGATTCGTACCGTTCAGCAACAGCCCCTTCCGGAGCGATCGCAGGAGTTTACGTTTATGGGCTCCAGCGTCTCCAGCGAACGGCGGGTGGAGTTGGTGGTGGAACAGGTGGCTTGGGAACTGCGCCGCGTTCGAGATCGGGGGGGCAAGACCGTTGTGGTTCCTGGCCCAGTGGTGGTGCATACGGGGGGAGGGCCGCACCTGGCATCGCTGATTCGCGCGGGCTACGTACAGGGGTTGTTGGGGGGCAACGCGATCGCGGTCCACGATCTGGAGCAGAATTTGTACGGCACGTCGCTGGGGGTGGATCTGCAGCAGGGCAATGCCGTGAAAGGGGGGCATCGCCACCACCTCAAGACCATTAATTTGATTCGCAAGCACGGCAGTATTGCAGCAGCGGTTGAGGCTAGAGCGATTTCTGCAGGCATCTTTTACGAATGCGTGCGCAAGGGAGTCCCCTTTGCTCTGGCGGGGTCCATTCGAGATGACGGTCCTTTGCCGGACACACAGATGGACTTGGTCGCAGCCCAGCAGAACTATGCAGAGCTAGTGAGGGGCGCCGATACGATTTTGATGCTGTCCACCATGCTGCACTCGATTGGGGTGGGCAACATGACTCCGGCTGGTGTGAAGCTGATTTGTGTCGATATCAATCCAGCGGTGGTGACGAAGTTGGCCGATCGCGGTTCGCTGGAGTCCGTCGGAATTGTCACGGATGTGGGGTTATTCCTCAGTTTGCTAGTACAACAACTGTGTCGGATGGAGAGACCTGCATTGCAAGATTAGCCCGCCAGCTACTGGTAAGAAAATCGAGCAGAGTAGAACTGTAGCGGCGAATCGCTAACCGAATGTTGGGGTTTCCGATGCTTCTCGAACCTGACCGTTTGAATGGACTGGCGGTGGTGCCGGAGAAATTTCCGCCCGATCGCGAACGACCACAGTGCCCCGAAACATGTTCATACCGCAATGGAACGGATATTCACCGGCTTGTTCCGGTGTAAATTCCACAGGCGTAATCCGATCGAGTTCCAAATCAACTGCCCGGTGAAAATCAGGCAAGACAACCTGTTCGAGACAGCTGCTAGGGTCTTTTCGAAAAAAATTCAGCCGAACCGGTTGACCCGCTCGAACGACAACGCGATTGGGAGAGTAGCCACCATCAACGGCGATCGCAATCTCTTGAATCCCCTGTTTGACTCCAGCTTGCCGAGCTTGAGTCTTGCTGAACTGGAACCACCATAATTCTGCAGCAATAAATGATAAGCCACCCACAGTGACGGCAATTCTTGTCCAGAGAGGTTGATCGATCCGGCGAAAGGGTTCAGTTTGCGGGGAAGCAGCTTCTTCAGGTAGTTGGGCTACAGCAGCACCCGTAGTTACCCCAAGTGCGAGTCCCAAACACAGAAACAAAGTTAAGACCCGATATTTTGCGAACATTGGATTTGGAACTCCTGAGTTACAAGGTCGCTTTGGGTTGGAAATTACGCAAACGCAAGGCATTTGTCAGCACTGAAACCGAACTAAATGCCATCGCACCTCCAGCAATCATGGGATTCAGCAGCCAACCCAAAAAGGGAAATAGAACCCCTGCAGCGATCGGAATGCCGGCGATGTTGTAAATGAAGGCAAAAAAGAGATTTACGCGAATGTTGTTCATGGTGGCGTGACTGAGCTGAATCGCCGTCACAATCCCCTGCAGGTCTCCAGAGATCAGCGTGACATCGCTCGCCGCGATCGCCACATCGGTTCCCGTACCAATGGAAATGCCCACATCCGCTTGAGCCAACGCGGGGGCATCGTTAATGCCATCCCCCACCATCGCCACAATCTTGCCTTCTGTCTGAATCGCTTTGACTTTGGCAGCCTTCTGTTCCGGACGGACTTCCGCAAACACTCGCGAGATCCCCACCTGTTTGGCGATCGCTTTGGCTGTACGTTGGTTGTCCCCCGTCAGCATCACCACTTGCAATCCCATCCGCTGCAAAGCCTTCACCGCTTCTGCAGAAGAGGGCTTGAGGGTATCGGCAATCCCGATCAGCCCTTGCGCTTGACCGTTAACGGCTGCTAAAACCGCCGTTTTCCCATCGGACTCCAACTGTTGTTTGCGACTAACCAACGGCTGGATGTCGATCCCCAACTCTCCAAACCAGCGTTCGGTACCCACTTGCACCCACTGACCTTCCACGCGGGCTTCAACTCCACTGCCAGCTTCGGCATTAAACTGTTGCGCCTCTGGCAGGCTCAACTGCTGCGCCCGAGCGTACTGGACCACTGCCTCTGCAAGAGGATGTTCGGAATTCCGTTCTGCTGCAGCAACCCAACGCAGCAGTTGCAATTCATTCCCGTTCAGCGTCAGCAAATCGGTGACGACAGGCTGACCTTGCGTCAGGGTCCCCGTCTTATCCAGCACAATCGCCTGCAGCTTGTGCGCCAGTTCCAAGCTATCAGCGCCTTTAATTAAAATGCCGTTCTCTGCCCCTTTGCCCGTTCCCACCATGATGGAAGTTGGTGTAGCCAACCCTAACGCACAGGGACAGGCAATAATCAGCACGCCCACAGTTGTGAGCATCGCCAGGGTGATATTCCCCACCAAGTTGAACCAGATGACAAAAGTGGCACTGGCGATTGCGATGACAGCTGGGACAAACCAACCGGTGACGCGATCGGCGAGCTTCTGAATCGGTGCCTTGGAGCCCTGAGCTTGCTGGACTAGCTGGACAATTTGGGCCAATACAGTGTCCTTACCCACTCGCGAAGCCCGGAACTTAAAGCTGCCCGTTTTATTAATGGTTGCCCCAATCACTTCGTCGTCCGCTTGCTTCATGACTGGTAGGGGTTCGCCAGTCACCATCGATTCGTCTACAGCGGAAGACCCGTCTATCACCGTTCCATCCACGGGGATTTTTTCGCCGGGACGGACCACAATGGCATCCCCCACCACAACCGCTTCCAACGGAATATCGAACTCTTGACCTTGGCGGATGACACGAGCTGTTTTTGCCTGTAACCCCATCAGTTTCCGAATGGCTTCTGAGGTCATGCCCCTAGCGCGGTTTTCTAGGAAACGCCCTAGCAAAATCAAGGTCATGATGACCGCAGAGGTTTCGTAATAGGGTTGTGCTGACAGCCCTTGAGACTTCAAGACTCCCGGAAAAAGCGTGACAAACAGCGAATAGAGGTACGCGACTCCGGTGCCGACACTCACTAGGGTATTCATATCGGCAGTATGGTGTTTGAAGGCTTTCCAAGCTCCTACAAAGACGGCTTTGCCACACCAGACGATGACTGGGGTCGCCAGTGCCAGCTGCCACCAAGGGTTGCCCATCCACGCCGGTATCCAGGGCAGGTTTAACCCCGTCATATGAGGCAGGTCTCCCACAATCAGCAGCAAGCTCATCGCGGCTCCGAACATCACTTTGCGCTTCAAGTCGGTTTGCTCTGCCTCGCGAGCGGCTCTCTCGGGATCGACCTGACCGTGCCCCATTTCCTGCAGCGGTTCTGCTGCATATCCTGCATCGGCTACGGCCTGTTGGATTTGCTTGAGACTGACTTTGCGATCGTCGAACTGTACAGAAGCTCGCTCTGCTGCAAAGTTCACATTACATTCAACGACGCCAGGAACGCTCCGAATGGCTTGCTCGATGTTCGATGCACACGATGCACAGCTCATTCCCCTGAGTTGGAGCTGTTGGGTTTCCATAGCTGACATGACCTAATTCAGTTCTGGGTTGATGCTGTTCAATGACTGGAAGGATAACTACCCAGCTTTCAAATCGCTTGCTTTGTCTCTCAGTTTGGGGAGCAGACATCATTACCACTCAAGCGGATGAGACACAGGCTTGACGAAGGACATTGAATACTCGGCTCTCCAAGTACCCCGATCGAGATCGAGGACTCAATCCAAGCTAAACTCTCCAGCCCAGTGGAGAATAAAGCGAACTGCACAAAAGTTTACCTAATTGCTTGAAGACATCGCCAAAAACAGCTTCGATCGAAGATCGAATTTAGGCTGTTGTATGATTCGATGGGGCAGTTGGAAGCTGACAAAAACCTTGGGGAGGTACATCGAGGGCATTATTAAATTTGCTAGACAAATTCTGAAAAGCAATAAGCCCTGTCAATTCAACGATGCCATCTTCATCAAAGAAGTTGTGCAGTCGTTCTACCAGATCGTCGCTTACTTGCCGATCGGTCATCGTCATCGCTTCTGCATAGTCCAGAACTGTTTTCTCTTTGTCATCAAACAGTTGACTCTCTCTCCAATTTTCTAGAGATTCAACTTTTTCCATCGAGCCACTACGTTTAGCCAGCAATGCAGAATTAATGTCAATACAAAACCGGCACCAATTAATTTGCGATACACGAACAGTGACCAAAGATCGCAATTCAGGGGTTAGAGGTGAGCTTCTGCGATCGAGGACTCCATACAGGATTGCAACGGCAACAAATAGTAGCGGGGATCTGGCCCATAATAAGGACGGCTTTAGAATTTGCCCGTACTTTCTATTCTGATTCCAAAAGAATGGACGAAGATACCAGGGATAGGCATTCAAGGGCTTTTCTATAACTCTCATACCGTCTCCTCCTTAGCAGAAACTACTGAGAGACTCAATTCGATCTTAATTGATTGAGTTAAGAAAACATCACAAGAATAACAATCACCCCTATAAGAAGCCAGTCAAGCCCCAATTTCCTGCTGAATAATTGGGCAGATGATCCCCTCCTTACTAGGGGAAGCAGTACTGGTATCAGAGAGCATAACTGTTAGTTGAGCTTTCAACTCTTCTAGATTTAGAATTTTCTCTTCAATTTCTAAAATCTTTTCTTGAATGTTATGCTTCACTTCGTCACAGGGAACTTCGCCACGATCGTAGATTTCAAGAAACGAACTAATATCTTGAAGACTAAAATCTAGCGATCGGGCTCGTTTGATAAAGCCTAAGCGAGGAAGGATCGCTCTAGAAAATAGACGAAATCCTCCTTTCGTACGTCTCTCTGCCTTAATCAAACCCAATTCTTCGTAATAGCGAATGGTTTTGATCGGAACACCGCTTTCTTTCTTGAGTTCCCCAATCTTCATCAGCTCAGTTGTTTGTTTCGGCATGGTATCGACTCCCAAATAATCGTAGACAGTAATCGATGAGCAAAAGTGAGTTAAATCAACATCATCATTGCAAGCAACGGTGTAGTGTACGCAATACACCTCTTGCATGTGGTACGTTGGCTTTTTTCTACATCGCATTTCAGACGCTGTTCTCGAAAAGGTCCCGTGCTCGCAGTTCCTTCATTGACGGCTAATTCAACCCAATTGTAATTTCCTTTAACGTGCGCAAACTTCATTCTTCTTTGGCCCCATCTTCGTGATAACGGATCGAAGTGTAAGAAATTTGGTCTTTTAGAAGGAAAGACGAGCCATCAGGAATCCAATTATTTCTCGCGCAGCCATAGTTGCCGCAACCCTTACGATAACAACAAGATTTCGATGTTCGTACACCTACCCAAGAAGCAAATTCTTATACAAACAAAAGAGAGATTGCAGTTAATTCTAGTTATTACTTTAATTGCTTAAGACTTGAAAAGCCTTCTTCTAAAATCGTGCGTCAAGATATAGAGAATCAGGTCTGACGATATCGGAAATAGGTAAATGGAATCTGTTACTTCACATACTCCGGGTTGGTATAAACGCTTCTTTGCTTGGCTGATGCTTCATGCAATGACTGAGTATGAAGCTGAAGTAAGCGATCTGAAGCGCAAACTGTTTGCCGATCTGCAGGGCAACGTCCTAGAGATTGGGCCTGGCACTGGTCCTAATTTGCGTTACTATCCACGCGACATTCATTGGATTGGGATAGAGCCGAACTTATATATGTATCCTTATCTGTACAAAGAAGCTGAGAGGTTAGAGCTAAGCATTAACATCAATAGTGGATCGGCTGAACATTTAGAGGTCGATGATAGCAGCATTGATGCAGTAGTCAGCACACTAGTTTTGTGTTCGGTAAGGAATCTATCGACTGTTCTGGAAGAAATTCTCAGGGTACTTAAACCCGGCGGACAATTTTTCTTTCTTGAACATGTAGCAGCACCGAAGAGGACTTTTTTACGACAGATTCAAAACTGGATACAGCCTATATGGACAGTTCTAGGAGATGGTTGCTATCCCAATCGCGAAACCTGGATCGCACTAGAAACTGCTGGATTTGAGAGAGTTGACTACCAACAGTTTCGAGCTCAAGTTCCAGCTATTGTGAGTCATCAAATTATTGGGGTGGCGACTAAGAGTCAGTAGTTAGCCAGATTAAGTGGATAAACTTCAGTCTGGATTGTAGAGATATCTAAATCGCTCAATCAATAGTGAGAGAAGCCAAGACGATGAATATGACTGACATCGAAGATTCGCTACTCGATCAATTCGGCTTCACTAGAGTTACTTCTTCAAGATTCGTGACTAGTACCTATCTTTGATGCGGAGGACTACCTTTTGTCCAACTATGATAGGGATAAAGGGGAACTTTTTCCTCTGGGTTAGCGATGTTATTTGTTCTGTGGCCGACCGCCTTAGTCCACTAATCCATATCGACCGCTCAAACACATTCCCTGCCATTTTGGAGGTGAGCAATGATTGCTCCAGCGGCAGAAACCAACCTCTACGAATCTGCCACTCAAGAGATTGGACGCAGATTGCTAGCAGCCACGCGATCGCACGATTCTCTCTTCAGCCAAACGCACTGGGCCGATCGCCTGCTCGCCTGGACCATGGACAATCCCGGTCTGCGGGTACATCTCTTTCGCCTCATCGACTGCCTCCCCTCACTGCGCAGCAAAGCTGAAATTGCCCGCCACATGCGCGAATATCTCGTAGACGAATCCGTCGAACTGCCAGATGCCCTCAAGGCCCTACTTAACTTCACCGGACCCAACTCCATTCCCGGTCAACTGGCCGCCACCACCTTCACCACAGCGGTCTCAACCCTGGCCCACCAATACATCGCCGGAGAAACGCTGCCCCAAGCCCTTAAATCCATCGTTCGCCTGCGCAGCCACAAACTCGCTTTCACCATGGATCTGCTGGGGGAAGCTGTGATTACCGAATCGGAAGCCCAGTCCTACCTCGATCGCTATCTAGACACCATCGCCCAGCTGAGCGAAGCCGCCCAAACCTGGAAACCCGTTCCCGAAATCGATCTCGCCGATGGAGAATCCCTGCCACGGGTACAAGTGTCCGTTAAACTCACCGCCTTTTATTCGCAATGCGATCCGCTGGATGCGGCAGGCAGTCAAAAGAAGGTAAGCGATCGCGTGCGCCTGCTGCTGCGCCGCGCCAAAGAACTGGGTGTGGCCGTTCACTTCGACCTCGAGCAATACGTTTACAAAGACCTCACCATTGCTATTTTGCAAGACCTGCTGATGGAGGAGGAGTTTCGCCATCGCGACGATATTGGCGTTACCCTACAAGCCTACTTACGTGACAGCGATCGCGATTTGCAGGGCTGGATTGCCTGGGCCAAACAGCGCGGAACCCCCGTAACCGTGCGCTTAGTTAAAGGGGCCTATTGGGACCAAGAAACTATCCATGCCGTGCAACAGGGGTGGCCGCAACCGGTCTTTAACGACAAATCACACACGGATGCCAGATTCGAACAGTTGACCCAACTGCTGTTGGAGAATCACGACTGTCTCCACGCCGCCATTGCGAGCCATAACACCCGATCGCAAGCGCGGGCAATCGCGATCGCCAGGGAACTCCACATTCCGCGACGCCACATTGAATTGCAAGTGCTGTACGGCATGGCCGACCGGCTGGCCGACGCATTGGTGGAAGAAGGCTTCCGAGTCCGGGTCTATACCCCTTTCGGCCAGCTCATTCCGGGCATGGCTTACTTGATTCGCCGCTTGCTAGAAAACACCGCCAACTCCTCTTTTCTGCGCCAACGCTCCGCTAATGTCTCGGAGGAGCAATTACTCGCCCCTCCTAAAACCGTCGTAGAAACTCCGCTCCTCTCCCCCTCATCAGGATTCCGCAATGCTGCCACCACCGATTTTAGTCAGGCAGATGCAAGGGAACGGGCTCTGAGAGCCATAGAAACTGTTCGACAACAACTAGGCACCACGTACCGACCCCTGATCGACGGCCAATGGGTTGAAACCCAATCCCAAATCGGGTCCGCAAATCCCTCCAATCCTTCAGAAACGATCGGGTCCGTTTACATGGGGGGCTTGGCTGAGGTGGAAAGGGCGATCGCCGCTGCCAAAGCAGCCTTTCCGGCTTGGAAGCGAACACCTGTGACCGAGCGAGCCGATCTGCTGCGGCAGGTGGGGGAGTTGATGGTTGCACGACAGGCCGAACTGACCGCCTGGATCGTCCTGGAAACTGGGAAACCGATTCGGGAGGCGGATGCTGACGTGGTGGAAGCAATTGATTTTTGCCGCTACTACGCCGATCGCATGGAGCAACTCGATCGCGGCCAGCAGTACGATCTAGCGGGCGAAACCAACCGCTATGCCTATCAACCGCGCGGCATTGCCGTTGTCATCTCCCCCTGGAACTTCCCTCTCGCAATTCCCACCGGGATGGTGATGGCGGCACTCGTTGCTGGCAACTGCACCATTCTCAAACCCTCGCAACAGTCCTGCGTTATCGCCGCCAAGCTGACAGAACTGTTGCTGGAGGCCGGAGTCCCGAGTGGCGTCTTCCAATTCCTGCCCGGTCGCGGCAGCGAAGTGGGGGCGGCACTGGTGAAACACCCTGACGTGCAGTTAATTACCTTTACGGGGTCGCAGGATGTCGGCTGTCAGATCTACGCCGATGCGGCTGTGCTGCAACCGGGGCAAACCCATCTCAAGCGCGTCATCGCCGAGATGGGCGGTAAGAACGCCATCATCGTGGACGAGAGTGCCGACCTCGATCGCGCAGTGCAGGGGGTGGTGCAATCCGCCTTCGGATACAGCGGCCAGAAATGCTCTGCTTGCTCCCGCGCGATTGTTCTTGCCCCCATTTACGATGGTTTCCTCAAGCGCCTGCTGGAAGCAACGCGCTCGCTTGCAGTTGGTCCCGCCGACAACCCCGGCACTACAGTGGGACCCGTTATCGAAGCCGCTGCGAGAGATCGCATTCGCACCGCGATCGCCGAAGGAACCTCTGAAGCCACCGTGGCTCTGGCCATGGCCCCCCCAAAACGGGAGCTCTCCGCAGGCGGCTATTTTATTGGTCCCACCATCTTTACCGATGTCGATGTCAACTCCGCTCTGGCTCAGCAGGAAATCTTCGGGCCGGTGTTGGCAGTCATGAAAGCTGAAACGTTTGACGAAGCGATCGCGATCGCCAATTCCACTCGTTTCTCCCTGACAGGCGGGCTGTATTCCCGCACCCCTTCCCACATCCAACAGGTCCAGCGGGAGTTTGAAGTGGGCAATCTCTACATCAACCGCAGCATTACGGGGGCGATCGTAAATCGTCAGCCTTTTGGAGGATTCAAGCTATCGGGAGTCGGCTCGAAAGCCGGTGGTCCCGATTATCTCTTGCAGTTCCTCGAACCCAGAACCGTTACAGAGAATATCCAGCGCCAGGGATTTGCCCCATTGGAGGATTGAGTACGCTGAGTAGGAGGATGACTACTGCTCTGCCAACCCTCAAAACTGGGTTGGAGGAATTTGTAGAGGGAAGCGATCGCAACTTGCAGCAGATAAAAAGCAAGGGCGCTAGTAGTGTGGCAAGCACATAACTCAGGGCATGAACTATCGAGTGATATGACAGGGGGAAATACCTGAATAAACCTGAATTAAACCTGAATCAATCTGAACTTTTAGGGATTGTTTCAACTGGAGGAATCCGCGAGACTGAGTTCATCGAAGCCAAGAAAACAGTCTATGTAGCCAGATTCCTAGAGGAAAAAACGATGAACTCTCAACTCAAATTAGCAATTGTCGCAGTTGCGATCGCCGGTTCAGCTGCAATTGTTTCAACTCCTGCTCACGCTACTCCAGAGATCCTCACCCGCTTGGACGAAATTCAGGCAAAAGGTTCATCGAGTGAAAACGGTGCCGGCTCGAATCCTTTTGTGGACCAAGATAAGGGTATGCAAGGGGTAGAAGTGGCGGGGGAGCCTATGAGTGTATCGGACTCTCGAAGCGGCTCCCGCAACTCCAGCTTGGTCGGGAGGCTTCAAGAGTTGCGCAGTACAAGCCCTGAAAGCGGCATCTAATTCTCGATCCACTGTTCTTGCTATTTCGCTATCTGACTAGCATCCCTGCAGCTCGAGACTAAGGAGATTTCTGACAAAGAAAATACCAGTCATCAAGGCTCTCAAAATCCCCCAATTCTGGGGGATTTTGAATTTACCCCTCAGAATTGGTGGGTGGGGGCCTTCCAGTCGGAACTTTTCGGGAAATCACTTAAGGGGACCTTGATGAACTGACTTGTTGCGAACCAATAGGTATAGAATTCCAAACCCTCGACCTACATCCCGAAGTATCGCTAAGTCTTAGACAATTTGAGAAATCCCTTTCGGGACGTCAATTGAGATTTTGTTTAAATAATATCTCGCAACGTTTACTTTCTGAGACACTTTTTATCTGTGGCCACTTAGAAGAAGAGTACTTTCAAATGAGCAGATGTGCTAACGAATAGCCGGAAGTCATTGTCTGAACTAAATCTACAACGAGATTTGACGCATTTCAACGTGAAATATACCCTTTTGAGAGGTTATGCAAAGAATATGCTTTTGAGTGAATATACGCTGGCAATCCCAACGAATAGTCAATTATTATGACATCTAAGTTCATTTTTTATTTGTAGGTATTATTGATTCTAAATACTTGGCTTTAACTAACACATACTTGCAACATTGTTTGGAAGTTTGAGTCACTTATCTTTGGATTATTCAATACAATGCCTGCTCAACACAGTTGAATCCTGCCTGATTCTTTGATGATTGGATCGCTTGTCGTCATTTTTAACGAATAGGAAGTAAGCGTGGCCTCTATTACTTGGAAACTGGGTTGTGCAGTGACGTACCTGATAAGTTTGCTAGCGATCGCCGAGACTGCCGTTGGGGTCGAAGCAAACTGCCAGAGAGTGCCCGTTCCTAATGGGAGTTGTGGATGGCTCGCTCAAGTGTCCGCTTCAGATCGAGAGCTTGCTCGCTATAACGAGCGCCTGCAGCAGCACATCTCCCAAGAATGGAATCCCCTCAGTAGCGATCGGGCAGGGGAGGTCACCGTAGAGTTTTCGATCCAACGAGACGGTTCAATTTCCGGGCTCAAAATTCGACAGTCATCGGGGGACTCGGATGTGGATGCTGCCACATTAGAAACCATTCGAGCAGCTGTCCCTTTCGACCCGTTGCCCCTGTCCTATCAGCCGGAAATTTTGCCGATTGTTTTCACCTTTGCAACCAAGGCAAGTAATAATATCGACCCCTCCTATATGGAGAGTGTGAAGGCCGCTATTGCCGAACGCTGGTCACCTGACCCAACAGAGACGCCAAGACGGGTGAGTTTGCAGTTTGAAATCACTAGAGATGGAACCGTTAACAATCTCATTATTTCCACACCATCCGGAGATAGCGCGTTTGACAAGTTGGCAATCGAAGCGATTTCCATGGCCACCCCCTTCAATTCTTTGCCAGACGATTATGCTGGCGACTTATTACGCATCAACTATACTCTGAGCTCATCGCAGATTATTCAACCCAATGTACCCGAGCGCTTGCAGGCATACGATTGCCTGGAAATTAGCGAATTAGAAACCAGTGGCCCCACTCACATCGATCCAGGCAACTACAACAATGAAACCTTGATACTGCGAGGGGACGTTACGAACAAGTGCGATGTAGGATTTGAGGTCGCTGCATGGCGAGCAACTATTTTCCCCGAAACATCGGATGTCGAACTAGGGGGTAAAACAGCCCTCGTCCGCACAATCCTGCCAGGAGAGACACAAACCATTTCCTTTTTCGTCAAGTTTGGAGAATTAAACTGGACTAACGACTACACCCCGGCCCGCATTCTCTCAGAAGGCTTTCGGTATGGCGTCTATCTCTCTAGCCTGTCTCCTATGGTGGAGGAATGAAGAAAGCACAATAGTTTTAGCTTTATGAAGCTTCAAACTTGCATGCCCTCGCTTTGACAAGGTGTTTCTGAGTCATCCTGCACTTCAGAGATTGATTGTCTATCACTCTAAATTTTAGATCGAATCTCTTGCACTCTGAATCTATTGTTTCTCCACAGACTTCTATCTTTTGGCATTCAGATATCACTAAAGAATAAATAACCGGAGATATATCTTATTTACACTGCCAAATTGAATCCGTCAGTCATCTAGCTGATAAACATGAGGTCAGTCGCAAGTTCCTGTACCAGCAAAAGAGAAAGCAACCGAAGCGCTCTCATAAGCATTGGCTCTAGCCAGCCAAGAGTCAGAGATCTTGTTCTCGATGCCAGTGACGTATGCTTGCTTCTATCTTTCGATTCTGGATCTAATCCTCATCTTCCACTCGTCCCACCGAGGCGTAGCGGAGTTTTTGCGACATGTGTTTGACTGGCACATTAGCGCAGGCTCTGTCCACAATCGCGTGCAAGCAACCACCCAGAAAGCAGAATCCGTAAAAAGGGCGGACCATTCCGGGATTCGAGATGGATTTGCACGATGAACTCTTCCAGACTGGAGAACCCTAGAAGCACTCTCGGCAGTAGCACTGAGTGTGACAGTCAAAATAGTGGCACAGTTTGACTTCATCTTTGTAAGAAAAATCGCGATCAATTAGATAGATACAGCAGCGATCGCGCAACCGATCCTCTGGAAAACCAGACTGAAAAGCTGGTCCTAGAAGAAATCTATACCTCGAGGTCGGCAATCATCCATTCCTCTTTTCTACTAGATAAATCGGAATGTTGGAGATGCCTGCCTCGGAGATGCGATTGCACCAAGTGATTGCGAGCAACCAACTATGAAAGACCTCCTCCTCCCCGTCCAAGAACTCACTCGAGATAGAAAGGACGTCATGTTTTCTCTGTTTAACAAACACTTCAGTGGTGTCAAGCGAGATGAGTTTGAAGCCGATTTAATGGCAAAACAATGGGTCATTCTCCTGGAAGATAGCGATTTAGGACTGCTCCAGGGATTTACGACATTGCGCTTCGACAGCCTGAAGTTTAACCAGGAAAAAATCACCACCCTGTACTCGGGCGACACCATCGTCGATCCGTCTGCCTGGTCTCAGTCCAGATTGGTACAGGCTTGGCTTGCCGCAGTGTTGCGATTGTGCCAGCAATACGATGGCCAGCGGCTTTACTGGTTGTTGATTTCCTCCGGATATCGCACCTATCGATTTTTGCCCACCTTTTGGAAGGTGTTTTATCCCTGCTGCACGGCAGAAACCCCCACCTACGAAGGGGACCTGATGCAGTATTTAGGTCGCACGTACTTCGGCGATCGCTACGACGAAACAGCAGGAGTTGTCCGCTTTCCCCATGCCTACGTGCTGCGGGAGGAGCTGCAAGAGATTGCGCCAGGACGTTTGCAAAACCGCCACATTCGCTTTTTCACCGAACGCAATCCGGGGCACACCCAGGGAGATAACCTGGTCTGTTTGACGGAAATTTCGAGAGAAAACCTGACGAGGGCAGGCCAGCGAATGTTGCCCACCCAACTGGTGACTAACCAGCTTGAGTCCCACCGACTACCCGTCGGTGCCTAATGAAAAGCAAATGGGGACACGCCCGTGACCGTCAAGACTGAGATTTTTAATAACGCAAATTGCTTTATCGAGGGGTGGTACTGGGCGATCGCCTCTCGCCAGCTCAAAACCGGTCGGGTTGAGAGTATCAAACTGCTGGGCCGGAACTTAGCTCTCTACAGAAATCCAGCGGGTCAGGTGGTAGCGGTTGATGCCTACTGTCCGCACATGGGGGCGCATTTGGGGGAAGGAAAGGTTGAGGGAAATGGCCTTCGCTGCGGGTACCACGGTTGGAAATTCAACGATCGTGGCAGCTGTGTCGACGTACCCTGCTTGGGCAAGGCGCTGCCGGTATCGGTGCACACCTGGCCAACAGCAGAGCATTACGGCATGGTTTGGGTTTGGACCGGACAGTCTCAGCCGCGATCGCTGCCTTGTGTCCCTGAGTTAGAGGGCACCGACTGCGATGTAGCGTTCGGCCGCTATTTCCTCAATAACTGCCACCCCAATGTCACGTTAATCAATGCCATCGATGCCAATCATTTCAATGCGGTGCACGATATGCCGGTTGAGATTAACTTTCACACGGCGACCTTCTGCGACGAGGCAATCGTGTTTCGCAATACGACACGGGGGGGCAATGAGTATTGGTTGGCGCGGCTCCTGCAGCCTTTCTATCAAAACGAAGCTACCTACAGCATGTGCTACTGGTACGGCAGCGTCGGCACCGCAACCCTCGGACCGGATTTTCAGCACTTCTACGTTATGTTTGCCCTGCGTCCGTTGAATGGGGGGCAAACGGAAGGCCAAATGATAATGCTGACCCGCAAGCGTCCGGGCTTGACGGGGTGGCTGTACAACCGCCTGCTCCTGTGGCTAACCCAACAAGTGGGGGATTATTTTGCCAAAGGCGATCGCCAGATTTTTCGCAGCATCCGGTTTGACCTCAAAACTCCCACCCCAGCAGACCGGTCAATCGTGGATTACATCAAACACGTCGAGTCTCAAACAGCACTGGCCTGGGGAAGTTGGCAGCCCTACAGCCCCGAGACTGAAGCATTAGAGCCAGAAGCCCAAGAGAAAACATCGGTTGCTCCCACACCAGCGATCGAACTAAACGGCGATCGATCCTTTTCACTGGAGGTTATATGAATTCCAAATACGGTGTTGCCGGATTGCACCTGCCCCGCAGCCATCCTGAAGACAAGCTCCATCGAGTACTATCAGCAGCACTTTCCGGATCGACCCAGCCATTATCCGATGCGGGTCAATCGTATTGGGGGGCAGACCATTTCCAGCTCCAACAGGTGCAACTATTTCGGGAGGCCAGTACGACCGAGCAGCAACAGATTGTGGCACTAGCCTGCCGTCAGGTACTGGAAGAAGCCTACTGGATCGAGCAAGCGGGCGTCGGCTACATGGCCAAGATGGTGCTGCTGGCCGAGACAGCGGAAGAGCGCATGCTTTACGGTCTGTTTGCCGCCGATGAAGCCGAACACCTGGCCCAGATTCGTCGCTTTCTGCCAGCCCAGAAACCCACCAGCACGGGCGATCCGTTCCTGGAGATGCTGGCAGATGTGGTGGAAACCCAGAATAAAGCAGTGTTGCTGTTTGTCATGCAGGTGGTGCTGGAAGGGTGGGGCACCAGTCACTACCGCCATCTATCAGCAGATTGCCGAGATGGGGAGCTGAGTAAGCTGTTTGCGGACTTTCTGCAAGCGGAATCGCGCCATCATGCCGTGGGTCAGATCCTGTTTAGCCAAATGGCCCTCTCCGAGACTAGCCCACAGGCGATTGCCGAGATTCTGACCCAATTTCTACAAATGATTCAGGCGGGACCCCAGCGGGTGGTGGCGGCCATCGAGCAGGTGAAGGGACACCTGTCGCGGTCGCAGAAGCTGAGCATCTTCGAGCAGCTGGACAGCGAAACCCACAGCGGCACCCGACTGGCTCTATTGCGATCGCTCATGCAACATGCCGGGGCCGGATCGATTGTGCAGACATTGGAGGAGCAAGGGACCTTTCGGCCGTTCCCTGCTAGCCGATGCGTATGACGACTCTATTTCGCGAGCCCAAACCCAACAATCTGCTAGACAACGGGGTGCTCTGTCGGAAGCTGCAAGTGAACTATCAACGCAACCGCCAGCAGGACCACACTCAAAAATTGGACGAAGCAGCCGCAACCTTTCGCTACCAAGACTGCAAAGACGAGTATTGGAATCCAGAGGAATTTTCCCTTGGCTACGGCACGCCACTGTGGCAGCAGTCCAGCCCCGGCCAACGTATTATCTTGAACCAACTCTATTGGGTGGCTTACTACTCGCAGATTATCTCGGCGGAAATTGCCACCATTCTGTTCAACCAGACCAGCGCCGCCGGACTTTACGCCCAGGAAGACTTTCGCCAAGTCTGCGACATGTTGGATTTGGAATCCTCGCAGGAGCGAGCCCACATCCACGCGTTTAAGACGGTGTCGGAACAAGTGGAAGCCGCTGTATTCGGCCAGCGGATTTTCACCTACCCCATGCGCGGCCCCTTCACCGAAACAATGATTTTCGCTGATACAAACGATCTGAAGCGGCGCTGGAAAAAACTGCAGCTATCCTGCTTCAGCTTGCTCTCGTCGGGGAATAACTTCTTGGCCTGCCAGTACTTCACGGTACGGGGACTGCGCACCCTCAACGGCAAGCTGGTGCAGCACAAACTCAGTCACTTCTATCAAACCCATCCCGATCCTGACAGCGCCCCCATCCCCTCTCAAATTTCCTACTACCACTTCCAGGATGAAAGCTTCCACTTCAACAGCTCCACCATCCTGGCGCACGATGTGCTGACCTGCTTAAAGCCGCCCACTGGCTTCGAAGCGTGGGTGGCGAATTTAGGACTGCGGGGCTGCCAGCGAGATCACTATCATTTCTCGGCGGTAATGAACGGGATTTTTTGGTACGACCCCGCCCTTTACCCAGTCCTCTACCAAGTACTGCGCTCACATGTTTTCGGCATGGATGATCGCGAAGCCAAAGCCACCATGCGAGCTTGCTTTACTGCAGAATCCGAGGGGCTGCATCGCAGTTACCGCACCCACTCCGAAGCGGCCGATTCCTATCGGGCTTACCTGGAGCCAATTTCCTACGCCTGGCGCAGCAATCGCGAGATGTCGCTTATGCGATCGAACTCGATATCGCGCTATCTCGCCCTTCAACAAAGAGCGTTTGCGGCATTCGAGCGCCAATTTCGCCTGCCCAACGAATCCCATGGCAATTGAGGAGTTTATCGATGTCTTGCCCCAGCTGTACTGTCCGCTTTCCGCAAACAAAACACGAGCCCATCGTGCTGGAACGACATCAAAACTTGTCGGAGGTTCTGACGGTGCAAAACTCCCCCGTACTGTTTGGCTGCCGCACCGGTATTTGCGGCACTTGCCTGGTTCTGGTAGAGGGCGACATTCCCCCAGCCGATCGCGACGAGCGAGAGATGTTGGACATTCTCGCGGCGGAGTTGCCGCAGGCGAGGTTGGCTTGCCAGCTCGATCTGACCGGCGATATTGCGCTGGCGGTGGTGGAGCGGTGACGAGCAATGAAGTGGATTAGCATTCGCGATCGGTGAAGGAACAGGGTGATATGAAGTTCGAGGATTTTTGGTACGTAGTGGCGCAGAGCGATCAGCTCCGACTCGGTCAAGTGTTGCAGCGGACGGTGCTGGGGGAATGGCTGGCGGTATTTCGAGGGGAGGATGGCCAACCAGTTGCCCTGCGCGATCGCTGCTTGCATCGCCACAGTCGCCTTTCCACTGGCAAGGTGTGCCGGGGGCAGCTGCACTGTCCTTATCACGGCTGGGTGTACGACTCCGACGGGCGGGTGGTGGCCGTTCCAGCAGAGGGAGATTTCTTTCAGCCTAAGGCTCACCACGCACGCACCTACGCCACTTGCGAGCAGGATGAATATGTCTACGTGCGGTTGGCAAACGCTCCCGAAGAATCCTTTTCACCGTTTGCCATGCCCCACTATGGCGAGTCCGGCTGGGAAACGGTCCGCGTCATCAACCGCTTTCGCAATAGCGTGACCCACTGCGTCGAGAACTTTATCGACGTGCCTCACACAGTGTCCGTGCATCCCGGTATCTTTCGATCGCCGCGCCAACAGCAGTTGGAAATGCAGGTATATCGCAGTGGCTCATCCGTGCGCGCCGAATACCGAAATGAAACCACCAACTTGGGCTGGTGGCAGCGGTTTTTAAACGGGCGAGGGGAACCGGTCCACCATACCGATCGGTTTCACATGCCCAATATCACTAGCGTCCAGTACGACATGGGACCCAGACGGCAGTTGTTCATCACCAGCCAATCCATCCCCGAAACCGAAGATTCCACGCTGGTCTACACCGATGTCACCTTCAACTACGGCCTGTGGAACCAGCTGGCCCGCCCTTTCGTGCGCTGGACCGCCCAGAAAATCATCCGCCAAGATGTCGAGATCTTAGGCATTCAGGGGGAGGTACTGCACAAGTACGGCGAACAGTTCGCCCATACACCTGCCGATACCATTCATGTCTTTGTGGAGTCCATTCGCAACGCGATCGCTGCTGGCAAAGATCCCCGCCTGATGCCCGATCGCTCTGCATCAGTAACGTTTTGGGTCTGATGATGGTAGTACTTGCGGCGTTTATTACCCTGATGGTGCTGACGGTGGGACGGCGATCGCAGCGGTCCGTCCTGCGCTCCAAGGGTTGGCAGGACTGGATTCTGGATGTAACGGGCCTGTGGATTCAGGGTCTCGCCATCCCTGTTTTGCAATTGGCCGTCGTCTATCGGTTCTATAGTTCTTTACTACCGACTGCACAAGACATTCTGGCGTTACCTCCAGTGGCTGCGTTTTTACTCAGCTTTGCAGGGGTGGATTATCTCTACTACTGGAACCACAGATTGCTGCACAGTCACTGGCTGTGGCCCCTCCATTGCGTTCACCACACCGTCACCGACCTCGACGTACTGGGAACCTCCCGCAATAGTCTGTGGTCCAGCTTTTTTTTGCTTTATCTCTGGGTGCACCCACTATTCGTTTATCTGCTCCCCGATCCGCGCGCATATCTATTCGGTGCCAGCCTCACCGCAGCACTCGATCTCTGGAGGCACAGTCAGCTGGGGCCACAACCGTGTAGTCGCTGGTATCGCTGGTTGTCCCCCTGGATCGTCCTGCCTGGCGATCACGCTCGGCACCATGCCAGCAACCTAGAAGAACGAAATTTTGGAGCCAATTTCAAACTGTGGGACCGTTGGCACGGCACGGCTACTAGTGGCGATCGCTCCCCCCCATCTCTAGGAATTTCCACCTCCCTCACCCTACTGCAGAAGTTAGTTTGGCCCTGGCAATGACCCCCCTCAGTCTGCTCCTCTCTGTCTTTCCTGCAGCAGTCTTGCTGCTGGCTGTTACAGCCATTGCGTGGCTGTGGATTGCTCAATCCGCGATCGCCTTTGCGGCCCTTCTCTTCGTCCTCTACGGTTTTCCCTTAGCCGTCTACCGCCTGCACGCTTGGGTGTATCCAATCCGCGAGGGGACGAGCTATTTACAGGGCAAAACCTACTCCCCTTGGTGGGGCAGCCATCAGCTACAGCAAATCTACATCGCGTTTCCAGTGTTAGAAGCCATCCTGCGCCTGATCCCTGGTGCATTTTCCCTGTGGTTGCGACTGTGGGGCTCCAAGGTGGGACGGGGAGTGTACTGGACGCCAGCGATTGAGATTGCCGATCGGGGGTTGCTGGAGATTGGCGATCGCGTGGTGTTCGGCTACCGCGTCGGGTTGCACGGTCACGTTGTCAAACCCAAGCAAGGCGATCTGTTGCTCTATGTCAAAACAGTCAAGATTGGCAGCGATGCCTTTATCGGTGCCGGGTCAGTATTGGGTCCCGGTGCGGCGCTGAGTGAGGGCAGCTTTCTGCCGGCGGAATCTCGTCTTTCAATCAATCAAACCGTCGATCGACAGGTGAAATTATGAAATGGCTCGTGCAAAGTTTTGGCCATCTGCTGGCTCCGGCAGCGCGCCAGTTTCAGTCGGCATTAGCTAACCCGCAGGAGGCCCAGAGTAAAGTTCAGGCGGATTTGTGTAGACGACTGGTTGCCAGCGAATACGGTAAATCTTTGGGTGTGCGATCGCTTGCAGACTGGCAGCATCTCCCCATCGTGGACTATGCCGACATCGAACCCTGGATCGCACGACAGCGCGCCGATCGGACCTCTCTCCTCACTCCCGATCCAATTTCCTTCTACGAACAGACCTCCGGGACCAACGGTCCCGCCAAGTGGATTCCTTATACACAGAACCTGCGCAGCTCCTTTAATCAACTGTTCTGCATCTGGGCCCACGACCTCATTCGCCACGGTCCTGGTTTGAAAGGCGGCCAAGTCTATTTCTGCGTTTCGCCCCAGCTGGGGAAAACAGCCGATTTGCCTGCAGAGCAGTCCGTCGGTCTAGCCGACGATTCAGAATATTTGGACCCGTGGTTGAGAGTATTGCTCCGCCCCTTCCTTGTCTCTCCTCCCGGCATTAATCACCTGCAAGATCCAGAGCAATTTAAAGAGACACTCTGCCTCGCCCTGTTGGAAACGGAACGCTTAGAAACCGTCTCCATTTGGAGCCCCAGCTTCCTAAGCGTTCATCTCAACTACATACAAACCCACCGACATCGACTGCGACAGCAGCTCCGGCAGCGCATCTCTGCTCGCCGCTGGCAACTGCTGGCACAACCGCAAATCCCCTGGACGGAGCTGTGGCCTCAGTTAAAGCTGATCTCCTGCTGGGATAGCGCTCATGCAGCGGATCGGGCTCAGGAGCTGCGATCTCGTTTCCCCGGAGTGTTGGTGCAGGGCAAAGGGTTACTCGCGACCGAAGCCCCGATGACAGTTCCTCTGATTGCCGCTGGAGGATGCGTGCCGATGTTGACCGAAGTGTTTTTCGAGTTTGAGGATACGGCCGGCGTTCTGCATCCGTTACACAAGGTCGAGGTCGGCGAAGAGTATTCGATCGTACTGTCTCAAAAAGGTGGGTTGTATCGTTATCGTATTGGCGATCGCGTCCGGATCAGTCACGTTTACATGAAAACCCCTTGCCTAGAGTTTCTAGGCCGCACTGCTGCCACCAGCGATCTAGTGGGCGAAAAACTCCATGCGGACTTTGTTGCGACAGTGCTGCAAGACTTAGCGCTAGAGAATCCCTCTTTCTGCTGCTTGGCTCCCATTTCTCGACCCAAAGCAGGCTATATTCTGCTGCTCGATCGCCTGAGAGTTCCGACATCGTTATCGGCTCAGTCTTGGTACAGCCGCGTAGCCGAACGCCTGGATGATGCCCTCTGCCAATCTCCCCACTATCGGCAAGCGCGCCTGTTAGGCCAACTAGTACCTGCAACAGTCGCTGTTTCCAGTCATATCCCGAACTGGCTCATTTCCAGTCACCTCAAGGCAGGACAAAAGTGGGGCAATGTAAAACACCAAATATTACTGAACAAGCCTCTTACACAAAAGGAATGCTCTGAACTAGAAAAGCTATCAGAACTTGAACATCGATCTTTCTACGATGTCTTGTCAAGTCTCGATATCAAGTGCTACTGAATTCGAGCATCCCCCCCAAAAAAAAGCATCTGTCTTACAAACACCATCAAACTACAGACAAAACGTTTCGCTAATCAGAACTTTGGCTGTCACTTGAGAGCGGATTAAGTGATGCAAGAATGTTTGCAAAAAGACAAGATTAAATCTGGCGTCTAAACATCAACATTAGGGACATAGAATTTATTGCCAATAAATAGTCCCAAAGCAACTAATAGAAGGGAAGAACCTATCACTTGAAAAGCGATAGAGAATTGAAGCCAATGAATAAGAATACCCGCGCAAATGGGGCCAGCAACTTTACCAGCATTATTTAAAGTGCCAACCAATCCAAGAGTCGCACCTAAACTATTTCTGTCAGTCCACTTTACGACTAATGCCATCATCGACGGTGCAATCAATGCTTGTGCAAAACCCATTAATATAAAAGCGACAAGAAGATATAAATAATTCTGGGCGGAGACAACTAGAGGAAGTGCTAATCCTAATAGAATTAATCCAATAGAAACAGGGAGAAAATATCCTTTCAGATCGCCTATCCGCCCAGCCCATGGTTTGAAAATTAGATGGGTTAGTTCTTGAATGGAAAAAAGGGCACCTACAACGCCGATGCTAATTTGCAGTGAAAGTGCATACACAGGTAAAAATGCTTTAACAGCATATAAAGCAACATACATCATGGCTTGCAAACTACCAGCTAGCCAAACAAATGGAGAACGCCCACCAAGATGCAAGGTTTGCAAAACTTGCCGAGAGACCGAGATGTTGGGCTTGACCTTGACAGGAACAGCATCTGACAAGCTGAGGGCTGGAAAGAACGCTGTGATACTCAAAATGCCTGTAATGATATAGATATTAGATGGAGAGAATGATAACAATAGCCAACTTGCAGTCAAAGGGCCAACGATATATCCCGCACTTCGGGCAATACTAAACCAACCGATACGTTCTGCTAAATATTTTGGAGATTTCTGGGAAATGTAGGCAAGAGTCACGGGGCCGTAGATGGCTGTTGCAAGTCCGTGCACGATGCGTACAATCGCTAGCTGGAACGGCGTGTGAACAAACTGATAGGCAAACGGAACAATCGCGAAAAAACTAGTTCCTAGCAATATCCATAATCGACGTCCAAAAATATCCGAAAAAGCCCCGACCAAGGGTTTGAGTATCATCCCCGTACAAGTTGAGATTGAGACAATTAGACCCAGCGAAACGTCACTCGCCCCCAGTGAGGCAGCAAAGATAGGCAAAAGAGGACTTTTACCCATTTGGTAAGCAGAACGAACAATGAAATCTGCAAAAGTTAAAGGGAGAACTGCCCGAAACTGAAGCATAAGAGCACTAGATAAAACTGCTAGATATTATTTTGTATAGTCATATTCGACCCATTTTATTTAAGATCTGAGAATCAATGAATACTTGCTGATAGCTTGCCCGTGCTTAATTCGCCCTTGATTGGACAAGAGGAAAGGCTGAGATTATCTTTTTTGAAAACCGCGAGAATAGACTAATCATATTCATCACCAAGGGCTGACAAGCCCTGTAGAAATAAGCCAGCAGGTAAAGTAAGTGATATGGCGAGCCGATATCTCCTTTGTTGCTGCAGGGATTATACCTAATTAAGGGTGAAGAAATAAATCTTTGGCAAGAGTTCGCAATTGAATTCGCAACTCCAGTCCACACCTCAATAGATAGAGCATTCTTAAGATATATATAGGTTTATTGTTCAGACTGGATTCTAGTACAGCAGCTGAAATCTTTGTCAGTCCTGATTAAAACGTAGGTTTGCCCTCTTGATTTGTCATGATTCTCAACAAATACGTTAATTCTTTTTATGCATAGGGAGCTTAGCGATCAGAGAACAAATATTCATAAATAAAGTCTTGATTTCGTTGTAAGATAGGATCCTAAAATATATGATTTGACTCTTGCAGCACAGATATGATTTTCGGGCAGCTGTCCGTAATGTTGAACTCGTCTGTCAATAAGAATGAAAGAAAACTGTCTTCAACATTAGTTAGACAATGAGGAAAATCTACCCCTCTAATTGATAGGGGATCTCTTGTTCTTTGACCTTCTAGACAGCATTTGAGCTTGATCGTTAAGGAGTTATAGATCGCATGCGTGGACCACAAGATACGTTCATTGATTCTCAGGAAGGATTTCGACCGCCAGGAGGCAAGTTGCTGCAGAGACAATTGCAGTGGCTTGAGAGCGCTGGGTTCACTGAAGCTGCTGCTGCTGCCATTCAAACGGCAGTTGATGAAGAAACGCGGGCGGAGTTTCAAACACGTGACGTACAATTTACAGCTACCCCCACTGGTCAACCCACTGACTTTACGGCAGTACCGGAGGCTGGGGTAGGTATAGCAACAGAAGAGATTGCCCAGCTATTTCGGGACACAGCAGAACGTCTAGGTCCTCCGACTGCAGCGGGACCACAATGGCGATCGCTTGGACCCACTACTATTCCTAACGGACAGACCTACGGTTCAAGCCGAGTCAATGTATCTGGGCGAATAGCCTCAGTCATTGTCGATTCAGAGAATTCTGCCCACGTTCTCGTCGGTACTGCCAACGGAGGTGTGTGGGAAAGTTTCGATCGAGGGGGTAGTTGGGAACCTCGTTCAGACTATGCAGCAACGCTTAGTGTAGGTGTCTTAGCATTTGACCCGAGCGATTCTTCGATCGTTTACTGCGGGACTGGTGAAGGAAACGCCTGGTACAATGCGCCTCTCGGTGTAGGGATCTTGCGTTCGTCAGATGGCGGAACAACCTGGGTAACCCTCTGCACAAATCCCTTTGTTGGTCAAGGGTTCTACGATCTGATTGTCGACCCAGCCGACGGACAACATTTGCTTGCTGGTACGACAAATGGGCTGTATGTCTCAACAGATGGTGGTGTCACTTGGATACAACGGCGGGCAGTAGAAACGTGGTCCTTGTCTATTGCGCCCGGAGGCTCCCCATCGGCAGAAATCATCGCCGGCTGCATCGACGGCCTTTGGAGTTCGCCAAATGGTGGGAACACTTGGACTCAGGTATCGTTACCTGGCGCTCCCGGTTCGTTTAACCGTCTCGAAGCAGATATTGCTCCCTCCAACCCTTCAGTTGCTTATGCTTGGGGAGCGATTAGTAGCGGAGCAGCTTTTCTGTGGCGAAGAGCTGGCGGAATTTGGACGGCATTAGCGACACCTCCAGGGGTGCAGACTGGCCAAGCCTGGTATGACTGGTTCGTTGCAGCAGCCCCTGACAGTGATACGCAGGTGTACTGTGGGGCAATTCAAGTCCATCGAGGCGATCTAACTGGGGGGGGCTGGACATGGATTAATCTCACCAATAAAGGCAGCACGGGAGATTCCATCCATCCAGATCAACATGCCATAGCTTTTGAACCGGGAAATCCCGACACCATATACGTTGGCAACGATGGTGGTCTTTACCGCAGCAATGACCGCGGCATTAACTGGCAGCACTGCAATAATGGCCTAGTCATTACAGAGTTTGAATATCTTGCCCAAGATCCCAACTCAGCCCAATGGTTAATTGGCGGAACTCAGGATAATGGCACTCAGCGCTGGACAGGATCGTCTGTCCACGATCATGTAGCTGATGGTGACGGAGGTGATTGCGGTGTTAATCAGAGTAATCCCGATATCGTCTTCCATACTTACTTTCGTATGAGCCCGGAACGCTCAACCAGTAGGGGAAACTTTGGTACGTGGACATTTATTCCACCCCCCGTTCCTAGTGGAGAAGGCAGTCTGTTCTATCCGCCGTTTGAAACCAGTGCTACCAACGGTGACACCATTGCCATGGGAGGCGATGCTCTTTATGTTTCTCGTAATAACGGCAGCAGTTGGACGCGGCTCACATATCCGAGTCGTGCTCGAGCGAGTGCGATGTATATCCCCAATGCCGATCGTGTATATGTTGGAACGACCAGTGGGCAAATCTTCCGCACAGAATGGAATGGTTTGAATTGGGCCGCACTTACCGCTTTAATAACTCCTCGTTCCAATGCATATGTGAGCGATCTGTTTGTCGATCCAAACAATCTGTTACGGATGTGGGCGACCCACCGAACGGTTGGGGGTGGACGAGTCTTCCGCTCAGACAATGGTGGCTCGTCTTGGAGCGATCGCACGGCTGGATTGCCAGGGCTACCCATCAATGCGATCGCGATCGATCCAACGAATGACGGTCGGATCTGGGTTGCAGCCGACCTAGGCGTTTATCAGAGTCTTGATGGTGGAGCAACTTGGTCTGACTTCTCCAACGGGTTACCCCATATGGTAGTAGGGGACATCCTGTTTCATCCCTCTAACCGTCTCCTCAGAGCAGGCACACGCAATCGAGGTATTTGGGAAATTTCAGTTGATGGCACCCCACCTTTACCGGAATTGGAAATCAACGGGCAAGAGGTTCTAGGAGCAATCAACTTTGCAGGCGAAAGCGACCTCTATACCTTTAGAGTGGCAACGGAGGGTAGGTATACGATTGAAACGTCTGGAACTATAGATACTTTCTTGAGTCTGTTTGGTCCAGATAGCGAGACAAACCTGATTGCCACAGATGATGACAGTGGACCTGGAACATTGTCATTACTGGTCCAGGATTTAGACATTGGCCAGTACTTCGTGAGAGTTCGCCATTTTAGTTCAAGAGGTACGGGTTCCTATGGAATCTCGGTCCGGTCAAACACCGATCCCGAACCGGTGAGGATACAAGTCAATGGTCCGGAAGTTCAAGGAAATATTGGGGAGCCAGCGGAAAGCGATCTGTTTACCTTTAACGTGGTAACGGCAGAGGAACATATCATTGAAACATCAGGTACAACTGATACGTTCCTTGCTCTGTTTGGACCCAACAGCGATACCGACCTCATTACCCAAGACGATGATAGCGGGCCTGGTTTGCTATCTCGCATTCAGGAGTTTTTAGCAGTCGGCACGTATTTTGTCCGAGTCAGGCACTACAGTCCCACTCGCACAGGAGCTTATGGAGTCAGAGTCCGAAGAGTTTAACTAACTTTGTGGCTTGGTTCGAGTGTTTATCGGCAGGGTAACACTTTGAGAACAGGACAGATGCCGAGAACTCCGATTTTGCAGGGTCTTAGGCTTTGATGTTCGACAGGAAGTGTTACTCTCTGTTGAACCCTATTTAGTTCCAACCTCTGTGTAAGAGTGAAGAGATAATACTTGGAATTGTCAGAAACTATTGCTTTTCCATCATTGTCTATTTTCATATCCGTGAATGGCTGTCTATGTTTTTCAGTATTTCTTCAGTTTTGCTCCTGAATGCTCATATAGTTATTACGCAAAGGGCAATCCAAGACACTTTATTGGCAACAAATTTTTATGAGGTTCACCAGAGTTGGTCCATTGAAAGTCAGCAAATATTGAGTTGTTTACCCAAAATGAGTGAAATTGTCCAGCTAGCAAAAAATGCTACAGATGGGATGAGTTCTCCTCCCCGAATCTATAAAACATCGGGAAATAGTACAAGTTTGTGGCCAGACCAACCCGGTGAACTAGAAACCTCATATGCAACGGGTGGAATGCAACGCCCCGACGAGGACATTTTTGCAGGGACGTTTCCTATGACACTGACGACAGTGTTGGAGGCTAGCGCTCCCCAGGGAAGTTTTGAAGTGATATTCCAAGCCGAATGGGGTCCATCTAACGAGACACTATTGCATGCTTGGAAATTCCACGTGGGTCCAGATCGTCAAGTGACCTTCATAGGGGAGGAAGGAGACGAGCTGCCTCCCCTTCCCATGTAGATGGATTCCGATGCTAGATGCCTATCGACGACGGCAGAACCACTATGTCAAGATTCAGGCGAGGTTGAACCGAGCAGTTGCGGCTCTTCGCATCATTCATAACAGGGTACGACCCCATTCTTCTCTAACTAAGGAAACCACACCAGCTTGACCATCGCTTGATTGACAGACCGCTCACGCTCTTAGAAATCCTCTTCTGTCGAAGACTTCAAGACTCACACTAAACCTCTTTCCAGGGCTGAGCTTGGTGCCGGGATCAATAGCTAGGGCGATCGCCATCACAGAAGAAGCATTTATGATACACAGGTAACCCTAATCACCTGCGTAATTCCAACAGTATACGGGCACAAAACAAAATGCAATTGTTACAAGTCAAAAGCAGAAAAACCCTGATGACAATTGATTAAATTGATACACTTTCCTCTCTCTGAATTGCTGTCGATCACTATTTTTAAATACTTTTTTCTGGCTGTATAAGCTATGGTTGCGAAATAAAGCTTGATTTCAAAATCAAGTTCGCAAAAATGTGAATTTTATTTACGAAATCAGAGGAACTATACTTTCCTGACTTAGCTGATTTCCTTTCAGGAAGGAAGGTTAAATGTTTCAGATAGATTATCCGCAACCGATTGGTTTGACAGAACATATTGAGGAACTTATCGAGATAATTCAATTCTCCTTAGCTATCCACCAGACGACGGAGAGTAGATAGACCTGTGGAAACCTATTTCTTCCATCGTCAGGATATGAAACAGATTTCTCCTGCCTGCTTGCCGTTCGACAGGCAGCATAAGCAGAAAACTGCAGAGAGTTCCACAGACTGTCTAGAAGAGCTCGGCGATTTCTCCCCCTTAGCCTCGCTGGATATGCGTGGAGTATGCCGAAGGCAGGTGGAAGAATTAACAGAACAGTTACCCGCGATTGGTGCAAGAATTGTTTTCCATGCTTCAGGCATAGATAGTTGGCAAATTGTTGATGGGTCGAACAACTCTAGTCAATTCCTACAGGCTATTCCTAACCGCCAAAAGTTGGAGCCTTGGTTAAACCAGCAGCTAGAGATATTGAGGCCGAGCTTGGTTTCAAGGCTCCTTCCCACCAGAAAGAAAGCCAATAGCAATAGCAGCAATCGCCATACGCATCTGAGGACTGATGAGTTCATCTATCTGTGTGTATTGAATCGTGTTAACGACTGTGAAGAGTATCTGTTGCTGGTAACTGACTTCCTCTTAACTGCCTCCCAACAAAAGTCAGTTTCTCAACGGGCACATTTGTTGAGGGATTATCTGATGGCTTATCGCGCCCACCTGCAGAGCCAGGAAAGAGTCTTGGAACAAAGAATGCGCCAAGTCGAACATCAATTGCGCAATCCTCTGGCTACCATCGAATTGTTTGCCGAAACCTTATGTTTGCAACTTCCTCCTGGGGAACTGCGCGAGCAGGCTAAGTGCATTAAGACGGCCGTTGATGATTTGGACGATCGCCTAAAGCAGTTGCTTACCAGTGCTCGGCCCCCAGGATCGAATGTTCGTTGCGACTTGCGCAACATTGTATTGGATGCGATCTCGGTGCTCAAACCCAATTGGCAGGCCAAGCAACTCCAAATAGATGTGCCTGAAACCCCACTATTTGTCTCGGTCAATCGCTCTCAAATTAAGCAGGTGTTTGAAAATCTGTTGACGAATGCCATTTACTTTAGTCCGCATGGAAGTGCCATTATCTGCAGTTGGAGGCCGTTTCATCAAGAGGTATTGGTTGAAATTTCAGATCGGGGACCTGGCTTGCGTCCTCAAGATGTAACCTCTGCTTTTCTGCCCTACTATTCTCGCCGTCAGGGGGGTACTGGTTTGGGACTGACGATTGCGAAACGTTTTATCCGCGAGCATAACGGAGATATTTGGTGCCAAACCTTGCCGGAAGGAGGGGCCCAGTTTTCCTTCACTCTGAAAAAGATGGCTTTGGATTAATTGTTCAGTTGCTTAGCGATTCTTTGCCTGCGAGTTGCCCATGAACCAGCCAACGCCTCTTTCGCTGCTTTTAGTCGATGACGAACCCCAGTTTCGCAACGGTTTGCGCACTTTGCTGGAATTCTACAGCTCTAAGGGATTGGGGCTCATTCAAGTGGTCGGAGAAGCAGCATCTTCCAGCCAGGCGCTCAAGCTGGCGTCCGAGCAACATCCCGCCTTGACGCTGCTGGATATGGAATTAGCGGCTGATGATGGGGTGGATGTGTTGCTGGGTTTGAAGGATCGTGATTACGATGGCAAAGTGCTGGTGCTGTCAGCCCACCGTGAAGACGAACGGGTGTATCGGGCGATGCAAGCGGGGGCGAACGGGTACGTTTTCAAACATCGGCTCGCCAGCCAGCTGTGCGACGCGATCGCCACAGTGATGGACGGAGAGATTTATCTATCGCCGGAGGTGGTCACGGGGTTTTTCCGCATGTTCAATTTTTATGCGGGACACTCGTTGCAGGTCTGTCGAGAGATGAATTTGACGGAACGGGAGCAAGAGGTATTGCATTGGCTGGTTCAGGGGGAGTCTAACGAAGCGATCGCCAGTCATCTATACGTCACGGTGGCCACGGTGAAAGCTCATCTGACGGCGATCTTTTCGAAATTACAGGTCAAGAGCCGCACGCAAGCGATTGTCAAAGCCTTGAAACTGGGTTTGGTCTCGGGGTAAACCGCGTTTGGATTCGGATATTTATTACTTTAAGAACTCTTCATTCGACTTTTTTATCATCCTCTACAGACGTTTTTTCTGTAGGTGTGAAAATAGGGTTGAATGCTATTCGCCTGCGATTTCATGACTCGAATCGAGTTATATTTATTGCAGATTGAGTCAGAGACTTTATCCAATTTTTTTTTGAGCTCGTGACGCATTCGACAGTTTGAGACTAGGCCTAGCGATCGCCGATTCTGTCAAGTTTGTCTGACAATACACCATATATGAACTGAAAATTCACCAACAGGTTCCAGCTAAATACACTTCTCATAGATACTATCCGGAATAGCTATCGCGCTAATGCCCCAATATTGGGTGATTCGTACGACACTTGGGTATCACCCAATATTGGGGCATTATCCGGCCTGAGTCCGTATATTGAATGGTTATGCTGAGGCATCCTTATGAGATTGTATCTCCACTAAGGTGGGTTTAATGCGGGAAATCACCAAGCACTGTCACCATGTTAAACAGTGTAACGCCGTTTAGTATTCCATATAGGTGCGTTATACGGCTCAGGGATATATAGTATGAGCCACAAGGGTGTTCTACGGCTCCAAGAAATATAGAATGACATCTGAGCATGCTATCAGGCTTCAAGCTATTGAATAATAGTTAGGCTTCAAATGGGTCTTTTATGCCTTTTCAGATACAGTTTTCGTTTCATCTAAAGGATCAGATAGAAGGCTTTTGTGTGGGATATAATTTTTTTTAGGATAAACCAAAACAGCTTATAGATGGAGTTGATTAAGGCTGAGAGTGCAGGAAGATATCATGATAAGCAAAGTAGGATTTGATTTTGATGAATTTGGCGGTAATGTCGATATTGTCATTGTGAAAGGCAATAAAGATCGGTTAACGAATGCCAGGTATCTGAAATCTCTTCAAGGCAATTGGAAGTTTGAGCAACAACAAGATCAAGCGTGGAGTTTTTATCACGGGATGAGATACCCAGCAGAAGGAGTTGAAGCGTTAGCGAAAGAGTTATCGAAAGAGTTCTCGACAAGGGCGATTTATTTTTACTTCGGAGACGCATCGGGCTGGATGGGCTACAAGCTATTTGTGAATGGCGAAGAAAGTGAAGAGTATAGTTTTGGCGTAGACTATGATGAGGAATTGGCTGAGGCCGGGATTGACTTAGCGGAGACGAGAAAAGCGGGTACGTTGGTTACAAGTAATGAGGATGGGTATCAGTGTTTATTTTGGAGCTTGCTTCGTACGAAAGCAGAAGATGAAATCAGCGGTGGAGAAAAATTCATCGATGAGTTTCTACGTAATGAAAGCGCCTATATTGGCTGGGATTTATTCCCTAATAGCTAAATGATTTTTAATAAAAAAGGGAAAATCAAGTGTAAGCCTACTAAAGAGTTAGACAGCAATTCCAAAAGACTAAATTTGTTTATAATCAATGCAAAATCTTTCTGAAGATACAGTCCTAAAAAAGCTTGCATCAGGATCACCTTATTGAGTTTTTGAAGGTGATGGACATTACCGGTTCCAATGTTGCTCTGTTCATGGAGGAAAGGAAGAAACTAATCGAATTGGTTATGATAGCCTTGGTTCGGCTTAAAGAGCTGGGAAGGCATTTATTGAGAGAAAAATAGAGGACGATAATGCAGTGTCAAATCTTGAGATTAGGTGGCCGTGGACTATGCTGCCTCTGTCGGTAGCCGATGAATACATCAAGTATCTTCAGGAGCAAATCGATTTCGAACATCCACTCTATGGAAAGAAGGTGTTTCCGTCTTGCATAAGAGAAGATAGCCGGGATCCCATTATTCAATTTGATCTTGATGACGACAATTCCTATGCCATTGTTTTCTTCGGCGAGAAGCGGCTATTTGGCAATAAGAAAATGCCAAGGGTAGAGATTATAGCCTCGGTTTCCGATCTTCAGAAACGCTTTGACCAAGATCGTCGTAACGCGATGGAGAGCCTCGATGATTAGAATAAACCTCTGCATGCCTAACCCTGCGTTGGAGCGGATGTGAGTGCTAAAGGGTCGGGCGTCATAATAAAATCATTTCTCACCACTCAACTTCGCCGTTAGCCTCCAATGCGAGTAGTGACACAATCTATATGTTGGAGCTACATTTGGATGCAACTCCACACAATACCGCGGACAGTTTTTGTATATGTGATTTTCTTGGTACTCTGGCTCGTGTTAACGCTCACGCAATTGGGAAAGCACGAGAACACAATTGCAGCTCTCGTGGCGGCTGGCTTTTGGGTAAACCTTGCCTTCTATATTGTGCTTCTGCTTTGTTTCTGGCTTCCACCCGCGTTCAGAATTTCCTCAGGTTTGTATCGCCTCGACTTGGTTCCGATCGTCGATCGCCCGACGATCGGTCGAGGCGACGCTTAGAAACTCTCGCAGACCTTGGCGCTGAGACTAAGCGAGGTCGAAGCGATCGAGGTTCATTACCTTGTCCCACGCTGCCACAAAGTCATGCACAAATCTCTGCTGCGAGTCCTCACATCCGTAGACTTCCGCGAGGGCTCTGAGCTGAGAGTTCGAACCGAAGATGAGGTCGACACGGGTGCCAGTCCACTTGAGTTCGCCCGTTGCGCGATCGCGCCCCTCGAACACGTCATCAGCGTCCGAGGTCGCCTTCCACGTCGTGCTCAGGTCGAGCAAGTTCGTGAAGAAGTCGTTGGTCAACGTCTCTGGTCGCTTGGTGAAGACACCGTGCTGGGACTGTCCGACGTTGGCATTTAAGACGCGCATGCCACCGACAAGAACCGTCATTTCAGGCGCGGTCAGAGTCAGTAACTGTGCCCGATCCACCAGCAACTCCTCCGCCGATACGGTGTGGCCACCTTTGAGGTAGTTGCGGAACCCGTCCGCCCTCGGCTCGAGTACGGCGAAGGACTCCACATCCGTTTGCTCCTGCGACGCATCCGAACGTCCAGGCTTGAAGGGAACCGTCACGTCATACCCAGCGTTCTTCGCCGCTTGCTCGACGCCTGCGCATCCCCCCAGAACGATCGCGTCAGCGAGCGAAACCCTCTTCCCGCCCGACTGCGATTTGTGGAACGCCTTCTGGATGCCCTCAAACAGCGACCCCTTCTTCCCACTCGACTGTGTGTCGTTGAACTCCTTTTGGATGCCCTCAAGAGTCTGCAGCACGGTTGCCAGTTGGGCCGGCTGGTTGACTTCCCAATTCTTCTGCGGTGCGAGACGAATGCGCGCCCCGTTTGCCCCACCGCGCTTGTCGGAGCCTCGGAACGTTGACGCCGATGCCCAGGCCGTCGAAACCAACTGAGAGACAGACAATCCCGAAGCGAGAATCTTGTCTTTGAGGGCAGCGATGTCCTGCTCATCAATCAATTCATGGGTGACTGGAGGGACGGGATCTTGCCACGAGAACTCTTCCGCTGGGACCTCTGGGCCGAGATAGCGAGAGCGGGGGCCCATGTCGCGATGGGTGAGCTTGAACCAGGCCCGGGCGAACGCCTCTTCGAGCTGATCCGGGTGCTCGAGGAAGCGCCGCGCAATCGGTTCGTAGATGGGGTCCATTTTCATGGCCATGTCCGCCGTGGTCATCATGGGAGCATGCCGCTTTGATGGATCGTGCGCGTCGGGCACCGTATCTGCGCCAGCACCCCCTTTAGGCGCCCACTGATGGGCACCTGCAGGACTTTTCACCAGCTCCCACTCATAGCCAAACAGGTTTTCAAGGTAGTTGTTGTCCCATTTCACCGGGTTGGTAGTCCATGCGCCCTCGATGCCGCTGGTGATCGTATCAACGCCTTTGCCCGTGCCGAAGCTGCTCTTCCAGCCCAGGCCTTGCTCCTCGATGCTGGCGCCCTCGGGTTCGGGACCCACCAGCGCCGCATCGCCAGCGCCGTGGCATTTACCGAAGGTGTGTCCACCGACAGTGAGCGCCACTGTCTCCTCGTCATTCATCGCCATCCGTCCGAAGGTTTCGCGAATGTCCTTGCCCGCGGCAACCGGGTCAGGATTGCCGTTCGGTCCTTCCGGATTCACGTAGATGAGGCCCATTTGAACCGCAGCTAGAGGATTTTCGAGGTCGCGGTCACCGCTATAGCGCTTGTCACCTAGCCATTCGGCCTCAGGGCCCCAATAAATGTCTTCTTCGGGCTCCCAAATGTCCTCGCGCCCACCGGCAAAACCTAACGTTTTGAATCCCATCGACTCCAGAGCGCAGTTGCCGGCCAGGATCATCAGGTCGGCCCAGGAGATTTTCTGGCCGTATTTCTGTTTGATCGGCCAAAGCAGCATGCGCGCTTTGTCGAGGTTGGCGTTATCGGGCCAGCTGTTGATGGGCGCAAACCTCTGGTTGCCGGTGCCCCCGCCACCACGACCGTCGCCGATGCGGTACGTGCCGGCGCTGTGCCACGCCATCCGGATGAAGAGCGGCCCATAGTGACCGTAATCGGCTGGCCACCAGTCCTGAGACGTGGTCATCAGCTCGAAGAGATCTGCCTTCAGGGCAGCAAAGTCGAGGCTCTTGAACACCTCAGTGTAGTTGAACGCCTCGCCCATGGGATTGGACTTCGGTGAGTGCTGGTGGAGGATATGCAGGTTCAACTGATTCGGCCACCAGTCTCGATTCGACGTGCCATGACCAGCCGTGAATCGCTGAGTTCCGCCCATAAACGGGCATCTGCTTTCGCTGCTCATAATCTCTCCTATCGTGTGTTGTGGTGTTGGTGTATTTTTTCCTTATCTTGTCTGCGCCACCTCTTATCCTAGACAGAGAGCATCGTCCGCCACATTTGCAGCAGCACAGCCATCTGCTCGGGTTTCTCGGCCTCTGGGTTGATATCGTTCAACATTGTCTCGGCACTAGAAACCACGGGCATCGCCTCAAAGCCATCTCGTTCAACAAACATTTTTTCAATAAACCCGTCTTTCACCAGCCCGGAAGAAGTGACAACGCTGACGCATATGCATATCCGGACGGGCCTAACCCAAGCTGCCATATATTGGAATCAAGCGGCCCTGCTGTTCAGCATTCATCAGAACTCAATCACGATCATTAAGTCATAATCAGCTCATAATACGAACGGAGCACTTGTATTTGCCTAAGTCTAAAGCAGGATAATCATCTCGCTGCAACGGATAGCAGTAAGGTTGTCGGTCGCAAGCGATAGGATACCTGATGCCGTTGAGCTGCACCGTTAGCTTACAATAACCGATGTCTAGAAATATTAATTCAACTAATGCAGAATGTCATTTTTCGGCCAATAACTGACCTTCTCTTCCTCCAAACCATGCAATTTTTATCAGCCTAAAGCGTCCTCCTAATTCATTCTCCCTGAATTTCAGGGTTAGCATCCTGTTGATATATTCTGACTCCAGCATCTACTATGGACATAATACGGAAAATACTTAATTATTTGTCTAAATTTACTGAAAACAAATTTTCTAAGTCTTTAGCTGAAGCCACTCTTGAAGCAACTGATAATGGAATACTGGTTATTGATAGGAATAGAAGAGTCATCAAGTACAATTCACGTTTTGTAGAATTATGGGAAATACCCTCGGTATTGCTGAAATCAGATAAAGATGGAAAATTACTGGATTTTGTTCTAGATCGATTAACTAATCCTCAAGAATTTCTAGATAAAGTTGCCGAGGTGTACAACCGACCGGAAGCCGAAAGCTTTGATACAATCCTTTTTAAGGATGGACGCCTTTTTGAGCATTTTTCAAGGCCGATGCGCCTGAACGGTAAAGTAATAGCAAGGGTATGGAGTTTTCGAGACATTACAGCTGCAGAAAATATTAAACGAGAACTCCGAAGAGAAATTGGATTTCGGAACACAATTATTCACACTCTACCAGATCTCATCTGGCTAAAAGATCCTGACGGTGTTTATCTCGCCTGCAATAATCGTTTTGAAGATTTTTTCGGTGCCCCCGAACAAGAGATACTAGGCAAGATCGATTATGATTTCGTAGATGCTGAGTTGGCAGATTTTTTCCGGGAACACGACAAGAAAGCGATGCAGAAAGGCTCCGCATCAACAAACGAAGAATGGATAACCTTTGCCAGTGATGGACACCGCGAACTTCTGGAAACAACCAAGACCCCCATGTATGACGACAATGGGGAGCTGATCGGCGTACTGGGCATTGGCCATAATATTACCGAACGGAGAAAATCAGAGGAAAAACTTAAGAAAAGTGAAGAGCAGTTTTCTCTGGCTATGCGCGGAGCCAATGACGGGCTGTGGGACTGGAATTTAGAAACAGACGAAGTCTATTACTCGCCTCGCTGGAAAAGCATGCTGGGCTATGGAGAAGATGAACTTGATAACAATATAAACACCTGGGCAAGTCTGGTTCATCCAGATGATAAAGACATTGTTTTAAAAAAGGTTCAGGATTACTTGGATGGCAAAACGGATTCATTTGAAGTTGAAATGCGTATGCAGCATAAGAACGTTCAAGAAATTTTCGTTCTATCCCGTGCTTTTCTTGTTAATCGCGAGTCTGACGGGAAAGCAGTTCGTCTGGTTGGAACCCACGTCGATATAACAGACCGAAAAAAAGCAGATGCATTTGATGATAAAAATACCGAAATCCTGGAGATGGTTGCAACAGGAAAGCCAGCATCAGACATCTATGATGAGATCGCATTAATGTATGAGGAACGTCACCCTGGGATTCGATGTTCAATGCTTGAATTACAGGACGGTAAACTCCTGCACGGAGGAGCACCAAGCCTACCAAAGGAATATTGTGATGCGATAAACGGTCTAAAAAACGGCCCTAATGTTGGCTCATGTGGCACATCCACTTATACCGGCCAGCGCGTTCTTGTTGAGAATATTGAAACGGATCCCAAGTGGGCCAAAATTAAACATGTGGCCCTTCCCTATGGTTTGCGTTGCTGTTGGTCTGAACCGATTAAAAATTCCTCAGGAATAGTATTAGGTGCATTTGGTATGTATTACAACCATCCTGCACTGCCTAATGAAGAGGAGCTAAACGATCTTAAGTCTGCTGCAAGGCTTGCCGGGATTGTGATGGAGCGGGACCAAGCTCAAAAGCGTATACGTGAATTAGCCTTTACAGATGAACTAACAGGGCTTGCCAGTCGCGCTCACTTTTATCAAAACCTTGAAGCATTAATAAAAATATCTGACCGGCACAAACATCGTTTTGGTCTTCTATATATCGACTTAGATGACTTTAAAGGTGTTAATGATAGTCTTGGGCATGATGCCGGTGACTTACTTCTCAAGGCAATTGGCAGGCGCCTGGAAAACGTCAGTCGTGAAATTGATTTTGTTGCTCGTCTCAGCGGTGATGAATTCTGCATTCTTGTTAAAGATGTAGATGATGATTATACCACTGTGCATGTTGCTCAACGTTGCCTTGAAACCATATCAAAACCAATCGAGCTATCTGCCAGGAAATTCACGCCGACTTGCAGTATCGGGATTGCACACTACCCTAATGATGGAAAAGATTTATCAACCCTACTAAAAGCATCAGACACCTCACTTTACGCCGCGAAGGAATGTGGAAAGAATCAGTACGCTTTCTATAAACCCGAGCTTACTCGCAAGGCAGAGTATCGTTTTCGGGTAGAGCAAAATCTAAGGGAAGCAGTCGAAAAACAACACTTGTCACTTGTTTATCAACCCCAGGTTAATATTAATACCGGCGAAATTATCGGTGTTGAGGCTTTGACACGCTGGAACCATCTACGGCTAGGCCAGGTTTCGCCAACTGAGTTTATTGCCACAGCCGAAAGAATAGGCATGATTAAGTCACTCACTGAATGGGTATTGAGAACAGCTTGCAATCAAGCTGTTGCCTGGAAGAATGAGGGTTTTCCTGCACTCCGTATGGCTGTAAATATTTCTCCATACTATTTTCTTGATAAGGATTTTGTGTCACTGATTAAGCGTGTTATCGATGAGACAGGAATGGTGCCTGCGGAACTGGAATTAGAGGTTACCGAGAGTGTTGTGCAGACGGATCAACAGAATCTCTCGATTTTTAGAGACCTGAAAGAACTCGGTATTTTACTGGCAATCGATGATTTTGGAACAGGTTATTCATCTTTTGCATCTCTCAAACACCTTACGGTTGATTCCCTGAAAATCGATAAATACTTTATTAATGACATGCTTGTCGATAATAAATCACAGCTCCTGATTGGCTGCATGATTGAAATGGCCCACAACCTCGAGCATGGAATTATCGCCGAAGGTGTTGAGACAACTGAACAATGTCGTATGCTCCAAAAGCTGGGTTGTGAGACTGCACAGGGGTATCTGTTTAGCAAACCCGTCAGTGCCGATGAAATATCAAAGTTTCTGAATAGTAATATTAATGATGGAAGGAGCATGTGGCCTTATGCCATCACCTCCTGATTTAACTAAGTAAAATAGTTCGCTGAATTGAATTCAAAGTCTCAAAGTTTCTTCGAATATAAATTGGAAAATCTTCAGTCAAATCGAGGAGGCAAGGTCAATGGTGAAAGGGTATTTGGATCTGCAGGAGTAGGAGCGGAAAGCGGATCGCTGGCAGCCTTGCCCTCCTCTGCTGGCGGATCGTTGGGAGTGGGATCGAACGTTTCGATCGCCACCGCCTGCACCACTTGAGTCCCGCTGGGACTGGTCACCTGCAACATCAAGGTGGTGGTGGTGGGGGACGGACTGAGCGGGAGTTCTAAGCTGCCCGAAAGTGGTACGTCACCGGGGGAAGGCAGCAACTGGGCGCTCGTGCCCTCGCTGCCCATCGCAGTCCAATTGAGCGTGAGAGGAGTGGGCAAAATCCCATCTTCAATCGGGAGCAGTAGCTTGGGGGGGACGGGATCGCCATTCACCGTAAACGTGACAATTTGCGGCGGAGGGGCAATTGTTATGGGGCCAATCCTCCGAGCGCGAGGGGGGGCACCTGGGACACCGCCAGGACTGACCAGAAGCTCGATCGTGTAGGTGCCAATTGTTCGAAGGCCTGTGGGGACGTTTTGGCACACCAACAGGTCACTAATAGTGCATTCTTCCTCAAGAAATGAGGGAATGCCATCGCGGAAGGAAAACAAAAATGGCTGGCCGACAGGGTCCCCTTCAGGGGTACGGACGATCGCCCGAATGTCTTGAATTTGTTCGGGGCGGGTCACGCTCCAATTGAGGGCGATACCTGCTTCGCTGACGATCGCGGGTACCGATTCGCTTGCAACAGCAGCGGACTCGACCTTGAAGTCCCGATCGGGCAACTCGGCTTCGTAGACCGTGCGATCGGTTGAAAAGTCAGTAATGCGCGGGGGAGGTGCCAGGGTAATTTGTTCGGTCTGTTGTGTTAGCGATCGGCTGCCTCTGCCTTTCTGGGGAATTAGGGTGAGCTCGAAAATGTAATCCCCTGCCCTCCGAGCATCGGTGCGGACTCCAACGCAGGAAAGCCGATCGCTCTCTTGCAGGCAAAACGGCTCTAATTCAGGGGGTAGACCTCGGTCGAATCGGTAACTAACAGGATCGCTAGTTACCGTGCCGTCGAGCGATCTGCCGATAATTTCCAGCTCCCGGATGCGATCGGCCCGATCGATTTGCCAATTCAACCGCACGACATCCCCATTCGCCACTGCCAGCTTTGTATCGGAAGACGCGAACTCGAGGATGGTCGGTGAGGGGGGCGGGAAGACAAACCAGCGTAAGGCAAACACCACAATCGTCACGATTAAGGCAAATACCAACAGGGCAAAGGGCAACAGCTGCCACCAGGGACGCGCTTTCCACAACAACGTGCCCGGTAGGCTGGGGGTGGTGACGGGGTGCTGCTGGGGATCTGCCAGATCGACCGTAAAGCTGAATAGCCGCCCACCCCCCAGGATGGGTCGCCGCCATGCCGGCCAAGGCTGAACCTGCAACGGGATCGAGCGGGACTGTTGGGGTGGCAGGTGTACGTCATCTGTTTCCAGAAAATAGGAACAGGGACTGTCCTCCTCCAATGCACCAATTGTTAGCTGCACCTGGCGATCGCTGTTGCCGTTATTGATCAGTTCGATGCGGTAGCGTCCGGGTTCCCCTCCGACGTTGGTGCGCAGGCTATACAAAATCCCCTGCAGGCTGTAGATGGGCAGAACCTGCAAGTAGACTGGCTCCAACAGAACCAACTCGGCATTGGCTTCAGAATGTAGTTGTAGGGTAGGTACGTAGCTCCCCGCGATCGCTGCTAGCGACGGGGCAATCGTGACGAGAATCCCCCCCTGCTCGCCAGGGTTGAGGGGCAAGCTATCAGAGATTTCGATCTCGCCGATGCCGACATCTTCGCGCGGATAAGCAATCTCCACCCACTCTGGAGGACAATCCCGACAACGGAGGCGAAATCGATCGACTTGCTGAGAGCGGTTATGAACTTGGACTTGTAAGGCGAAGGCGCTGCCTGGCTGAATAGAGATCGGGCGATCGGAACGGGAGGTTGGCTGGATCAAACAGGTGGGATCGTTTGCTTGAACAGCTTCCTGAATGGGCTGCACAACTTGCAGTTCCAGCTCGCGCGAGATCGGCGTATCTTCGGGATAGGATTCGGGAGCGTCAATGACGAGCTGATAACGATAGGTACCCGTCAGCGTTCCAGCGGGTACTTGCATGACAAAGCGGACTTCTCCGCTGCGATCTGGAGCTAGAGCCATACTTTGGCGAACAGTCGCCAACCACTCTTGAAGGGGGGGAGACAGTTCTTCTATCCAAAGATTGATGGCAGCGCTGCTAGTACCCCGATTGGTCACGGTTACATCGAGGCTAAAATTCTCTCCCGCCGCAACGCGATCGATGCCAGTAGAGGTGAGTAAGACCGCTAGAGGGTCTGGCCTGCCACTGGCGAGAGAGGTTTCGGAGATATCGAGAGAGTCTTTCATAGCTTGATGAATGTCAGGCCCGTAGCTACGTTGATGACTGCTGCACTTTAACTAGCAAATCCCATGCCGGTTATTCGAGCGCTCTACAGGTTAGCAGCAGCCCACCTCAAGAGCGATCGCATTGCTGCTGGAGTTCGCGATCGAGCAGATATTCGTGCAGTCGCACGCGACGATTGTCACCCCCGCTCGCCACCAACAAGCGATCGCGGAAGCGGGCAATATCGACAGAATTGATACCCCTCCGAGAACGACCCAGCGTTTGACTGGAGCCCACTCGCACCTGCTGAATGCCCGTACGGTAAATGTTCCAAACCACAATCCGTCCATCGTCCCCCCCACTGACTAGGAAACAACCGTCATCGCTGAAGGATAAAGAGCGTACCGGCAAACCGCCGTGCCCCTGCCACCGAGCAGCCTCGACTAGCTGACATTCAGTCTGTGTCGCACACAAACTCAAGTCCCACATAGAGAGAGAGCCCTGACTGTCCGAGGCTGCCAGCAGATTGGGTTGCGACTCGGCAACCGCTAGGCTCGTAATCACGTCGCTGCTGCTGCCGCGCTGGTAGGGTAAGGCAATAGAAACACCCGTTTGGGAATCCCACAACTCAAGTCGATTGAACTGACCGGCGGCGGCTAGAAAGCGACGGTTCCGTCCGGCAAATGTCATTGCCTCGATCGCAAAACCGCTGTCCCACAGTAGCTCGGGAGTCGGTACCGCTAAACTGGCATCGGAAATCCCCAACCGGAGTTGCCACCGGTATACGCTGCCGCTGCCGTGGCCGCTGAGGAGGACTCGCGAATTGGGTTCGAATGCTAAATCGAACACGCGATCGTCGGGATGGGATATAGCATTCTGCTTTGGTGCAAAGATGGCGCGACCTCTGCCCGACAGAAGATTCCACAGTTGCATGCTGCTGTTTTCGTAACCTGCCGCGATCCAAGTGTTCTGGATAGGGCGATAGCGAAGAACGCGCACGGCCTTATCGACTTCGGCTAACACCCCCAAAGGGACTAGGCGATTGCCTCGGATCTGCCAACGACGAATTGACCGATCGTCCGAACCACTCACCAATTCGGTGGCCGCACCGTTAAAGCGTACCGTTCGAACTGGACCGGTATGCCCGGGGGAACGCCATAGGAGTTTTGGGACTCCGAGCGCCAGCAGCAGCAGCGCAAGTAAACTGGCCAGCTGCGCCCAGAATGGAATCAGCGGTGCCACCCGTACTTCTAGGAGTTGAGTCTCGGGTTGGAGCTCAACCCGCGGATCGGAGAGGGTTCCCCTTGCTTCTAAACGAAAGCGACGGGTCCATCCCAAGGAGGGACGTCGCCGCCGTATCGTAACCGTCATCAGGTTGGTATTGTCACCGCTCAGTTCCACCTCAGTCGGTGTGACAGTCAGGTCTTCTTTGACTGTATGGCGGGTTTCTGCAGGAGGTAGGAGTTTGAATCGAGATAAAGCTGCTTGGAACTGGGAGAAGAATTGATTGTCAGATAAAGCTGGAGCTGAGATTAAGGCTTTATTCCGAGATAAGGCCCGGCCAGGAGATAGAGATTGAAACCGAGATGAAGTTAGGTATTCAACAGTGGCACTGACTCGCTCTTCCAGGTTGCTGCGATTGGTCAATTCCAACTCGAAGTTTGCCTCGCCAACCCAATCTAAGCGGCGATCGGAGGGGGATACAGCCTGTTGAAATGGGGACTGACAGGACAGCTCTACTGCCCCGATTGGCTGCACTTCTAGCGTTCCGGAAACTGCAAAATCATCGGGAAAATCAACCGGAACAATGGATAGGGGATAGATCTGACTGCGGGCTTGGAGGGAGTTGGGAATTTCGCAAGCAAAGATCGCCTGACCCGATTTTCGAGGAGGGATTTGAATCCGTCGCACGTTTCCGTCCACCAACCAGTCTGCGGCCAGTCCTTGGCATTGCACCTCGATAGCGATTGCCTGCGAGTTGGGATTGTTAACTTGGGCAACGATATCGAGGCGATCTCCCGGACACCCTTTCAGGTTGGGCACATCTAAAGCCAACTCGATCGGCAGAATTGCGGTGCCGCCGATGCTCAACCGCACGAGCTGACGTTCCTCCGTCCCTAACTCCAGGGCAAAAATCCGGACGGTCAGATCGATGTCCCCGGCAAAGTAGGGAATAGGTTCATCTACAATTTCAATTCCGAATTGGGCGCGATCGCCGGGGGGGACCTTAGCACTAATGGCCGGAGTAAGTCGGTACCACTGCCGATGTTCGCTCCCAGCCCCTCCTGCAGCAATGACATCTATGCGAAAGGTTGCAAACCGATCGCTGGTGTTGACCACCGATGCCACAAAGCTTGTGGGGGGACCGCCAGGATCGTATGTCAGCCGACTGGGCTGAATGCTGGTGCTAGTGGCACTAGCAGTGCTCATGCGTTTCCTCTCCTTGTGGCGTGTTTGCTGCTGTCCAGCCGCTTAGGACAGATCGTCAGCCAAAACTTTATAGGACTTGAGTTTATTCGTTCTGACGCTGGCGGAGGGAGCGAGCGCGATGCAGAAGTGCTTGGTATTGAGCTGTCCCTTGAATGGCATTCCGCTTTTTTTCTTTGGCAAATTCCTGGTTGAGGTGTTCGATTTCATCTTTGAAGCCCGAGATGTTATCGCTAATTGTCAGGCCCATTTCCTGAAACAGTTGGGCCAGTTCGCCGAGTTCGTCAGAGCGGGACGACAGATCTTTTAGGGAGTCGGGATCGAAGGCATCAGCCTCAATGTCGCTGGCTGCCTTTCCTAAACGAGCAATGGGTGTAGCAATCCAGCGTGTGCTGGCAATCACCCCTAACACCGCAGCCACAACCACCAGCACGATCGCCAGCACGAGAGTCTGGATAGCGCTGTCCTGAAGCGAGCCGACAAACTCAGCTTGGGGAACGATCGCGATCGCTACCCAATTGGGCAGCCAGTCCCGTTCCTGCCGCAGCGGTGCGGTCGCCACTAGATTGGGTTCCTTCAGAATAGTTAGGATGTTTACGCCTTCGCAGGTGCCAGAGCATTCGAAGTTGTTGTTCACCCATTCGTCGAAGGGACGTGGCTCCTGTGAAGGAATCAAAGGGTCGCTGCTGCCAATTTGTCGGACGTAGAGTTCGGCCTTGGGGTTAACGGCCTTACTGATGGCTTCGAGATTATTCCGCAGCTGATCGATGGGAATGTCCACAGCGAGAACCCCCAAAAATTCACCGGCAGGATCGTATAGAGCAACCGACGCCGTAAATCCCCAGACCCCGCTGGCAAACTTGTAAAGCTCCCCCAAAACTGGTTCGTTCGACTCGAGCGCATCAGTGTACCAAGGGCGAGTTCTGGGATCGAACTCACGGGGTTCCCCCGTTTTTTCAGGGGGTGAGTTGCCCTCGGTACCTAATTGGTAAGTTTGCACGACGATGGTGTTGTCGATCGCCCTACCTTGGTCAAGGGTGAAGCCGCTGTCTGCTTGCTTCAGGTTGGAATAGAGTCCGACTGAGCTAGCGAAGAGCATGGACTCAATGCTTGACCCTGCCAGCACTTGTCCTAATAGGAAGTTGGCCAGCTCTTCGAGACAAAGATCTTCCTGCGCAATCTGCTGGCAATTTCTACCTAAATCGAGGTTGCCGCTGCGAACTGCCGTGGCGTGAGTCTGCAGATTCAGCCACGGCACATCTAAGTAAGAGACGATGCGGGAGCGACTGCGCTCGATCAAATTCCCCCCCAGCGTTACGGACATGCTATCGATCGCTTCCTTGCCCCCCTTGAACGATAACCATTCCAACACCCCTGCCGTCAGAACTAGCGGCACCACAATCATGAGAGGTAGAATCAACCGAATTGAGGTAAAGCGCATGGGCAGAAACTCTGTGTTGAAGGAAAGGCAAGAGTGGGGGTATCTCTAGCAGAAATCCAATCGCCAGCACTAACGCGGAGGGGATCGATCGGCTGCCGGTGGGGAGCACTGCTGCAACTGCATTAACTGCCGCCTTTGCCAGGCAAAGTAGAGAATATTGATGCCCAACTCCTGGGCGGCGCGAATGGTCTCGCGGGGGTAATTCAAGGCGGAATCCGGCCCCCAAGCAGAGGTCAAATCGCCGATCGCCAGCACCATTCCCTGCCAGTAACAGATCTGAGTGGCGCGGTTCCCGACCGGTGGAAATTGTCCAAAGGCAAAGGGCTGATTGCGCAGGGGATGCTCGCGACCCAACTGACCGCTATCGGAGGAGTCTTGCGATAGCTGGACATCCATATTCCGCTCGAAGGCTAGCCGTAATTCCAGTACGCGCTGTTCTAGATTGGCCTGCAGCTCCCTCAATTCCGCCTTCATTTCCTCGCGAACATCCTCTAGGTCTTCCCGACTTTCGGTTTCGGCGATCGCTTTTTCGAGTTTGAACTCAACGTCGGACAGTTCGTCGATTGTCGTCTCTGAAGATGCCACCGTCTCCAGCAGGACTCCACCAGAGGAGAGAAATTGCCGCAGAGTTTCCTTGATTGCGGGACCGAGGGCGGGCAGCTGGGTGTGCTCGGCACAGACTAGGTCGAAAGCCCAAGGGGCGGGGGGGGGATTGGACAGCTGGAGAACCTGCACCGGTGCCCCCTGTAAGGAGGGAAATAACACTTGGAGAGACTGCAACAGAGCATTGATGCTACCCATGAATTCGGGATCGGCACCCTCTGTCCCCGCCAAAATAGCCACTCGAACCAACCCTAGCGGACGAGCGCGCACCGGATGGCGAAAGCGCAAGTCTAGTTGGTTTTGGCCTGGAGCGAACACATCGGGGGCGGGGGCAAGTTGAATGGTGTTGGGAGACAGCAGGATACGGCATACTTCCACCTCGCCTTCATCTGGCTGACGCACGATCTCGTCAATCCGAAACGTCTCCCGCACGCGATCGGTTTGAGCGGGAGCTTCCAGGCGATCGGGATCGACATAGCGGAGGACAACATAGACGGTAACGGGCTCGGGGGTAGAGGGGTGGTATGAAATACGGAAGTGCATGGGCTCTGGAACCACGATCGGATTGCCCCAGAGGTCAATCGCAACGCCGGGCTGCAGTAGAATCCAGCGGTTGTCCCGATATCTAGAGGCAATCTCAGCAGGAGGGTCGACAACCGCAACCCCCAGTCCGCAGACAATTCCCGGCTGCTGCAAAGACTGATAGTGCAAATTTTGGCGCTGACGGTGGTAATTATGGGCCAGACGCCAGCGATCCGCATCGATTGGCAGTCCGTTGGTTACCTGCAGGCGTTCGAAGATTTTTGGACTGGGAGGGGAGGGCATCATAGGGCAGCAGGGGAGCGAAGGCAGGGGAATTGTAGTGGGAATGCTGTTTGGGGGAGCAGACTATTGCCTAGAGAACAGCTGCTAGGTCGGTCGAAGCGCTACCGCTCTCTGGCCCGTCCCGTTCTAGACCTTCACCAGGTAGTACCGACAATTCGTAGGTGCAGAAGGCGGGCTTTTCCTGTTCGATGATGGTGCGCACTAAAGCTTCGTCCAGAGGAAGGTCAGGGGGGGGACGCAAGATGACCGAGAAGTGAAAGGGACGGTCTCCCCCCACAATGGCATTGACCCCCATCCTGCTTTTTCCCAGTGTCAATCCTTCTGCTGCCCGATCTTGAATCTCAATAAACGGGTAACCGTCTGGGCTCGCTCCTGTTAGGGGCAGGCTGGTGTAGAGGTGTAGGTACAGTCGCAACCCTCTCCGGGTCCCCCGCCAGCGATAGATCTCTAGCGCTCGGTGAATCAGCTGGCGCTGCTGGGGGATGGACCAGCGAGCATCGAGCGGCCACCCCACCCACTCAGCCAAAAAAGGCAATAGTGCTTCTGGAGCTGTGAGCGGATCGAGGTGAGCCCACATCGCGTTCAGAGTGTGAACGGCTGGCTCAAACGCCTGTTCGAACAGTGCCAGTAGGCGTCCGATAAAGTCCACCTCCCGATAGAGATTGGGAACAAAGTTTAGATAGAGACTGGGGGGTCTGACAGAAACAGTAAGGATGGCAGTCTCCTGCAGTTGTCGACCGGAGGTTCCCTCTAGGGCGATCGCCCTCAGGTGAAGCCGGTAGTCTAGCTGCTGAGGCCCGGCAGCTGGCAGGATGTCGTAACGTTCAAAAAAGTTAGCGGGAACGTCAAAGAACATCACCGCTGTCGTACCCTGTCGGGGATCCAACTCCGCAGTTTCCAGTGTCAAGCTGTACCATGCAGCCGGGAAATCTCCTTCTACCTGCAGGAAAACCTGCAGAGGGCGATCTCCGCTGTTACTCAGATTGATGACTAATTCCCCCCGTTGACCGGGTCTGACCAAGAGGGTGGTGCCGCCAACGCGTTCGCTGCTACCCTCCAAAATTCCTACTCTTTCTGGAGCGATGGCGGCGAGGTCGGGTGCAGCCTCCGGTACCTGCATTGGGGTAAGGTACAGTCCCAGCGATCGCTGCAGTTGAGCTTGCGTCAAATCGACTCCTCACCCGATTGGGGATTGGCTGGTACATTTCTGCCAGGCAGAGGGATTGCTCTCAAATCGGCGATCGGGCCTCTCACGTGACAAAGGTAATGGTGTGGCTGGAGCCTAATTGCGGATCGTGCCAGGAGCAGGGCAGTTCCAAAGGACTCAGAGGAATCGAGCGCTGGTTCGCGAGCGTGCGCACCCAGTTCCCCTGCGGTTGCTGCCGCAGTTGAAATAGCTGAATATCTCCCAGGTATCGCAGCCCCTCGATACCCTGAAATACTGCCGCAACACTGGAGGCATGCACTGTGTTGCCAAAGGACCATCCCTTACCATCAGGCCCGCCCACCAGCGGGTTGAGCCCGCGATACAGGACAGCCAGCAACCTCTGGCGCAGATCCTGCTTGGCTGCCTCAGTGTTGTATTCGGGGGCAATCCCTACCTCTGCCTGAACGGATACCCCAACATAGGTCGGTTGTTGCAAGCGGGCTCGTACCCCCAACAGACAGCGTTCGTGCAGGTAAGCCAGCAGGTCTTCCTCCAAGACCGGGTTTATGGCCAATCGATCGGGGTGAAGCCCCTCCGTGGCAATCGCACCGGTGTTGGCTTGAGGAACGATCCACACATCGATCGTTCCGGGGGTGGCGGCTTTGCCGCTTAGGGGGGGACAGAAAGCCCGCGCCACCCGACCGGCACTTCCCTCAAGAGCGAGGGTTTCAAAGTCCTCCGGTGTGACTGCGCGATTGCGAGTGCGAAACAGGCGGGGCACCCGCAGTACGGCATCTTCAAGCGACTCGGCATCCTCACCGTTGTGGGCCGGCTTGTAGTTAGTCACTTCAGACACGTACGGCACGGCAGTTTTCAGAGTATTCAAGGTGCCTGATTGAACGTTGCCCGCTCGACCGCCCCCCGTGCGATAGGCTGCCATGCGAATCTGAGCCCCTCGCTGCGGCACTGCACCGTACTGTCGTTCCTGGACCTGCCGGTTTAGAGCGCTGCCGTCCGTGGGGAGAGCCACCGCCCCATCCATCTGTATCCGCGTTCGTAATTGGGTCTCAGCCCGCAGTTGACCGGGCTCGCGCACGAGCGGCCCAAACAGCACTTCACCGGTAAGGGAATCCAGCACGTAGTGAAGATCCTCCGGACCGGATTCGGCGAAATCACTCACCTCCTGCCAAACTTCGGGCATGCCAGTGGATGGGGGCGTGACCACCAAATGTTCTCCAGGTCGGCGAGCCAATACCGGTCGCTCTTGCAGTGCAAACCGCTGTCCGGAGGTACCGTCGCTCTCCCCCAGTAGTTCGTCCCTGACAACTGTGTACTGGCTTGCTGCGATCGTGCCACCGATCGATCTCGCTGACAGCCCCATCAACTGGGGGGAGGCCAAATAGCTCGTACCACTATCTGCCTCCTGGGTACAGACACAACGCAGCCAGTGGCCGCGATACCCCGAGAACGTTGACACTGGCCAGCGAGTGGGTAAATGCAACAGTATGTCCGCCTCGGTTACGGCATTGGGTTCCTGCGCACCCGGCACATCGCTGAAACTGAATCCCTTCGTTTTGTCATCTACTCCTTGCCTCAAAACGGGTTGCCACTTATGGCCATCCCAGGCTTCCCAACGGCGGGGGGGACAGTCGGGGTTGATGCCAGTGGATGTTGCCACCTGACCGGTTGCCGTCACCGCGATCGCGTTCCCTTCAATGTCCGAGTTGGGGGTGAAAACGAGGTAAAAGCAATTACCGGACTGGGGGCGTTCGTTGAAAATGAATTGCTCCGGTCCGGACCAACTTCCATCTGACTCTTGCGTCCAAATGTCAGCGAAGCAATCGTCTAGCTCGTCGGGCTGCAAGTCAGCAGTTTCTGCCCGCAAGAAATGTTGAATGCGAGGCACTCCGACAGTTAGCGGAAGGTCGGTGCTAAAGACAATGGCTTCCTCCGTCTCCGTTCGCGCTGTCGCTACTTCGGTGCCAGCGAGAATTGCATAGGGCTCGGGTAGACTGGCTGCCAAATAAAAAGAAATATCGGTTTGGGCAGGAGCAGGAGGTTGTAGCCGAATTCCCAAAACCTCCAGAAATGTGACGTAATTACGGCGAGGCACCTGGTTGAACCGCAGCAGCATTTGGTCCGTTAACCAGGCAAACAATTCCACCAATGTGATGCCGGGATCGCTGGGGTTGTAATTGGTCCACTCGGGACAGTAGCGGGGAATGCGCAGCAGGCATTCTTGCACCAGATCTTGAAAGGTGCGATCGTCCAAGTCTGATTTGGGCAGGTTGGGTAGAAAATCGAATTTCACTGCTCCTCCCCTGTCGGGAGCAAGTAGAAGGGATAGACCATGCTGCGGCGCTCGTAATCACCCTTAGCGCAATAGTCCAAGGAAATATCCACCCGCCCCCGCATCGGATCGGGCTCTGTCATAATCCCCACCAGTTCCACCCTGGGTTCCCACCGCTCGATCGCCTCCCGCACGTACAGTCGTATGCGGCGGAGAGTTTGAGCATTCATTGGGGCAAACGCCAACTCCGAGAGTCGAGAGCCAAAGTTCGGACGGTAGACCCGTTCCCCCAGATTGGTTTTGAGAATGATGCGGATTGATTCTTCCAGATTGGGCAGATCGCCGCTCAGCCGGATTCCCCCTTGCACGGTAAGCCGCAGCGGAAACGACCATCCGCGACCGATGTAGTTCTTGCTGGAACTGTCGGGCATGCTGACCTCCGACGGAAACCGCCGTTAGTGTCGTTAGTAACGTATCGAGCCCCTGCCACGATTGCCATTGGCCAAAAGTCGAAACCCGTCCCCAATCAGGTAATTTCCAATTCCGAACCGCACTTCCTACCGTGACAGTGCTGAGGTATCAAGGGGGACAAGCCCCGCTTGTTGCAGCACGGTCTGTCCTTGGCGGGTACCAAACAGTTCGGCGAACTTTTCACCCATAGGTGGCAGACTGTTGTCCCTGGGATAAACCACCCCGAGTGCGTAGGCTAGGGGATAGCGACTATCGCTGTTGCGTCGGAAGCGTTCCGACGGCATAAAGTAATTTCCTTTTAAGCCGCAAAGGTCTGTTGTAGGTTGAATCGAGTGGCCATTCGCCGCGACCAGCGATTGGACGGGGGGACGAGCCTCTGCACCGATCGCCAGAGGGTAGACAGAGCATTGGTTGAAGGCAAGGCTTAACTGCAAAAACCCCAACCCGCCCCTCGGGCTGGAGTCCTCGAAATCCCTCAAAATGGACTGCATCATCTCTAAAGGGGGTAATCGATGAATTCGATTTGAGGGGACAACCGGCACTGTGCCGCTTCGTAGAACCAGTCGGTTGAAAACGTGGGTTGCTTCAACGGAGTCAGGTCGGTAGAGCCGAACTGACAGACTCGGGCCCCCCACTGCTTCCCATTGCTCCACCCTACCGCTGTAAAGCTGGCGCACTTGGTCTAAATTGAGGCGACCGTTCAGGCTTTTTGGCAGACTGTTATCCCGTCGGGAGGTACTAAAGGCGACCAGTATGGCAATGCCGTCATAGGCAATGGCTTTCGACGTGAGGGTGGGGGGTAACTCTCCTACGAGGGGGACAATGGCAAAGTCTGCCCTGCCGGTTTCTACAGCAGCGATCGCCAACTCCCAAGTATTGCTGGGCTCGAAGTCCAACGCTAACTGAGGCTGAACGTCAGCCAACTGCATTTCTAGGTCCTGCCCCCCTCGCTGGGTCACCCAACGCACGGTATCCCAAATTCCACTGCGAATTGCTGTGTAGCGATAGCGGCCTGCTGGCACGCTGTCCACGTCAGACCAGCGGTTCAGTAGAGGGGCTGTGAACGTTTGCTGGCGATCGGAGGGCCGCAACCATTTCAGCAGCATGAATCCAGCCAGTCCTAATAGACCGAGGGCGATGAGTGCTGTGACGATCGCAAATAGCAGAAACAGCCATCGAGGCTGCCGTTGCTCGGAGGGGGAGTCCGATACCTCGAACGGGATGGATTCTGGTTCTGCAACCCCTGGCTGGGGCAACTGCTGCCTAGCTTCTGCTGCGCTGGCAAAGGGATCGCCAATCCCCAGCAGCCGCTCGACAAATTGCTGTAGGGGCTGCGTGTCGGGTGTCCAGCGCTCGTCTTCTGCTAGAAGCTGAGCTCGTTCGGCCGCTTGCATCGGCCGCTGGATGGAGGTGCTGGTTAGCAAGGCATAGCTAACCCATCCCAACGCCTCTAGGTCCTCTTTGGGAGAGTGCCGAACAACACTATGGGTCTGTGGGGAGAACAAATCCTCCCATAACGCTAGGTCGCACAGGTAGATAAAGGGCTGTCCATCGCGATCGACCCAGAGCAACCTGGATAGGCCAAGATTGCCGCAGCTCATGCCTGCCTGCACCTGGCCAGAGGGGAGCCGAAATTTTTGTTCGTGCAAGCACTCTAACGTTTGCAAGACCTGATGCAGCACGATGCGGACCTGTTTGGGGACGAACGGCTTATCCATCAATCGAGTACCTAAGGTCGGTGCCAGATTGAGAGAGTCGGAAATCACATAGCAGCGCTGCTGACGGCGATCGACGATCGCCTCTGTTGGAGCAATCAGCCGCAGATCTGGATTGCGACCGTCTGCCAAATTGAGTCCGGCGACATTGGCAAAGCTGCTCTGTCGCAAGCGGGCCTCGTCTGGGTTGAAGTAGCGTTCTGGCAGCAGGTACTCTTTGACGGCGATTGCCTGCCCGGAAGTGACCTCGATCGCCGCATACAGACGTCCAAGCCCCCGAGCACCGCGGCATTGTTCGATACGGTACTGTCCTTTTTTCCCTTGCATCTCGGTCCCTTCCCTTAGTGGAGTGGGGAAGCCACAGGTGGGACATTGGGTTTCCGAAGGTACATTCTGGTTGGCTTGCAGGGCGAAGGTGCATTCCAGAGGGTTGTCTTCAACGCATCGGTAGCGGTTATAGGGTAAGGGGACAGATGCATGGGATTTGTCTCCATTGGCTGCGAAGTCGCGGGGAGATAGGGGAGTGGCTGTTTCCGTCGTAGGTGTAAGCGGATCGGGTTTGAAATTCTCTTGAATCTGTTGTGTGTCTTGTGCCATTGCCAGACTCGGTTATGCGGTGGCGGAAAACCATTCACCCCCTCGTAGGGTATCCGGTTGATGGGGGGAAGACCCGATATTTTTTTAGCCTTTACGAGGGGGGCGATTCGAAGCTTGATGGCATCTCCAGCTTCTTGATTGCCATAAATTAAGCAACTTGAATTCCCTTTAAGGTTGACTACGTTTCGAGAAAGAAGGTTTTCGTACCTTTGCTGGATAGTTTAAGCATGGGCAAGATCTTAATGGTACGAGGTTGACCCTAATGGCGCAGGCAGAGGTTGCAAGGCTGTATCGGTCTATCCAAGACGATCCAAAGTTAAGAATGAAACTGGGTAGCGCCCTCGATCGCGATGAATTCGTGAATATTGCTCAGTCGTTTGGTTACGATTTCACAGCATCGGAATATCTGGAAAGCATCCGGTTTAAAGTGGAAGAACTCGATTGCTCAGTTTCTGAAATTCCTGGGATCTAGCCTCCAAGTGTTGCTATCGAGCAAGCCAACATTTTTCCTCAACGAAGGCAATCATCAAACCATCTTTCTGGAAAGGATGGTTTTTTTGTGCGAATGGCTCTTTGTCGATGGCATGACTTCCTTTACAGCAATAACGGGTAAGGCTGTCTGACGGTTGGTTTGCTCGCACGGCCGAACGCCGATTGCAGGCCATCGACTGTTTTGAATTACCCGATCGTTTCCTGCATGGAAAGCTCGACGGTAGCACCTTGCCAATCAGAAAAAACTATTGGCTGAGGTTCAACAGTATAAGATGAGCCAGCTAAGGGATAAAAATTTGGTTCGGTGGGGGTGACATTGTCCTCTAAATCGAAATTGATGGACAACAAGTCTATTTCCCCAGATCTTACGTCGGTTGGCAGTAATGCTTGATTCCCCCCTTGAATCATCGCAGCATCAGTCCGATCAGGCAAGAGTACCAGAGCCGAAATAACGGTTGCGCTACCCAACAAAACCGGCCAATAAATCAACTTAGGAATCAGGTTATCCTCATAATCAATCCAATTCAACATGGGATTATGGCTTCTATTTTCAAGAGAAAACAGGAAGGAATTGACGGAGACTCCCAGTAAGGCAATGTACAATAACGGATAAAAATATTCTACATAAACGATGCTCGATCCAGCAAATTGCTCTCGAATTTGAACCTGCGATAGCAAGACCACAAAGAACAATCCCGAGCAAACACCAATTACTCCACTGGTATTCATGCCAAATATCGATGATTGGCTTTCATTTCTTGTGATCATCATCATAGTCGCAAAAATGAGGCAAGCAATAATAAATACAGGTAATATATAAATGACGAATGAGTTGATAAAGCGGCGTTTAATGATCACATTGTAATAAAGCTCGGGTTGATTCTCTAAATAGCCTCCTTCGTAGATGCCAAATCCTGTATCGTAATCTTGGAATTGGTAATCATAGAAAGTCTCTAAAAGATTCCAGTGACCTAGAACAATATTCTTGTCATAGCCAAATGTATCTCCTATTCCCGTTGCTTTATAAGAATAAAAGTCAGGAACTAAAATGGTATCGCGATCGTAATCATTACTCCAGAATCGGATCCAAACTGTCTTATGATCGAAGGGATATTTTGAGTAGTCGAATTTCTGTTTTAAAGTTGCCTCAAAATACCATCCAATGACTTCTCGATCGCCCTCGATTATCTCTCGATAAGCAAACGTAGGTTCAATATTGTTTCCACTTTCTACGACTTCTGGAAGAACAAATCCGACGGGAATATCTTCTCCAAGGACACCCTCATATTTAGAGCTAGGGTATATCTGCCAAATATAACCTGTAAAGTTAACTTCTGTTGAGTTGTTAAATTTAAGTGATTGAATAAAAACCCCGATTGGTACAATGTTTTCTGGCATAGTGGAAAGATTGTTTGACAAAAAACTCTCCACTTCAGTCTGATTGGTTAGCTGATTGACATTAGGGTTGTATTTTTTCGTTGTATAAATCCAAATCAAGCCAATTGTAATTACAAACAATATAGAGATTGAATTAGAGATTTTCCAGCATAGCCCTTTATTCATCTTCGAATCTCCTGGTAAATTGAATTGAGTCCCTGCTTGAAATACGAACTCATAAGCTGCTCCAATGACAAGAAATACTGTTCCGGTCACGCAGCTAACGGGTAAAAGGATTCTGCGACGTAGGCTGCCGAAGAGACATTGCGATCCTCTGCATTACTGTGCTGCGAGCGTAAATATTTTCCCACTCTCGGCAGCATGAAGGAGTTATCCAAACGTCGAAAGTTTAGAGCGTATAAAGATTGAGGCTCTAGCCAACTCATTTGGTGTTTGTCCTGACAACTTCGCAACTATGGGGTCTATAGCAACCGTTAAGTCGATGAGGACAATTAAGCTATCCAAATCCCTGAATGGACGGTCGTGAATTAAAGAAGTGTGTGAAGCGTCATAGAAAGGGTTTATGTATCCCTGCGAAAATGGAATTCCCCTTCTGCGACCACCCCAAAACCCTCAAACACGGCCAGACGAGTAAAGTTAGTCAGCGCTTCCGCTGTGCTAACTGTCAGCGGACCTTCAGCGATGCCTTCGATACGTTGTTTTACCGACGCCAAGTCACACCCGACCAAGAAGAGAGCATCCTGCAAGCCCATGCTGAAGGCAGCAGCTTGCATGGCATTAGCCGAATTGGCAGTTGTCTGCTGAGGCCATTCACATCATCGGACAGGAAAACACCCAACGATTGGAGCGAACAAACGGTATCATTTGCCAACTAACTGCCCGATGGCAGAGCCTTCGGCAGGCTAACGCCAACGGCGACAGAACAAGTTTGGCAAGCCGTTGGAGCAAACCAATGGGACGTTGCGTCTGGTCGTTAGCAATTTCAATTGGTTTTGGAGACACAGTCAGAAGCAAGATACGGCGGCACAACGGGCTGGAATTGCCTCCCGGCAATGGTCTTGGCAAGATATGGCTACCTACTCCACACTTTTCTGAGGCACGAACGGCTCAGTTAGAGTTTGCGTTCCATGGCAGGATTCCCCTGTTAAATATAGCGGTTTTCATTAGAGTGAAGTACAGCTCTACATCTACAACTTTTGTCTTGCCAGGGATCAGGTGTACTTCATGCATGCAGAAACCGCTATATGTCGGTTGCCATTAAAGTTGCGCTGGGGTCGTGGGCTGCGATTTTATTGTTTATTAGATATCGAGGACTCCTCTAGAGATAGATCCATAAAAAATATTATTCATAGTAACATTATTTGCAGTAAGGAGAACCGATCTCTTGCTAGAATGTCGTTGTCTAAGTCTTCCTTTACTTGCAAATTAACTATGAAACTCATTTCTTTTTTCAGTAATATTTCTAGTTTCGCCTCGATAGATTAAGGGTCTATACAAACGCTAGGAAATAATATTGATAAAGCACGATTGACTGATTCACTTCCATTCGCGACAGTCAACAAGCTCGGAATAAATTTGTCCATTGTTAAAACATTTGTGTAAGCAATATTTTTCACTAAAGCTGTATCTAGCCGACTTCCTTCAACATCAATACTGGTTCGAAAACGAATTTCCCCATCTTGGAAATCGAGTTCAAGATTACCAACCGTTAAATGATTATTGATTTTCATCATCAGTTCGCAGGCAGCAGAGCGATTATTGCTGGGAACTTTAACAGAGCTTGTGGAATAGAAAATAAACTGTTGCAAATCTTCTTTGGCTTCCGCAAAACAGAGCAATCGATCGTGCTGCCCTTGGTATAGCATTCTCAGGATTGACTTACCTGGGATTTCTTCAAATTCCCAGTCGTCTTCTTTAAAAAAGGCAATCGCTTTTGCTAAGATTAATCTCTCAGATCCTGATTGAGGTTGATCGGAGATTGCTTCAGTCAAGTCTAAGCTTTGCAGTAATTCGGAGAGATCCCGATTGCCGATCGTTGCTTGTCTGATGACCTCAGTGGCGTCATTAGGAATAAGCTCTCCCAATAACCCAAATGTCTCTGCAATCGGATCGAATACTCCTTCGTCTCCATTGTTATCATTAGGGCTATATTTCAGTAAATTTTCAACCGTTCTATTCAGAGCTTTTGTAAGTTTTGCTTTGTTTGCTCCAGTCGGCAGATCGGAAACCAATCTAGCTGAGGCAGAATCTTGAAAGAATTTAACAACGGCATCGATGGCAAAATCATTATCTAGCTCGAAATTTTCAGAACTGATTTGTGAAATATCGAGATAGTCCCAAAAAGTACGAAAACCGATTGTCCTATTATGCTGTTTCTGTTTTACCGATAGTGCATACCAATTCTCTGCATCAAAAATCGTTCCGCTCGGCTGTGTTCGATACAACTCGAATAGATACTCAGCAACTGACACTGCTCTGGCTACACAAGCATCAAATATCGAGAAATAATCTGGACTTAGAGCAACAATGAGCTGAACTGGCAACTCCGGTCTAAATTTTCCTTTGGCTAGCCTACCTTTAAATTCTGGCTTCAATCCGAATAAGGCTTGGGAATCAATTTGGCAGTATGATAGCCAGTCAACGTGGAGATGAAGTCGACAATCTCGAACACTTTCGGCTTGGATTTTGAGCTGTAGTTCAACAGCTCGCACATCAATCTGCGTTTCTGCAGGACAATGAAATGACAGTGGGTTATCGAGTTGGTAAGACTGTGCGTTCATAACCTATTGAGGTTTATGGGTCCATTTTCTCATTTTCGGGATATAAAAACTTACAACAGTGACAGCTAAGCCAATCAAGCAAATATTCCAATTAATGGTTTGGTAGATGGCATCTCTTAGTTCTCCACCGTCAGCTTTAGCGATAACCATTGAAATAATGAGTGTGGCAACCAAAAATAAGGCTAATGCACCGACATAAGAAATACAACCGCGAACAAATGGGGTTATGACTTGCGAGACTGGTTCGGAGGGCTCTTCAATCGGCATCCTTAAGGAAATAAATACTTGAAACCCAATGCTAACAATTGGAATTATGACAGACATTGACTGAAAGGCAAAGCCAATATTTTTAGATAATGACGGTATATTGCTCTCCCCTCCAAAGAGTATGGTTAGCCAGCCAGCAACAAGGCCCGAAATCAGGCCAATACTCAGATAGGGATTAACAATACTGGTTTTCATCAGTTTGCCTACTTTTTGATATCATCGACCAATAGGTGTAGGACATCCTCTTCAACTGCATCTCTACGCTTCTTCACATCAGCAACTAATTCTTTTGCTTCGTTTTCTTGTGGTCTAATTTCGACATCCTTTTCCACTACTTTATTCTCATCCTTGACTCGATCCCCATATTCATCTACAATCGCATCTTCGACTTTTTCTAGATTAATGGAAGAAACTTGCTCTGACTTTTGATGTTGTTGGTCTATCTCGGTCTTAAGTTTTGTACTATCCTCTTCTGATTCCTTAGATATCTTCTGAAGTTTCTCTTTCAGCGGTGCGAGTTTTTTCTCCAAAGCTTTTTGATCGATCTTTTCTTTAACTTTAGCCCCACCAGGACTTACGGCAAGAACTCTGGTTTCTCGCTCTGCAGTAGCAAGTAAACCTTTTTCCACTGATTGTTTTGCTAGATCGAAATCAAACGCTGCCTCCATTCTCGATGCTGGATCGTTTGCGTAACCGGGCGCTAAACCTGCGAAGTATTGATATAGCCCAAAGGTTGCAAAAGCAATACCCCCCTGAACCACACCCAGGGCAGACACTTTTAAACTTTGCATCCTGTCTGGGCTTACTTCGCCCTCTGTAATCTTTTCGTAGGCTGCCTTTGCAGCATCAATAACTGTTTCAATTGCAGAGATGCTTCCATTGATTAGAGCTGCCCACATTGCCACACTCCCAGCAACAGCAGTAAACGCTAAGATTGGTTGTGCGCCGGGGATGAGGCCAATCAGTCCTGTTAATAGTGCCAGTGAGCCAGCTATCTTGCCCACTATTCCAACAACCGTCTTTAGAGCTCGAACGACATCTCTAGCACTTTTATATGTCCACGCACTTTTAATGAGCTTCTTCACAGTAGAGAGATCTTTTCTGATTCCCTGACCTTTTTTGAAAAGATCGTATGTCCAGTACTTAATCGGATCGACAAACATCTTCTTTAGAAGATTGCCAAAGAACAGAAGTACACGCCTGAATTTTCCGGGTTTCTTTTGTTCTTTTTCCTTCTTTGGCTGCATATTTTCATCTTTCTCTATTTTCCCTTGTTGGTACATCGTTTGTAAAACTTTTAAATGGCTGGGGTCTTCAAGAAGTTTGTCTACTGTCTTCTTAGCCCGAATTGAAAGTACAAACTGCTCCCAAATATTCTTGTTCTTCCATACAGAAGGCCGCTTGGGAATATTTTGTGTCTTGTCAATATTTCCATTTTTTTTGGCTTTCATTGCAACATGTAGGGACTCAGCAAATTTAGGATCTTTACTGAGCATCTCAGTATCAATTTTTGTCACAGGTTTTGGTTCTGCCGCTCTTTGTTCCGACACTTCTATACTCTGTGATGATTCTTCATTTTCTTCAGGCTCTTTTAGGAACGCTTCTTGCTTTTGAGCAGCCGTTAGTAGCTCATAAATACTAGCTACTTTGTGGGTCCCAATATATTCTTCCAGAACATTATCTATAGTCGATTCGCTAATACCATTCTCGGATAATTTCTTTACTATTGCTTCTTCATCCAACCTTATTGCAGATTCGTCATAAATAATAGGTTTTGTGCCTAATAAATCCTCAGACACTATTCTAATTTCGCGAACCAGCTCTGATAGACCTCTTTCGGTTTTGGAATTATACAAAAATTCAAGTATCGTATGCGTTATTTCAGAAGGGATTTCTTCTTCATTTAACAACTCTTGAACTTCCTTCCGATCCAATGTCTGAGCATCTTCTTTTGCAGCATCAACCAAGTCATAAATAGAAATTTCCTTATCAGACTTGATATAGTAATTGACCAGCAGATTTGCCGTTGGCAGATCGACATTTTCATCAAGTAGTTCCTGTAGTGCCTCTTCTCGAGTTAATTCACCTCCCCCTTTCCTTGGTGATTTTAATACGTCCATTATTTTTCTCTGCAACAGTCGATCGCCTTGTCGGTTCAGCGAGTTGCTGTTCTGTTGCATCACATGAGTTAACTCGTGGGCGAGCAAGGTCTGACCGCTCTTAGTTCCGGGCTCGTATTCCCCTTTTCTAAAAAAGACATCCTGCCCTGTGGTAAATGCTTTGGCCTGCACTGCCCGATTTAATTGGTCAGACGTACTGTCTGTATGGACTTTAACCCTGCTAAAATCAGCCCCCATCGCCCCTTCTATCTTCGACCGGAACTTTCTGTCTAAAAGTTGTCCGCCCTGCTTCGCTCTGTTTAACGTTGTCTCGAACTCAGGATTCAGCCTCTCACCCCCTACCCCCCCCTGGCCTCGAATGGTTTGACGCCAAACATGCTTGTGCGACTCGGCATTCCGTTGCAGGGTTGCCAAATCTAACTTGGCAAGAATCGCTTCACTTCCGCAGTTGGCGCCCCTATGGGCTGGCACTGAACTGTCGTTTTTTCTCCACAATGCAAACGGCAATGGAACAGTTTGTCGCTGCACTCGTTCGGACTGCTCGGCAATATCCTGTTGGGAGTTGTTTCCCGTAGTCTCAGGGTATTGCTGTAGGGGTGAGGTGGGGGCAGGTGCATGGATCGTTTTCACAACTTCCGCAGCTACGCGATCCGCTTCTTGCTCGTAGCGATCGCCCGGCTTGCCAAGGGTTAACTTGGGGCTGATGCCAAGCGCTTGCATGTCGATCGGTCGATCGATCTCTATATGGGCAGACTCCGGCCCTGCTGCTGGCTCAAAAAATGCCTTAGAAGTTCCCCACTCCCCTAACGCCGAATGTTCCACATCATGCTCGGCAGCTACAGTCTCCGATCCAAGCTCTTGGTGAACGCGAGGTTTCGCCATGAAACCATCGCCCCGATCCGCCAAATCCGCCCGTTGAATCGGAGTCGACTCTATCTTCATCCTCAAGTCATCAGTGTTTGCCTTCAAATCTGCCCGCTGCACGGATGTCTCCATCGCAGTCGGTTTAGATACTGGGACATACAACCGACTCTCCCCCCGATCTGCAAGTCGGTCTGCTTCCAGCTTGTACCGAGCCCCAGGGTCGCCGATCCCCATTTTCATCTGAATGGATTGAGGGGGGATAGCGTCACCGGAGTCGATTGCCATCTTGGACAAGCTATACCCCGAGCGTCCTCCTCGCTCTATCTTTGCCAATTTCTCCTCTAGCGTTTGCTTCGGTTCGGCAATAGATTCAGGCTGGGACTGAGGGGCAAAGGGCCTCGATGCCAAGGAGGTTTGAGCCGAGATAGCCGCTGACTGTTTGGTGTCATTCGCCTGCAGATACTGTCGAGAAGACATGGCAAGTCTCCCAGCCATAGCACGTTGGGTTATGAAATATCATCTCACTTCTAATGCTGAGCTGAAGCTATCCAAACGTCGAATCTTGACAAAATATAAATATCCTTATCCAGCAACTTTACGATCGCCCAAATGCCATTCACCCGCAACATTGCAAAACGTATCTCCTAAACCCACCCCCGCACCTCAATATCTGTCAGCGATTGCTCTAACTTCACGTACTCGCTCTTTGCCGCCTGTAACAGATGCTTCATCTGTACCGGTTCTCCATCATCCGCCGCAATAAAGGCCGCATTGAGTGCAATATTGCGAATATTGCCCCCCGCCACGTGCAACTTGGCTAATTTCTTGCAATCCAGCCCTTCCGTCGGAGTCCGAGGGGGAAACATCCGCTGCCAAATGGCCTCGCGCTGAGTCGCGTCCGGAAAGGGAAATTGCACCACGAAGCGAATTCGTCGCAAGAATGCCCGATCGATCGCGCTTTTAATATTGGTCGTTAAAATTGCCAACCCGCGATAGGCTTCCATGCGCTGTAACAGGTAGCTGACCTCGATATTGGCATGGCGATCGTGACTGTCCTTCACCTCCGTGCGCTTGCCAAATAGGGAGTCCGCTTCGTCAAATAACAGGATGACACCGCCCCCTTCTGCCGCATCGAACACCCGCCGCAGGTTTTTCTCCGTCTCGCCAATATACTTACTCACCACCGAACTCAAATCGATGCGATACACATCCAAATTGAGGTGATGACCCAACACCTCCGCTGCCAGCGTTTTCCCTGTACCGCTCCCCCCCGCAAATAAAGCAGAGATCCCCAATCCTCGCCCGCTCTTGCTACCGAACCCCCAGCGTTCGTACACCTGCGATCGCTGCCGCACGTGGGTAGCCATATCCCGCAACACCCCGCGCTCCTTTTCCGGCAGCACCAAATCCTTCCAATCCGCCGATGAGTCAATCCGTTGAGCCAATTCATCCAGTCGCGGTCGGGCCTGTTCCCGGCAAACCGTCCACAATCGCTGCGAAAACTGCGACACCGACAAATCAGTTTCTTCCAGTTTCGAATCCTCACCCTGCTGCCACCCACCCACTTTGAAATAGGCCGACTGAATCGACGATGCACTCAGGTTGAAATGGGAAACCAACGTCTCGATATGGCCATTAAGGTTGACCGACAGTTCTCCCAAGGCCCCCTGCCACACCTGACGCTGCTCGCTAGTGGTCGGAGAGTTGACGTCAAAGGTCACGCTGGGGAGCAGTCGATGGGGGCGACGCACCTGACTGGTGGAGATGGATGGAGTAGAGATGGCCTCCAATAATTGAGCGATCGCCCGATTGCGATCGTCCTCCCGAACCTCCACCCAATCGCAATCCAGCAGCAACACCCGCTTGCACAAATGCCATTCCCGCTCGCACAGGCAGCGAATCAGATGCAGCTGCGCGCTATCCGTCGGGAGAGATTCTGCCGAGATGGCATACAGGATTAATCCAAGATCTCGGCAAGCTGCAGCAGCAATCCCCCGCTTGCTCTCCACATCGCTACCGCAAAGCTGCAGTGCCGGTAACACGCGATCGCTTTTAGATGCCTGCAGCCACGTGTTGGCCATCTGCTCGGCTAGTTGCCGGTGGGATGGGACCAAGGTGTTTTCCTGCAATAACGGTAAACCCAACTGCTGCAGGCGATCGTCCAACGGTTGCAACCCCAACAGCGCATTCAAGACCCGCTCGTCAATTCTCAATATGCTGCCAGCAAGAGAATTACCCGCCCCCACTTCAATCAATTTCCAGCGACGCAGCGGCGCAGTCGGCAGCAATGCCCCCCAATTTGCGCCCGGTAAAACCGCTAAGGCCAACTGAGCCGTAGGATATGTCCGCTGGGCATTCCCCTGAGCTGCCGCCAGCAGTTGCTCCCAATCTCCCTCAAACTCCATGCCGGCAGACAACAGCAGCACATCCCGTTCGAAGGGTGACAGGTTAAACGTTTGGCAAAGTTGCTCCAGCGCAGAGGACGGAGAGAGCTGCGATGGCTCTAGTGCTGGAAGTTCGAGGCGAACGGCCTCTTTCCCTTCCAACAGATCGATTTGATGGTTGAGAGCTTGGCGCACTCGGGAGATCGCCGCCGAGAGGTATTGCTGGTTAGCCGTCGGCCAATCGGAAGATGACATGATGGGCACCATTACGAAAGCGATCGTTCTGAAATAGGTAGCTAGAGGGTGAATTTGGGAGCGATATACCACTGAAACGTCGGGCTGTCGCGATCGCTATCTACCCTGAGGGGGGAACTCGCCCCATCCACCTGCAGCCTCACTAAATAGGACCCAGCTTTAACATCCCGCAGGGTAAATTCCACCGTACGGGTGGAGGTAGTGCGCGATTTAGCTTCGAATTGGTAAGCAACTGCGTGCTGGATCGACCATTCATTCAGGGCCAACACCACCGCCTGCTGGGGGTCGAGGGGCAGGTCGAGGTGCAGCGCGAGCTCCCCATCCCGCAGTCCATCCCCGCGATCCATGACGTTCTCTAGCTGCAGGTTGGTAATTTGCGGGCACAACACGAAGGGCATCACGTTTGATTCCACCAATCTCCCGCTCGCGCTCTCTCTGCCAGCACTATCCCCATGTTTTGCAGAGCGATGGATTACCCTCAAGTTTTGCACGCCAGCACGTAGGCGATTGGGGTCCAGGTTAGCCAGCGAAATCGTCAACTGCCCAGGTTGTGTTGCAGTGGGATCGGTTTCCAACTCTCCGATGCGCACGGCAGTCTGCGGCCCCTGCAATTTCTTGCCTACAACGGATAGGGTGCTGTTGGCCAGGATAGGAACAAATCGACCCGCCTGCGACACGACTTCATCCACCTCTGGCTGCCCTCGATAGGGCACTGCAGAAAATATCGGTAGCTCGCGCACCGGTAAAGCCCGTTTGGCCGTATCCTCTCCATCCACGATCGCCACCGAAGCCTTGTAGGCCACCGACAGTGCGTAGGGGGTTTGGAAAAACACCGACCAAACTTTGGACAAATCGTCCAGCGATAGGTCCAGCGGACTGATGGCAATTTCTTCCACCTGATGGGCCAGATCGGAGTCTGCCAAATAGGCAAAGGTGCTATCGGTAATCGCTTCCTGAATGGCTTCGCGGTCGAGGGTGGTTAGATCCGAAAGGGTGCGGATCGCACTGCCCAGTAACCGCTGCGGTTCGTGCTCCCCTTCGTTGCCGTAGAAGCTGAGCATGTAGTGCAAGTCGAGACCGGTGCGCGATTTTTTCGCCATTTTGCCCTTGCGCTGGCGACCGTGCAGCTCGGCGGTGGTGTGCCAGACATGATTGGGGACCACTTGGTAGAGATAGAGGTTAACCCCGATCTCCAAGACACCGCTTTCCACCGAATTCGGGCGTGACGCCGTCACTCTGGCACCATCCACATCCCTCTGTACTGCAGCTTGTAGTTTCTTTTGTAAGACGGCTGTTACCGTGGCGATCGCGAGATGATTGCTCATGCTTTACCCCAATACCAACCTTAGTTTGAGACGTTTAAACCTTAGCTGCCTGCGGCCAATCGCTTTCCACCATCACTTAATGGGGGTGGTTACGGACCTTCAATGCTTTGGGCCTCACTTAACAACTGCTCGACTGCCTCGCGATCGCTTTGGGTGAGCAAGCGGTGCGCTACTGGAAAGAGTTGATAACCCCGCTGTTCCCCCCGCAAAATGGCAACAGCTGTTTCCGTTGCTTCAAACCCAATCTGTACCCCTGCTTGGTCGA